>NZ_CP040896.1:635874-1271748 GCF_006337165.1 Hymenobacter jejuensis
GTGGCAATGGTCCTCCGGTGATCGTAGTAGCAGTAAGGGCTTGTAGCCAGGCAGGCGTGTCCATGAGTAGTAGAGCGATGGGTGAACTAAAATCAGACTACTCCACTATCACTCCCGCTCAACGCCTACTACACATGGAATAAGTACCACAAAGGTAGGCATTCAAACCACTCAATGCATAAAAGCTGCCAGAATTTTTGGGCGCCTGAACCAGCTTGCCGAGGTGGAGAATCCGGCAGGCATCAAGGCGTTTGGAGAGCACCTCTGTGCATTGCGGGAGCGGGCAGGTAAAAGCCAGGCGGAGGTAGCAGACGTTGCGAATATTGCCAAAACGACGCTGCAGCGTATTGAGCAGGGCAAAGTTTCCGCCACGCTGGACGTACTCATTCGGATCTGCCGGGCTTTGGGTATATCGATGACAGAATTGATGGACTGCCCATCATTGCTGGATGCGGATACAGGACCCATATCCTAATCATCAGCACCAGCGTCCTACCTGCAACAGGTGCTATCGAGGTTCCACCGTGCATCCTAGTTTGTGGCATACACGAGTACCTCACTCTTAGCCTCACAAGCCCAGAACTCGCGGGTGCCGCTCGTTGCTAAGCGCCTACGAGTTCCGGGTCTTCAATCAGCGAGCTATGGATTTGCGACTACGGGCTCTACGGGTGGAGTCTTTACGCGTGCGGGCTTTAGGACTCAGCGCTACCGTTAGCTCATCCATTATCCGGATCCAATTATTGACCCTGGACTCCATCACCTCCATCGTTTGACCCGGATCGGGTGTACCTTGTACTAATCGCTGAAGCGACCAGCTTAGATCAAACAAGAGGGTAATCTGACGGGGTAGATCAAGCTGAAGAAGTCGACGTACACGCTTCTTCTTGTGAAAAACCAAGAGACGATCCTGCGCATCCAATAATCTACAGCCTAACTCGTAGGCAGCTTGATTAACGACGTTTTCAGTGGATGGGTAACCAGTTTCAAAGTTTGCCATGGGGCGGTTGGGAAGGAGATGAGAGCTGAACCCGACTATCGGATCTGACACTGATAGAGGTCTCCAGGCAAATGGTTGGCGAAACCGAAAAATATTTTCAAATATTTCTAACCGTTCCAAAAGCCCCATGGCAAGCTTCTACCTCGCGTTTATAGATGGGCAGTGGCAACGCTTCAGCCGCCTGCCGGCGCGCAAAGCTATACCCCCGGCTCAGCACCAGATCAAGTGGGAACTGGAAGGTTGGGAAGGATACTGCATCGATGAGCAGAAGCGGATGTGGCGTAAACCTCACACGAATCGTCAGGGCAGGAACAAGGGCTGGAAACGAATCCTGCCCATCGAGAAGAGCGCTGGTTATCAGGGCTTCGACCTCTGGCGCGACGGTAAACGGTACTACTACTCTGTTATCCAGCTGCGGCGACTCCTACGCCGCAGCCCAGGCTACGGACCGCTTTCTCCTGCACCAAGTACTGAAGCCCGGGCATGACCAAGCATTGCTCGGAGCCGGAGCTCACGCAACGGGTAAGCCCCCCGGGAGTCCATCAGTTCGCTGGGAATCCACCAAGCGTCGCCAATTGGTCCCGGAGCCTCTTCGAGTAGCTCCGGATACTGCTGCTTGAGCTGATGGTGCAGGCGGCTCGCTTCTATTCCCAACAGCTGGAAGTTGCTGAACCCGCGGCATATCGTAGCCGGCTTACGGGCGTAGCGGTGCCAGCTTCGTAATTCTACGTACAGGTAAGCCTGATGCTTCGTGCAGGTGTTAGCCGCGGTGGCGGCGGGCTGCCGATAGCAGAAGTACAGTTCCTGCCGCTCGCCCAACGCTCCTATCGGGACTTGCTCTTCAGGATACTGCGCATGGCGCCATCGACGGTACAGGGCAAAAAACTCGGACGTAGTTACAGTCTCCATGGGTGTCGAAACAGGATTCGTCCCTTGTAGACCCTTGCCCACGCGAAGGTTGGCTCATTGCTGACCCAGAGCAGCTGCTTGGCTACTTATTGACGGTAGCTTCTCAGCCTGCTCGGGAAGCCACGACAGCAACTGTGGAATCGGCGAGCATCTCAAATAGCCCTGGTCATCTAGGCTCGGCTCATCAGGGTGCGAGCTTGCACCACCTACGCGAACGAATGTAGTACCGCACGTGATTGTAATCGGGTGCGTAGCGTCAGGCGCAAGGTAAGGCAGCATGAACATTCCCTCTGTTGCCGCTTCCATATGGGAATAGGGGTAGCACAGCAGGGTATGGTTTGCTCCATAGTACTGAGCATAGGCGTACAGCTGCCGCAGGTCGGCACCAGCTGGTTTTCCGTACGGGCGTTTCCACTTAGCGTCCAGCACAATGGACCCTTTGCCGGGCACTTTAATCAGGATATCCGGTTCCATCGAGCTTTTGGTACCAGTTCCCTCCCAGAAGATCTGAGAGCGGGGTTTGGTCACCTCCCACCCTAGCGGCTCGTAAAGCCGCTGGAGCGTACGCAGTAGATACTGCTCCCAGAGCCGGTTCATGTTGAACAGCAAGGCTATCAGGTCCTCGCCGCCGCCGCGCAGGTCAGGGCTGTGGTTCAGCAGCAGCAACCGGGCAATACGTAGCGCAGGACGGTAAGCTTCCGTTTTGCGTGAATACGTGAGACGGGAGAAGGTAGCTGCCGTTACCTTGATGGCTGGGGTTTCCGCCCACTGCAACATGGCGCGCGCCGTCCGCCCGCGCAACGTTGGGGAACTGGTGAGCCGCGGGACCAACACCAGCGCTTGACGCACGAGCTGATTGTGCCGGTGCTGGTGGTCGTAGGTCTGGTGGCGGGTGTAAAAGCGCTCCTGATGCACCAGGTTTCGGGCAATGTGCTGCCCAAACTGCAGGGCACCGCGCAACGCCTGCTGCTGCCCTTCTACCTGGCGGTAGCGCTTTACCAGTCCGCGGTGCAGTAGTGCTTCGACCTCATTCAGGAACAGGTTCAGGTAGACATCCAGTAGGCTGTTCGACTTTTCCCGGAGCAAGGCATTGCTCAACGTGTCCACCGGAATTATCTCTGCTTCGTGCAGCATCCGCAGCAGGATATCGTGCCACTTCCCAAGGACCTTCTCCCCTGCTGACTCCACATCGTCGACCTTCGGCAGTATCTCGATGGTGATGTCGCCGACCTGAATTACCCCGACATGGTGCCCGAATACCACCGCCGTGCGCCGCAGGTCGAAGTACAGGTGACCGGCTTGCTCATCATGATAGCGGGCAAGCCGGTCAAAGTGCCGCTGCTCGAACACGGTGTCGCCCTGGGTATCCCCAATGCTGAGCTTTTGGTGCTCAACTACCTGCAGAATCCGAGGCATGGACGCAGGCGTTAGGCGTAGATTTCCTGAAAGTCCTTGAGCTCCAGACTCTGCGGGTCGACTAGGTGATAGACGGGCTTCTCGCTCAGCTCTCCCACAGAGTAGCCTGAGAACTTCTTCAAGCCGATGTTCCCTGCTGCCTTGTTCTTGTTTACCTGAGTGATAAACGCCTCCCCCAGCACCAAGCCAATCTTTCCCCAGTCACCGAAGAAGTACTCCTTCAGCAGCGGCAGGATGTTGCGCTGGAAGGCTTGCTGTAGCCCGGCAAAATCCTGCACGTGGATCAGTAGGGCATGTCCAATGCAGTGGTCATGGTCGAGCAGCTGCTCCAGGCGGGCATTTATAGCACGTAACAGCTGCTCCAGGTCGATGCCATGCATGGGTACTCCCTTGAACACCTGATGAGTGGCAGCCGGCGTCGACCCGGAATTTTGTAGCTGCTGCCACAGGAGCTCTTGATCCTGTTGGGCTAATGCAGTGCATCCCAGCAGCTCGTACAGCTTGGTTTCAGCACTCAGATAGGGCTCCTCGAACCAGCCGCCGTCCTGAAACTCCTCGTGCCACCATAACCGCGAAATCATCTGATGCGGGCTTAGCAACTCAGGCTGCGGCAGCATTTCGGTGAAGCTGAAGCGCCGCCGCAATGCTGTGTCTAACGCCTCTACTGAGCGGTCGGCGGTGTTCATCGTGCCGATCAGATACAGGTTCTGGGGAACTGAAAACTGTTCCTGCGAGTAGGGCAGTGTGACAGTCAGTGCCTCTGTAGCTCCTGCTCGTTTGTCATCTTCAAGCAGCGTAATCAACTCGCCGAAAATGTTGGCGACGTTGCCCCGGTTGATTTCGTCGATGATCAGCACAAAAGGCGGGGGCGAAGTCTTCACGTTACCGCGCCGCTGTGCATTCCATTTGCGTTCGAAAATTATCAACTCGTTAAGCACTACCCATTGTAAGGATTTGGACGAGTCACCCACTAAGGAGCCTATGTCACGGCTGAAGGATGTGATTTCGTTTACGGACGAATACGACTCGTACAATTTTTGTGCTTTGGCTTTACTCACGCTACCGTATGCGCTGTCCTTTTCTTCGGTAGGTGCCGGTTCATCTATTTTACCCTTACCGAATTGAAAACCAAGTTGTCCTGACAACTTATCGATTGTCTTGAGTTCAACCCTGCGACCTCTTTTTGTGGGAAAATAAACGGGGGCACTAGTCCGCTTGAGATCTACGAGGTACTCCAAGAAAGCCGTGTACAGTTCGTCGAAGGTGTACGATTGCACTGCCCCTGCATCGAAGCTTTCAACTACGCTGCTCGCCAAGTCACACATTTGGCGGAAGATGCCTTTACGCACTACGTATTGAACGCTGTTTGCTTGGAGGTTACCAGCACCTGCCTTTTCTAAAGGCACCTTTACGTTTTCTACTTCAGGCTCCTCTACGGTCTCTGCTGCTTCAATTTCAGGTGCTGGCGGCAGCGGCTTGATACCTTCCACGAAATCCTCGTAGGTGAAGGCTTGATGGAAGGTGACGAAAGCAATGCGCCCTGCTGCTCGGTAGTCTTCGAACTTCTGACGCAGCTCAGCGCGTTTCTCCGCCGGGTATTGGGAGGCTAGTTCGGCATCAGTTATGCCCTCAAGCAGCGCTACCGCCCGGGCAGTGGTGTAGTAGGTCTTGCCAGTACCAGGTGGACCGTACAAAATTTGGTTGCGGGCGAAAGCAGCCTTGGGCTTCTGCTTGGGTTTGGGCTCAGCCACTATACCGTCGAGCAAAGCCGCTAGTTTGTGTGGCTGCGTGATATGTTCAGCGGTAAGCCGGTGGCTGCTGATGCCGGGCACCTGTGACTCCGTCAGGTAATATTTCTCAAATTTCGGGTCCCACGTTACTGTTAGCGTAGCGCCATCATTGTGGTTCGCTTCAACGATACCTTTTGCTCTTAGTATCAGAACGGCTTCCCCGATGTCATGAAGGTAGGTGGGAGCTTTAGCAAACACTGTAGCACCTACCGGAATGGAATTAATAAGATCAACGTAATTGTCATCGTATCCATTCTCCCAAATACCCTCCTTGAGAAAACGAGGGAGCTGATCCTCCGGATTAGACCCTTTCCATTTGACGCCGAGAAGGTAAGTAGGTGTAGGCATAAAGTGTTGGAAGAAGCGAGGTGATGATCAGATGAGAATAGTGGAGCGACGGTGCTGCCGGCGCGTCATTGGTCTTAGATTGGCGCTTACTTTGCCGGAATCCACTCGTAAGGGATGAGCGCTAGCCCACCTTTCCCCCACGGCTCCTCCACGAGGGCATCCTGGTACCTAGGATCCTTTAGGTTGGCGTGTTCCAGGACGATGATCTGAAGATTGGGCGCGAGTTCCTGTACTACTCGAAACAGCAGGTCGAAAATGCGCTCCACCGCTTGAATGTCGGTGCTCAGCACTTCCGTCTCCTCAACCTTGCCACTGAGCTCTTTATAAGCCTGAGGCGAAGGGAAGTATACCTGACTCGGCTGGTCCAGTATTAGGAAGTTTGGCACTGGACGCTGTTTGCTTATGAAGTACTTGTGGAGCGCCAGCAGAGCAATCAGGTGGCAGCCCAGCCAGTTAGCAGCGCTACCCATCCGTTCCATGGTGATAGGACGCTCTGGCGTATCGGCGACGACGGTTAGAGCTCGATAGTTCAGCCGATACCGCGTTTCGGGGAAGTCGCGTATGTGCTCCAGTTCGAGTTGCCGTGCCCATTGGGTCATCTCGTTGCCCAAGACGTTGATGATCGACGCCATAACGTCCTCCACCTGTTCTGCTTCGAGCTTCTCGGCTAGGTCATTAACCAACAACTGCGCAATCTTGATCTGGCGTTCCAGGGTATCGTCTTGGGCTACTTCCTCTACCGTATCGAGGTAGTGGCTGATGCGCCCAGCGACGCGTGCCGCTTTTACATTGCTGTCGTGTAAGCCGTTGGCGGCGGTTTGCGCAGCCAGAAGTACCCTCGCACGCTCTTCCGACGCGCGCACTTGCTCATTCAGCAAACTGAGTTCATCGCGTAGCCCAGTGATGAACTTTTCTACGCGCGCACGGTCCTGCTCCACTCCTGCCATACTGACATTGAGCCGGCGCATGGCGTTGTTCAACGCTTGCGCTCCAGCGGTTGGCTGGTCCATGGTCTGCTCACACAATGGGCAGTGTTCGGCATCAACGGCACCATCGGAGTAAGCTTGTACGCTGTTCAGGCGCAGGGCTTGCTCGTACGCTTGGTCTACGTAGCCGTTAGTGGTGCTGATCAAGTTTTCCGCGTCGGTGATTTGCCGGCGTTTCTCGCTGGCGGCTTGCCGCAACACTCGGGCGCCCTCTTGCGCTTCAGCCAGGGGGGTTCCTTCTGGACCGACAACGTCTTGCGCGCTCCACCGGGCAAGTACCTGCAGCTGCTTCAGCAACTCGCTATCGAGTACATCGTTCTGTACCATGCCGACTGCTATAGCCTCGGCATACAGATTGCGAGCAGCGTTCTGCTGTTGAGTGACGAACGAGTCGACGGCACGCTGCTTCTGTTGAAGCGTTTTCAGCTTGCGCATCTCCAGCCTGAGTTCTTGCTCCAGTCGAAGCCGCTCTTCCTGGATGGCGCCCAAGAAGTACTTCATCGTATCCTTGATGTGGGTACTGATGTAGTCGTCCGCCTGGCGCCAGAACAATAGCTTCTGGTTCGCAACGGTCCCCTGGTCCTGGAACAGGTAGTACTTGGTATGAGCGAAGGTCGCCTCAAACGTCTGGGTGGTTCGATGCTCGGCAACGACAGTTTGGTTTTCGGTAATGCCTACCAATCGAGAAAGACTCTCGTTCACCGCCGTGTCGTTGGAATTAGCCACGAGTTGGCTGTGGTCAGGCACGGTCACTGTTGATGCGACGTCCCAGTAAGCACGGCTCTGGGAAGTAGCTAAGCCCTCGGGAGCAGGTTTGACGATGATGGCTTGCTGCTGTTCGATTTGCAGGACTACGCCGTACCACATCACAACGTCGCGGTTCACCCCCTCGAAGACGTTGAACGTCGAGCGCCCTAGGCAGTAGTCGATGATGTGGATGATGGACGATTTGCCGGTACCCGACTCGCCCGTAACGATGTTGACCTTGCCGGTCTCGAACGGTATAACTCTCGGACGCTCGATACCCTTGCCGTAAAGCAGCAAGGAGCGGATCTGCATATTCATATAAGTGGATTATCGCAGTGAGATGCCCCAGGCGGTCAGAATATGGCTGGCACTGCCGGCGGCGCTGAACCACTTGCCCAGGAAGCTGGCTCGCTCGTGGCAGATTGTCATTTCTGCCGATTCGTTGATTTTTCGGAAACGGTATTTCGGGGCGATAAGCAAGCCATGCTCGTCGATTGCCAGGGCGCCACGCTGCATGGCGAAGATGATGGCTTCCTTGGTGAACGGCACCATGGATTGTGCCCGAGCAGAAAATCCGATGCGAAGCTCCTGATGGTTCTGAAACCAGACGTGGAACTTGCTGATGGTAGTACCCGGCAACGCGTTGCGGGTTGCCTTGTGCAGGATGATCGGCAGCACTAGGAAGGCGAGCGGGAAGTCCATGCCGGCACCGCTCTTCTTCGTGTAGGCGTCGACGGCGTCGCGCACAAGCAACGAGCAGAAAGCCGGGTTTAGCAGGTTGGCTACCTCGACGGGGCGTTCTTCCCAGGCTATCATGACTGCGGCGTCATAATGGCTTTGAGTTGCTCCAGGAACTTGGGATGCCAGTACACGCGAGGAGCTGTATCGTCGTCGGCGAGGTGGTGAAAGCTGCCGCGCATCACGTATTCATGCCCTAGTGGCATCTCACTACGAATCGGAATGTCTGCCGTTTGCTCCATCCAGTCTAGCAGTAGGTTGCCGAACCGAACCTGCTCCTCCTCTGTGCCCTGAGCGAGCTTGCTCTCCAGGATACCGATTTGGCGGCGCCATTCTTTAGCTAGCCGCTTTTCATACGTAAGCAGGTCGTCGTCAATAATCAGCGTTTCCTGTACCCACCTGGAGCGTTGCGCGAATGCGCTGTAGTAGTCGACTACCGCATTGTACAAGCGCATTCCGGCAATGTTAACAGCCCGAAGCTGTTGCACGAAAACCCGGCTTGGGTACTCTGCCTCTTCTTTGGGAGTCAACTCGTAGTCCTCGAAGTCAATAGGCAAGCTACCTGGGCGAAAAAGCTCGTTGATTTCGGCAATCTGCTCCTTCAAGGCGTACTGAGAAATCCCGTCCTTCGAGTCGGCGAGCAGGTGCCGAACGATCTTACCGAACCACCACCCTTCCAGCCGCTGGTAGGCGGCGTCCAGATTGGTGGTACGAATGCCGTTAATCAGTTGCTTGATCTTTGGAACTACCTCTTCAATGTTCGGGGCGTTGTCTACGATGTACACCGCAGACAGAAGCCGTTCCTGGTCTATCTCTTTCGTGTTGCTGAACGCATCATATGCTTCCTTAAGCTCCTGATTGCCGCGCGCCGCAGCTACTTCGGCAAGCCGAACACGCGCCCGCACTACGTCACGCCCAGATCCATGCCGCAGCCACTCCAACGGCGAGTCTGCTTTGGCGGTGGTTAGCAGGCAGAGCATCGACTCCTCGGGCTTCAGCTTACCCTCCGCAAATTTGGTGAACCAGACCCGCAGCGTCTTCCAAAGCTCCTTGCTGTGCTCGGTTATTGTAGCGTTGGGCGTAGTGTGGTGCTTCAGTTGCTCCAGAGTTTGTACGTCCGGGCTTCGGCGTACCACGTCATCCAACTCCTCCACGTAGAGTTGCGTGTCGCCGCGGCGGTCGACAAGAAGTGAGAAGAGCGAATACCGGACCTGATGCAGGTAGCCCAGCATGTGCGGACCGGCGGAGAAGTTAGGGCTCATGGCTGACGTGACGGAAGGTATTACTCGAACAATGGCGTCGGCTCCGCCTTGGCTTTGCGCCCGCGCTTGCCCTTCACCGGGGCAGCTGCCCCCGACTGCAGCCGCGCCCGCCGCAGCTCCTCCAGCCGTCGGTGCTGCGTATTCTCGGTTAAAGCAGGCAGCTGATGCTCGGCGAACAACTGGTCGACCAGTTTCTCACCAAACAGCCGCAGCTTCATCAGCGCGGCGGCAGGGTCAGTGTGAACCAACAGTTCCGCCTCGGCACCCAGGCTGTAGAGATTGGGAAAGTCAGCCTTGAGAAAGATGAAGTTGCTGTGGACAGCAGGAAGGAGCGGAAGCATAAGGATCGTAAAATATCATTGAGTGCTAGCAAGGTAATCGTTTGGATGCGGAGCTTAGCGGAAATTTAGCGTGTGGACGATCCACCAAATACGAAGCACGCTCTCCGGCTCATCCATATAGAAAAACAACAATGTACTACTTCGTTCCGGCACCCTATCCTTTCAATCAGCCTCGCCCAGCTCGTGCCGAAGGGGCTGATGTGGATAAAGAGTGGGAAGACCTTCGTTTATGGGTGCAGCAACACGCCAAATACATCCGCATTAGTCAGGTAGCACAGGATGCGGGAGTGAGTGTTGAGGTTGCACAGGCATTATTGCTGCGAGAGAGGGGAAAAAACCGTATACCCCGGACTGTGCAGCGCCTCGATGCCTTCCTGGACGTTTTCACTCGCCCCCCCTTTTGTTACTTCCCCGCAGGCTACTCTGGCAAAAAGTAGAAATCACATTGCTTGGAGATAGGCTATCACCTATCAAAGTGTATCTTTGCTTTCTCACGGAACACCAGCTCGGCTGGAAGCCAATGGACAAAGTATACCTCGCTCCGCGCAACCTGCGCAACGGCTACTACACGCTCTACGCGGAATACTCCCACGCCCGCCAGGTCAAGCGTATCCCCACCGGCGCCCGTTGCGCATCGTCCAACTGGTGTGTCACCTCCCGCAAAGCCATCGGTACCGGCGCCAAGGAAATCAACGCCCAAGTCCAGCCTGTGCTGGACACGCTTAAGGCACAGGTGCAGCACCTGTATCTACAAAATGGCAGCCTATATCCCCCGGTCGAGCAGCTCAACCGCCACCGCGCCAGCCTGGAGCACACCTTACAGGCGGTTTCCACCGAGCCCCCGCTCCGCCAGGTGTTGACAGAATGGATGGCGACGAAGGTCGACTGGAAGACAACTACGCGGCGCAGCTACACCACGCTTCACAACAACATCCGCGATTTTGAGCGCGCCAAGCGCACCACCTGGTACTTGTCCTCGCTCACGAATGCGGACATCCGCACGTGGCAAACGTGGCTTAAGGACAACAAACATGGCAAGGACGGCAGTGTGGGCTACGCCGACTCCGTCTTGGAAAAGCGGCTCCGGCTCTTGCGCACTTTTTTGGGCAAGCGTCACGCCCCGCAGGTGAATCTCGACGACGAGGCGACTAAGCGCCTGCACCAGATCATGCTAACCACCCCGGTCGTGCTCACGCCCGCCGAGCTGGAAGCTCTCGCTGCACTGCCCCTGACCACCGGCAGCCGCCTGGATCGCGTGCGCGACCTGGCGCTGCTGCAGTCGTTTTGCGGACTCCGGATTTCGGACATGAAACGTCTGGAGACTCGGTTTGTCTGCGAGGGTTTTATCAGCTTGAACATGTGGAAAAGCGGCACCAAAGCCGTCTGGGTCCACATTCCTATCTTTCCCCATGCCGCTCGGGTCTTGGCGAAGTACACTGTCGCCGGAGAATTAAAGCTGAAGACCTTCAGCGACCAGAAATTCAATGACTACTTCAAGGAGCTTTGCCAACTGGTGCCGGCGCTGCTCCGGACGCACCTACAGGAGTACAGCCGCCACGGCGTCCGGGGCGTGCGGAAGCAGGCGAAGTGGCTCTACCTAACCAGCCATAGCCTGCGTCGCACCTTCGTGACCATGTGCCTCGAACTAGGCTTCTCCGCGCACGAGATCATGTCTTGGAGCGGGCACACGGACTGGAAGAGCTTTCAGCGCTACGTTGGCAAAGCGCAGCAGCGCCCGGACGCTGCGTCGGACTTTGCCCGCCGCTGGGAAGAGCGGCGACTGGTGCGGGAGCAGTCAGCCAGTGAGTATGCAGTGAGTATGCAGCTTGAGCCACCTGAAGCGTCTTCCACCGCCCTTGCGCCACGCTAAATGCTCCTGGCAACGAATACAGCCGCTTTCAGCGGCGGGTAGCGGAAGCCCGGCAACGGTCAGCTGGTCCTGGCGCGACCACAGAAAAGGCCTTCAGTATTGCACTGAAGGCCTTCTTCATTTACATGGGGTCCGCCCGTCTTCCAACAAGTTCAGCACCAGCTGACGCCGAGCGTGGAAGCGGGCGCGGCTGCACGGCAGGTAGTGTAAAATGCGTAAGTTGGCATATGCTCCCGCCGACAGGTGGCGGGATATTTTCGCAGAACGCAATGACGACGAGAGAACGCCGCTTGGTGGCCGGCACGGTGCTGGTAATGAGCCTACCGCTGGCTCTGGTAATGGCAATGACCCGGCAACAGCCCTTGTTGTCCTCGGCCGCTTATGAGTGGAGCCGTATGCCGGTCACGCCTACGGCCGTGGGCGAAAAGCGCACGGTTCTGGATGGGCCTACCCACACGCTGGCCAACCTAGAAATCCACGTAACCACCCTGAATCCTGGCGAGTTTGCCCATGCAGCTCATCAGCACCCGGAGGAAGAACTCATGGTCGTGCAGGAAGGCACGGTGCAAGCTCTGGTTCAGGGGGCCTTCACTAAGGTAGGGCCGGGGTCGGTGATCTTTCAAGCGCCCAACCTGATGCACAGCATCCAAAACGTGGGCCGCACCCGCGCCGTGTACCACGTCATCAAGTGGCGCGCACTCCCTACGGCGGCCCAGAAGCCCTGAGGCTGCCTGCAGCCGCAGCCCATACCAATGAGAGCAGAAGAGCGAGGCACCGACAAGCGTCGCTCCTTCTTCGGCTGCGAGGCGCTGGCCGCTTCCACCCGTGTTACAAAAACAAGCCGAGGGTGTTGTTACTGGCCAAGCTATCGAGCAGGTCGCGCAGCCGGTGCACCAAGGCCTGTTGTTCATCGGTCAGGCCAGACGCAACCAACTGATTGAGAAGTTCTTGGGCTTCCTGCAACTGGCCGCCGGAAGACAGGTGGGATACCATATCGAAAAGACTCATACAGAACGGATAGATAGAGGAAAACTGGTCTGGCAACCCAATGTACTCTGCTCAGTGCGCCAAACAAGCCACCTCTGTAAATGCGCCGCCAAGCTACATCCGCATAAACCTGATAACCACATGATTATGCGATACCGCCGCACCGTTGCCAACGCGTACTTTGCGCCGTTCCCTTTTCTAAGCTTTGGCTCTTCTGTTCAGCACCTACCATGGAAAAGACCCTCATTAATCCCTGGCATTGGCAAGATCAACTCGGGTATGCGCAGGCCGTAGAAGTTACCCAGGCCCACCACACGCTCTACTGCGCAGGGCAAGCCGCCATGGATGCCAACGGCACACCAGTCGAGGCCGACATGGCCGGGCAATTGCGCGCCGCCCTCGACAACGTAGAAGCAGTATTGACGACGGCGGGTTACAACTGGAGCCACGTGGTACGGCTCAATTACTTCACGACTTCCATTGCCGACTTCTTTCCCCAGTACGGCGCGGTTGTCGACCGGCTGGCCCAGCACCAATGCCGGGCGGCCAGTACCTTGGTCGAGGTTAAAGCCTTGGCTTTCCCCAACCTGTTGGTGGAAATTGAAGTAACGGCCGCCAAGTAACAGAGCCGCTCAGGCTTGGCCTAACCAAAGCGGCTTTGGGGGAGCGGTGCTAAAAGATGGAGCCGTAGGCTTCGAAGCCCGCGCACCAAGCAAAGAAGTTGCGCAGCCGCTCCTGCTTCGCCTGTTTCTTGCGCCGTTTGCGGGCGCGTTGGGCCGCTTTGGCGGCTCCGTTCGGAGCCGAAAGCAGTTGGTAGCGCAGTGTCAGATAGCGCCGCAACACACAGGTGCGGACACCCGAAAACGGACTTGGCAGGGTGGGATTCATGGCGGAAGGAGCTTGATGGGAGAGATAAGATACTGATTTCCGGCGGAATAGCAAACGGCCGCTTCACCAAGCAACGATCGCCCGGCGCAACAAAACCGTCGACACTACTCCGGGCCGACCGCTTTTTCCGGTAAATCCCACAGTGAAATTCCCAGCCTCCGCTGATGCAAATCTGCTCCCTCGCCCCCCCTTCACAGGGCCGAGCGACGCAGTCGGTCAACTGGCTGCAACCGTGGAGTCATGCCAAGCTCACACAACGCCTTTACGATGAGGCAGATAGCTTGCTTCCACGATCCGAAGCGATGCGTCGAACTCGTATAGCCTCGGAACGCCGGTGGCCAAGTCGACGAGGGCAATCTTTTCCGGACTGATTTGCTCCAGATGCATCATCAGGGCGCGCAAACTGTTGCCGTGCGCCACAATCAGCACGCTTTTGCCGGCTCGTAGCTGGGGCTCTATCTGGGCGGTGTAATACGGCACGACCCGCTCGTAGGTATCTTTTAGGCTTTCGCCCTGCGGCGGCGCCACGTCGTAGCTTCTGCGCCAGAGCGCAACTTGCTCAGCACCATACTTTTGGGCTACTTCGGCTTTGTTCAGGCCCTGCAACAATCCGTAATTTCGCTCGTTCAACGCCGCCGACCGAATCACGGGCAGATCCCGCCAGCCGGTTTGCACCTTAATGATGGCCAGCGTATGAATGGCCCGCTTCAGAACGGAGGTATAAGCAATATCCACCGGATGCGGCTTGAGTAGTTTCCCGGCGCGCAGGGCTTCCTGCTCGCCCAGCGGCGACAGATCGACGTCGGTTTCGCCGGTAAAACGGTTTTCCAGATTCCAGACAGACTGCCCGTGCCGGACGATAAGTAAATGAGCCATAGTGTATTGCAAGATCACAGCGGGACAATAGCCCGCATACCAAAGGAAACCCAGCCGAATGAAAGTCTGATGATGCCTCCGCAGCCCGCAGTATAGACAAAACCAAAGCAACCGGCGAGTTCGGACACCTGGCTGTGCGGAGCAGGACTGGGTTCAAGCCCTGCATCTGAGGACATAGACTCGCTATTTGCATGAAATATAACTATTTGACTATCAATTACTTACGTTATACATACAGGATTCAGGCAGTTAAGTATACCTTGCCAGTGCGAGGCGCACCAACTGGGCCGAATGCCTCATCAGACAGTCTGTATCTCTGAAATCTTCCTGTATGTCCGATAGCATCTACTCCGCTCGCCAACAACATATACTACTGATCTCCAGCCTACTAGTGCTGGCAGCACTGATTCTGTATGGGCTCGGCGACACGATTACCGGGTTTTTGGGCGCCGGTATTCTGTTTGTGGTGTTCCGGCCGTGGTTTCAGGCGCTGGTGCACCGCCGCAAGTGGCATCCGCAGGTGGTTACGATAGGGTTGCTGGTGTTTGCGCTGGTGGTTATTATTCTGCCTTTTACGGCGCTCACGCTGCTGCTCGTCGACCGCATTCGCCACTACGGCCAGAACACCAACCAGATCATGGACGTGCTGCACGCCTTCGAGCGCAAAACCGGCTACACGTTCACCAATGAGCAGACAGTCAGGGCGTTGCTTCAGCAAAGCGTGGCGTGGCTCAGCCAGCGACTGCCCGTGCTGGCCAGCGGCCTGTTGCAATTTGTGGTCATCATCGGGCTGATGCTGTTCACGCTTTACTTCATGTACACGCAGGAGCGGCAGCTGTTGCAGGGCCTGCACCGGTACTTGCCTTTCCGGGAAGAGACCCTGGGCGAGCTGGGCGAATCTTTGAAAAACAACGTGAATGCCAACGTGCTGGGGCAGGCCCTGATCTCGCTGGTGCAAGCCGTGCTTACCGGCCTGACGCTATGGATATTTCAGGTGCCGGATGCGCTGTTTTGGGGAATGGTGGCCTTTTTTCTGGCTTTTCTGCCAGTGCTGGGCACGCCGTTGGTGTGGGGCCCGGCGGCGCTGTTCAAGTTTACACAGGGCGACACTGGCCAGGGCGTGGGCATTTTGCTGGTGGGCCTGATCGTTATCATGAACGTCGACAACCTGCTGCGCATCGTGCTGGCCCGCCGCATCGGCGATATTCACCCGCTGATCACGCTGGCGGGCGTGGTGCTGGGGGTGAATATATTCGGCATCCTGGGGCTGGTGCTTGGGCCGCTGCTGCTCTCCTACTTTCTGGTGTTGATGAAAGTGTTTGAGCGGGAAAACCGTCTGCACCGTGCGCCACTGGACCCGCAAGCTGACAGCAGCCCGCAATAGCCGCTGTTGCTTTTGCTTTCCGCACCCACCCGCAACCGCTACCTTCACGCCAGAAAAACGCACCAGCAATACCGGTTACAGGGCCTTATCCTGTGTGGCACGTACAGTTATTGGGATATGGAAGTACTTGAGCGGCATAACGTTATCGTATCGGGAACTGGGGAGCAGGCCTTGGTTTTTGTCCACGGCTTTGGCTGCGACCAGCGCATGTGGCGGCTGGTGGCTCCGGCCTTCGAAGCACGTTACCGGGTGGTGCTGCTCGATCTGGTGGGGGCCGGCCAATCGGATCTGACGGCGTACGACCCGGCTCGTTACGGCACGCTGGCGGCCCACGCCGAAGACGTGCTGGAAGTAATGCGGGCCCTCGCCCTGCCCCCGGCCATACTGGTGGGCCATTCCATAAGCGCCACAATCGGGATGTTGGCAGCCCTGCAAGATCCGGCGCGCGTGGCGGCTCTGGTGATGGTAGCGCCTTCGCCACGCTTTCTCAACGACACTGGCTACATCGGTGGCTTCGAGCCGGCTGACATTGCGGAGCTGCTGGAAGCTATGGACAACAACTACTTAGGCTGGGCCGGGGCCATAACGCCCGTCATCATGGGCCACCCCGAGCGGCCCGAGCTGGCCGCGGAACTCAACAACAGCTTTTGCCGCACCGATCCGGCTATCGCCCGGCATTTTGCCCGCGTTACATTCTTGTCCGACAACCGGGCCGACCTGCCGCTGCTGCATACGCCTACGCTCATTGTGCAATGCTCCAACGACGCACTGGCTCCGCTTCCGGTCGGGCAATACATTCATAACCACTTGCCTAACAGCGAGTTATTTATTATAGAAACTTCTGGTCACTGTCCGCACCTGAGCGCACCGGAGGCTACTATTGCCGCCATCGATCGGTTTCTGGGTTCTGTACGTATTGCTTAGCTATGAGCGAAGCCAACGATGAGCCATTGCCCCCGCTGGACCTGCGCTTAACCCAGGAGAGTCTGGATGATCTTTACGACCATGCCCCCTGCGGCTACTGCTCCTGCCTGCCCGATGGCACTTTGGTCAAGCTCAACCAAACTTTGCTTACTTGGCTGGGCTACACGCGCCACGAACTGGTAGCCCGCCAGAGCCTACAACAGCTCCTGACCGTGGGCGGACGCTTGCATTACGAGTCCTACGCGGCGCCGCTGCTGCTGCTGCAAGGCCAGGTCCGGGAGCTTAGCTACTCGCTGCGCCGCAAAGATGGCTCTGGCCTACCGGTGCTGTTGAATGCCTCGCTGCTGCGCGATTTTGACGGCCTGCCGCTGGTCGTGCGCGTAACGCTGTTCGACATCACCGAGCGCCGCAAATACGAGCAGGAATTGCTACGGGCCAAAGCCGAAGCCGAAGCCCAACGCGAGCAGCTGGCGTTGGTCAATGAGCAGTTGGTAGCCAAAAACGAGCAGCTTCTCCGCCTCAACGCCGACCTCGACAACTTCGTGTACACGGCCTCCCACGATCTGAAACAGCCCATCAACAACATGGCGGGCTTGTTTGAAGAACTCAAGCGCACGGCTACCTTCCACGACCCCACGGCCGCCAACATGGTGGGAATGTTTGAGCAGGCGTTGCAGCAGATCCTGGGCACCATTGCGGGGCTGACCGAAGTGGTACAGCAGCAGCGGCAGATCGAACATCTGCCCGTAGAAGCAGAAGATTTACAAGCGTTTACGGAAGAAATTATTCGCAGCCTCCAGTCTTCGACCGAGCACGAGCCAGCCGAGTTTACGCTGGATTTTGCTGCGGCGCCTAGGCTGCGTATGGCCCGCCCTGCCCTGCACAGCCTGCTCTACAACCTGCTCAGCAACGCCTTGAAATACACCGTGCCCGGCCGTCAGCCTCACATTCGGATCAGCACAGAATGGGCCAATGGAGAGATCCTGCTCCGCGTGCAGGACAACGGCCGGGGCATCGATTTGCAGCGCCACGGCCAGGAACTGTTTCAGATGTTTCGCCGCTTTCATCACGATGTGGCGGGCTCGGGCATGGGGCTGTACTTGGTGCAACGCCTAGTGCACCAAGCCGGCGGACGCATACAGGTCGAAAGTACGGTTGGGCAAGGCACGACGTTTCGTGTTTTTCTGCCTCAATAGCTTTCGAGATGGGCTGACGAGGTTTTCATAACTATCTCACTACCAAATACTTGCCGTTGCAACAGCCGGCCGGCATGCACAAGGAATGCCTGCACATCGGCCAGATTTCGGGCACCGGCGTGGTACTGCAGCCACGCGTAGCCGTCGGCGTATTCTAGGATGCGTCCCAGCGCGTTTTTAAAGCACAAGCGAGCCTTGCTTCACGAAGCGGTTAACCAGTGGGCGGCTTGGCCTTCGTCGGCGAAAACCTGCGTGACAAAGGGCCGCTCGGTGGCCAGCATATAATCCACGTAAGGGCGCTGAGTGGGGTCTTGGTTGAAGCGCTCGTAGATGTAGGACGAAGTCAGGACGGCCAGTTGCAGGCGTTGCGGAGCCAGGCGAGCGGCAGCCAAGGGATAAAAAACGGTACTGGCCCAAGCGCTCAGTTCGGGGTCGGTGCCCTCGCGGCGACGCACGTCCAGGAGCCAGCGGGCGCAATTGTGCTGCTCAGCGGCGGCCAGCATGGCGTGGTAATCGGCTTGCAGCACGGCCAGTTCGGCATCTTGATTCCAGCGCACGATCAGGATGCCCAGGTCGGGGCGGTAAACAATCGTACGGGTAGCAGGGTCAGGGAGAGGCATACGAGCGGAGCGCGGAGCAAGGGCCACGATGAGTGTGAAGTGGCAACGGTAAAGGTAGTGCCCATGGCATTGGCATAACGTTCTTAGCGTTATATTCGTAGGAATATAACGTAAATTTTTAAGCCAAATCAATTTCGCTCTTTATATATAAGTATTTGATTATCAATTGTTTACATGACAAACTTTATAACCTATTCTGTGCCACAAAACTTACGCTTTCTAACAGCCGTCCTCATTGCCGGGCAGCCTTTGCTAAAAAGTGCACAGGCTCAGGCTGTCCCCTCCCCTCCCGACACAACGCGCGCGACCAGCATCGAACTGCGCGAGGTGGTGGTTGCGGCTTCCCGAGTGGAAGAAAGCATCTTGCAATCGCCGGTGACGGTGGAAAAGCTCAACGCGCGGGCGCTGCGCCTGACGCCTGCGCCGTCGTTTTTCGACGCCATCGAAAACGTGAAGGGCGTGCAGGTGATTACGCCCAGCTTGGGGTTCAAAGTCATCAACGCCCGGGGCTTCGCCAATACCACCAACGTGCGCTTTGCCCAACTCGTGGACGGCATGGATAACCAGGCGCCCCACATCGGCGGCCCCATTGGCAATGCGTTGGGGCCCAGCGACTTGGATATCAACACGGTAGAAATTGTGCCGGGCACCGCGGCGGCGCTTTACGGCCTCAATGCCATCAACGGACTAGCCAATTTTACGACGCGCAATCCGTTTGTGTCCGAGGGCCTGAGCGTGCAGCAGAAAACCGGCGTCAACCACCTCCGCGACGCGCATACGTCGGCACACCTGTATTCCGAAACCAGTGTGCGGTTTGCCAAAGTGCTCACGCCCAAGCTGGCATTTAAAATTAACGGCACGTACACCCGCGGCTACGACTGGATTGCCAGCGACCAAACGGACATCAACCCGCGCGGCAACGCGACCACCAACCTGTTCGGCACCGACAACCCCGCCCGCGACCCGGTCAGCAGCTACGGCAACGAATCGTCGGATCGCAGCACGCTGGTGTTGGGCGGCAAAAATTACTCAGTAGCCCGCACCGGCTACCAAGAGCAGGATGTTGTTGATTATCAGCTACAAAATGTAAAGGCCGATGCCGCGCTGCACTACAAGCTGAACGCCCGCACCGAGCTGGCTTATACCTACCGCCTGGCCGTGCTCGACAATGTGTACCAGCGCTCCAACCGCTTTCGGTTGCAGGATTACCGCTTGCAGCAGCACGGGTTGTCGCTTAGCAGTCCGGTGGTACAACTGCGAGCGTACCTGACGCGCGAAAACACCGGCCAAAGCTATAACCTGCGTTCGATGGCCGAAAACCTGGACCGCGGTTTTAAGCCCGACGCCCTCTGGAACCGCGATTATACCGCCGCCTGGAACCAAGCCGTTGGCAATGGCCAGACGGTAGCCCAGGCTCACACCACAGCCCGCGCCGCCGCCGATGCCGGGCGCTTGCAGCCGGGCACGCCCGCATTCGACCAAAAGCTGCGCGAGCTACAAGACATCAATAACTGGGACGTTGGGGCGGCCCTGCGGGTGAAAGCAGATTTGGCGCATGCCGAAGGCCAAGTGAACATTGCCGAAGCGCTGCGCCGCAACCGCCCTTCCTCCTGGCCTGCGTTCCTTGATTTGATGGCCGGCGCCGATCACCGCACGTACATCGTGGTGCCCGACGGAAATTACTTCATCAATCCGGAGAAAAACCGCGACCCGTACAGCAACCTTACCTACAGCAAAACCGGCGGTTTCCTGCAAACCGGCGCACGCGTATTTGGGCAGAAGCTCCGCCTTACGGCCACCCTGCGCGCCGACAAAAACGACTATTTCAGCCTGCGCTTCAACCCCAGGCTGACCGGCGTGTATTCGCCTTCGCAACGACACAACTTCCGGGTAAGCTACCAGAGCGGCTACCGCTTTCCGAGCTTGTTTGAAGGGTTTTCAAACGTCAACAGCGGGCAGGTCAAGCGCATTGGCGGGCTGCGGGTGATGTCGGATGGCGTCTTTGAAAACAGCTATTTGCGCACCAGTATCGATGCGTTCACGGCTGCCGTTTCGGTTTATCAGAATGCCAATACGCCCCCAAACGCTACCCCGGCGCAGCAACAAACAGTGCGGGCGCAGGCCATCGAAACCAACAAGAAGCTGCTGGTAAAAAACCCGTACACCTACCTGCGGCCCGAGTACATTCGGTCGCTGGAGCTCGGCTACAAGGCAGCACTGCTGCCCGGCGGCCGGCTGCTCCTGGACGTCGATTTTTACTACAACACCTACCGCGACTTCATTGCCCAAGTCGAGGCCTACGTGCCCAAAACTCTCAACCCCGATTCGGCCGCGATTTACCTAAACAGCAAAAGCACGCAGAACCGCTACCGGCTCTGGACCAATTCCCAGACCAAGGTGTACAACTACGGCGGCTCGCTGGGCGTGCGCTATGAGCTGCCCAGCGGCTATTTGGCCGGGGCCAACGCCACCTACGCCCGCCTCGACCGCACCGAATCGGGCGACGGACTGGAAGATGGGTTCAACACGCCGCGCTGGGCCTACAACCTGAGCTTGGCCAATGAAAAAGCTTTCCGCAGCTTCGGATTTGGGCTGAATTACCGTTGGCAGGCGCGCTACTATTCCCAAACTTTCCTCGTCAACGGCGACGTGCCGGCCTACAGCTCCCTCGATGCGCAGCTCACGTACACGGCGTCGGCAGCGAACCTGCGGTTTAAGCTGGGCGCCACCAACCTTCTCAATCGCTATTACCAAACCTACCTCGGCGGCCCCAGTGTGGGGGGCTTGTATTACCTGGCCGTTACGTTTCAAGGTCCTAAGGGCTGACAGAGGCACAAAACATAAAATACTTACATACAACGCATTACACATATAAGAGACATCGCTTACATGCTAAAAAGCCCCGGCTCTAAGAGGCGGGGCTTAGTGTTCTGCATGTGCTTTATAGACGCTTGCTTGCGAAAGGAAGTTGCCTCTGGAATGAGGCTAAATTGTTACGAATGGCAGAATAAAGACGGCGGGATCATACAGTTTGCTTGGCTAAGCGTTCTGACCTAAGCCTATACCAAATTGTTTCATCATCCTATGGACTTTTTATAATTTTACCTATAAATAATATAACACATTAACTAATCTTTATTGAATAGCAAATAAAACGATAGCAAGACCAATCCTTTATAAATCATTTTATAATCATCATAAATATAAAGCTTTACGTTATTTCGCATTCACAAACTGCGAAGTGTTTTTTGTATCTATGCAATATGAAAAACTTCTCCTCTTGCTTTGCTATCGGCGCGCTGCTTTTGGGTGTCGCTTGTTCTAAGCCCGGCCCGGACGATGCGGCGCACGACGCAGTGGGTCGCTATGTAAAAACCAATCTGCCCGATCCGGAGAGCTACGAAGTAGTACGGTTCGGACGAAGCACCTCGTTTACGCGCCAAGACTCGGCCGCCCACGAGGCCACGCTCCTGCACGACCACTTGCCGTACTTGGAAGCCGCCGAAGCCCGCGCTCTGGAACAGTACAAAAAAGCGGGCGAGAGCAACAAAGCCAGCTCGTTTTTTGAAACAGAGAAGGCTTACAAGAAAGCTACAGAAGCCAAATTACAGGCCCAGCGCGACGAAAAAGCGCTTACGATGGTCCGGGACACCACACGCCTTGGCACGCTGTTTATGCACACGTACAAGGCCAAGAATAAGTCGGGGGCTGCCGTTGTAGACAGCGCACAGTTCTTGGTGTATAAAAACGGCGCCGTCGAAACGCTTTAACAAGCCCTATAGATAAGTGTTTTATTATAAGCTACTTATGTAATAAGCGAGAAAAACTTCCTCATTGCGCTGGCGGTGGCAATTGGGCTGAGGAGGTGCACTATACTTGACTACACAAGCAAAAGGCCCCGGATACCGCAACGGTATTCGAGGCCTTTTGCTTGTCAACGGATTAGGTGTTCTATTCAGCAGATGAAATATTTTCCTCCCAGCAAAATCCAGACGGCTGAGCTTTGGCGTAGGTGCTTCCAAATTCATTCCATACCACACGTCCCCACAAAATGAAAAAGCACATCCTTTCTACCCTCACGCTGGCCTTGGCCCTTTCCGTCGGTATTACTTCTGCCTCACAGGCCCAAAGCAAGATGAAAGCCAAAGGCACTGACAATGGCATGGGCATGAGCAATACCAGCATGGGCAAGGCCAAAGGCGTCATGGTAGGCGGCGCCCTGATGACCCCCGACAAAGACATCGTCGACAACGCCGTTGGGTCCAACGACCACACGACACTAGTAGCCGCTGTGAAAGCTGCCGGTTTGGTGGAAACCCTGAAAGGCGCTGGTCCTTTCACCGTATTTGCACCTACCAATGCCGCCTTCGACAAACTTCCAGCCGGCACGGTGGCCACGTTGGTGAAGCCTGAGAACAAGCAAACCCTCACGTCCATCCTGACTTACCACGTAGTGCCCGGCCGCCTGACTGCTGCCGAACTTAAAAATGGCCAAGTTTTGACCACGGTAAACGGTGAGAAACTGACCGTTATGAAAAAAGGCAACTCGGTAATGCTGAAAGATGCCAAAGGCGGCATGTCGACGGTTACCATACCAAACGTAATCTCCAGCAACGGCGTAACCCACGTGATTGACACAGTATTGATGCCTTAATTGGCTTACAAACATCGTATTTATAAAAGCCCTTGACTCACTTGAGCCAAGGGCTTTTTTGTGTTTTAGCGGGACTACTACGTCTAGGTTTACAAAAAAGTTGCAAACTGGTATTAAAATATTGCTAGGTTTACGGTCAAATCGATCTCTCTTTAATGCAACAACACTTTTACACACTAATGCAACATTTACAGGTTTCTCTAACACCCTTGCGCTCGTTCGCAAGCGGAAAATGGATTTTAGTGCTGATGCTCTGGCTAGGCTTTTTGGGAAACTCACCACAAGCATGGGCACAATGTAGTAACTGCACTCAGTTAATCACTGGCGATAATAATGGCACACAGGGAGCCAGGAGGAATTTTGCAATAGGTAAAGGCGACGTATTTTGCATCAGCAGTGGAGTTACGTACACTGGCCAGCTGACAGTTAACAGTACAGGAACAGGTGCCACTCCTAGAATCTGTATTAGCTCAGGCGGTTTTAACGGCAGCCTTGTTTTAAATGGCCCGGTAATCATTGACAACAATACCTCTTTCGTTCTCCCCGCAAGCTCTTCCGTTACTTTCCCTACTGGCAGTTCATTTACCAACAATGTTGGTGCTACCGCTTCTTTTAATAACGTTTCCTTCGGCAGTCAAACTACATTAACAAATTCCAGCACCATTACTAGTTCCGGGACTTTCTCCAGCAGTGGAACAATCACCAACAACTACATCATCAAATCCGCTGGTAGCTTTACCAACAGCGGGACTTTAGCAAACCTGTACCTGATCATTGCCAACAGTGGATTCACTAACTCAGGTACCATTACAGGGGTTGTAGCTAGTGATAATGCTAACACAGGCCGTTTTGTAGTTAAGGGAGCTTCTAGTAATTCAGGCAATTTCGGAGTGGGAGCTTCCGGTGGCCGACTAGATTTTTGTGATGCCGAGCCCGGTGCCGGTGGAGGATTTAATTCACAAACTGGCCCTGCTGTAGGTTCTGGCGTATCCTTCTGCAAGGGAACCCTGCCCGTTGAGCTCGTTGGCTTTACGGCCAAAGCCAAAGGCAATGAAGTTGCCTTAAACTGGAGCACTGCCTCGGAAAAGAACAACGCAAAATTCGTGGTCGAGCGCAGCGCCAATGCCGCTGATTTCGAAGCGGTGCTGGAAGTGGCTGGCCGTGGCAATTCTCAAAACACCTCCGTTTATGCCGCTACCGACCAGCATCCGCTGGCTGGCACAAGCTACTACCGCCTCCGGCAAGTTGACCGCGATGGGGCGGCTACTTACTCGTCTGTGGTGAGCGTAAATGCCGCAGGTAAGGCGACGGCGCTCCGCTTGTACCCTAACCCTGCCACCGACCACCTGACATTGGATCTGCGCAACGTTCCCGCTGAGCGGTGCGCCGTGCAGGTACTCAGCCTGACCGGCCGTGTGTTGCAAACCGCCCAAGTAGCCGGGGGCAGCACACCCGAACTCAGCTTAAGTAACTTACCATCTGGAACTTATCTATTGCGCGTGCGCGGAAGCAGCTTCACGCTGGCACAGCGCGTTGTGAAGCTCTAAGTAGAACGAGCAGAACGCATCGGGTACTGGTCACGCTGAGTTTTGAGAAAATTGGACACGCTCTTAAGTACCTTCTAGCCCAGCAACCTACTTTGCAAACACAAAAGCCCCCGGCCTGTTGGCCGGGGGCTTTTGCGTTTGGGTGCAATGAACATGTTTGTTTCTGCAAAATATTTCTATAAATTATTAAAATACTACCAGCAATGTAATCCAACAATTCGCATCCAGTCTATACATTTATGCGCGCCTTTCTCGGTTATCTGCCCTCTTCATCTCCCGTAGCCAATAGAAAATGGCTTGCCGCACTGGCCTTGTCGGTGGGCTGTTTTGGCGAATACTCCACAGCCTGGGCTCAATCTAACAGCCGAACGCAGAATTTTGAGGGGTCTTCCAGCACAGGCTGGGGATATACGGTAAGTGGCAGCGGCGACGGCGGCTTCACCGATGCACTGCACGTGAGTGGCAACTACTCCTTCGGGGTGACCAACGGCACGGGCAACGGCACGGTAAGCAATACGCTTACTTTCGACAACGTGGGCTTCACCGATTTTACCAGCGGCCAGACCAACAAGCTCACCTTCCGGCTGGCGGTTTTGGAAGCGGGCAATAAGGGCGGCCTTGACCAGAACGGCTCTGTGGCCGTGGACGTTAGCACCGACGGCGGCGCCACCTTCACACCCACTATTATTATTACGGGCGCCCAAATCCCAAACGGCGGCAGCGGCCAGACGTTTGATTATGTGCCCATCATCACGTCGATAGCAAGGCCATTTCCGGATGTAGATTTACCAAGGACTTATTTGGTTAACAACAGCCAGAAGCCCAACTCGGTCGGCATCTATTTTGCCACTACCGTTCTGCAGGCCAAAGTACGGATTACGCTTACGGCCAATGCCAAAACCAGCTTACTCATTGACGATGTGACCATTAGCAGTGCCGGGCCGCTGCCCGTCGAGCTGATCAGCTTTACGGCCCGGTCCCGCAACGAGCAAGTAGTGCTGAGCTGGGCCACGGCTTCCGAAACCAATAACGCCCGGTTTGTAGTCGAGCGCAGCCACGACGGCGAGTTGTTTGAGGCGTGGCGGGAAGTAGCCGGCCACGGCACCACGCAGAACCGCTCCAACTACACGATCACCGACGCGCAACCGCTTTCCGGCACCGGCTATTACCGGCTCCGGCAGATGGATTTCGATGGTACGGCTACGTATTCGCCCATTGTTAGCGTAGGAGCCGGCGCCGGGCTTCAGGCACTTCCTACGCTGAAGCTTTACCCTAATCCGGCGGCTGACTTCCTTACGCTTGATTTGCGCAACATCCCTGCCGAGCGCTGCACTGTGCAGGTGCTCAGCCTGACCGGCCGCGTGTTGCAAACCGCCCGAGTCATGAGCGCTAGCTCACCTAAGCTGGATCTGAGCAGCTTACCGGCCGGCACCTACTTGGTCCGCGCGTACGGAAGCAACTTTTGCTTAACGCAGCGCGTGGCAAAGATTTAGTCAATCAATTAATATACAAATACTTATAGTTCACCTTTGATCGGCAGGCTATAGCCACGGCGTTTACAGATTTTCTGGTGACGGCCAACAGATAAGGCCCGTGCCCTACCAAAACTATGGCATTCGTGGCCTTCGCTACGCGTCAGCCGTATAAATCCTTGGTAGCCTCTCTCCTACCCATTTTTCCACTAAATCTCTCAGACCATGATTAAGTACACTGTTTCTGCTTTGGCCCTTTCGCTTGCCCTTTGTACCGCGGCGCAGGCCCAGACCACCAAAACCAGCGCCGACGGCACCAAAACCAAAACCACCGAAGCTGGCATGACCACCAAGGTGAAAAATGACGACAACGGCAACCTCAAGCTGAAAGGCAAAAACGACGAAGGCGCCAAAGTGAAGTCGAAAACCAAGGCTACGAGCGGCTCGATGGGCTCCTCGACGAGCGGTTCGATGGGCTCGGGGTCGATGATGGAAAACAACGGCTCGACCAGCGGCAACAGCACCACAACCCCCGCCGGCTCGATGAGCAACGGCACCATGAACAATGGCAACATGAACTCGTCGGGCACTGCCGCGCCCGTCAAGACCGATAGCGCTTCGGGCTCCGGTACCATGATGAACTCCGGCGCCGGCACGGGCACCACAACTATGCCAGCTGCCACCACGCCTACCACGACCACGCCTGCCACCACCACCGATACCGGCACCGGTACGGGTACCATGAATTCTTCGGGTTCGATGGGCACAATGGACCACGGCACGATGAGCGGCAGCAGCACCGACCAGATGTCGACCAAGACCAAGAAGTCGAAAGACAAGCCGAACAAGACCAAATCGAAGGATATGTAATCCTTTATTAATCAAATATTTATAAAAAAAGCCCGCCGGTACCGGCGGGCTTTTTTTATTAGGAGCAAGAACGAGACAGGTCGGGCCCTACGCCTCCGGGCAGGTAAGCACCGGAATGCGGCTGCTGGCAATGAGGCGGGCGGTTACGCTTGTGTAAAACAGCGCGTCCGAATACGTTTTTTGGCGGGCTACAAACGACAGCATATCGGCGCCTTCGCGGGCCGCCGCGTACCGGATGCCTTGCTCAATGCACGGATAGCGCGAGGTAGACACCGTGTGGGCCACGCCTTCAAGCAAGCCCATGTTCTGGATTTCGTCGGCTACTTCGGCCATCAAGGGCGAGTGTTCGCTGGTGTAGACATGGATGCCAACGACGGCCGGAATCAGCCGCGATAACAGCTGATCGACGTCGCCGGGAGCTTCGGAGAGCAGCATTGGCTCGCTATTCGACACCAACTGGGCGAGCAGCTCCGGCACCAGCCGCGCCGAATGCGGCAGCCGCACGGGAAGCCGGTCGGTGTCGAGCACCACCCGGCGCGGCAAACCGCGGTAGCTGTAGGTCAGGGGCACCACCAGCAGCGGTTGTTGCACCATCCGAATCAGGTGCAGCGCCACACTGGAAGAGGTAGTAGCGGCAGTCGGCTTCTGCGGAAACGCGTTGCCGACCACCGTTACGCTGTTGCCGGTGTGCTCGAGCAGCTGTGGCAAAGAAGGAGCCGCTGCCCCGTACAACACTTCGTAAGTACAGGGCACCTGCTGCTCAACCTGGCGGGCCAGGATCTGGAGCATGTCGGTGGCTTGGGCAGGCGTCGGGGCGGGTGTTGACATGGTCCAGACGCTGCCAACGCCTCGCTCCGCAGCGCTGGGGATTACGTGAATCAGGTTAATGCGCGCCTTCACGTGCTTGGCCAACACCATCGCATACTGCAGTGCATTCGCGGACGTGACCGAGAAGTCAGTCAGGACATTAAAGACTTGTAAAGAAGCCATAAGTGTTATAGAGCGATGTATAGCCGTAGTAATCCATATTCAAAATACGCAGATAACAGGTGCATGTAAATTAACATGGAATTAAAATGAGAATATTTATAATTAATAACTTTCAAGTATATCTATACTGATAAAATATCCTGCATTATTGAGACTTCTGCACTCCTTACAGTCGAAGAAGCCAAACTCCGTTTCTGGCTAAAATCCAATCATGACCTGAGCCCTAGTAGCCTGCTAGCTTGGCCGCGGCTCATGGTCCAGAATATCTTGATATTCAGCGCGATTCTTGCCGACGTAATCGGCCATAAACTCGCAGCTGGTGCGCACCCGCAGGTGATGCTGGCGGGCGTATTGCAACGCTTCTTTCGCCATCGCCTCACCGACGCCCCGGCCCCGCAACTCCTCATCGACGAAGGTATGCGTAAAATCAATTACACTATCGGTGGGGCGCGCATAGGCCAGCTCAGCTTCCTGCCCCTCATAACTGGCGTAAAATGCCTGATCCTTAGCGTTGTGCTTAATCGAAATATCCATGCAATTGGGCAGTTTTAGAAGCGAGGCAAGGCAGACGTTGTATCCGCAAGCGCATTGGCAGACGGCCGTCTTCCAGTCGCATACGCAGTTTCTGCCGGAAAGGCCACCTCTGTTCAACTGATAGCCACAACCGCCGAAATTGCGTAGAAGCTTTTACCTGAGCGATCAGGCCTTGTGTCAACAACCTATGTGCTTTCGATTACGCTCCACTGCTGCGCTAAGCAGTAAATCCAAGGGTAGGCTATCGCTGGCACCTCCGGAAACGACGCCCGCGCTTGCCATCCGGCCCTGCTTTTGAAGATTGTCAAAATTGAATTGTTATGAAAAAACCAGCCAAAAACGCCCCCAAAGCCTCCGCCAAAAACGCTGAAACACCCACCCCCCCGGTACATGCCGAGCACATCGACTCTGCGGCTATGCTGGATGCGGCTACGTACGGCCAGCCCGACGGCCCTACTTCGGGGCCCGACCCGGAAGAGAGCCAAACGGATGAGCTACTGACGCCCGGCTTCAACAACCCCATCGACGACAACAACCGGTAGCCGTCCTAAGCCATTACTAAAGTCCACTCAACCAAGCACTTGAGTGGACTTTTTATGTATAAAGCCTATCTTGGCGGTTTCCCGGCGGCATTACCTCAACCCCCACGCCCGACGCGTATAAGCGGGCAGGCCTGCTTTACTTTGGTTTACTGCGATGGCTCCTTCCCTGCTCGTTCTGACTGATTTTTCGGCCGCCGCCGACCATGCGCTGGCCTATGCCGCCGCGTTGGCCGCGGCCACGCAGGGGCAGCTGGTGCTGCTGCACGGACGGCGCCATTCCATGCTGGATGCCGAGGCTTTCACAGATCGGTTGCAGCACCTGAGCGAAGGTGAGATTGCTGCTGCGCTGGCCGAGCGGGCGCAACGCCAGTCCGTACCGACCATAGTAGAAGCCGCTGGCGACCGGGTGCCCGCGGCCGTAACCGATGCCGTGCGACGGCATGGGTCGTGGCTGGTGGTGTTGGGGAAGCCCGATACCGAATCGGTGCCGGATGCGCTGGTCAGCAGCACGTCGCTGGAGTTGCTGCGAGCGGCTTCTTGTCCACTTTTGGTGGTGCCTGTTGTGGCCAAACACACAGCTGTTCCGCCGCAGCACATCCTGCTGGCTGCCGACGATATGCCGTTGCACATAGCACCGGGCACTGTGGAGGCTTTTCGTAAATTTCTGGAAACCAGCCCGGTTCACTTTACGCTCACTCACGTCGTCGAGCCCGAGGACAACGACTCGTGCGCTACTGCCCTTCAACAGCTGCGAGCTAGCGGCCTCACCGAAGCTGAACAACTTGTACGGACGTATGGCGTCCGGAGCCTACGCCCGGCCGAAGGCATCCGACAAGCAGCCGCCGATACCCACGCCGATTTGTTGGTGTTGCTGGCTCGTCCACACAGTTTTTGGGGGACGCTATTTCATAAAAGCGTTACGGCCGAAGCTGTGCGCCGCAGTCGTATACCGGTGCTGGTATTGCCTACCTTACAATAAATTACAAAACACTACATATCAGCTGTTTATACACACATATGCGAACACACTTATTGTATGATCACCGTCAACCCGCTGCCGGGCACCCACACAGTGATGAACCGCAACCAGTGCGCCGGCGAAACTGCTACAGGAATCACCTTTAGCAGTCCCTTCAACGGTGCTACATTCAACTGGACTTCGATGTGAAGCAGATTGAGAAATCGGGTAGCCGCGGACTAGGCAGAAGCCGGCCGCGTACCGCTTCCAGGTTGCGAGCAAAGAATTGGCGATGGACATGTATGTGGTACGCCTGACTACTGATAAATCCACCCAAACCATGCGGCTGATTATGAATAAATAACAGCGGCTTGGTACACATGAAAAAGGCTGGCAACCGATGGTTGTCAGCCTTTTTCATGTGCAGTTGTAGGATCTTCTTGTCGCCAATGAAAAAGCAGTAAATGGATATAATATAATTAAAACAAGTTATAATGTAATATATTTTATAAAAAATACTGTTCTAAGAAAACTAAAATCTCTATATTATATAACCCGCATATAGCAAGTCACCGAACTGCTTTTTTGTACTTCCCGGTTCAATACCGCACCGTTTGTCAACTGCTTGATTTTGCAATTAGGCTATACCCCACTGCTGGGAACGGCCTCAATAACCCATCTCTCAAATATTATATAAATATTTAATAATCAATCACTTATACAAAACTGATCACACCCTTCAACACCTGCTCCTGCCGTGTCAAGGGTGTTTCTCTGAGCGAGGGTGCTCCGAGCGCCTCGGCTGCGCTTCTCATGCAAGCACAGCCCAGTCTGATCTGTGTGCTGGTAACAGCAATCCTATTTGCGTGCTTGAACTTTTAAAACTGACAAAGCAATGCGAATCCTGTATTTGTTTGTCTTTAAGGCATTTACCTCTAATAGGCGTAGGCCTTGGTCTGACAACCGACTAGCTGTGCTACTGATGTTGCTGCCGTTGCTCCTGCTTACAAACTGGGCTGTAGGACAAGGCAGAGTTTTTGGTACGCCCGGCACGGTGGGCGGGCAATTTGAGGTAGATGGCAACTTCGAAAACAACGGCGCCCCTGACTGGCAAAACGTGCTGAAACTCGGCAGTACCGCCGGGCTAGTGGTGCCGGGCGCAAACCCAGCTACCGGAAGCTTCTGGATTGTCGATGGTAATAATGGCCCGGCCAGTACCCAGCCGGAGCAAGACGTTTTTAAGGGCAACAAAAACAACAACGACGACGACATCAGTGCCGGATCATCCCCTTTCCGCTTCGAAACGGACGGTCGCGGCGCTTCGCCCAACGGCGACCTAACCAACATTTATGGCCATATCGCGCTGATTGAAGGCAAGTTATGGTTTGTGTTTGGGGCGGAGGCCCGGCTGGCCATTGGCGGCACTTACTTCGATTTTGAATACAACCAGCGGGGCATTCGCAAGGAAACTGCCACCGGCCAGCTGATCGGCAACGGCGCGCAGGGCGGTCGGACCGTGGGCGATTTGCTGCTGGTCGTCAACTACAGTTTCGGGCTTTTCCCATCTCTGGCTCTGCGGCGCTGGGAGGCCCAGAGGGCTGGCTACGCATGGTCGGCGCCGCTCCCGTTGCCCGATGATGCCGCTTACGTAACCCTCAACGCCGAGGAAGTAGAAGCAGTAGCATCCAACCGAGCGTTTGCCCGCAACGGGGCGCCATCCAGCACCACCAAGATTTTTCAGTTTGTAGAAGGCGCCATTAACCTAACGGACTTGCACGTGCTGCCGCCCAGCGCTTGCGGCAACAATGCTTCGACCATGCTGGTCAAGACGCGCGCGGCGAATAACTACACCAGTCGCCTCGAAGACTTTAGCCTGTTCAATGTGTCGCTGGGCTCGCTGCTGCCCCCGCCTCTGCTTACCATTCAGGGCAATCCGGTTATCAATTGCCAAAGCCCTGCTAATCAAACAAAACTGATAGCCATTGCCCAACCTGGAACGGGCACGTACGCCTGGAGCACCTCCAATGGCCACATTGTGTCGGGGGCCGATGCCATCAGCGTGGTCGTCGATAGGCCGGGCACGTACAGCGTAACCTTCACCTCGGATCTGAACGGGTGCAGCGCAACCAGTCAGATTCAGGTCAGGGAAGACAAACGGCCGCCCATCGTGAGTGCCGGCCCCGACAAGACCATTACCTGCGCCACCCCCAACGGACAAGTAATGCTGGAAGGCTCGGCCGCTTCGCAATCGGGTGTCGATCTGCTTTTCAGTTATGTATGGGTGGCTTCCAACGGCGGGCATATCGTATCGGGGGCCAATACGGCTACTCCGATTGTGGATGCGGCCGGTACCTACACGCTCACCGCAACCGAACCGGCGCCCAGTGTGGAGCGCCCTGCGCCCGGTAACGGGTGTAGTGCTTCGGACGAGGTAAAGGTGACCAAGGAAGGCAACTTCCCGCCGCTATTGGTGCGCGGACCAACCGTGCTCAACTGTGGCCGAAGCGAGGCTACGCTCTTCGATGAGTTTGTGCTGCAAGCGGCCGGCTCCACTTACACGGTAACTACTTCGAGCGGTCAAATCGTGGTGGCTAACGACCAGACGGGCTTTTTCCGGGTCAATAAGCCCGATACGTATACCATCACCAAAACCTCTCCCGAGGGGTGTAGCAGCCGCCAGCAATTCACGGTAACGGAAGACAAACGGCCGCCCATCGTGAGTGCCGGCCCCGACAAAATCATCACTTGCACTACTCCCAACCGGCAGGTCACGCTGGACGGTTCGGGCGTTTCGCAGTCGCCTTTTGTTGAGGTGGAAAGGCTGACGTTCGCGTGGGTAGCTTCCAACGGCGGGCATATTGTGTCGGGAGCCAATACGGCCAAACCAACCGTGGACGCGGCCGGTACCTACACGCTCACCGTCACGGAGCCATTTTTTGATGGCGGTGGTCGATTTGATGTTCCGGGCAATGGTTGTAGCGCCAGCGATGCCGCCCAGGTGACGCTGCAATGCGCCTCACTAGCAACAACGGCCACCCAGGCCAACCAGCGCGTTTCCCGTGATAATTATCAGCTTATCAATAGTTTACAAGTCTACCCCAACCCCCTTTCAGACAAGGCCATTCTGGAGTTTGCGCTGCCCGACGCGCAACCGTATTCGCTGGAAATATTCGATCTGAAGGGCCGGTTGGTGAGTCGCATCAGCGCGGGGCGGGCCGAAGCTAATCGGGCATATCGCTTCGAGATCGGCGAGAATATGGCGAGTGGCATTTACGTAGCGCGCCTAAAAACCAGGCAATCCGCTGAAAGTCTGCGCATTGTAGTCCATAAATAACATTTCAACCTGCTTACCTCGAAAAAGCCGCTGGCCTTGCCGACGGCTTTTTTATTATTTACCAACGCCATCCCAACTGCACGCCGCCGTAATAGTTGCGGCTCGGCGCCGGCTGAAAATAGCGTCCGCCAAAGGCGTTTAGGTCGTTGCCGAGGCTGTAGTGCCGATTGCCGGCATTTTCGACGCCTGCATAAACATCTGTCTCTAAATGCTTTATAAAAGTACGCCGCCAGCCGATACGCGCCGCGAACGTCCAGTAGCCGGCCGCATAAGCCGTGTTGGCATCGTTGAGCGGAAGGCGGGCTTGGTGGTTGAGCGTGGGGCTGATGTAAAAACCCAGTTGCTGACTGTAGTCGAGGCCTGCGGAGAGCGTGTGCGGAGCCGTGCCGGTAAGGCGATTGCCGCTGTAATCTTGGTCGTTGGAGAGGTAGTGGCCAAAGCGGAAATGGTTGTAGGCGTAGCTGCCCCACAAGCGCAGGCCCGTGGTCCGGAGCGAATCGGTGGTGCGCCACAGCCAGCCGCTGGCGGCCGCCTCGAGGCCGCGCTGCCGTGTGGAGCCGGAGTTGAAGAACACGCTGGTACCCAAGTCGGTAGTGCGCGTCACGATGGTTTGCTTCAGGCGAAAATCAAACAGTGCTACATCTAACGTGAGGCGATTCTGCAACAAGTTGCCGCGTGTGCCCACTTCGAAGCTTGTGCCGCGCTCGGCCTGCAAGCTGCGGTTGAGGCTGCCGTCGGAAGGCCGGATTTCTTCGTCGGTAGGCGGCGAAAAGCCGGTGCTCACGCTGGCGTAGGCCGATATTTGAGCGGTCAGTTCTTTCAGCAGTGCCACTCGTGGCGATACCTGCGGCCGAAAATCGCGTTCGAAGCGGTAATTCTCGGGCTGGGCCGCGGCATCCGAAGCCCGCTCGATGCGGTAGCGCAAGCGGTTGTAGCTCGCGCCTACCGTGACCAAAAACCCGGCTGGCAACTCGTAGTCGGCCTGCGCAAAACCAAAGCCCGTGCCCGTCCGGATTTCGTCGTCGTAGCGCAGCGCGCCGGGCACGCCGCCGCGGTTTTGGTAATTGCGGGAGTTTTCAAAGCCGCTCTGAAACTCGCCGCCCGCTGTCAGGCGCAGCGTACGACCGAAAAGCGTACTGCGGTAGTTAAATGCCGTGCGCCCGCCCCATCCTACCAAGGTATTGCGTTCATAATCAATTAAATATGGTGTTTTGACAAAACTACCCGAAGTATAGAGCGTAGTTTTGTTAGTGAAGCGATCGGTGAAGCGGTACTCGTGGCTCAAACCCAGCAAGGCTGCGCGCGAGCGGTAAGCAGCGCGTTGCGCCACCGTACCCGGCGCCGTGGCTGTGCCGGGGCGCGCTTGCCGAGGGTTTTGCTCAAACTGCGCCCGCGTGAGGCCGCCGGGCAGCTGATAATCGAGGTCGGTGTAGAGCAGGTGCGCGGCTACCGTTTGCTTGCTGGAGGGCGAAAACTCCCCGTCGAGGGCCAGCACATCGCGCCGCAGGGCGCTTTGCTGCCGGTAGCCGTCCACGGATTGGTGCGCGTACTGTGCCCGCACAAAACCCTGAGCCGACCCGCTTTCGGCCACCACGGTATAGCGCCGCAACCCGTAGCTACCCACGGTAGCACCTACCTGCGCCCGCGCTTCGCCGGCCAGTGGCCGCCGGTTGCTGAGTAGCACCACGCCGCCCGTGCCCGCGCCGTACACACTGCCGGCCGGACCTTTGATTACTTCGATGCGCCCGATTGTGGCCGGGTCGAGTAGGTTGAAAGGGGTGCTGCCGCTGGCTTCGGTGAAGGGGATGTCGTTGTAGTACGTCTTGACGTTGCGCACTCCAAACGGCGAACGCAACGTGCTGCCTCTCACACTGATACGATAGCTCGCCGTGGCTCGCTCTTCGAGCCGCACGCCGGGCAGCGTGTTTACGGCCTGCGTCAACGAGGTTTGGCTGAATCGGTTGATTACCTGCGCATCAATCACGCCCACGGCCGCCGCCGTGCGCCGCAGCGGCAGGTTTTGCCCGTACCCGACTACCGTAGCTTCGGGCAGCGTAATGACGCGGGCGGTGTCGGGGGAAGCTGGCGTACGGTTTTGGGCGTGCAGCGGAAGTTGCAGCAGCAGTAGAAGCGGCAGGCAGTAGCGGTAGGGCATGAACAAGCGAAGAGGTCGTTGTGCCTAACTGCAAATCGGCAAGAGAAGTTGTGGAGATACAGCGCTTTCCCGCTGCACCACAAGCCCTATATTGAATGGATAATAGATAACGCCCTTCAGCCGTTCGCTTTCTATGCATACTCTCCGCCGCCACCGTCGCAAGCTGCTATTTCCACCGGGGCTGCTGGCGCTTGGGTTTGTGCTGTTGCTGGGTTGCATGCAGATAGCCAAACAGTCCCATTTACACCTTTATTCAGTATTTCAATTCACGTTACCGCCGCTCCATCCCACTTTTCCTGGGGAGGAGATGCCTGTTTATCTACCACAAGAAAAATTAAACAGGTTTCGCAATTGGGATGATATTGTAATAAATGGAAATCACACCCACGATTCTCTTGCGCTTCTGACAGCTTACAGCTTAACCTCAGGCTATCAACAAGATACAGCGCATGCAAGAGGGTTGCGTGTGTACTTTACTGATAAAGCCCGGTATGGTAGCTTAGTTCGTTTATTTGACATAATGAATATCAATAGCATGCAGAAGTATTGGCTTGATATTCGACGGGCCCCCACAGCCTTTTATGCCTTTACCGACCGGCGTTCTCCCTATAGTGATTCCGTCAAGCGTAGCAAGGATTCGCTGCCAATAATTTCCTGTGGTAGATCTGGCTATCACTTCACCCCAAAGCCACTTTCAATTTGGGATCGTTTCGACAACTGGACTAATTCGTTTTGGGAGCTAGCTACTTGGCAGCCTTTGTACGATTCAGCCTGGCGAATATCAATCTATCTGCTTCTACTTATTGCTGCGGTATCCGTTTGGAAAATGGTCAAATCTGACATTGGCCTGGCATCGCGGCCTTAAATCAGCATTTCTCTCACTTGTGCGTCATGCAGAGCGTGAGCGAAGCATCTCTACTGGTTAGTAACTCAACGAAGCGGCAGAGATGCTTCGCTCACGCTCTGCATGACCGCCTTTTTGGCATCGCCGCCTTTAAAAGTGCTTAGAAGCCACACCAGCGCTGTGTGTTCATCAGGCGCGCTTCGCGCTTAATCTTTAGCTTTAGCCATTATCAAGCGCACGGCGTACTTCCGGCTGGGGCGGCGTACTTTGTTGCTCCTTTTGCTCGGTCTTCTGCATGAAAAAACTCTCTTCTAACCTCACGTTTCAGGTTCTTACGGCGATCACGCTGGGCATTGTGGTCGGCAGCTTGTTCCCCACGTTTGGGGCGGCGCTCAAGCCCATCGGCGACACGTTCATCAACCTGATCAAGATGCTCATTGCGCCCATCATTTTCCTGACCGTGGTGCTGGGCATCGGCAGCATGGGCGACATGAAAAAGGTGGGGCGCGTGGGCGGCAAGGCGCTGCTGTACTTCGAAATCGTGACGACGTTGGCCCTCGTAATCGGCATCACGGCCGCCAACCTGGCGCAACCCGGCGTGGGCATCGACGCGCGGGCGTCGGTAGCTACTCAAACGGCCACGCAGGCCGCCGAAGCCTCCAAATACACAGCGCAGGCCAGCGAAATGAACTGGGTGGAATTTTTTACCCACATCGTGCCGCACAGCGTGGTTGGGGCGTTTGCCGAAGGCGACGTGCTGCAAGTCTTGCTGTTTGCGGTGTTGTTTGGCGTGGCCGTGGGGCGCATTCCGCGGCAGTACAGCGAGCCGCTGATGCAGACGTTCTCGCGCCTGTCGCACGCGACGTTTGGGGTGCTGGCGCTGGTGATGAAGCTGGCGCCGCTGGGGGCGTTTGGCGGCATGGCCTTCACCATTGGCAAGTACGGCATTGCCACGCTGTTGCCGCTGGGCAAGCTGATGCTGGTGGTGTACCTAACCATGTTCCTATTCATTTTCGTGGTTCTGAACGCGGTCATGCGGTTTTACGGGCTCAGTTTGTGGCGCTATCTGGGCTTTATTCGCGAGGAAATTTTGCTGGTGCTGGGCACTTCGTCGTCGGAATCGGCTTTGCCGCGCATGATCGACAAGATGGAGCGCTACGGCTGCTCGCGGTCGGTGGCGGGGTTGGTGATCCCGACGGGCTACTCGTTTAACCTCGACGGCACTTCCATCTACCTCTCCATTGCGACTATTTTCCTGGCGCAGGCTTTCGGCATACAACTCCCAATCAGTCAGCAGCTTACCATAATCGGCATTTTGATGCTGACTTCGAAAGGCGCGGCGGGCGTGACGGGTTCGGGCTTTATTGTGCTGGCTTCTACGCTGGCGGCTACCAAAGTCATTCCAGTGGAAGGCGTAGCTCTTTTGCTCGGAGTTGATCGGTTTATGTCGGAGGCGCGGGCCATCACCAACGTGATCGGCAACGGCGTGGCCACGCTCATCATCGCCAAAAGCGAGAACGAGTTTGACGAAGCTAAGCACCAGTTGGCCCTCCAGGGACTTTCGGTGCCGGAAGAAGAAACGCTGGAAAAAGTGGCCTAAACGCAGGCTACGGGAGCTTCTGTCGCTCAAAAAACGTTTTGGCAAGCAGATGATGTGCTAAGGCTTTTGCAGCTACTTCCGAAGCACAATAGCTATTGAGGAGCCCTAGGAGTTTACTTCATAACATTCACATTATCAAATACTTATAAATTACTAATTGCTTGGCTTGTGCCAGGCGCAAGTTGTTTATGCCCGCTCTCCCACCCGACCTGCGCAAAGCCCTCCTCAATCTGCCGCAGAAGGAAAAAGACCAGCTGCTTTCCCGCCTCGTCAGCCAGGATTCGGTGCTGTGCGAACAGCTCACGTATCGGCTGCTGGAAGGCCCGGAGGCGCTGGAGGACCGCCGCGAATACCTGCGCCGCCAGATCGACGACCCGGTGCGGGGCTTCCACCAAAGCCCGAACGACTTGTTGCTGATTGTGAGGCAGTTGCAAGCGCGCATTGCGTACCACGCCAAAATCACGGACGATGCGTTTGGGGAAGTAGACCTGACCGTGCGCCTGCTCAACCGTGTGTTTGAGCACCAGCCGCAAGTAGCAGCGGGCTTATTGTTCAGTAATTGTTGGCCTTTTTCAGCATCCTTTCGCCGAAAAAGACAGTACATTGAAGTATCTCACCCGGAAGCTTGGCTGGCTTAGCTGCCCACGCCTTCTGCCAGTTGTTACGACCATGACTTACACGCCCAAACCCGAACACATGCGCCCGCCGCAGCACCTGTCGGATGCCAACCTGCGCCAAGCGCTCGAAGAGCTGGATTCCAAAATCAAGACCTTGCGGAACCGGGCGCATGCCACCACGGCCAACTCGCATCATACGTACCATGAGCACATTGCGGCGCTGGAAGTAAAGCGCGCCAAGCTTGCCGAGCAGCTCGGCCCCGCCCCCGATACCGAACCCAACGGCTCCCACCACGAGCGCACGACATGGGAAGAAATCTGGCGCGGCATCGAAGGCCTGCGCGACGATCTGCGCAACATTATTTAGCTCTCGGTAGCTCCAAAGCGGCATCGATTTGGCCCCGTCCCGATTTTACGATCGAGGCGGGGCATTTCTTTGCCTGGGCAGAACCATTCAGCCGGCTTTTTTACCGTTCGCATGGTCTTGCTACCGTTCCTTTAAATGTTGTTTCGCTGCGCAGCCGCCGACGCTAGGTTTGGGACATTATTTCACCTCTCAACCTCTCCTGCGTTATGGAATTGCTGCTTACCCTCCGCCGCCACCTGCAAGCCATTGGGTTGCTGCTCGCCGTTTTTCTGCTGGCTTCGCTTGCCGCCCACGCCACCGACAACCCGGCTGCGCATCCCACTTTCACGGTAAAAGTGACGGGCAAAGGCCGCCCAATGCTGCTTATTCCGGGCCTCACTTGCCCTGGCGCCGTGTGGGACGAAACCGTAGCCCGCTACCAGAAAGACTACCAATGCCACGTCATCTCGCTGGCAGGGTTTGGCGGACAGCCGGCCTCACAGCCCGTTTCCGATCAATTTTTGCAAGATGCTCGAAATCAGATACTTACATATGTTAAAAGCGAAAAGCTTACGAAGCCAGTCGTGATCGGGCATAGCTTGGGCGGCTTCTTGGCCCTGTGGATGAGTGCCACCGACCCAAGCGCGCTCGGTCCGCTCGTTATTGTAGATTCCTTGCCGTTTCTGGCAGCGGTGCAAAATGCTAACCTGACTGCCGACGCGGCCAAGCCCATGGCTGAGGGAATGCGCCAGCAAATGCGCCAAGGCCACATGTCGGTGGCCCAATCGCGGCAAATGTCGGCAGGACTGATGACCGATACGGCCCGCATTACGCAGGCCTCGCGCTGGAGTCAGCTCTCCGACCCCGCCACCGTAGCCCAAGCCATGTACGACCTCTACACCACCGACTTGCGCCAGGATGTAGCTCGTATTCAGCAGCCTACCTTGGTGTTGGGTGCGTGGGCTGCTTACAAAGCTTACGGCTCTACAATGGAAAGCACCCGCGCCATTTATGAGCAGCAATACGCCAAGCTGCCCCAGCACCACATCGAAATGTCGGAAGCCGGCAAGCACTTTCTGATGTGGGACGACACGCAGTGGTTTTTTGCCCAAACGGATGCTTTTTTGAAGCAAAACGCGACGGCGAAGCGTGCGGGCAAAGTACGCTCCTAACCACTGCCCAGCGAAAACAGCAAGCAACAGGTCAGGCTACGGTGAGTGAAGCCCGACAATTCAGTAGCGTTGCAGCTGATCTACTTCTCGATTCTGCATCTTTGCTTTATGTCCGCCCTGAGCCGCCGTACCCGTCTTTATTGGAGCCTACAACTCGGGGGGTGGATAGCCTTTGGAGCGCTAGGCGTGGCGATGTACAGCATCTTTGGCAGGTTCATGTGGCTGGCGGTGAGGCTGGAAGCGTGCGTAGTCCTAACGATGCTTGCCTTGAGTCATGCACTGCGCGAATATGTGCGCCGCCACGCTTGGGTGACCCTCCCCGCTGACAAGCTACTGCCGCGCCTGCTGGTTGCTTTGGGGGTGGTATCAGTAGTTAGCCAACTCATTATTGCTACGCTGGTGGTGTATGTAGTGCGTCCACCGGCGGCCGTGGGCGGCCCGGCCCCGTGGTATCAGTATATCGGCTACGGATTGCAGATTTTCGTCGTGATGCTCATCTGGTCGGGGCTGTATTTTGGCGTACACTACCTCGATCGCTACAAGCAGGTGGAGATTGACAAGCTGAAGCTGGCCGTGGCCGTGCGCGAGGCCGAAATGCGCACCCTGAAAGCGCAGATCAACCCGCATTTCATGTTCAACGGCCTCAACAACATTCGGGCGCTGGTAACCGAAGACCCCAGCCGCGCCCGCCAAATGATCACGCATCTCTCTGATTTGCTGCGCTATTCCATTCAGCTCAACAGCACCGAGCAAGTGCCCCTGGCCCGCGAGCTGGAAATCGTAGAGCATTACCTGGAGCTCGAAGCCGTGCAGCTGGAAGAGCGCCTCGCCTACTCGCTCGACGTCGAGCCTGCCGCCCTCGACGTGCTTATTCCGCCCATGACGCTGCAACTGCTGGTCGAAAACAGCATCAAGCACGGCATCGCCCCGCGGCCCGAAGGCGGCCAGATTACGCTCACGGCCCGTTGCGATGAAGCGCAAGAGGCGCTGTACGTAACCGTTAGTAATACAGGCACTTACGAAACTGATCCTACTCACGAAGGGGTGGGCCTGCGCAATGCCCGCGAGCGGCTACATCTGCTTTTCGGACCCAAAGCTGTGCTGGCCATCGACAACGATTCTGACATGCCCAATACCGTAACGGCCTGCCTGCGCCTGCCCCTCATTCCCCAACCGCACCCGGCATGAACGCCCTGCTCATCGACGACTCGCGCCTCGCCCGCACCGAGCTACGCCACTTGCTGCAAGCTTTCCCCGACGTCACGGTGGTCGGCGAAGCCAAAAACGCCGCCGAAGCCCGCGCCCAGATTCAGGCCCTGCGCCCCGATCTGCTGTTTCTCGACATCCAGATGCCCGGCGGCAGCGGCTTCGACCTGCTGGAATCGCTGGACGTGGCGCCGCAGGTGATTTTTACCACTGCCTACGACGAATACGCCCTGCGCGCCTTCGAAGTCAGCGCGCTGGATTACCTGCTGAAGCCCGTACAGGAAAACCGGCTGGCGGCGGCATTGGAAAAAGCCCGGAATCAAACAGCGATGCCCGCCACGCCCGACGAAGCGGCCGCCCCACCGCTTTCGGCTCAGGATCAGGTATTTGTGAAAGACGGCGAGCGGTGCTGGTTTGTGCGGCTGGCCGATATCAAGCTTTTCGAAATCAACGGCAGCTACACGCAAATTTACTTCGAGGAGCACCGGCCGCTCATCCCGCGCACCTTGCAGCACCTCGAAACGCGCCTCGACCCGAAGGTGTTTTTCCGCGCCAACCGCCAGCAGATCATCAACCTAAAATGGATCGACACGATTGAGCCGTGGTTTAGCAACACGCTCAAAATCAAGCTCAAGCAAGGCCCCGAAGTAGAAGTTTCGCGCAAGCAGTCGGTGCTGTTTCGCGAGATGATGAGCTTGTAGGAGTAGGCGTGTTCCAGCAAGGCATTCAAACAAAAAGCCCCGATTCCGGCCGGAATCGGGGCTTTTTGCATCTATCTACCAATCAAATACTTAAACAGCCGGCTCGCGGAAGCCTACCCACGTAAAGCGCTTGATCACAAACTCGGGGTTGGTGAAGGAGGCGTTGCCGGCGGGGTTGCCGCCCGTGACGTGAAAGTCGGAGAAGCCCGCGTTCTGATTCACGTAGATGCCGCCGGTGAGGTTGAAGCTTACCGGCGTGCCCGCCAGGCTCATCTCGTCCATGATTTGCTCTTTCACCTCTTGGTCGGTGGTGTAGGCTCCGCAGCTGATGGCACCGTGCTCGCGGGCCAACTGGGCCGCCAACCGAATGCTTTCCTGCGTGTCTTTGGTCTTGATAACCAACATGATCGGGCCAAACAATTCCTGGCTGAACTGCTCCACGCGCGAGGCATCGACCTCGTGAATGCTGGGCGAGCACGTCCGGGCGTTCTTGAACGTGGGGTTGTCGACGGTGCCGTGGGCCAAGATGCTGCGGCCGCCGTCGAGGGCCAATTGCTGCACCCGTTCCTGCGTAGCCGAACTCTGGATGGCGCCCAACACATGCGGACCGGCTTTGGGGTTGGTAGCCAAACCCGTCACGGCCGCCGCGATTTTCTGCACCACTTCTTCGTAGGGCACTTGCTGGTCGCCCACTTTCACGCCGGTTTCGGGAATGAAAAAGTTCTGGGGCGCCGTGCACATCTGGCCCGAATACAAACTCACCGAGAACGCCAGGTTCTGAGCCACTTTGTCGAGGTCGTCGCAGGAGTCGAGGATGATGCTGTTGACGCCGGTTTTTTCGGTGAATACGGTTTTGCCCTTCAGGCTTTCCACGTAGTCGCCAAACTGCGAGCCGCCGGTGTAGTCAATGAGCTTCACCGCGGTATTTTCACACAAATCCTTGGTAATCAATCGATTATCAGCGTCAACTCCTAGCTGGCAAATATTAGGATCGAGGTTGTGTGCAGCCAATACTTTCTGCACTTCGGCCACCACAATGGCGATGGGCAACACGGCCTTCGGGTGCGGCTTGATGATGACGGGGTTGCCGGTTACCAGGCTAGCAAACATGCCCGGCACCGTGTTCCAGGTTGGGAAAGTCGAGCAGCCAATCACCAAGGCTACGCCTTTGGGCACGGCGCGCCAGGTTTTGTTGAGGGTGATGTTGTACTTGCCCATGGGCTTCTCCCAGCGGGTTTCCTCCGGGAAGCGCGTCTGTTCTTCGTAGCCGGCGGCAATGGCTTCCAGCGCGCGGTCGGCGGCGTGCGGCCCCGACGCCTGAAACGACATCATGTAGGCTTGGCCGGTGGTGTGCATGGTGGCGTAAGCGATCTCGAAGAAGCGGTCACGCATGCCGTCGAGGGCTTCGGTCAGGAGGGCGGCGCGCTGGGCCGGCTTGAGCTTGCGCCACTGATCAAACGCTTTTTGGGCGCGCTGCACCAGCGTTTCGGGCGAAAAAAACGGGTATTTGACGCCCAGCGGCTGCTGCTCATAGGGCGATTCTTCCTGCCCTACCCATTGCTCGGGCTCGCTTTGCAGCAACTCCGTAAACTGCTGATTGCGGTGGGCCTCAAACTTTTCGCGGCCGAGGCGATCGGCGTCGGCGCCGTAGATGTCGGGAGAGGGATTTTCGGGGAAATGCGCGAAAAAAGTGCGTCCATGCAGGGCTTTGATCGCGTTGTCGAGGGTGGACTGGTGTTTTTGGGTGGTTTCAGTCATGATGGGTTTTAGAAACTGACGGAATTAGTAAGGATAAGGGTAAAAACTTGGTGGAATTTCCGCAAAACAACCCCTAAAGATGCACAACCAACGGCGCAAGCGTGCTTGGTTGGGGCTTTTCACAGAAAATATTCGGGGTAGTCTTTGTAAACTTTCAACAGATCGTCCTGCAACCGGCGCAGCGTGGCTTCGTCCTGGTTTTCGTCTAACAGCTCAATTTGCATCGCGTTCAATTGGCCCACGCAAAGGGTGGCTTTCGACTGATTCTCAGCGATTTTCAATCCGCTGCTGATGCCGGTGGCGGCCGTTCCGAGAAACGTGCAGATGGCAATCAGCCGGCACACATTTCGCCAGCCGGGCGGTAGTGTGCTGGGCACTTTACCGGTGGTTGCTTCTGCCACATTCGCCGCAACCAATTTGCCCTCCGCAGCGCTGTCGCCGGCCAGTGTGGTGGCCAGCAACCCGAAGAAAAGCGAAGCGACGAGCAGGGCAATGTTGAGCCGCCGGTACCGCCGCGCTTTCTTGCTCACGTCCGTCCGGCGTTGGCTTATTTCCGCCAGTAATGCTTCGCGCTTCATACAACCAGTTGGGGGAAGGAATCACCCAAATTCAAGCTAAATTTACAGAATTGCCCTCGAATGCTTTGCTTGTTTGCCTATGAAACCACTGCTACGCCTGGGGTTGGTGCTGGTGTCACTTTTTTTGTTTCATTTCCAGCCGCTCATGGCCCAGACGCGGCCGGTGGCGCCGGGCACCTCCCTGCAACTAGGCACACTCGTGTTCAAGCTCCGGCCAGAGCTGCGCGAGGCGGCCAGCCCCGATGCGGTAGCCGTGCCGGCGTTGCAAAAAGCCTTGCAGCAGCTACACGCCACTAATCTTCAGCAGAAATTTCCGCGCTCGCTTGCGCCCGACCCCGAAAAGCCGGGCGCCGTCGACCTGCGGCTGGTCTATCAGATCCGGTTTAGCACGGACGTGGCGCCCGAAAAAGCCTGCCGCAGCCTGCTGCAAACCGGTGCCGTGGAGTACGCCGAACCGCTTTATACCCGCGAACCGCTCACGCAGCCCAACGACCCGCTGGCCGATTCGACGCGCGCCGACGGCCAGTATTACCTGAAAAACATTCAGGCGTACCGCGCCTGGGACGTGACCAAAGGCGACACCAGCATCGTGATCGGCATCACGGACACGGGCACGCGCTACACCCACGAAGACCTCAAGGACCAGTACAAACGCAACTACGCCGACCCCGTCGACGGCCTTGACAACGACCGCGACGGGTACGTCGATAACTTTCGGGGCTGGGATCTGGCTGATAACGACAACGATGCGTTCCGGCAGTTGGGCAACGCGCACGGCGTGCAGGTCACGGGCTGCGCGGTTGGGCGCGCCGATAACGGCGTGGGTTTGGCGGGCGTCGGGTACGCCTGCAAGTTTTTGCCCCTGAAGATATATCCCACCAACTCGACCGGGTATTTTGCTGGTTATGAGGCCATTGTATACGCCGCTGATCACGGCTGCCAGGTCATCAATATGTCGTGGGGCGGCGCGGAAGGAAAATCGCGGTTTGAGCAGGATGTGATCAATTACGCTGCTATCAACCGCGATGCGGTGCTGGTGGCAGCCGCTGGCAACACCAAAGGCGATTTCGATTATTACCCTGCCAGCTACGATCACGTGCTTTCCGTGGCCCAACTGACTGCCACCGACGCCATTACGGACTACACCACCTACAGCTACCATGTAGCGCTGGCGGCACCCGGACTTAACATTCTGAGCACCAACGGCTACAATGACGCTGACTACGCTTTGCTGTTTGGTGGGTCTTCGTTTTCAGCGCCTATGGTGGCGGGGGCGGCGGGCCTAGTAAGGGCTCGGTTTCCGCAGTACAATTCGCAGCAGGTAGCGGCTCAGCTGCGACAGTCCGCGGACGATATCTATGCTATTGCCGCCAACACGGCTTACCGCGACAAGCTGGGCAAGGGCCGTCTGAACGTGCACCGCGCCGTGGCCCTCACCGACCTGCGCGCCGTACAGATCACGGCCAGCACCTTTGCTCCCAGCCGCCTTGTGCAGCCGCCCGGCGATTCGCTCAGATTAGGCATTGAGATTCAGAACCTTCTGCAACCTGTTGACAATCTGACGATTACATTAACTTCTCTTTCCCCCTATCTCACTGTCCCGCAGGGTACGTATAGTGCGGGCAGCCTGCCTACGCTGGGCCGCGCGACCAACGCCAGCAAGCCGTTTCGCCTGACGGTGGCAGGGCCGGTGCCACTGAACACGAAGGCCACGCTGCGGTACCATATTACGGCTGCCAACGGCTTTCAAGACGATCAGTATGTGAGTGTTACGCTCAATCCGGGGTATGCGGTGCTGGATGCAAACGAGCTGTTGCTGACCCTCACCAGCCGCGGCAACGTGGGCTACGACGGGCTGGGCGCCACTTGGGGCGAGAGCGTTGCGTACCAGAAAAGCGGGGCCCTGCTCTACGAAGGCGGTTTGCTGGTTGCTACCTCGCCCACGCGGGTTTCCGACCGGCTGCGCAACGACCGCAAGAGCAGCGACGAGGACTTTTACCAGCTTGGCCAGCTTACCGTGCAGCAACCCGGCGCTCGCGCCGACCAAGAGGCCTTCGGAGTTTTTCAGGATTCGTTGCCTGCTCTCACTAAGCAACGCACTGTGGGCGTGAAGGTTAGGCAGCACGCATACGCCTGGAGCGCGGCCCCCAACCGCGATTACGTGATTGTTGAATACAAGCTCCGGAACGTGACCGCCGACACGTTGCGCCCGCTGTATGCGGGCCTGTACATGGACTGGGATATGCTGCCCGAGCCCAATCGGAATGCGGCGGCCTGGGATTCGGTGCGGGCCATGGGCTACGCCTACGACAAGGGTTCGCCCAATTTTTATGCGGGCGTGAAGCTGCTGCAAGGCGGGCCCGCCACTTGCTACTCACTCGATAACCGGGCTCCGGCCGGCAGCCCGGTGTACCTGGCCGACGGGTTCAGCGCCGCCGAAAAATTTGTGGCACTCAGCAACGGCACGCGCCAGCGCACCGCCGACCCAACCAACGGCACCGATGTGTCGCAGGTAGTAGGTGCTACGCTGCGCGCCCTGGCACCCGGCGACTCTGCAACCGTTGCTTTTGCCGTTTTGGGCGCCAATACCTTAGCCCAACTCCAAGCGGCTGCCACGGCCGCCCAAGCCAAATACAACGCCGTGCTGCCTACACGCACCGCCACCCTCGCGGCTTCGTGGCAAGTATTTCCCAACCCTACCACCGGGCAGCTACGCGTGGAGCTACCCAGTGGCTTTATGAGCAGCGACTTGTTGCTGCTCAACTCGTTAGGCCAGGTTGTACAGACCGATAAAGTCCGAGCGCCAAATGTCACGCTGGACTTGCGCCGTTATCCGGCTGGCGTGTATGTGTTGCAAATTCGCGGACCGCACACGGTGTTGAGCAGGCGAATTGTTTTAAATCATAAGTAATTTATTATTAAGTATTTATATTAATTCACTTTCCAGATATCCGGCCAATGCGTTGTGTAGCGTGGAGAGCGGAAAGCGGAACGGCCCTGCCAAACGGGGTCGCGGTCGGCGGCGACGGCGTAGCGCACCGTTTGGCGCCCATACCGAGCATTAAGCGTGTCGAGGGCAGCCATGAGTTTGCTGCTCTGCGCTAACAGTTCGGGCGACTTGGTAAACAAGCCCATTTGCCGTTGCGTGGCCGGTTCGAGGCCGCTGAGCACGACGCCAGCTTTGTGATAAGACACACCCGGCCGGGCCAGCTCCTGCAGCCCGTGTAGAGCCGCTTGGGTAAGCTCGCTGGTGTCGTCGGAGGCACTGGCCAGCGTCACGACGGTGGTGTGGGTACTGGGGCCGGCAGTGGGCGCGTATTTATCGGTGCCGAGCAGTACCGTGAGCACGTGGGCGGCGCTGCCCTGCTGTCGTAGCTTTTCGGCCGCGCGGGCAACAAATGTGGCCACGGCTTCGCGAAGCAGACGATGCTCGCAGAGTGGCTTGCCAAAAGAGCGCGAATGCGTCAGGCTTCGCTTCGAGGCGCCAATGGACACCAACTGGCCCTCTTCGTCGCACTCCTGCGGGTCGAAGCTCAGGCAGGAGTGGCCGTGCAGTTCGCGCCACAACCGCACACCTACCACTCCGCCCATATGGCGCCGCACCCACGGCTCGGGCATTGCTGCCAGCTCAGCCGCCGTCCCGATGCCGTTGTCACGCAGCTTTAAAGCGTAGCGTCGCCCAATGCCCCACACATCCTCAATGGGCATGCGCCGGAGCGCGTCCTGCTGCTTGGCCTCTGTGTCGAGCACCCACACCCGCGGCTGCGTTTCCGGCAGCTTCCGGGCCAGGCGGTTGGCCAGCTTCGCCAACGTTTTGCTCGGCGCTACGCCCACGCAGGTCGGGATGCCTACGTGCTGGGCTACCGTACGCTGAATTTCGGTGGCATACTGCACCAAATCAGGGGCGGCGTAGCGCAGGCCGGCCAAGTTCAGGAAAGCCTCGTCGATGGAATAGACCTCTACCTCGGGCGTAAACAAGCTGAGCACCTCCACTACGCGCCGCGACATATCGCCGTAGAGCGCGTAGTTAGACGAGCGCACCCACACGCCGTGCTGCTCCAGAAAGGGCCGCACCTTGTGAAAAGGCTCTCCCATTTTCAGCCCCAGCGCTTTGGCTTCGTCCGAGCGCGAGATCAGGCAGCCGTCGTTGTTGGAGAGCACCACGCCGGGCACCCCGACAAAGCGCGGCTGAAAAACACGCTCACAGCTGACGTAGAAGTTGTTGCAATCGACTAGCGCATACATAGCTATAGTTTTGGCTTGCTAAGACGGCGACCATTTTCGGGGCTGGTTGGCCCAGGCCGCAACGGGCGTTTTCTTTTTCATAAAAGGGTGAATGACATGGGTAACCACGCCCCAGATCTCAAACCGATAGTCGTCGGGCAGCTCGAGGGCTGGGTAGCGCTCGTTGGCCGCTTCCAGCCACATGCGCCCGTTTTCCTGCCGCAGCCGCTTCACGGTGTGCTCACCCTCCACCACCGCCACCACAATGTGCCCATCGACCGGAGTAATAGCCCGGTTGACGACAATAAAATCATCGGGATTGATGCCAGCGCCCAGCATCGAATCGCCGGTTACCTGGGCCAGAAAGGTGGAAGCGGGCCGCTCAAACAAGTAGCGGTGCAGATCCAGGGTTTGATCGGAATAGCCGTCGGCAGGCGACGGAAAGCCAGCGGGCACCGGGCACGCCATCAGGGGTAACTCCAGCGGCAGCGCATCTTCTGCCAACTCAAAATAGACAACTTCACTCATAGAACGCAGGCCGATAGATAGTACTACGCAACCGACGCTGCTATTTACTAATTTTTTTAGCAAATTGTTTTTCTCATCTGCTGAGATTGTTCAATTAATATAGTTTTTTATAGCGGTATATTCCTGGCTTAATTTCATTTTAATCTTATCATTGCGCAATAATTTCCCTGATATATCATATAATTATTTCTTCCAATTTTTTTAGTTTTAGTAAATATTTGTATCTTTGCATATGTCGAAAGTAAAGCTTCCTGTACCTTCTCCCGTCCAGCACTATGCTCGTTGCGTGGACGCCAGCAGCCGCCCCGCAGACTATGTAGGCGAGTGGCCCGAAGCCGGGCGCGTGTATCCGGTGCGCGTGTTGCGTAGTGCTCACACCGGCCAACCCCAGGTACACATTCTCGGTTTTCACGTCGAAGCTCCGTATGGCGCATTTGCAGCCCGGCGCTTCGAAACGGTTGCCGAGGTGTGGCTCAACTAACCCTTTAAGCACATTTTATTTCTGCCGTTTTCGGCTGCTTTCGCTTCGGCAAGGCAGCCGTTTTTATTTTCTGGATCTGGGCATCTTCGTAGTTGTGACAATTCCGTTATTATGGCATAAACATCTGAATATCACATGATTATGTGATTGATCAAGAAATAATAAAGGTGTACCTTCTTCAACTGAACTCTTTCCCACCTTTATTCCTATTGCCATGAATTTTCGAAAATCTACTCGGGTTTTGCCGCTTCTGTTGGTTTTGTCGCTCTCGGGCCTGGCTCAGAACAAGTCGGGTGCAGTTATGCTGAAGGCGGGAAAAGCCGTCACCCAGCCCATGCAGGGTAGCACCAGCTACGACTACCAGGTGCAGCTAAAATCTGGAGAGGCGCTGAAAGCCACCGTGCTGCAAAAAGGCGTCGATGTCGTAATCAATACTTATGGCCCCGACGGCAAGAAAATTGCCTCCTTCGATTCGCCAACCGACCGGCAGGGCACCGAATACGTGACGCTAGTAGCACCACAAACCGGGCGCTACCGCTTGGAAGTCGCGCCCTTCGAGCCCAAAGCCGCGCAGGGCACTTTTGAGCTGACCGTTGGCAAGATCATGACGCCGGCTCAGTACACCCAAAGCCTCGCTGAAGACCGCAAGCGCGCCGATGCCGTGGCCGCTTATTTGCAGACGCCGCATCCTGACAAAACCTACGACGAGCAGGCCGCCGAAGTGATGAAGCTCGACCCTACCGCGCTGATGCTGCCCACTGCTCCGCTGCCCGAAATAGAAGCAGCCCGTTGGCTGGAGGGCACCTGGATATCCACCGGCAAGTCATACGCCAGCGCTATTTCTCCCGAACGCACTTTCTCGGACACCGCCGTCTATCGCTTCGATCCGCAGCACCCCATGATGCTTACCAGAGCCAACAAGCCCGATGGCAAATACGTCCCGGTGATGGCTTACGAGCCCCATAGCCGGCGGTGGGTGCAGGCCAGCATGCAAGCCGGCGAAACCGGCACGGGCTGGAACATGGCAACGGGCAATGGCTGGGCCAACAACCAGCTGATTATGGAAGGCGACGGAGCGTTCATGGGCATCACCAACCATTCGCGCGTGACGCGGACCAAAGTAGACGACACGCACATGCGCATGCTCACCGAAGAGCGCAAAGGCGACGGCACCTGGCAGCCGATTTCGGAAGCCCAGATGGTCAAACAAAACTCAAATAGCGTCACGTCCAAGTAGGGCACGGCACCACAACCAAGCAAAAGCCGGCTTCTCCTCGGAGGCCGGCTTTTGCTTGCGTAAGCCAATCAGGCGGGCTGTAGTTCGGCGGGCTTGCGCTTCCAGCCGATCAGCAACACCCCGATCACAACTAAAACGGTTCCGAATATTTGCTCCGCGAATATCTTTTCGCCCAGGACGAAATGCGCCTGCAAAATGGTAGATACCGGCCCCACCCCACTGATAATTGCCACATTATTGGAGCCAATCATTTTTAAGCCCTGCGACAGCATAAAGGTGGGCAAAACCGTGGCTACTACGGCCAATAATAATCCAAATTGCCACAACTCTTTTCCGGTAGTTAAAGTCTGGAAATGACCTGTGTAAGCAAAGTGAGAAAATACGCCAAATGTTGCCGCCATCATCGCATAGGCGGTGAATTTCGCAGCACCAATTTTAGGAATAATTTTCCCGCTCCCAACGATATAAATGGAATAAGTAATTGCGCATAAAAAGACCATAAAGCTGCCAAAAAGAAAATGCGGGTTGCTTGTATCCAATTGCAGTTCACCAAAATAGGCAATGGCAATACCCAGGTACGTAAGCAGCAGCGCCACTTTTTGGATGCGGGAAATAGGCTGCCCGAAAAAATACGCGTTGATGAATACTGCGAAGCTCGGGTACAAAAATAAAATCAGACGTTCCAAGCCAGCTGACACATATTGTAGGCCAACAAAATCAAATAAACTGCTCAAATAATACCCCAAAAATCCCAGCGAAATCGCCAATACCCATTCTCGGGGTTTCATGCGCACATTGTCTTTGTGACGACTTATTACAAAGGCCGTCACGACGTAAAATGGCAAGGCAAATAGCATCCGTAGCGTGAGCAGCGTTACGGCGTCGGTGTGCGTGCTGCCAAAAGCGGCTTTTACGATAATGGCTTTCGTGGAAAATAGTATTGCCCCGGCCAGTGTGATGAAAAAGCCTACAATCGAAATCGCCTGTTTGGGAGAAGCACTCATTCGGGAAGAAAGGAAATTTTCAGCAGCGGCCCCAAAGTGTATTTGAGGCCGCTACGATTTCAAACGAGCAGAGAAATAAAAAAAGCCGCTTCCTGCTTAGGAAGCGGCTTTTTATAAACACTTAATTATCAATTACTTCTGCGAAAGATTGCTTCCGCTAGCTTCTTTCAAACGGATCAAGTTCAGGGCCGAGCCGGCTTTGAACCACTCAATCTGACCTTGGTTGTACGTGTGGTTCAGCGTGATGAGGTCGGTATCACCGTCGGTGTGATGCAGACGGGCCTGCAACGGCTTGCCGGGCTGAAAATCGGTCAGGCCGAGGATGTCGATGGTGTCGTCCTCCTCGATCAGATCGTAGTCGGCCTTGTTGGCAAACGTGAGGGCCAGCATGCCCTGCTTCTTGAGGTTGGTCTCGTGAATACGAGCAAACGACTTCACGATCACGGCGCGGACGCCCAAGTGGCGAGGTTCCATGGCGGCGTGCTCGCGCGAAGAGCCTTCGCCGTAGTTCTCGTCGCCTACGACCACCGTTCCAATGCCCATTGACTTATACGTGCGGGCTACAGCGGGCACCGTGTTGTAGGGCGTGCCCTGCGTCAGCTGGTCCTTCACCGAGTTGGCTTCGCCGTTGAAAGCGTTGGTCGCCCCGATGAGCATGTTGTTGGAGATGTTGTCCAGGTGACCGCGATACTTCAACCAAGGGCCAGCCATCGAGATGTGGTCGGTGGTGCACTTGCCTTGGGCCTTGATGAGCAAACGCAGCCCGTGGAGGTCGGTGCCTTCCCAAGCCTTAAACGGCTCCAGCAGCTCCAGACGATCAGATTGAGGATCAACGATTACCTGCACGCCAAGGCCGCTTGCAGCAGGCGCCTGATAACCAGCATCTTCTACAGCGTAGCCTTGGGGTGGCGTTTCGAGGCCGTGTGGCTCGTCGAAGCGCACCTGCTGGCCGTCTTTGGTGGTCAGCGTGTCGGTAAGCGGATTGAAGGTTAGGTCGCCGGCAATGGCGAAAGCCGTCACGATTTCAGGCGAAGCCACGAACGCATGCGTGTTCGGGTTGCCGTCGTTGCGCTTAGCAAAGTTGCGGTTGAACGACGTGATGATCGAGTTCTTGCGCTTCGGATCGTCGGTGTGACGTGCCCACTGCCCGATGCACGGACCGCAAGCATTCGCCAATACTACACCGCCCATCTGAGCAAACGTATCGAGCAGACCATCACGAGCTACTGTGTAGCGCACCAGCTCCGAGCCGGGCGTTACGGTGAACTCGGCGTTTACGCTCAGGCCTTTGCTTACGGCCTGCTCAGCGATGGAAGCGGCCCGGGTGATGTCTTCGTACGACGAGTTGGTGCACGAGCCAATCAGACCTACTTCCAGTTTGGCAGGCCAGCCGTGCTCGCGTACGGCGGCGGCAAACTGTGAAATAGGCCAAGCGGCGTCCGGCGTGAACGGTCCGTTGACGTGCGGCTCGAGCTCCGACAGGTTGATTTCAATCAGCTGATCGTAGTATTTCTCAGGCTGCGCATACACTTCTTCGTCGGCGCGCAGGTGCGCGGCAACGCCTTCGGCCAAGTCGGCGATCTCGGCGCGGTTGGTGCCGCGCAGATATTCGGCCATTTTCTGGTCGTAGTTGAATACCGACGTGGTGGCGCCGATTTCCGCACCCATATTGCAGATGGTCGCCTTGCCCGTGCACGACATGCTTTCGGCACCTTCACCGAAGTATTCGACGATAGCCCCGGTACCGCCCTTAACGGTCAGAATACCAGCCACTTTCAGAATTACGTCTTTGGGAGCCGTCCAGCCGCTGAGCTTGCCGGTCAGCTTAACGCCAATCACTTTCGGGAACTTCAGCTCCCAGGCCATGCCCGCCATTACGTCGACGGCGTCGGCGCCACCCACGCCAATGGCGATCATGCCCAGACCACCTGCGTTCGGGGTGTGCGAGTCCGTGCCGATCATCATGCCGCCGGGGAAGGCGTAATTTTCCAGCACTACTTGGTGAATAATACCCGCACCCGGCTTCCAGAAGCCAATGCCGTATTTGTTAGACACCGAAGCTAAGAAGTCATAAACTTCGCGGTTCTCGTCGTTGGCCACGGCCAAGTCTTCCTCGGCACCATCGCGGGCCTGGATGAGGTGGTCGCAGTGCACAGTGCTCGGCACGGCCGTTTTGTCTTTGCCGGCTTGCATAAACTGCAACAGCGCCATTTGGGCGGTTGCGTCCTGCATAGCCACGCGGTCGGGAGCGAAATCGACGTAGGAAACGCCCCGCTCAAACGCCTGAGTTACATTGCCGCCATACAGGTGAGCGTACAAAATTTTCTCGGCCAGCGTGAGCGGGCGGCCAACGGCAGCACGGGCAGCTTCAATGCGCGGCCCCATGCCGGCGTACACGGCCTGAATCATTTCTAAGTCAAACGCCATAATAAAGAAGGAAAGATTGTGAGAGGTTAGGCTCCTGCGAGCGGGCACGCAAATATAGGCGGCCTGCGTTGCGAGACCCAAAGTTATCTTTGTACCCTTACCTTACAAAACCAGTTGCCCTTATCGTTGGTTTAGAGTCGAATTTCTCTTTTTTCTTTTCCATCATGCCTGTTGCCTTCTCTTTTCGCAAGGTGCTCGCTGGGGCCGGTCTTGCGCTGGCCGCGGCGGCCTGCACCTCCAACTCCTCTTCCTCCGAAAAAGCCGCCAGCGGCGAGTCGGCCGCTACCAACACCAATTACCTGAAAGCGGGTACCTGGCGCGGCGTGCTCTCAACGCAGGGCCAGGAAATCCCGTTTCTGTTTGAAGTAGAATCCGGTAATAACAACCAACCCGTGGCCGTGTACCTGCGCAACGGCGCGGAAAAATTAAAGCTCGACGAAATCAAAGCCGCCGGCGACTCTACCACCATTCGGTTGGGCGCCTTTGATGCTGCGCTGGTTGTACGTGCAGATGGCAGCGATAAGCTAAAAGGCACTTGGGTAAAATACGACACGAAAGACCCGTACCGGGTGCCCTTTACCGCTACACAAGGCGAGCAGAAACTGTTTCCGGTTTCCAATGCGAAGCCTCAGTCCTTCGACGGTACTTGGGCGGTCACCTTCAAAGAGGACGATGGCAAAACGTATCCGGCAGTGGGCATTTTCAAGCAAAACGGCACCGACGTAACGGGCACCTTCCTTACGACTACCGGCGACTACCGGTACTTGGCGGGCCAGGTCGACGGGAACACCTTGAAAGTAAGCACGTTTGATGGCAGCCACGGATTTCTCTTCACTGCCAACCGGAACAGCGACATCAATACCATCATCAAAGGCGACTTCTACAGCGGTAAAAGCGGCCACGAAACCTGGACCGGACGGCTCGACGCGAACGCCAAACTCCCCGACGTCAACACCCTTACTGGCATGAAACCCGGTCAGAAAAAGCTCGATTTCAAGTTTCCGAACATCTACGAAGGCGGCGTCATCTCCCCTTCCGACCCCAAGTACAAGGGCAAAGTGGTGGTGGTGCAGATTCTGGGCTCGTGGTGCCCCAACTGCATGGACGAGACCAATTTCCTGGCGCCGTGGTATGAAAAGAACAAGAGCCGCGGCGTCGAAATCATCGGCCTAGGCTACGAGCGCAGCTCCGACCAAAAGAAGGCGTCGGAACGCCTCGTGAAAATGCGCGAACGCATGCATGTGGGATATGACATCGCCGTTGCGGGCGTATCGAACAAAGACTCGGCCAGCAAGTCGTTGCCACAACTGGCTCAGGTTCTGGCTTTTCCGACAACCATTTTCTTAGATAAAAAAGGCGAAGTACGGAAGATCCATACGGGTTTCTCCGGCCCCGGCACGGGTAAATATTATGATGCCGAAATCGCTGAGTTCAATAGAACCATCGACGAGCTACTAAAAGAATAATTCATAACCATCAGATTACCTGACGGTTATGAATTGCGAAAAAGCCGTTGGTTGTGCATAGCACATTTGCTAAGCACAACCGACGGCTTTTGCTTTCTAATGGCAGAGATTAGCAAGCAGGAAGTTCGCGCCGGTTCACGTCCGGAGCCGAAACCGCACCCGAAAATCGTGGCGGGGCCGTAGCGTAATGAGCGGTTCCAGTTGTACGGGCGGCTGCACCACTGGCTCCACGTCGAAACGGCGTAGGGTTTCGAGAAGCACCAGCTGCATCTCGGTGAGCGCAAACTGATTGCCGATGCACAGGCGCGGCCCGCCGCCGAACGGCGCGTAGGCGTAGGGCGCATGTTGGCGTACTTGCTCGGGCGCAAAACGCTCGGGGCGAAAGACTTCCGGCTCGTCCCACAGCTTGGGCGAATGGTGCACGCCGTAGAGATAGATGGATATCAGTGTGCCTTTGGGCAGGAATACGCCGTTGTATTCGTCGTCTTCGAGGCTGATGCGATCCGTAATCCAGGCGGGCGGGTACAGGCGCATGGTTTCCTGTACCACTTGCAGCGCGTAACCAAGCCGGGGCAAGTCGGCAAATGCGGGCCGTCGATCGCCTAATACTTCCGCCATTTCGCGCCGCAGCTTCGCTACTACTTCCGGATGCTGGGCCAGCAAATGCCACACCCACGAAAGGGCATTGGCCGAGGTTTCGTGTCCTGCCACGAGCAGAATGGCAGCTTCGTCGAGCACCTGCGTTTCCGTCATGGGCTGGCCGGAATCTTCGTAGCGGGCATCGAGCAGCATTTGCAGCAAGTCGTCGTGCGTTTCGCCGCTGCGCTGACGCTCCCGGATGTACTTCAGCATCAGGCGGCGCAGTTCGGCGGCATACTGGTCGTGACGGCGATACTGGCCGGTTACGGTAAGCCACGGAAACAAATACGGCTGCCGAACGCTGCGCACGTAAAACGCCTGTATCGCCGTGATGAGCCACGCCATTCGCTGCAATTCGGCCTCGGGCAGATTGCTGCTAAACACCGAGCGCGCAATGATGCGAAACGTCAGGGTCGTCATCATCTCGTGCACCGGCGCTTCCACAGCCCCACCCTGCTGCGCGGCCTGTTTTTTCAGCGGGTCCAGGCAATCGTCGATTACGCTCAGCATCAGGTCAGTAAGCGCGGCAACGCGCTGGCGGTGAAAGCCGGGCTGAATCAGGCGGCGCTGTTGCAGCCAATAGTTGCCCTCGCTGGTCAGCAGGCCGTGCCCCATGTAGCGGGCAAAGCCCAACGACATCCACGACTTCGGGAAGTTGCGGTGGTTTTTCTGCAAAACGTGCTGAATCAGGCCCGGATCGCGGGTCAGCAGCGATTTCTGCACGCCGCCCAAATACATGATCAACGAATCGCCAAGCTCGTTGAGGTACGAGTCGAGCATTGGCAACGGATTGGCTGCCAAGGCCATAGAGTTGCGCAAGGAGCGCAGGCGCGGCACCACCGGCAACCGTCCAACAACAGGTGAAGTAGCGGGCATAAGGAAATTGTGAGGGCTATTCCTAAAGGTAAATACAAGCCCCGAACGCTGCTAGTGTGTCTTGGTCTGGCTGAGCCGATTGCGGCTGGGCTTCACCTTTTTGAGATGCCTTGCGTACACTTCCCAACAAGCGCCGCCTCACGAGCGCCGCCGATGCTCTCGCTCCTTTCTCCAACACCAACTTCTTTCCCGCTTATGTGGATTCAGCAAAAACCCAACACCCCTGCTCCCGTCGATGAACTTCAGGGCCGCACCGTCGGATTGAAATTCGAGTGCAATAAGTGTCACACCGAAGTATTTACAGACCTGATTGGCGTGCCCGCACCCGACTTGCTGGCCAACTCAATGGAAGACGACGGGCAGTATGAAAAAGAAGAAGTAAAGTGCCCCAGCTGCGACATGACGCACGAAATCACCGTGAAAAGCACCTTCGACGGCGTGATGTTCGACGTTTCGGAAGTAGCACAAGGCAGCGTAAGCTACCAGGTAGCCGAACCGGAAGTCTAGTCTGAACCACGGATCGCGGCAACTCTGCCGAGAAGCAGCCGACCCCTGTCAACTCATAAAAAGAGTTGTCCTGGATATCCAGGACAACTCTTTTTATAATCACTTGATTATCAATTTATTACCCAATACAAGGCATTGCCTGCTGTAGCCCGATCTTACGATACCGCTACTTCTCCCGCTCGATGGTGTAGTTGATCAACTGCTCTAGCGAGGTGCGAGAGGGTGACTCTGGAAAATTGCGCAGCAACGTCAGGGCCTCGTCGCGGTAGCGTTGCATGGTAGCAATGGCGTAGTCTAGGCCACCGGATTTCTTCACGAAATCAATTACGGCTTGCACGCGGTCTTTGCGGCCGTCGTTGTTTTGCACGTTGAAAATAACGCGGCGCTTCGTGAGCCAATCGGCTTGCTGCAAGGCATATATGAGCGGCAACGTCATCTTTTTCTCTTTGATGTCGATGCCGACGGGCTTGCCGATTTCGTCGGTGCCGTAATCAAACAAGTCGTCCTTGATCTGGAAGGCAATGCCGACTTTCTCCCCAAACAGGCGGGCCCGCTCAATGGTGGCTTTGTCGGCGCCGGCCGAAGACGCTCCTACCGCGCAGCACGACGCAATCAGCGAAGCGGTTTTCTGGCGGATGATTTCGAAGTACACGTCTTCTGTGATGTCGAGGCGGCGCGCCTTTTCGATTTGCAGCAACTCGCCTTCGCTCAACTCCCGTACCGCATTCGACACGATTTTGAGCAGATCGTAGTCGTCGTGCTCCAGCGACAATAGCAGGCCTTTCGACAGCAGGTAGTCGCCGACCAGAACCGCTATCTTGTTCTTCCACAGGGCATTAATGGAAAAGAAGCCCCGGCGGTAATTCGACTCATCTACCACATCGTCGTGCACCAGCGTAGCCGTGTGCAGCAGTTCGATGAGCGCCGCGCCCCGGAAAGTAGCTTCGGGCAGTGGGTCGCCGCCGCAGATTTTGGCCGTAAAAAACACGAACATCGGCCGGATCTGCTTGCCTTTGCGCTTCACGATGTAGCCCATGATCTTGTCGAGAAGCATCACCCGGCTTTGCATGGAAGCGCGGAATTTGCGCTCAAATTCCTCCATGTCGGCCGCAATAGGGGCCTGTATTTGATCCAGGGATACTTTCATCGACGGGTAAAGGCGGTGCAATGATACGGGGCGGCGCAACGGTTTCCTAACCTCGCAGTATCCGTAGCGGTTTTAGCCTCGTACTTTCACTACGATTTGTTCACCCGCACTTTTGCTGAAGAAAATGTCCGTCGATACGTCACCTGTTGTTGTTGAGTTTCTGCTGAGCAGCACCCGCCACACCCGCCCCTTCGCCGCCGACGCTCGCTACGTGCCCACTGGCCAGCCCAAACCAGTGGTGGTGTTTGTGCACGGCTTTAAAGGCTTCAAAGACTGGGGCCATTTCAACGTGCTCGCCGACTATTTTGCCCACCACGGCTTTGTGTTCGTGAAGCTGGACCTGTCGCACAACGGCGTGGTGCCCGGCGGCACCGGCGACCTCGAGGACATGGAGGCTTTCGGTCAGAACAATTTCAGCCTGGAGCTTGACGACCTGGGCATCTTACTGGATCGCCTGCACGAGCCAAATGGTACGCCCGTTCCGGCAGCAGAAATGGATTTGTCGCGCTTGTATTTGGCGGGCCACAGCCGCGGCGGCGGGCTGGTGATGCTGAAAGCGGCCGAAGACGCACGCGTGCGGGCCGTAGCCGCTTGGGCACCCATCAACGACATCGACCAACGCTGGTCGGAGGACATCATGCGGCAGTGGAAGGAAAACGGTGTGCAGTACGTAGACAACTCGCGCACCGGCCAGCGCATGCCCATGTACTATCAATTGGTAGAAGATTATTTCGCCAACAAGCAGCGCCTCGACATTCCGCGCAACGTGCGCGAAAAGCTCCGCCAGCCCTTATTTATTATCCACGGCGATCAGGACGAAACGCTGCCAGTAGAAATGGCGCATGCCCTGAAAAGCTGGAAACCCGAAGCTGAGTTGGTGATCGTGCCGGGGGCCGGGCACATGTTCGGCGGCAAACACCCCTGGGACGAAAACCACCTCCCTGCGCAGGCGCAGGAAGTTGCCGACCGCACCATTGCCTTCTTTCGCGGGCTATAATGGCAGAAGCTAATTTTTCCACGGCTTACCTCCTGCTTGGTGGCAATCTCGGTGACCGAGCCGCCACTCTACGGACAGCTATTCAGCTGCTAAACGCGTCGGCCGGACGTGTGGTGGCGGTATCGGGAGTATACGAAACGGCGGCTTGGGGCCTAGAAGATCAGCCTGCTTTTCTCAACCAAGCCGTGCAGCTCGCAACGACCTTACGCCCCGAGCAGTTGCTGGCGGCATGTTTGCAAATAGAACAGCAAGCCGGCCGCGAGCGCCGCATCCGTTGGGGCGCCCGCACCCTCGATATTGATATCTTATTGTATGACAATGAGATAGCAGATACACCTCAGCTCCAAGTACCCCATCCGCGCCTGCCAGAACGCCGCTTTGCGTTGGTGCCGTTAGCCGAAATTGCGGCGGAAGTGCTGCATCCGGTACTGGGCAAAACCGTGGCGGAGTTGCTGGCGGAATGTGCAGATGAGTTGGAGGTAGTGCAGGTCGAGAAGAAAGTCGATAATGGTCGACTTGGCTCTCATTAAATTTGCATTTGCAAATCTGTACTCCATTGCCAGTATCAGATAACCCAATTAATTTAAAAACAAGGTTTAACTAAAAGCATGAATAGAAAAGCATGAATAGATTAGAAGGCAGGTTGAAAAAGGAATTATACTTAGACAAGTTTGTCTTCACTGGCCTCACAAATTTGAACACTGGGTTTGATGTACCTTCAATTAAATACTTTTCAGCGCTAGACTTCGAGATTGTTTTAAAACGAGTTCGACAGCTTGGCTTAGGAATTTATGGGATCGAGCCTTGGAAAAATGGTGAATATTACTGGGCTGTGACTTACGAAGAAGTTACAAATGACCCTACAGATCCTTCTTGGTATATCAAAGCGTTTGAAGATTTCAAAAAAGACGAAGAAGAATTGCAGTACGCAGCAACTTACTATATACCTGATGGGATTTTGACTGAAGAATAAACCAAAATTGCGTTGCTGGCGCACGCCAGCAGCACTACCAGGCTACGGAAACAAGAACGCCCCTCTGAAATTTTCGGAGAGGCGCTTCTTATAAAAGAAATCCCCGGCAGTTACACCGCTGCCGAACTCAACGCGGCGGCCGGAACAATCTTCTTCACCAAGCCTTGCAGCACCTTGCCGGGTCCGCATTCCACGAAATCAGTGGCGCCGTCCTGAGCCATGCGCTGCACGAGCTGCGTCCAGCGGACGGGCGCGGTGAGCTGGCGCACCAGGTTCTCGCGGATTTCGTCGGGGTCGCGGTGCGGGAGTGCGTCTACGTTTTGGTACACGGGGCAAATTCCGACCGAAAACTTGGTTGTTTCAATAGCCTGAGCCAGAGCCGCTTCCGCCGATTGCATGAGGGGCGAGTGAAACGCGCCGCCTACAGGCAGCGGCAAGGCGCGCTTGGCACCGGCGGCTTTGAGTTGCTCGCAGGCAATTTCCACGCCCCGCCGCGAACCCGAAATCACAAGTTGGCCGGGGCAGTTGAAGTTGGCAGCCACTACCACATCGCCGCCCTGGCTGATTTCGGTGCAGATGCGCACGACCACATCATCGTCGAGGCCGAGGATGGCGGCCATCGTGCCGGGCTCTACCTCGCAGGCAGTTTGCATGGCTTGAGCGCGCTGAGCTACGAGCTGCAAAGCATCTTCAAACTTGAGCACCTGCGCGGCTACCAGCGCCGAAAATTCGCCCAACGAATGTCCCGCGACCATGTCGGGCAGCAGGTCGTTCATCACGGCGGCTTGCGCTACGGAGTGCAGAAAAATGGCTGGCTGCGTGACGTTGGTTTGGCGCAAATCTTCGTCGGTGCCTTCAAACAGGATGTCGGTCAGGCGGAAGCCGAGGATGTCGTTGGCCTGATCCATAAGCCGGCGGGCGATGGGCTGCTGCTCGTAGAGGTCGCGGCCCATGCCCATAAACTGGCTGCCCTGACCGGGGAAAATGACTGCTTTCATGAAATGGAAGTATGCAGAATGGGTGGGAAACACAGATTTGGCGGATGCTTTCTGGAGGGCAGGCCGCCTGTAGTCGGAGCGCAAACTGCACAAATCGGGCGTCATGCCCAAAAGGAATTGCGTATTAGTCTCCAACGGATAATATATAACTCATTTATAATCAATTATTTATCTATATGGCCGTTGGTAGGCCGTTCCGGTGCGTTTGTCCACTACAATGAGTCCTTCACGGGGCCATGTCAGTACGTTGCGCTTGAAAAAGACCAGCCATTCGGCCGGCTCTTCCTTCACCCGAATCGAATCGAGGAAATAGTCGCCGGCTATGGGCTGTTGTTTGAGGTAGAGCGTAGCCACCTTCACGGCCTCCTGCCGGGTCTGGACAATGGCTTCGCGCCGGGATACCGAGTTATCCGGGCTTGTGTTGACGCAGCCACTGAGCGCAAACGCCAGTCCTACTACGAAAAGCAATGCCTTGACCATGTTCAAAAAAATAAGGGCGACCTACTTGGGCCGCCCTTTTATAATCCTATCTCTTTCAAAAGGTTGCGAAAGAGCAGCTTGAAGTTTAGCGGTTGATCTGCACCCAACCCTTGAAGGTTTTCTTGGTGCTCTTCAGGTCGGCAAACTCCACTTCGGCCTGGTAGTAATACATGCCTTCCGCCACGGCCGGACCGCGCCCGCCTTCGTTGGCCGTACCGCCACCGTTCCAGTTGATGAGCGGATCGGCCGAGCTTTCGTAGATCTTGACGCCCCAACGGTTGAATACCGTGAAATGCGTCCGCCGGATGGGGCTGGCGACTTTCGGGCGGAACGTGTCGTTGATGCCGTCGCCGTTGGGCGTGAAGATGTTGGGCAGCAAGAACAACAAACAGTTGTCGTTGCACACCTCGTTGCTGCGGGCGCTGGCCTGTCCGCTGGCATCGACTGCCTGCACCTGGTAGCAACCGGCCAGTGTGGTAAGGTTGCGGTGAGCATAGCTGAGCACCTTCACCGAGTCAATCTGCCGATACGACCCGCCCTGCGTAGGACTGAAGAAGATGCGGTAGAAAGCAATCTCACGGTTGCAGTTGGGCGGCAGGTTGGTGTTCAGCGTCCAGGTAAGGAAGTTGGTGTAAACCTGCGAGTTGCCTGTGGTGGCCGGCAAATTGAACAGGTTGGCGCTCAGGCTGTCGCAGTTGGTAGCCTTCAGCGAGAGCACCGGCGTACACGGCACGGGCTGCACGCACACCTGCTGGCTCAGGTTGACGAGGTTGGTGGGCAAGCCAGTCCCGTAGGTACCGGTAGTGCGCACGTAGTAACACGCCGGCTGCCCCGTCACGAACGGCCCCGGATCGGTGTAGCTGCCGCCGGTGGCAGTGCCGGTTACCGTAGCCACTTGCACAAAGTTGCCGGCCGCATCCTTGCGAAACACCACTGTTGGGCTGAGCGTGTTGTTCCACGGTACATTGTGGGTCCAGCTTAAGGCCACGCGGCCATCGGACCCAATGGTGCCCTGCGCAAATATGCTCGAAGCGGGTCCGGCCGTCTCTTTCAGCTCTGTGTTAGTGGGCGAACTACTGAAGAACTCTAGTCGGTATGTATAGCCCGTAGTAAGCGTATTGATAGGACCGTTGACGAATACTGTATCGTTCAGATTACCAGTGGTATACACCTGCGTAAACGCCGTGCTCTGGCCGGTGGCCCGCAACAAACGGTAGCCGTATGGCTGTGCAAAGCCAGCGCTACTGGTGGGCTTGGTCCACTTCACGGTGATCTGGCCGGTGGTGGCGTCGGTTTTGTCTACGGTTACGTTGGTGAGCAGCGCTGAGCGGCCCGTCAGCGTAACACAGGTTTCCTGGGAGGCAATGCTTGCCCCACCGCCCGGCAGCGGGAACACGGCATAGATGCGGTAGCAATACGTTTTGCCCCGCTCCAGGCCCTGCCCGTTGCGGTCGTCGCGAAAGGCTTGCGTAGAGGCACTCACCGCCCCGATTTGCGTATAGCCTTTGTCAGCCGGGATGCCGGTTTCGCAAGGTCCGGGGGTCCAGTTAGAAGGTCCTTCCCGACGGTAAATCAGGATCTGGCTGGCATTCTGACACACGTAGCGGTCCCAATTCAATACCGCGATGGCGCTGCCGGGCTGCAAGGTGGCTTGCAAGTTCTGCGGCGGCGGTCCCACGACCGTGATGCGCATTACTTTCTCGTCGATCAGCGACTGACTGGATTGCGCAGGTTGGTCTTCCGCTCGGAAAAGAACCTGATAGGGTTCCGAACGCACATTTTCGCACTGCGGCGTCCAGCGGAACGTACCACTAGCCTGCGGCGGACCAGTTTGGTTCTGCACAAACGTAGCCGGCGGGAAAATGCCCCCAAAAGCCGTTAAGCGTATGGCTTGCCCGTCGGGGTCGGTGGCCGTGATGGTCTGCGCCGGAATGGGGGTGCCGGCCACTACGCACAAATCGGGCGGAATGGTGATCTCGGGACGACGGTTGTTGGTGGGCACCACCGTGATCTGCATATCGCGGATGACCGTGCCTACCAATCGCGGTCGGCCGACACCCCGCCGCCATTCCTTGATGACCAAGGCCACGTTGAATTCACCTACTCTAACAGGGGAGTTCCAGACAATCTGCCCGGTACGCGAGTCCACGGTAAAGATGGCATCGGCGCCCACCACACCTGGTGGCGTGCCTGAATAAGAAACCTGCTTGCCCCCTGGCGAAGCCGACTGAGCGCTTGGGTATACAAAGCCTGGTACTACCGCGTTGCGGGGAGTGCAATCGGTAACGGCCACAACTACTGCGTTAGCGGCTTGACTAGGCATTAACTCGTACGAAAGCGAGTCACCATCGGCATCAAAAGCGCCTGGATTGTGCAAAAAGACTTGGTTGGCGCTGGCGTTGTCAATTGCGGGCGCCGTCAGAACTGGTGAGCGGTTGACGCCCAAAGCCGGGTCAATGGTAATCGTAGTAGAAATATAGAAAGTTCGGTTGCCCGGATCCGTCATGTTGAGGATCTGCGCATTCCGGTTTTCTCCTATGTAGCTGACAGTATATTGTCCCGGGGCGTTGTAAGTATGCTCGAAGTAATAAATGTTGCGAAAAACCGTGGGCGAGATCTGGGTTTTGCTGAATCGGGGCACGCCATTTTGGAGTGTGCACGTCCCGTCGCCAAAGAAGATAGTGACATCCTTTTCATCAACATTGGATACCAGATTAGTCGCCTGATACAGCACCATTTTGAAAAACACACGGCGCGGGTTGGGATTGGCCGTCGTATCGGATTTAGCTTGAATGTCACCCGCCCGGATGTGCGAGGCCTGAGCAGCTGGGGTAAGCCCGAACAAGACCACTGCATTCACCAAAAGCACCAGTAACAGCCGCCCGATGTAATTAGGTAGCGGAAGGTTCATAGAATCACTAAGTTGAAAAGCAATAGTTGAGAAGAAGAAGGTAGGTAAAATTCCTTCGGACACCTAACAAAAATCCAGACCGCTAGGTTAGGTACTTATCCTGCACTTCTAACGGGTATGGCAATGGATAGATTCACTGTAGAGTAAACGTCCAGACCAGATTGTTTCGTACATGGGTGGCATGTACCTTTGACCAATACATCTGACCTACCCAAACCCCTTTTAGTTGCTTTTATGAGTTGGATTAGTAAAACGTTTTCCAGCAGCATCGGCCGCAAGATCATCATGTCACTAACGGGCTTATTTCTCTGCTCGTTTCTGCTCGTGCACCTGCTCATCAACCTGCAAATGCTTCGCCACGACGGGGGTGCAACGTTTAATTTTTGGGCTGAATTTATGGGCACCAACCCCGTGATTCGCTTTATGGAGATCATCCTAATGCTGGGTTTGGCGCTCCACTCGTACCAAGGGTTGGCTTTGGCTCTTAAAAACAAGAAAGCCCGTGGTGCTCAGGGATATGTAGTTAATCATCCGGAGCAGAATTCGCAGTGGTCTTCGCGCAACATGGCGCTGCTAGGTACCCTGCTGCTCATCTTCCTGATCGTGCATCTGATGAACTTCTGGGTTCGCTCCCGCTTCGACGCAATGGGAGGCTTGGCCGAAGTGAAAGTTCCGAACCTCGACCACCCCGTAGGCGACCTGTATTCGGTAGCCGCGGCCTCATTCAAAATTCCTTGGTACGTAGCACTTTACGCTGCGGCCCAGCTGGCTTTGGGTTACCACTTGTGGCATGGCTTCCGCAGCGGTTTCCAAACTTTGGGGCTCAATCATCGCAAGTACTCGCCTGCTATCCGCAGCGTGGGTTACACTTTCGCAGTGGTTGTGTCTTTGCTTTTCGCTGTGATTCCGGTTGTCATGTTTTTTAGCTCGGAATATCAGCCACGGCCTGCTACCGGTAACACCGTGGAGCAGTCGCTCAGCGCCATCACCCACGTGCGCTAGCCCACTTAACCTGATTGACCGCCCAACCCTCTATTTTTTATCCAATGACACTGGACTCAAAAATCCCTGAAGGACCCTTAGCCGAAAAGTGGGACAACCATAAGTTCAACGTGAAGCTCGTCAACCCCGCCAACAAGCGGAAGTACGACATCATTGTGGTGGGCACAGGCTTGGCTGGCGCTTCGGCAGCAGCTTCGCTGGCCGAGCTAGGCTACAATGTGAAGGCCTTCACATACCATGATTCGCCACGGCGCGCGCACTCGATTGCGGCGCAAGGTGGCATCAACGCAGCTAAAAACTACCAGAACGACGGCGACTCAGTCTTCCGTCTGTTCTATGACACCATCAAAGGCGGTGACTACCGCGCTCGCGAGGCCAACGTGTATCGCTTGGCGCAGGTATCGGTGAATATCATCGACCAGTGCGTGGCGCAGGGTGTGCCGTTTGCCCGCGAATACGGCGGACTGCTGGCCAACCGCTCTTTCGGGGGTGCACAGGTAAGCCGGACGTTCTACGCACGTGGCCAAACTGGTCAGCAGTTGTTGCTCGGTGCTTACTCGGCCCTCTCCCGGCAGGTTGCCTATGGAAAGGTAAAGATGTACACCCGCAGCGAAATGCTTGATTTAGTGGTAGTTGACGGGCAAGCCCGCGGCATTATCACGCGTAACCTCATTACGGGGGAAATCCAGACGCATGCGGCGCACGCCGTGGTGCTGGCTACGGGCGGCTACGGCAACGTATTCTACCTAAGCACCAACGCGAAGTATTGCAACGTTACGGCTTCGTGGCGGGCGCACAAGAAGGGAGCTTTCTTTGCTAACCCGTGCTTCACCCAGATTCACCCTACCTGCATTCCGGTGTCGGGCGATTACCAGTCGAAGCTGACGCTGATGTCGGAATCGCTGCGCAACGACGGCCGCGTGTGGGTACCCAAAGCCAAAGGCGACAAGCGCGACCCGCGCCAGATTCCGGAGGAAGAACGCGACTACTTCTTGGAGCGCAAATACCCGGCTTTTGGTAACCTCGTACCCCGTGACGTGGCCTCCCGCAATGCCAAACTCATGTGCGACGAAGGTCGTGGCGTGGGCACAACGGGCTTGGCAGTATACCTCGATTTCGGCGACGTTATTAAGCGCGAAGGGGCCGACAAGGTGAGCCAGAAGTACGGCAACCTGTTTGAGATGTACGAGAAGATCACGGGCGAAAACCCATATGAGCTTCCTATGCGCATCTATCCGGCGGTGCACTACACCATGGGTGGTCTGTGGGTTGACTATAACCTGCAAACGACCATTCCTGGCCTTTACGCTACGGGCGAGTGCAACTTCTCCGATCACGGTGCCAACCGACTCGGTGCTTCGGCTCTGATGCAAGGATTGGCTGATGGCTATTTCGTAATCCCTTATACCATAGGCGATTACCTAGCCAAGACGCCACCCGTTCCGGTTACGACGCAGCACCCTGCATTTGCCGAAGCCGAAGCTTTCGTACGGCAGCGCACGGAAAAGCTGCTGAGCATCAAGGGCAACCGCACGCCCAACGAGTTCCACAAAGCGCTGGGCCACATTATGTGGGAATACTGCGGCATGGCGCGCAATGCCGAGGGCTTGCAGCACGCCAAGCGTGAAATTCAGAAGCTGCGGCAGGAATTCTGGCAGGATTTGAAGCTAACCGGCACCAACGAAGAGCTAAATCAGATGTTGGAAAACGCTGGCCGCGTTGCCGACTTCATCGAACTAGGTGAGCTGATGGTAGACGACGCCCTGCACCGCAACGAAAGCTGCGGCGGCCACTTCCGCGAGGAATACCAGACGCCCGAAAACGAGGCTTTGCGCGACGACGAGAATTTTGCTTACGTAGCGGCTTGGGAGTATACGGGTGATAATCAGCCCGAAAGACTGAACAAAGAAGAACTTGAATTCGAAAACGTAAAGCTCACGCAGCGCAGCTATAAATAAAGGAATGAGGAATGAGGAGTTAAGAATGAAGAAACTATGTTGTGTTCTCAGCCTTAGCTCCTACTTTCTGTCTAATTCTTCATTCTTCCTTCTTGATTCCTCATTCAAAATAAAATGGCTGGAAATAACCCGAATGCCAAACCCATGAACCTTACCCTGAAGGTGTGGCGGCAGAAAAACCGCAACGCTGAAGGGCGCATTGTGGAATATCAAGTGAAAGACATTTCGCCCGAAATGTCGTTTCTGGAAATGTTGGACGTGCTCAACGAAGATCTCCTCCACAAAGGAGATGAGCCAGTAGCATTCGACCACGACTGCCGCGAAGGAATCTGCGGCTCGTGCAATCTGTTTATCAATGGCCGTGCGCACGGCCCGGAGAAAGGCACTACTACCTGCCAGCTCCACATGCGCAAGTTCCACGACGGCGACACCATCACAATTGAGCCTTGGCGCGCCAATGCGTTCCCGGTAAATCGTGATCTAAGCGTCGATCGCTCGGCTTTCGACCGCATCATTCAGGCCGGCGGCTACGTGAGCGTGAACACTGGCGGCGCCCCCGACGGCAACGAAATTCCGATTCCGAAAGATATTGCGGATCGTGCTTTCGAAGCAGCTACCTGCATCGCGTGCGGCGCCTGCGTGGCGGCCTGCAAAAACGCTTCGGCTATGCTGTTTGTATCGGCAAAGGTTTCGCAGCTGGCATTGCTGCCTCAGGGCCATGCCGAGCGCAAAACTCGCGTTGAGAACATGGTAGCTCAGATGGATAAGGAAGGATTCGGTGCCTGCTCCAACATCGGCCAGTGTGCTGCCGAGTGTCCGGTGGGGATTTCGCTGGAAAATATCGCTATTCTGAACCGCGAATTTATCAGCGCCAAAGCGACCTCGAATAACCTCTCGTAGAGTTTGCGGTTTACGCACTACTGAAAAGCGAACTGGTAATCCGGTTCGCTTTTTTGTTGGTAAGAAGCACTACTCCCGCCCTTTCTTCATCTCTCATCGCCTTAGCATGATTACCATCATTGCCGGTACCAATCGGCCAAACTCTCGGGCTCGCCGTATTGCCAATGTATATGCGCACCTTCTGGCCGAACTCGGCGCCGAACATCAGATACTGGATCTGCTGGAGCTGCCCATCGATTTTGCCACGTCGGCGTTATATGCCAATACAGGCAAGCATGAAGAGTTTAACCGCTTAGTGCAACTTGCCAGCTCAGCCGACAAACTGGTATTTGTAGTTCCCGAATACAATTGCTCCTTTCCGGGCGTACTCAAAACATTCATCGACGGCTTGCCCTACCCCGGTGGCATCCGGGGGAAGAAAGCCGCTTTGGTGGGTCTTTCGACGGGCACGCAGGGCGGCATTCTGGCGCTCAATCATCTTACCGACGTGCTGATGTACCTCGGCACGACAGTGTTGCCTACCCGCATGCGCCTGCCCTTGGTTGACCAATACCTGACCGAGGAAGGCGAGCTTCAGCACGACTTATACAAGCAACTACTACGCGAGCAGGCTGCAGAGTTGCTGGCCTTTTAAATCGAAAAATCCAATTTCTGGCGAACGTCGTATCTGGGTGACGGCTGTGCAAAGTACTTGATGCCAGAAAATGATGCGCAGCTAGTACCTTTGCTCTATTCCGCTTTTAGCCGTTCGTTGTGAACCGATTGCTCGCTGGTTTTCTAACTGCCCTTATTCTACTCCAGACGTTTAGCCGGGAGCTGTTGGTAGTGGATTATCAGGTGCACAAGGAGCGTATTACGCAACTCTTTTGCGTGAACAAAAGCCGACCGCAGCTTCATTGCAATGGCAAGTGCCACTTAGCCAAGAAGTTGCGCAAGGCAGCAGAAAACGAAAGCAAAGCCCCAGCCGCTGGTTTTGCCAAGGTTAAGTTTGAAGCACTCCCGCTGGTGCGCTTTGCTTTCAGGGCGCCAATCGGTTGGCCGCGCACGCGGGCCATACGCTTCGCGCCTTTGGCCGCCGCACGATGTGCTTTCAGGCCGGCAAACAGCATCTTCCACCCGCCCGCTCAAGGTTGAAATTCAGCGAAGTCTTTGGCGTGTACCCACGGCACAAAGACGAAGTGTCAACTACAGATTTGATAGTTGATGTATCTGCTTGCATTTCAATTACTTAACTAGGTCTTATCAAAATGCTTTTACCTAAGCTTTGGCTTTTTATTACTTCCTTTTTGTGCGCGACTGTTTTGCTTAGCAGTTGCGGCGACAAAGACAACAGCTCCCCCGCTACCGAAACAGGCACGCTGGACTTGGAAATGGAGCATATTGTGGGCACGCAAGCGCTGGAACTGAATCGTGCTACGCCCTATACTACGACGGCCGGCGATCAGTTTAAGGTCACAACCTTTAATTATTACATTTCCAACATCAAGCTTAAGAAAGCCGATGGCACTGAATACGTGCAGCCGGATAGCTATTACTTGGTGAAGGAATCCATTGCGAATTCAAAGCGCCTTACGCTCGACAAAATACCTGTGGGCGATTACACGGGCATCACGTTCACCATCGGCGTGGACAGCGCGCGCAACGTGGCCGGCGCCCAGATGGGCGCTCTCGACCCTAGCAACAACATGTTCTGGGACTGGAATTCGGGCTACATTTTCCTGAAAATGGAGGGCACATCCGACCAAGCGCCTTCTAAAAGTTTGATCTTCCACGTGGGCGGCTTCAAGAAGCCTTATAATGCTATTCGAACTGTATCGCCGTCGCTGAACGGCAAAACGGTGTTGGTCCGCACCGACCACAGCCCGGAAATGCACTTTCACGTGGATTTGCTGAAGCTCTTTACCGGTATTCGTTTCGCCGATGCCAGTAGCAACAGCCACAGCGCCGGCCCCAGTGCAGTGCGGATAGCCGACAACTATGCGGCGGGCATGTTTACGGTCGATCACATCCACGCCAACTAGCTTTTCCTACCATCTAACTGCAGGAAGATGAAAAGGACGCTGACGGCGTCGCTGGCCTTCTGGGGGCTGGCGGGGCTGCTCGTAGCGAGCTGCCAATCGGAGGCAGAAGTAGCGCCCTCAGAAGCGGTGCCCGGCTCCGTATTGCCCGCTAATTTTCCGGCCCCGGCCTACGCTCTGGACCAAAACCCGCCGAGCCGAGAGGCATTTGAGCTGGGACGGATCTTGTTTTACGAGCCGATGTTATCGCGCGATGGATCGGTTTCGTGCGGCAGTTGTCACCAACAGTTCGTGGCCTTTGCCAACGCCGATCACCGGGTTAGCCACGGCGTAGCCGGCCGCTTGGGCACCCGCAATGCGCCGGCTTTGCAGAACCTGCGGTGGAAGCGCGACTTCTTCTGGGATGGTGGGCCCAAAAACCTCGAAACGTTGCCGCTGGCACCCCTTACCAACCCTTTGGAAATGGACGAAACGCTCGAAAACGTGTTGCACAAGCTCAACAATATCACCGAGTATCAGCAGCGCTTTTTCAAGCTTTACGGAAGGCAGCCCATTGATTCATACCAATTTTTGCGTACGCTGGCCCAGTTTACGGCCGGCCTGACTTCTGCAAACTCGCGCTACGATCAGTATGTGCGCCACGAGCCGGGTGGCGAGCTCACTGCGGCCGAGTTGCGCGGCCGCGCCGTGTTAGCGCAGAAATGCGCTGCGTGCCACAGCACCGATCTGTTCACCGACGATTCGTTTCACAACAATGGCCTCGACCGCCAGTTTGCGACGGACTCGGGGCGGGCGCACGTCACGGCGGTGCGCGCTGATGTTGGGCTTTTTAAGGTGCCTTCGCTGCGCAATGTGGCCCAGACGGCGCCCTACATGCACGACGGCCGCTTTCAAACCCTGGCTCAAGTGCTAGAACATTACGACCACGGCGTGGTCGAATCCCCCACCCTCGACCCAATCCTGCGCCGCTCCGATGGGCAACTAGGCATTCCGCTTACCAGACAAGAAAAAAGCGACCTAGTTGCCTTTTTCAACACCCTCACCGATCAAGAATTTTTAAAGGACAAGCGCTTGTCAGAGCGGCCTTAAACATTGAAAACCTCACACAAATAAATTTCACAAGTATTTAATAATCAGGTACTTACACAAAAGTAATGAAAAGGATTTTACTTATTCTAGGCTTGAGCTTAGGCCTGCTTCTGCCAACCCAGGCCTGCGACATATGCGGCTGCTTCATGGGCATTACGCCCTACGACAACCAAAGCGGCGTTTCGCTTATGCACCGCTACCGCATTTTCAACGGCTACCAGGATTACGGACAGAGTTCGAAGTTCTTTCCGGGCGGCGTCCGGCCTTTTTTTCCTTCTCACCTCAACAGCGACAACGGCTACGAACACGAGCACCACGGTGATCCTACTGATTATGAGGCGTTTCGGGTGCTGGAGTTGCGCGGTAAATATTTCATGTCGCAGCGCGTGGAAGTGAATGCATTTGTGCCTTTCGTGATGAATACCTCGCAGATCAACAGCAAGCAGTTCAACGCTTCCGGCATCGGCGACATGACGGTTTTTGCCGGCTATCACCTGATTCGGGCCATCGAAACGGCGGGCGTGCAAAGCCGGCTGATCGTGGGTGGAGGCGTGAAACTACCCACTGGCAATTTCCGCCAAGTGAGCGCCGACGGGCATCGCTATCCGCTGCTCAACCAGGTAGGCACCGGCACCACCGACGGTTTTGTGTACGCCAACTACATCGGCAGCTTCCATAATGTGGGCTTGAGCGTCAATTCCAGCTACCGCCGCTCGACGCGCAATGCGTTTGAAAATAGCCTGGCGCCCAGCACGACCACGTTCGCGAGCCTGTTTTACCGGTTGCCGTTGGGCACCAATTGGCAGGTGTATCCGTCGGCGCAGTTTTTCTACGAAAAGACGAAAGGCGAAATGCTGGAAGGCCACCTCACCGGCGAACACGCCATGAACAATGCCCTGCTCGGCCCCGGCCTCGATGTTTATTACAAAAACCTTTCGCTGAATGCGAGCGTGCAGCTACCCGTGTACACCGGCGCCACCGACCACCCGGCCAGCGCTGGGCGCATGGTGCTGGCCGTAGGCTACAGCTTCAACCAGACTAAATATTTGTTTAAGCGCAAATCGTAGGCTAATGCAAATCGCGCAGGCGTTTGCCTTGCTGGCGCACCCATAGTCCGTGCTTACTCTGCCCAATCATCTGGGCAGAGTAAATGCCGCGGTGACCCGAAAACAGATAGCTCACCACGCAGGCCAGCCCCACGTACAGGCCGCACTCGTGGCCAAACAGCTCGACGGCCATAAACGTGCAGGCCAGCGGCGTATTGGCTGCGCCGGCAAACACCGCCACAAACCCCATGCCCGCCAGCAACGGCATGGGCAGCGGCAAGGCGCCCGAAAGCGCGTTGCCAAGCGTAGCGCCCACGAAAAACAACGGCGTCACCTCGCCACCTTTAAAGCTGGCCCCGAGCGTAAGTGCCGTCAGCAAGATCTTGAGCGCGAAGGCGTAACCAGACACGGGTTCCCAAAAAGACTGTACGATAGTCGGTATGCCCAACCCGATGTAGCGCGTTGTGCCCAGCGCCCAAACTAGCAGCGCGACCAGCACCCCTCCTACTGCCGGCCGCAAAGGCGGCCACGCAATGTAGCGCTTGAATAAGCGCCCGACGGCATGCGTAGCCACGCCAAACAGCCGTCCGGCCAACCCAAACGCAATACCCGCCGCCGCCGCGCTAAGCAGTCCAGTTATGCTGTAAGTCGGGGCGTGCAACAACGGATAGTGCGTATGGCCCACGCCCCAGGCCCGCGTAACGTAATCGGCACAAATGGCGGCCAAAAAACTGGGCAGAATGGCATCGTAGCGCAAGCGGCCAATCAGGAATACTTCCAGGCCAAACACCGCACCCGCCAGCGGCGTCCCGAATACGGATGCAAAACCTGCGCTAATGCCCGCGATGAGCAGCAGGTTACGATCGCGTGCATGCAGGCGGAAGAGCTTGGTCAGTTGGTCGGCCAGGGCGGCGCCCATTTGCACGGCCGTGCCTTCTCGCCCCGCCGAACCACCAAAAAAGTGCGTAAGTAGCGTTCCGAGTAGCACCAGCGGTGCCATGCGCAGGGGTACTACAGCTTTGGGCGAGTGAATTTCGTCGAGCAGCAGGTTGTTGCCGCCTTCCACACTCCGGCCCAAATAATGGTAGAGCAGCCCCACTAGCAAGCCGCCCACCGGCAGCAAAGCAATAATCCAGAGGTGCGACTCGCGCCACTGCGTCACCCAGTCGAGCGCTACCAAAAAGCCTGCCGAGGCCGTACCCGCCAACGCGCCTACCACCGCACAAATGGCCAACCAGCGCACCGCAAACAGCAGCAGAGGCCGGTACTCGGCCAGCAAAGCAGTAAAATATCGGCTCATGGACGAGCAAGTTGCAGAACACCGATGTAATTATCTGGAGCCGTTGGGCGTTGCAAGAAAAGAATACTTTTAAGGCCCAGAAGGCATTTATGTAATTTATTGATTATCAATACTTTATATTTTAGCGAAATCAACAACAATTCGTGCAAAACACGAAGTTTTGGTACCTTAAAGCTGGCTTGAGCCACTTTCCTTTCTATGATCGTCACTGCTAGGTTGTTGCGTTGGGGATTGCTGGCTCCTTGGGGCGTGGCGCTGGCGCTCAGCGCCTGCACGTCCAAAGGAACGGAGGAGCCCGCGCCGGACCTCGGAACGGCTCCTACTCCTTACAGCTTGGTACTGCCGGCCAAATTCCCACCGGCTGCCATTCCCGCCGACAACGCGCTCACCGAAGAAGGCGTGGCGTTGGGGCGGATGCTGTTTTACGAGCCCCGCTTATCGCGCGACAACACGATGTCGTGCGGCAGTTGCCACCAGCAAAGCAAGGGTTTCACCGATGGCCGCGCGCACGCGTTGGGCGTCGATGGCACGCCGCACCCGCGCGGGGCCATGTCGCTAACGAATGTGCTGTGGGAACCACAACTTAACTGGGACGGCGCCGCCACTAGTCTGGAAACGCAAGCGCGCATTCCCATCGAAAATACCATCGAACTGCACCAGCCGCTTGCCGACGGCGTGCGCAAGCTGCAAGCAACGACCACATACCCCCCGCTTTTCAAGAAAGCTTTCGGAACGCAGGAAATCAGCGAGCAGAACGTCCTGAAAGCGCTGGCCCAATTTGAGCGCACGCTGATTTCGGCTGATTCGCGCTTCGACCGCTACAACAACGGCGAGCGCACGGCCCTCAGCCGCGAAGAAGTGCAGGGCCTCGTGCTGTTTACCACCCATCCCGATCCGAACCAAAACCTGCGCGGCGCCAACTGCTTTCACTGCCACGGCGCCCCATTGTTTACGGCCCGTGATTTCTTCAACAACGGCCTCGACCTGAGCTTCGCCGACCAAGGCCGGGGCGCCGTTACGGGCCAAAGCTTCGACAAAGGCAAGTTCCGAGCGCCTTCCCTGCGTAATATCGCCCTGACGGCGCCCTACATGCACGACGGCCGCTTCCAGACCCTGGCAGAAGTGCTGGACCACTACAGCGAACACGTCGAGCGGGCCAGCCCCAACATCGACCCGAATATGCTGGACGGCACCAACGTTCCGTTTGGCACGCAGCTCAACCTTACCGCTACCGAGAAAGCTCAGGTCGTAGCATTCCTGCACGCCCTCACCGACTCCACATTTATCCAAGACAAACGGTTTTCAGATCCGTTCAAACCGTAATTAACATTTTGATAATCAATTATTTATCTTTAATATAGATAATTGCTCGTTATTTATATTCTGCCTTTCTAATACTTTTGCCTGCCGCGCAACCGTTAGGGCAAAAGCTCGTCCGTTTGTTACGTTTATCTGCTGGCTCGGCTTGTTGTTATCGTTTTATAATTTCTCCTCTACCCTTTAATGAAACATCCTTTACTACTGCTCATGCTACTGAGCAGCACAGGTAGCCTGCGTGCCGTCGCGCAAACTACACCGTCTGCTTCCCGACCTACTTTATCCACTCTTCCGACGGCAAAAGGCAACGGCCGACTTACGGGCACGGTCGTCAATGCCAAGAACAACCAACCGGTGGAATATGCCACGGTGGCGCTGCTCGACAAGGCCACGGACAAGCCGCTTGATGGTGGCGTCTGCGATGAAAAAGGCCATTTTTCGCTGACTAAAATTGCGGCGGGCGACTACAAAATCAGCATCAGCTTTGTTGGCTTCCAATCCAAAGTAATTGACAATGTGCGCGTTGCTGATGCCGACGCGACCGTCAACCTAGGCCAGATCAGCTTAACGCCGAGCGTACAGCAGTTGAAGGAAGTAAAGGTAACCGGCGAGCGTGAGTTGGTCGAAAACAAGGTCGACCGCATCGTATACAACGCCGAAAAAGACATCACCAATACCGGTGGCACCGCCGCCGACGTGCTTCGCAAAGTTCCGCTCCTGACCGTTGATCTCGATGGCAACGTGCAGATGCGGGGCTCTTCCAACTTGCGCGTGCTCATCAACAACAAGCCCTCGACCATTGTAGCCGCGTCGGTGGCCGATGCCTTACGCCAGATTCCAGCCGATCAGATTAAATCGGTGGAGGTAATCACTTCGCCTTCAGCCAAATACGATGCCGAAGGAACGGGGGGTGTTCTCAATATCATTCTGAAGAAAAATAGCTTGCCCGGCGTCAATGGGTCGGTGGGCGCCTCAGCAGGCACGCGGAGCAGCAACCTGAACACCAACCTCAATGCCCGGCGTGAGAAATTCGGGCTGAATGCCAACGCAGGTTCCTATCTGTTCTACAACCGCGGGCGCGGTGAAACGGCCCGCACCACGTATCTACCTAATAACCTAGAGGCTTCGCTAGAGCAAACCAGCACCAGCCGCACAAACGGCGCCAGCCTGTATGGCCAATTGGGCTTCGACTACGACCTGACCGCCAAGGACGCGTTCTCGCTGAGCGGCCGCGGCAACCTGTTCCGGTTCCGCAACACCTCCGACCAGTTTTCAGCCTATACGTCTCCGCTCACGCCCAGCGACGTGTACGACCGCGATGTGGCCAACCGCAACCAAAACCGCAACATCGACCTCAATTTCGGCTACACGCGCACGATGAAGCCGCGTCAAGAGCTGAGTTTGCTGGCGCTCTACAGCATCAGCAAAGGCAACTCCGACTACGGCCTCGACCAGTTTCGGGACCAAACCCGGCTGGATTATCGCGAGAAAAGCTTCAACGACAACCGTAACCGCGAAGCGACGCTGCAAGCCGATTACATGCAGCCCGTGGACAGCACCGGCACGCTGGAAATCGGGACCAAAATGATTCTGCGCGACGTAGGCAGCGATTATCAGATTCTGGCCGACAGCCTGAAAGGCACTGGTTATTTGCTGATTCCGTCGCGCACCAACGAGTTTCGCTACCAGCAAAACGTGTATGCGGGCTACCTGACGTATGCGTTCACCTGGCAGAAAGTGTACACTTTCAAGGCAGGCGGGCGCCTGGAAAACACCCACATCAACGGCGATTTTCTGACCAGTGATGCTACCGTGAGCCAGTCGTACACCAACTTTGTGCCGAGCGTAATGGCCGCGCGGGATTTCGGAAAAACCAAAAACCAAAAGCTGAAGCTTAGCTACTCGCGCCGCATTCAGCGGCCGAATATCTATTTTCTGAACCCGTACGTCAACACCCAAGATCGGCGCAACGTCCGGTCGGGAAACCCCGAGCTGAATCCGGAACTAACAAACTCGTACGAACTGGGCTACAGCACCTATTTCAAAACGTCGTCTATCAACGCCTCGGCCTATTGGCGCCAGACGAACAACGCCATCGAGCAGATTTCGCAGACGGTGCCCAGTACCACGTTTTTCCCCGATGATCCGGCCGGTAGCACGTTGCTTTACAGCACGTTCCAGAACGTAGCCCGCAACGCCAATTACGGCCTGAACCTATACGGCTCAACCAAAGTGCTGACTAAAGTAACCGTCAACGGAAGCGTCAATGGCTACTACCAAGTCGTGCGTAGCGCGGCGCTCAACACCACCAATCGCGGCCTGATGTTCAATGGCAACCTGTCCACCTCGTGGCAGATCGGCAAGGGTTATAGTGCTCAGTTCAACGGGTTTATGAGTTCGCGCACCGTCACGCTACAAGGGCGCTCGTCGGGGTTCCGCTATTATGCTTTGGCCATGAAGAAGGAATTATTCGAGAAGAAAGGCAGCCTGACGTTGAATCTGGAAAACCCTTTTGGCCAGGCACTTGTATTTCGTAACTCGCTTGCTACCGATCAGTTTCGCTCGTTCAGCAACAATTATTACTACAACCGCTCTGTGCGGCTGAGCTTCAATTATCAATTTGGCAAAGCGGACAACCGGCCAAACCGTCCGAAGAAAAGCATCCAAAACGACGACCAGAAGCAAGGTGCCAGTAGCCAGCAATAGCGGGGCGCGCTTGCACAGGCGGTTAAGATTTTCTTTCGCTTATTCGCAATAACTCCTTTGGTATCAGATACTTTTGCACCATGAAGTGCTGGGTGGCTGCTCTTTTGCTTTTACTAACAACAGGTTTCCTAACAGCCTGTGCTACTGCTTCGACGAGTCACACGGTCGCGCCGGATCGAGAGGTCGCAGAACCCAGCCAAGGCGCTTTGCTCCGTGATTCTATAAAAGCTACTCCTCATTAATCACTCATACACATTTATAATCTATTGATAATCAACAACTTATACATACAACCATAAAAGAAAAAGCCGCTGATATGCTCAGCGGCTTTTTCTTTTATGGTTTGATTTGCTTAGTCCACGTTGTCGTGCAGGAAGCGATTGTCTCCCAGCAGCTCGTTGTCGTCCGACAGGTTGAACCGTGAGATGTTGCGCTCGCTTGAAGGCACTACGTTTTCGAGCTTTACCTGACGCCGCAAATACGCCGGCGTTTCCAACTGATCCTTGATGGCATCGTTGGTTAGGCCGTTGCTCAACTCCTGCAACCGGCGGCGGCGCTCATCGGCCCGCACGTCCAGCGACGGCCGGATTGGCGTCGGGGGTGCTGGTTGCGGCTGCTGAAACACAACAGGTTCCGGAGCCGGCGACGATGGAGCCGTTACCGGGGGCTCGTAGGTGTAGGGCGAGGTTTCCAGATCGAACTTTACGGGCTGCGGCTCAGGCGCCGCCGCTACCGGCGTGGGTACCGGAACTGGCGCTGGCGCAGGGGGAGCGAAAGTTGGCACCACGGAAGTTGCCTCCTGCCGATCCTTGTCAAACAGGTTGATCTGAGGCTCCGGCGTAACAGCGGATTCCGGTTTGCTGACCGAAAACTGCGTGTTGATGTTGTGTGCCTCGCGCGCAAAGCCCGTTGCGATTACCGTCACGCGAATGCTCTGGCCCAAGGTCGAGTCGATGCCATGACCGAAGATTACCTCGGCGTCCTGACCGGCTTTGTCCTGAATGTATTCCGTGATCTCGGTGAGCTCGTCCATTTCCAACTCGGCCTGATCGCCTGACATGATGGAAAGCAGAATTTTCTGAGCGCCATGAATGTCGGTGTTGTTCAGCAGCGGCGAAGCCAAAGCCTCCTCTGCCGAACGACGCGCCCGGTTTTCACCTTCCGTGATGCTCGAACCCATCACGGCAGCGCCCGAGTCCTTCATGACCGTTTTCACGTCTTCAAAGTCCACGTTGACTTCGCTGGTCACGGTGATGATCTCGGCAATAGACTTGGCGGCAGTGCTCAACACGTTATCGGCCTTGGCAAAGGCCGCCCGAATGGGCAGGTTACCAAAGATCTCGCGTAGTTTATCGTTAAGAATCACGAGCACCGTGTCGCAGTTCTCGCTTAGCTCTTTGATACCGTGCTCGGCCTGCTGGCGCTTCTTTTTGCCTTCAAACAGGAAGGGTGCCGTTACGATACCCACCGTCAGGATGCCCAACTCTTTGGCCACTTTGGCAATTACTGGAGCGGCGCCCGTACCGGTGCCACCGCCCATGCCGGCCGTGATGAATACCATTTTGGTACCGTTGCTGAGCAGTTCCCGGATTTGCTCCCGACTCTCGATGGCGGCTTGCTTGCCACGCTCGGGGTTAGCCCCGGCTCCAAGGCCCTCGGTCAGGTCGACGCCGATTTGCAACTTGTTGGGCACGGTACTGCTGTGCAGCGCCTGCTTATCGGTGTTGCAAATGACGAATTCCACGTCCTTAATGCCCTGGCTGAACATGTGGTTCACAGCGTTGGAGCCACCCCCACCAACCCCAATCACCTTGATGATGGAATTGGACTGCGCCGGAATATCGAATTTATAATTCATGAGAATGAATGGTCAAATTGTTAAAAGCCTAACTTGTTAAACGCTTTCAAAATACAATGTATTGATTATCAGCACCTTAACAATCAGACAATTTAGCCATTACGACTAATACTGCTTATCGTCGAAATCGTCAATCAACAGGCCTTTGGTGCGGCTGATGATGTCTTGGAAGAACTTGCCGGCCCCAGACGTTTTCTTGGGCTGAGCAGGTTGCGCGGGAGCTTGTGGTTGGGGAGCCGGCGTCGGAGTGGCAGCCCGTGGGGCTTCCTGTACCGGGCGGTAAGCAGGCTGCTCCTCTTCGTACGAACGCGTCACGCGCTCATCGATCGAGCGATAGCCAGCCAGCACGAGGCCGACGGTAGTGGCATACATCGGCGACTTTACAGCCTCAATTTTGCTCTTGCCTAAGTGCTCGTTGGGGTAACCGATGCGCGTATCCATGCCGGTTACGTACTCGGTGAGCTGCACCAAATTCTGGAGCTGCGAGCCGCCGCCCGTCAGCACGATGCCGGCAGCCAGTTTATCACCGTGGCCAGTACGCTGAATTTCAGCATACACCAACTCGATGATTTCTTCCATCCGGGCCTCGATGATGTGCGCCAGGTTTTTGAGCGAAATCTCCTTTGGGGCACGATCACGCAAGCCGGGAATGCTAACGATCTCGTAATCAGATGCTTCCTCAGCAATCGCTTTTCCGAATTTCACTTTCAGCTGTTCGGCCTGATTTTGCATCACGGCGCAGCCTTGCTTGATGTCGGAAGTGACAATGTTGCCGCCGAAGGGCAGCACTGCGGCGTGCCGAATGATGCCGTCTTTGAAGATGGCCAAGTCCGTGGTGCCGCCGCCGATGTCGATCAGCGCCACGCCAGCTTCTTTCTCCTCGTCGGAAAGCACTGACATAGAAGAAGATAACGGCTCCAGAATCAGGTTATCGATTTCCAGACCCGCCTTGGTTACGCACTTATTGATGTTGTTGATGGCCGTGCTCTGTGCCGTGATGATGTGGAAGTTACCCTCCAGCCGCACGCCCGACATGCCCACCGGATCCATGATATTTTCCTCGTAATCGACCTTGTAGTCCTGAGGCATTACATGGATGATTTCCGAGCCCGGTGGCGTCACCAAGCGGTACATATCGTTGGTCAGCCGGTTCACGTCGTCAACCGTGATTTCGTTATCGGCGGAAGCACGCGTGATGCTGCCGTTGTGTTGCAGGCTCTTGATGTGCTGCCCGGCAATGCCGACGTTCACCACGCCGATGTTGATGCCCGACTGCTCCTCAGCCTGCCGAATGGCGCGTTTGATGGCGTCCACGGTTTTGTCGATGTTCGACACGATGCCCCGCACAACGCCCTCCGACACAGCTTTACCCATGCCGAGGATTTCAAGTTTGCCAAACTCGTTTTTGCGCCCCACTAGGGCGCAAATTTTGGTGGTGCCGATGTCGAGGCCGACTACAATCTTATCGTTTTGCATGGGATGGGTACGGGCGAGAGGGTTGCGGTTGGATACGGTGTGATTTTATGTAACTAGCTGACTGATAGCAATATACAATAATTGCCATCATTCGCAGATGATTTGATCTTTAAACTCGACGTTGACGCGGTGGTACGTGTCCCAGCCTAGAACTGGCGGAATTTGACGGTAAAATACCATCAGTTTCGCAAATTTTTCCGAAATATTCTCAGGAAAACCAAATTCTACCCGCTGATCTCCTACTTGCTGGGTAAAGGAAACCTTGCCATTGGGCCCGATAAACACCTCCGCTACCTGCGCTCGCCAAAACGGATGCTCGTCGATGTAACGCAGCAGCTTGAGGTATTGCTGGCCTGTAGAATCCTGGAAAAATTGAGATTGCAACGGGGCTCCGCCCTGCCTCGAAATGGGTACGACGCGCGCCGTAAACAACGGCGACAAAGGCAGCTTCCTACCTTCGGCGTCGAGGTAGCTATCTTGGCGCGTATCGGCGTGTACGAGGCGGGCAATGGGGCGATTTTGGCGCACATCGGCGTGCAGGTTGCCGGCTAAGTCGCGGTATACCTGTGCCTCGCGCACAAAACTGTGGGCTTTGAGCCGCGCTTCAAGTGCCTTCAGGTCGAGGTCGTCCGGACGCGCTCCCTCGAGGCGCTGGTTGCCGTTGCGCGTGAGCAAAGCCGTCACTTCCTGTTCGCTGATGAAATAGTTGTTGAATTCGTTGCTGATGCTGACAATTACTTGGCCCACAGGGTGGTGGGCCTGCCGTACTCCGGCAAACACAGCCAACCCGGACAGCAGCACGAGGCATCCGGTAGCGAAAATTAAGTTATTTGCTTTACGCTTCAGCTCCATTCCAGCGAATATTTAAAATATTCTTTAATCGGGGTACCAGTTGATCAATATCGCCGGCACCAACGGTAGCCAGCACATCAAAATCGGTGTCTGTTTCTGCTGCGGCAACGACTTGGTCTTTCGTCTGCAACGATTTTTTGGGAGCCGTTATTTGGGACAAAATCAATTCGGAGGTGACGCCCGGAATTGGTAATTCGCGGGCAGGGTAAATGTCGAGCAGCACCACTTCGTCGGCAATGCTCAGGCTCTCGGAAAAGCCCGGTGCAAAGTCGCGGGTGCGGGTAAACAGGTGAGGTTGAAACACAGCGCGTAACCGCTTGCTCGGATACAATGCCCGTAGAGAACGCAGAAATGCCTCGATTTCGCGTGGGTGGTGGGCATAGTCATCAACATATACCTTCTCCTCCCCAGCCGTTACTATGAATTCGAAACGCCGTTTCACGCCTTTGTAAGCAGCTACGGCAGTTTTGAGAGTATCTGTTTGAACACCTTCGAGTTGCGCTGCAAAGGCGGCCGCCAACATATTTTCGACGTTGTGATAGCCCGGCACGGCCAGCACCAAACCAGCTACGTTGCCTTGGGGGCTGTGCAGGTCGAAATGAAACTCGTGGCCTCGGGCCGTAATGTTGGGCGCGTTTAAATCGGGGCCTTGCTCCGGGTTCAGGCCATACCGCACCACACGTACGCCTGCGGGAACGGCGTCGGCCACGCTAGCGTCGGCAGTGTGGTTGATGATAAGGGTGCCTCCGGGCTTGATCTGGCCCACAAACTGCCGGAAAGACGCTACCAGCGCGTCTTTGTCGCCGTAGATGTCGAGATGGTCGGCGTCGGTGCTGGTTACTATAGCGATATCGGGATGAAGCGTCAGAAACGAGCGGTCGTACTCATCGGCTTCTACTACTACCGCAGCTGCGTCTCCGGGTTTGGCCAGCAATAGATTAGAGTTGAGGTTTACCGCAATGCCGCCCAAGAACGCCGAGCAATTGACGCCCGCGTGGTGCAGCAAATGTGCTACCATGCTGCTGGTAGTAGTTTTGCCATGCGTACCAGCCACCGCGATTGTGCGCTGACCTTGCGTAAGCAAGCCCAACACCTGGCTGCGCTTGCGAATGTCATAGCCGCGTTCGCGCAGCCACGCCCACTCCTTATGATCCTTCGGAATAGCCGGCGTCAGGATCACTAACGTATCCTTTTGATTATCAATTACTTCCCTAGGGATACTTTCTATTGCATCATCGTAATGCACGGCGATGCCTTCCGCCGAAAGGGCTTCGGTCAGGGGTGTTGCGGTTTTGTCGTAACCACTGACGCGGTGCCCATTGGCTTGAAACCAGCGCGCCAGCGCCGACATGCCAATGCCGCCGATGCCGAGAAAATACACGTTTGGAAAAGCTGCTACGGGGTTCATCGGCGATCCATAAGGGCTAGAAGTTCATCCACAATGGTCGTCGTAGCCTCGCCATGAGCGAGTTGGCGCACGTTGGTGCGGAGCTGCTCCTGACGGTTTGAGTCAGCCAGGAGCCGTAGGGCTTCGTCGTAGAGCTTGGCAGGCGCGTCGGCATCGGAAACCAGCAGCGCGGCATCGCGCTTTACCAATGCCATAGCGTTTTTAGTTTGGTGGTCTTCAGCCACATTGGGCGACGGCACCAGAATGCTAGGTTTGCCTGTCAGGCACAGTTCGGAGACGGACAAAGCCCCGGCCCGCGACACCACCACATCAGCAGCGGCATAAGCAAGATCCATGCGCTGCACAAATTCTAGGGCCTTGATATTATCCGCTGCGAAAGGAGCTGCTTGCTCTGCCGCTTCGGGATAGTACAATTTACCGGTTTGCCACAACAGCTGAATTCCTGCCTCGCGTAGACGTGGCAAGGCCGCTGCCGTAGCTTGATTGAGCGTGCGGGCCCCTAAGCTTCCACCGATGACGAGCAACGTCTTTTTTTGTGGCGAGAGGTCAAAAAATTTCAGAGCTTCCTCGCGGCTGCCGCTGGCAATTTCTGTACGCACAGGGTTGCCTGTAAGCACGAGCTTTTCTTTCGGGAAAAACTTCTCCATACCTTCGTAGGCCACGCAAATGCGGTCGACGCGGCGGGCGAGGAGCTTGTTAACCAAGCCGGCGTACGAGTTCTGCTCCTGAATGAGCGCAGGAATGGCGCGCGAAGTAGCGGCCAGCAGCACTGGCGCCGAAGCATAGCCACCTACGCCGACTACAGCATCGGGTTGAAACTGTTCGATCAACTTTCCGGCCTTGCGGACGCTGCGCAGCACCCGTAGCGGGAACATCAGATTTTGCGGCGTCAGACGGCGCTGCAACCCGCTAATATCCAATCCTACAATTTTGTAGCCCGCCTCCGGCACCCGCGTCATTTCCATCCGGCCGTTTGCGCCCACAAACAGAATCTCCGCTTCCGGCTGCCGACGACGCAGCTCGTTGGCAATGGCCACCGCCGGAAATATGTGTCCTCCCGTACCCCCGCCGCTTATGATCACGCGGTAGGGATGCGCCGAGGGCAAGCCCGTGTTATAAAGCTGGGATTCTGGGTGAGGCACTTGGAAAGCGTTGAATGTTAATCTTTTATATAATGCTTTGACTTACAACGAGTTGGCTTTGACTAAGCGTAAGCCGATTTCTTCGGGATGCGCGCGGTATCGTCAGGCTCACCAGTCATGGGACGGATTTCGTGCTCACCACGGCTCACACTCAAGATGATGCCGATGCTTATTCCAGTGAAAATCAGCGAGGTACCACCCATGCTAAGCAGTGGCAATGGCAGACCAGTAATTGGCCCTAAGCCTACCGCTACGCCCATGTTGACCATCGCCTGCAAGACCAAACTAAAACTGACGCCCGCCGACAACAGCCCCCCGAAGGCCCCGTAGCTGTTCATCACCGTTTTGAGCCCTCGATAGAGAAAGGCGAGGTAGAGGAACAGCACAAACGCACCGCCCGCTAGGCCATATTCCTCAATAATTACGGCGTAGATAAAGTCGGAATACGGGTGCGGCAGAATGTTGCGCTCGGTGCTTTTGCCGGGGCCTTTGCCCGTAATGCCGCCCGTGGCAATGGCGATGTAGCTGTGTTCCAACTGAAAAGGAACGGGCTTGCTCTTGTCGGTGAAGCTCTCAATGCGCGACTGCACCGTTTTCCAGCGCTGGCCGCTGGCTAGGGCCACGCCGCCTACCACTACACCAATCACCACCATCACCAGCATTTGCTTCATCGGTACGCGGCCAATGAACATGAGCAGCAGGCAGGTCGCAAACAGTAAAGCTGCCGTGGACGCATTGGTAAGCGCGATCAGCCCGCAAATGATCATAATCCAGATCATAACCGGCATGAGCGTGGTTCGGAAATCATCAACGTTGTTTTGGCGGCGCGAAAGCATGGAGGCCAAGTGCGCGATCAGGGCCAGTTTGGCCAAGTCGGAGGGCTGGAAAGTTTGGTTGATGACCGGAATCGTGAGCCAGCGCGACGCATCGTTGAGCGTAGTGCCGCCCACAAAAAACGTAAACAGCAACAGCGGCACCGACAACAGCAGCGCGTACAGCGAGAGGCGCGAGTAATAGCGGTAGTCGATGCGATGTGCCAGCCACATCAGGGCCAACCCCATGAAAATCAGGCTGGAGTGCTTCAGCAAAATCATTTCGGTAGTGCCCGAACGGCCGTGCAGCTCATTTTTGTAGCCCAGCGTGCCGGTTGCCGAATACACGACCGCCATGCTGATCATCGAAAACAGGATCACGATGCCCCACAGCACCGGATCGCCTTTCAAGTTCTGCCGAAGCCAATTTTTTATCGTTTCCATAACTTCTTTTATATCAATTAGTTATGATTAATCGTTTGAGGCTTCGTCCATAACCTGCTGCACAACAGCCGTAAACTGACGCCCTCGGTCTTCGTAGTTTTTGAATAGGTCGAAGCTGGCGCAGGCTGGTGAAAGCAGCACTACATCGCCTTCGGTGGCCATTTCGGCGGCCCGCCGCACAGCGGTTTCCATCGATTGGGTTTCCTCGACGTGCGGCACCACCGCATCGAAGGCCGCGTGCAGCTTCGTGTTATCAACGCCCAAACAAATCAGGGCTTTGACGCGCTGCTGCGCCAGCGGAATAAGCGATGCATAGTCATTGCCTTTGTCGGTACCGCCCGCAATCCAGATGATGGGCTGCGGAATTCCGTCGAGAGCGTACCATGCCGCCTCCACGTTGGTGGCTTTGGAATCGTTGATGAAACGCGCCCCGTTTACTTCGCCCACGAGTTGCAAGCGGTGATCAGCGTTTTGGAAGGAAGCCAGCGCTCGCTCAATTTTTTCGGGAGTTACGCCAGCGACCCGCGCGGCCAGCACGGCCGCCAGCATATTTTGGCGGTTGTGCTGCCCAATCAGCGGCGAGCGTTCAACGCTCACCTCTTGGCCAGCATCCGGGAAAGCAGGCTCTAGGTTAGTGCACACGCAATCGACAGCCGTATAGTAACCCGCCAGTTGATAGTCTGGCCGGTGGTGCAGGCTGAAGGGCAACAGGTTGGTTTGGCAAAAGGCAGCCGCAAATTCGCGCTGCGTCACCTCGTCGTCGGCGTTGTAGATAAACCAGCCGGTGCTGTCCATGTTGCGCGTAATGCTCAGCTTGGCTTGAGCGTATTTTTCGAGCGAGTAGTCGTAGCGGTCTAGGTGGTCGGGCGTGATGTTGAGCAGCACCGCAATCCAGGGCCGAAACTCGCTGGTGTCGTCGAGTTGGAAGCTACTGAGTTCCACCACGTAGTAATCATTCTGATCTTCAATGACTTGCTCAGCCAGACTAAAGCCTACGTTGCCAGCCAAACCAACGCGCAACCCAGCTTTTTTGAGCAAATGATAAGTGAGCAGCGTGGTGGTAGTTTTGCCATTGGTGCCCGTGATGCAGATGCATTTGGCGCGTGTGTAACGACCCGCAAACTCGATTTCGGAGATAATCGGAATGCTCTTTTCACGCAACGCCTGAATCACGGGCGTTTTTTCCGGAATCCCGGGGCTCTTAATTACCTCATCCGCCGTCAGGATTTCCTCCAGCGTGTGCGCATTTTCTTCAAAGCGAATGCCAGCGGTTGTCAGCTTGTCTTTGTAAAGCTTCTGAATCGGGCCGCGGTCGGACACGAACACATTGTGGCCTTTGGCCTGCGCCAACAGCGCCGCTCCTACTCCACTTTCGGCCGCTCCGAGGATGACGATTTTCATGGGTTATATCGCACAGACACCTGTAAGGCGTCTTACCGCAGTTTTAAGGTTACTAAAGTCAAGACAGCCAGCATGATGCCCACAATCCAGAACCGCGAAACGATTTTGGATTCGTGGTAGCCTATTTTCTGGTAGTGATGGTGCAAAGGCGACATGCGCAGCAACCGGCGACCTTCGCCGTATTTGCGCTTGGTGTATTTAAAATAGGCCACCTGCACCATAACCGACAGATTCTCAATCAGAAACACACCACACAAGACCGGGATCAGCAACTCTTTGCGCACAATAAGGGCCAGCACCGCGATGATGCCGCCGATGGCCAGCGAACCCGTATCGCCCATAAATACCTGCGCCGGATAACTGTTATACCACAGAAAGCCAACGCAGGCCCCCACGAAGGCTGTACAGAAAATTACTAATTCCCCGGAATTAGGGATGTACATAATATCCAGATAATCAGCCAGTATCGAGTTGCCGCTTACGAAGGCAAAAATGGCCAGCGTAATGCCGATGATAGCAGAGGTACCTGCTGCCAAGCCGTCGAGGCCGTCGGTGATGTTGGCGCCGTTGCTCACGGCCGTGATAATCAGGATGACAATGGGGATGTAAAGAAAGCTGTAGAGGCCATTGAAATACGGCCCGGCGTAGCTGAACAGGTTGCCGTAGTTGAGCTCATTGTTTTTGGCAAACGGAATGGTCGTGATCATCAGCTTTACATCCTGATACACAGTGCTGGCGTCCACGGCCGACAGCTGGCCGTCGGGTAGCAGGTACTGGCGCACAGTCACGTCGTTGCTGAAAAACAACACCCAACCTACCGTAATGCCCAATCCAACCTGGCCCAACACCTTGAAGCGGCCGGCCAAACCTTCTTTGTCCTTCTTGACTACCTTGATGTAGTCGTCGACAAAACCGATCAAACCAAGCCAAATGGTACTCATAATCATGAGCACGATGTAGATGTTATCAAGCTTCGCGAAGAGCAAGACGGGCACCAGAATGGCAAGCAGAATGATAAGCCCGCCCATGGTTGGCGTGCCCTTTTTTTCCATCTGCCCCTGCAGGCCCAAGTCGCGGATGCTTTCGCCTACTTGCTTGCGTTGCAGAATCCGAATGAGGCTTTTGCCAAAAACCTGCGCGATGAGCAGCGAAGTAATCACGGCCATGGCCGCTCGAAACGAAATAAACTGGAATACGCCCGCGCCCGGCAGGTGATAGTGTTTGTAGAGATACGTAAAGAGGTAATAAAGCATGGGCGCAAGGTTCAGCGAGTGGCAGTTAGGATATTCCCAAACTGCAAAGGTTCAGCTTTTCTGATTTGGGTCAAACGTTGTGATTGTGCAGATTTTGGCTACTGCTGTCGTGTCGCATTAGGTAGCGCAATCCTTCGCGGTAGGTAGTATGCCCCCATACAAGGCGCCCAGCCCACTTGTCGGACTTGTCGAGCGTTGACGACGGCCGAGATTGCTCGGTCGATTGGTGCACAGGGGCGGTCCAGGAAGGCAGGGTGCGCGAAACGCGCCACGACAGGTATTGCATGATGATTATTTTCCTAGCAGCTCAAACATTTCCTCCAGCACTTTTTTGTCGTCAAAGGCCGAGCGCACACCCCGAATCTCCTGGTAAGATTCGTGGCCTTTGCCGGCTACCAGCACGATATCACCCGGCTGGGCCAGCGCACAAGCCATCTTGATGGCCTCACGCCGGTCGGGAACGGTAAATACTTTGCCCAAATCCTGGGGCTTCACTCCTGCCTGCATTTGGGCAAGAATATCATTGGGATCTTCAAATCTTGGGTTATCCGAGGTAAGCACCACTCGATCAGAGCCTTGTGCCGCCAGATTGGCCATTATCGGACGCTTGGCCGCGTCGCGGTTGCCGCCGCAGCCCACTACCGTAATTACTTGCTGCGTGGGCTGGCGAATTTGAGCGATGGTCGAAAGGACGTTTTCGAGCGCGTCGGGCGTGTGGGCGTAGTCCACAATGCCGGTGATGCGCGTTTTTTCGGCCACAATGGGTTCAAAACGGCCGGGCGCCGAAGTCAAGCCGGAAAGTACGGTAAGCACCTCCGTGGCATCTTCGCCCAGCAACACGGCCGCACCATACACGGCCAGGATATTATACGCATTAAACACCCCAATCAGCCGGAATTGCACGTCGCGGCCGTCTACTTCCAGATGCAGGCCGTGCACTGCGTTCTCGATCAGCCGGGCCCGAAATGTCGCCAGGCTGCGCAAAGAATAAGTTTCGCGGCGGGCGGCGGTATTTTGCAGCATCACCATGCCGCGCTTGTCGTCGGCGTTGGTTAAGGCAAATGCCTGTTTATCAAGCTTATCGAAAAAGCCTTTTTTAGCCTTCAGGTACTCGTCGAAGGTGCCGTGGTAGTCGAGGTGATCGTGGGTGAGGTTGGTAAAAATACCGCCTGCAAAGTGCAAGCCCGTTATGCGATGCTGCACGACAGCGTGCGAGCTTACCTCCATAAACGTGTGCGTGCAGCCGGCTTTTACCATTTGGGCCAGCAGCGCATTCAAATTGATGGCATCGGGCGTGGTGTGCGTAGCCGGAATCACCTGCTCGTCGATCTGGTTTTGCACGGTCGAAAGCAAGCCAACGTGGTAGCCTAACTCGCGAAACAGCTTGTGCAGCACGGTGGCGCAGGTGGTTTTGCCGTTGGTACCCGTCACGCCCACCAGTTTGAGCTGTCGCGAAGGATGGCCGTAAAACTCGGCTGCCATCAGCGCCATGGCTTCAGCACTGCTGGGCACCTGCACGTAGGTGGTTTCGGCGCTCAGGTCAGCGGGCAGATCTTCGCACACCACTACGGATGCGCCTTGCTCTACTGCTTTTGCAATGAATTGATGACCATCATGTTGCGCACCACGCAAGGCAAAAAACGCCAAACCCGGTCCGGCCTGCCGCGAATCCAGGGTCAGACCTTGCACGGCAACGTCGGCGGGCCCGCGTTGCGTGCGTACGGTCACGCCAGACAGCAGCGTGGAAAGAGAATGCTTAATGGAATTATCTTCGTTCAAAACTATCTGATAATCAGTTCTTTACAAAACAATTACTATGCCTTGGCTTTGGGCTTTTGCACCATGCGCGGCGTTTGCTGCGTGACCTGTTTCGGCGAGGCTGGTTTGGTCTTCGGGGCCGAGTCAGTTTCAGCCGGGGTAGTGTTCAAAAGGCCAGCGCCCACCAGCGTTGCGGGCCGAGGAGCGGGCCCCAGTACGGGAGTAGCAATGGTAGGCAGCGCCCCGATGGGTTGCAGTTCCAGCACTACGCCGGCCCCGCGCTGCAAGGGCATGCCCGCAGCCAGCGATTGCCGCCGTACGCGACCGGTGCCAATGGCTTTTACGCGCAAACCCCGGTTTTCAAGCAGAAACAGCGCATCGCGCAGCGTCATGCCGGTTACGTCGGGCACTCGATTTCGGCGCACCGGATTTACTTGCCAAGCCAACGCTTGCGTTCCCGAATCGACGGCTGTGCGCACCCACTCCTCGCCTTCAGCCTTCGAGTGGTTGCTGACGCCCAGCTTCTGACACACCAAAGTCAGTTCGTCCTGCATGCCGGCTTTCACAAAGGGCACCTGCGACTTGTTGACTGGTGCACGGGCCAGCAACGGCCGTTGGCTGGCGGCATCGCGGGCCATGGCCTTATCGGCAACTTCGCGGAAAATAGGAGCGGATACTTGGGCACCCGACCAGTTGCCGCCCTTGGGCGAGTCGACGACCACAATGCAGCTGTACTTGGGCTTGTCGGCAGGGAAATAGCCGCAAAAGCTGGTCGAGTAGGTTTTGGTATACTGACCGTTCTTGAATTTCCAGGCCGTACCGGTTTTGCCGGCGATCGTGAAGTCCGGGGTGCGGATGGCACGGGCGGTACCTTCCAGCACTACGCCTTCGAGCATCGAGCGCAGTTTGGTCAGGGTTTCGTCGGAGCAGATTTTCGGAATCAGCACGCGGGGCTCATAATGCTCCAGCACTTTGTCGTCCTGCTTGATTTCCTTCACAATCATAGGTTGCACCTTCACGCCGTTGTTGGCGATCGAATTATAGAAAGCCAGCGTCTGCAACGGAGCTAGTTTCAGCTCGTAGCCGATGCACATAGTCGAGAGCGACGTGCGGCTCCAGGAACGATCGGTCGGGTCTTTCACGTAGGGTCTCGCTTCGCCCGACATCTGGAAGCCCAGCGGCTTATCGAGCCCGAACTTCTTCAGATACTCGGCGTAGCGTTCGGGCTTCTTATTGAACTCGCGATCGATGAGCACGGCCACCCCGATGTTGGAGGAGTTTTCAATGACTTGCTTCACCGAAAGTCGGCCGTAGCCGTGCGTATCCGTCTTGACTGCCCCACCGATGTACATACGGCCGTTGCCGGTATTTACGGTGTCATCGAGCTCGATATCAGGGTTTTCTTCAAACAGGGCCATCATCGAGGCCAGTTTAAACGTGGAGCCCGGTTCGGTGCGGCCTTGGTCGGCGATGGCGTAGTTGTAATCCTCGCGATACACGCCTTCGGCCACTTTGCCCAGATTGGCGATGGCTTTGATTTCGCCGGTTTGTACTTCCATCAAAATCACGCAGCCGTATTGGGCATTGTTCGCCACAAGTGACTTATACAGAGCGTTTTCTGCAACGTCCTGCAGGTTAATATCGAGTGTAGTTTTGATGTCGTAGCCCGGCAGCGGCTTCACTTCTGAGCCGTCGTACAGCGGTTTGTTGCCGCCGGGCAGGCGCTCAAACAAGGCCTCGCCGTCTTTGCCGGCCAAGTCGCGGTTGTAAGTAAATTCTAAACCCGCACCGTTTTTGTCTTCGTTCACAAAGCCAATCGTGCGCTGTGCCAGGCCGCCAAATGGGCGGAAACGTTTGTCGACTTTTTCGAAAATGACGCCGCCCTTGTTTTTGCCGGCCCGGAAGATGGGCCACTGAGCTATCTGCTTCTTTTCCTGGAAGTTAATCTGCCGCGAGTTGAGCCGCAGGTAACGCACGGCCGGATCCTTAGAGCGTTTGGCGTTTACCAATCGGCGGCGGTATTCCTGGGGCGAGCGGTCGCCGAAAAAGCGTGACAGCAGCAACGACAACGAATCGACGCCGTGGGTAAACACCTTTTCCTCGACTACGGTTGGGTCCCAGGCAACGCGGTAAAATGGCAGCGACGTGGCCATAATGCTGCCGTTGTCGGAGAGAATGGTGCCGCGGGTAGCAAACACCGGTTGGTACACGATGCGACGCTCCTGCTCCAGGGCGCGCCACTTTTCGCCTTCCTTAAACTGAATGCGTGACACCTTCCAAACGATGGCACACGAAAACAGGCAGACGCCCAAAAACGCCAGCCGTACGCGGGTAACGATTGATTTTTTAACGCTTCCTTTCATGGCCGCGCTTTGCTGAATGAGTAGAAGGATTCAGAGTCATGGGTTTACGCCGTGGTGCTGCGGGTTTGGCAGCGGCAGGCGTTTCTAATGTGGCCGGATCGCCAATAGGCGGCGCTTCGGGTGCTTCGCCTTCTTCCAGCGTTTCGGGCGCCGCCGAGGCGGCTACCGAATCGGCTTTGGCACGAGCGGCCTGAGCAGCAACCGAGTCGGCGGTCAGCAACGGAACCCGGTCTAGAGCGGCTTCGTCGAGGCGACCGGCGGGTACGGAAATGTGAAAGGGCGGCGACGAGCTTTCTACCAAGCCATACGAAGCCACTTTGCGCGCCACTTCGCTTTGCTTGCTGGCCTCCATGTAGTCCGATTTCAGAGTGGTGTAATCGGCGCGCAAGTCTTCGGTTTCCAGCTTAAGCTTCTGGATGTTGCGGTTCATGCGGTACGCGTAGTGCGTATTGCCAATGTAGACGAGCACCAAAAACATGATGAACAGCACGTGCGGCAGGTAGCGAACCGGCAGGCCATCGCGAAACAAGCCGTCCATGCTGGTGAGCCGCTCGAGCAGCGTAAATACGCTCCAGTTGCTGCGCGGCCTTTGGGGGCGGGGCGCACGGGGCATTTCGGGCTCCGGTTCGGATGTGGGCTCGGGCTCGGGCTCCGGCAGACGCACCGGCTCTGGCTCAGGGGCAACCACTGCCCGGGGCACATTGGCCCGGGGCGTTGCGGTTGGAGGCTTGATGGTGTTGATGGCCATTTCGTCGAATCCGGAATTAAGAGTTCTGAATTAGAAGCTGGTCGACAATTTCCTCGGGAGCCACGCCAATGAAGCATTGCAGCTTTACTACAACGTTTTCATTATCAATGAGATATATTTTAAGATTATAAATCATAATCCAGAGTCAAAAGTCAGATTTAAAGGAGCTGCGCACAGCTACCCGCAACTTAGCGCTCCGTGCGCGGCTGTTGATGGCAATTTCTTCGGCCGAGGCCTCCACCGGTTTGCGCGTGAGCACGTCGAAGGGCCGGTGCTGATGTCCGAAAAGGTCTTTTTCGACTTCGCCGAAAAACTTGCCCTTGGCCATGAAGTTTTTCACCAACCGGTCTTCCAGCGAGTGATAGGACATGACCACGAGCCGACCGCCGGGGCGCAGTACCTGAGCGGTTTGCAGCAGCATTTCCTGCAAAGCGCTCATTTCGTCGTTTACCTCAATGCGCAGAGCCTGAAATACTTGCGCGAGGTACTTATTTTCTTTGCCGCGCGGCGTGCAGCTGGCAATCGCTTTTTTCAGATCACCGATGGTCCGGATGGCTTGGGCGCGCCGGGCTGAAACTACCGTTTGGGCCAGGGTGCGGGCATTCGTCACTTCGCCGTACATGCCGAAGATGCGGTGCAGCTCGGCTTCCGAATAGTCAGCGACTACGTCGGCAGCCGTGCGCTCGCCTTCAGGGTCCATGCGCATGTCCAAGGGCCCGTCGAAGCGGGTGCTAAACCCGCGCTCGGCCGTGTCGAATTGGTGCGACGACACGCCCAAATCGGCCAGTAGGCCATCGACGGGCAAGGCGTTGCGCTCGGCCAGCTCTTGGTGCAAGTCCCGGAAGTTGGCTCTGATAAACGTAAACTGTGGCTGGGCCAGCTTAGCGGCTTCTTGCTCGGCGTCGGCATCTTGGTCGAAGCTGTAAAGATGGCCCGTCGTGAGGCGCTCCAGCATCCGGGCCGAGTGGCCGCCGCCGCCGAACGTTACATCTACATAACGGCCGTCGGGGCGCAAATCGAGCGCATCGAGGCACTCCGCGAGCATCACGGGCCGATGGTAGGCCGTATCGTTGTGGAACGTGCTCATGCGGCAAGTGGGCCGACCGGCGGCGTTTCGTTGGTCAGGAATTTTTGCGCCAGCTTCGAGAAGCTCTGCTGATCTTTGATCAGGAATTCTTCGTAGCGCTCCGGATCCCAGATTTCGCAGCGGTTGCCCAATCCCACAATGATGGCTTCCTTCTCGATACCCGAATAGCGTAGCATTGTGCGCGGCAGCATAAAGCGCCCGATGTTGTCGAGTTCGACTTCCGTCATACCGCGGAAGAAATTGCGCTGAAACTGACGGTACTCCTCGTTGAACTCATCGAGCGCCATCACCTTATCGTGAATCACGCGCCACGCCGCCCGCGGGTAGAGCACCAGACACGGCTCAAAACCGCGCACCAGTACGAGTTGGCTCCCCGACGATTCGGGCAAATTAGCCTTGACTTTGGCGGGCAGCACCAAGCGCCCTTTCGGGTCAAGCTTGCACTCATATTCGCCAGAGAGAAGGTTCATAATTGCTGATTGGAATCAGAAAAGGGATAATAGCAAAAGTACGCAATGCCCCTCAAAAGGCAACCACGATTTACCATTTTCTACCACTACGTAAAACATCGTTTTTAGACTATTAGAAGCGGTTTTTTGCCATGGTTATATACAAGCGAGGTAAAAAGCGGGGAACTCCGGAACGGGTTTTGCCAAAATGTCAGGCTTGAGTTTTACCGTTAAAATGAAATTTCGATAGCTGAATTCTGCACTTGTGCACACCCCATTTTGCGCGGAGTAGTGGCAACTGTTGCGTACTTTTGTACTCGTGAAACGCCCCTTGTCTCATCGGCTCTTCAGTGCTATGCTGGCCCTGCTGGTACTCGCCTCTTCGGTGGGCCTGACGGTGCTGCAGCACACCTGCCGGGAAAGCGGTCGGAGCACGGCGTCGGTGGTTTTTAGTACGCCTCACCACCGTTGTCCGTCGCCTATGTCGGTGGCAAGCGCGGGTCACACTTCTGCCCCACACAAGGCACAACTCAAAGGCGCGTGCTGCGATTTCAGCACCCATTTCCACAAGCTGGATTCGTCCTCACCGCAGTTGGCTTGGGTGAAATCGCTGGTGCCCGATTGGGTGGCGGTGCCGCTGCCGGCCACTTGCTGGCCTGCGCTACCGCCGGCCGCAGTTGTAGCGCAAGCCACGCGCTGGTACGCCGCCGATAGTTCGCCCCCGCCCCGCGCCGGCCGTTTGTTGCTGGCATTTGTTTGCACGCTCGTCGTCTAGGCTTTTCGATTTGCGGCTTTGCCGCCTGAAGAGTGGTCCGGTGTGGTCCGGCCATTTCTTTTCCGAACGAAAAAGCTTAACTTCTTGACGACATGAATAGTATCACAGGGCCCCTGTTGTTGACGCTCGGTTTACTGCTGAGCAGCACGGCAGCGACTTTGGCTCAATCCGATGCCGTTGCGCCGCTCCGCGGGCAGGTTACGGATGCGGCTGCGGCCACCGCTTTGCCAGGCGCTACCGTGCGCTGGCGCGGCACTTCTACCGACGCCGCTTCCACGGACAACACGGGAGTATTCAGTTTGGCCCGCCCAGCACATAACGAATACAACCAACTCATTATCAACTATTTAGGCTATAAAGCCGATACTATAGCCATTCCCGCTGGCAGCAGCGCCTTTGTGCGCATTGCGTTGCGGCGGGCCACGGAGCTGGGCGAGGTAAAGGTCGAAGGCAGAGCAGTGGCCTATTCTGCGCTTACGCCCACCAACTCGCAAATGATTACCAGCCGCGATTTGACCAAATCAGCGTGCTGTAACCTGGCCGAAAGCTTCGAAACAAATGCCTCCGTGGAAGTTTCCACGACCGATGCCGTTTCGGGGGCCAAGCAGATTCAGCTGCTGGGCCTGGATGGGGCTTACTCGCTGCTTACCGTAGACAACCTGCCGGCCTTGCGCGGGCTTTCGACGCCTTATCGCCTAAGCTATTTGTCGGGCACCTGGATCGAGAGCATCGACATTATCAAAGGCATGGGTTCGGTGGTGAACGGCTACGAAAGCATTTCGGGCCAAGTAAACGTGCGGCTGAAAGAGCCCGAGAAAACCGACCGGCTGCTGCTGAATGCTTACGGCAACGACCTCGGCAAATTCGATCTTAACCTGAACGCCTCGACCCAGCTGACGTCGAAGCTGAGCACCGTGCTTATGCTTCACTCCGACCACTTGGGTCGCCGCGTCGATCGTAATAAGGATGGCTTTCTGGACCTGCCGCTCGCCACGCAGTACAATGCGTTTAACAAGTGGAAATACAAGTCTGACAAAGGCATTGTGAGCGAAGTGGGCTTGGGCGCGTTGCGCGAAACGCGTCAGGGAGGGCAAGTTGATTTTCGGCCCGACGCACCTTCCGGTTACTACGGTACTACGCTCACTACCGATCGCTACACGGGCTATTCGAAGACGTCGTACACGTGGCCGGGCCGCCCCTACCAGAGCCTGGGTTTGCTGCTTTCGGGCACAAACTACGCATTTGACTCAAAGTACGGCCTGCGCACCTACAACGGCTCGCAACGCACGGGCTTGGCTACCTTGCTGTTTCAGAGCGTGTTGGGCACTACGGCGCATACCTACCGCGTGGGCCTGAACTACCTGCACGACGACTACCGCGAGCTGTACCGCACGGGCTTTATCTACTCTACCGAAACCGACGCGGAGCGCTTCCGGCGCGAACACCGCAACCGGTTGGAGCGGGTGCCCGGCGCCTTCGCCGAGTATACGTACCAAAACACTCGTAATCTGACCGTTGTGACTGGCCTGCGGCTCGATCGACATAACCTGTACGGATGGTTCCTGACGCCGCGTTTGAACGTGAAATACGACGTCCGGCCAAACACGATTTTGCGCGTGGCGGCGGGCAGTGGCTTTCGCACAGCGAACCCACTGGCCGAAAACAGCGGCATGCTGGTCAGCTCACGTGAGTTCGTAATCAACCCCGACCTGCGGCCCGAAAAGGCTTGGAATCTGGGTGGCAGCTTCACGCAATATTTCACGGTAGCCGGCCGGCAGGCCACCGTGGTGGCTGATTACTACCACACGGAGTTTCAGAATCAGATTGTAGCCGACCCGTACACGTCGAGCTCCCTCCTGGTCATTGGCAACCTCGAACCTGGTGGGCGCTCGTTTTCGCGCAGCTTCCAAACCGAGGTGCAGGTAGAACCCGTGAAAGGACTACAAGCCAAGGCCGCTTACAAATACCTCGACGTGCGCACTACCTACGAAGGCCAGCTGCTGCCCAAGCCCCTTACAGCACCGCATCGGGTGTTTGCGAACCTGGGCTATGCTTCTGCCTTCGACAAGTGGCGCGCCGACCTGACCATGCAGTGGTACGGGCAACGCCCGCTGGCGCATACGCCCGGTGGCTTAGGCCATCAGCACGGCACCGGCGATGCTACACTGCCCAACGCACCGCGTTACGCCTTATTCAACGCTCAGATTACCAGAGCTTTCAAGCGCTTTGAAGTGTATGCCGGCGTTGAAAACCTAACGGATTATCGGCAGCGCAACCCCATTGCGGGGGCGTATGCACCGTTTGGACCGAACTTCGACGCTGCTATGGTTTGGGGACCAACCTATGGCCGCCTGACCTACGGCGGATTGCGCTTTAAAATCGAGTAAGCGCGGGATCTGCTTTCGGCAAACTCTTTGTTTAAGCATTGCCCGACTTGCTGCGGCAACGCCCGATTATTTGTAACACATTCATTGTCAGATTAATATGAAAACCTTTAAATCTTTCATCGTTGCGTTTCTGATGCTGGTCGTGGCACCGGCTTCGTTTGCCCAAACTGCAAAAGCCAAAGGCGCTTCTGAGCAGTTTCAGATGAAAACCTCGGCCGTGTGCGACATGTGCAAGGCGCGCCTCGAAAAGGCGATGGCTTACGAAAAAGGCGTGCAGGAGGCCAATCTTGATGTTCCCAGCAAAGTCCTGACCGTTACGTATCGCCCCGACAAAACCAACTCCGACGCCCTGCGCGCCGCCGTGCAGCGCACTGGCTACGATGCCGACGACAAACCAGCCGATGCCCGCGCCTACAACCGCCTCCCCGACTGCTGCAAGAAAACCAACAACGTGCACACCGACGCGCACTAAGCCACAATTGTAGCTGCACAAATTGCAAAAAGGCCCGGAATTCACTGAATTCCGGGCCTTTTTGCAATTATCTCATAATCAAGCACTTACTTAGTCCTTGATGGGTTGTTGCGCATACTGCACGTTGAATTCCAGGGAAGCGCTCAGCGCCAGCGGACGCGTTAGGCGGCGGCGGTTGGTACCGGATATTTCCAGGGTAAACCAGTCGGCCCGCAGGTACTCCAGCAGGTTAGGCTCGCCCTGCATCTCCATAGAAATATGCGAAGCGTGCACGTTGCGGCTGCTAAACGAAGCAATCGGGACTTTGCGGCTGTTGGCCGCCAAAAAGCAGTTGCCGGTTTCGAGGGCAGCCAGGGTGGGTGTGCCCCGGCCAATGTTGGTGCCCGCGCCGGGGTTCCAGTCGAGTTGGGCGCGGCGCAGCGTTACAGCCGTAACGCCCGGTCGGGTCAGCGGCGCCAAGCAGGCCAGCGAGCCCGGCAACGTGGTCTCACACAGGTAGATAAGATCCATGCCCGGATCGATGCGCAGGTTGATGGCCCGCGTATTGACGCCGAAGGTCGAACGCAACGAGCGGCGCAGGCCTTCGTGTTGGGCAATGGTCAATTCGACGCCCAATACAACGGGCATCTGGGTGGTGGGTGGCAAATACGGGCGGTTCATTCCCAACGAGTTAGCAATCTGGGTGTGCATCAGGAGCAAGCAGAGCAAACGGTGGTGTCGGGGGCGGAGCGTACGGAGGAAGATTGCAAAAAGATACGTGTGCTAGCAAGGGCAGGACGTTTGAAGTAGAGCAAGTGCTGGCAAAAGTAGACCAACACCCAAATAACAGGGGTCGAGATTGTTATCTTCCCATAAAAACTTGTTATAATTCGAGAAGAATTAACCTTTCTTTCACCTTCGCTCCCCACAAAACAGCTCATGAAGATTACCTGTCTGCTACTCGACGATGATCCGCTGGTGCTGGATTTGTTGCAGGCTTACGTGGCAATGACAGACGTTCTGGAAGTGAAAGCGGTCTTTTCCGATCCGCTGGAGGCGCACCGCTACCTACTCGACCACGAGGTCCAATTGTTGTTTTCGGATGTGACCATGCCTCACCTGAGCGGGCTGGACCTGGTGCGCTCGTTGCGCCAACCGCCGTTGGTCGTGCTCATGACCGCGCACCCGCAGTACGCCATGGAAGGCTTCAATCTGGATGTCATTGATTTTCTGCTTAAACCGATTTCGCTGGAGCGATTTCTGCGAGCCGTCAATAAGGTATCCAACATCCTACGCGCTACCCTGTCCAGCAGCGACGCCCAACAGGATATGCTTTCGGGCTGGGGCTCGTTTTTTATTCGCACCGATTCGCAGTTTGTGCGCCTGCATTACCGCGACGTGCTCTACATCGAGGCGCTGAAGGATTTCACCAAAATCAACACGGCGGATGGAAGGACGCACCTCACGCTGGTCAATCTGAAAAATCTGGAAGAGCAGTTGCCGCCCGGGCTTTTTGTGCGCACGCACCGCTCCTATCTTGTCAATTCGGCCCTGATCGAGTCGGTGAGCAATCTGGAGATCCGCGTTGGGGGCCACGTACTGCCCCTGGGCCAAACTTACCGCGAACGCGTAACAGAGCGGGTGGTCAATCGGAGCCTTATCCGGCGGCAGAATTAGCTTCGCTCTCCGTTTGCGCTTCCTGCTCAGTGGTTTGCAACGAATGCAGCGAAACCGAATCCTGAGCGGTGTGCAGCGTAAACCGGAACGTACTGCCCCACCCTACCCGGCTGCTAAACGTTAGCTCGCCGCCGTTGCGCTCCACAAAGTCTTTGCACAGCCGCAGGCCCAGACCGGTGCCCTTTTCCTTGTCGGTTCCGAGCGTGGAGTGCGGCTCGTCGGCCCCAAATATTTTTTCCTGGTCGGCGACCGGAATGCCTACGCCCGTATCCGTCACGGCGATTTCCCACATCGCGCTGCGCCGCACCGCCGATACCGTTACGGTGCCGCCTTCGGGCGTAAATTTGATGGCGTTGCTTAGCAGGTTACGTAGAATCAGGCGCGTCATGTTGAGGTCGGCGCGGACCACACTGGGTTCTCGTACCTCGTTGATTAACAATATGTTCTTGCGGTCAGCGTCACCCAGCAGAAAAGCCTGAGTTTCCTCGATGAGCGCATCCAGACGCAGCCGCTCACTGCGGGCTCCTTCGCCTTGCATCTGTGACGCCGACCAGTTGAGCAGGTTATCGAGCAGCCGCAACGTGCCGTCGAGCATGCGCGTCAGGCGGTCGGTGTGGGCTTGCATGCGCTCGGTAGGCACTGTGCCCATGTTGATCAGGGCCAGCAGCGAATATAAGGAGCTCAGGGGCGTACGCAAATCGTGCGAAATCACCGAAAAAAGCGTGTCTTTGGTTCGGTTGATGCGATCCAACTCCTCCTTTTGGCGTTGAATAGAGTCGTTTTTTCGCGCCAGCAAGCTGTTGATGCGCAGCTGCTGTTGCCGGTTACGGTACAGGGCCACTACCGCCGTCAGCAGGAGCACCGCAGCCGTAGCCAGCAGGTAGAGCAGTATTTTCTGGCGATACAGCGCCGCTTCCTGCAACTGCCGGTTTTTGGTTAAGAGTTGGATTTCGCGCTCTTTTTTCTCGGTTTCATACCGCAACTGCAATTCTGCGATCTGAGCCGAACGTTGCTCTGCGAACGTGCTGTCCTGCAGGTGGTTATACTGATTTAGCGCCTGCACTGACTTACGGTACTCGTGCGCGTGCTCGTACACAGCCGCCAGGTTTTGGTAAAGATTGCTAAGCAATACCTTCGAGCGGTCGAGGCGGGCCGCGGGAATAGCCTCCAACAGATAGTGGGCAGCCGAGGCTTGGTCGTGAAGCGAATCGTGGGCAGTAGCCAGTGCTTGCAAAGTCGTGGCGCGCAGACCGGGCGGAGTTGCTACGGGCATATTCTGAACGGCCTGCTTGTAGAAACCAGCCGCCAATTCGTAGCTACCCATTGCCTGATAAATGCTGCCCATGGTGCTGAACGTCCGTCCTGTGCGAGCGCTATCGTGGAGAGCCGAAGAGCCGTCTAAAGCCTGATGCAAGTAGTAAAGCGCCCGGCTGTAGTGGTGCTGTTGCGCCATCGCAAACCCAATGCGGTTGAGCGCTGTCACTTGCTCGGGGTCATCGCCCAATACCTTCCAAGTGGCAAAAGCACGCTCGTAGGCGGCCAGTGCCTTGGGCCACGCTTGCTGGCTGGCATACAACTCGCCCAGCAGGCCGAATACCCGTGCTTCGCCCGAAGAATTCCGTGATTTGGCAAAGGCCACCAAGGCTTTTTGGTACGTATCACGGGCTTGGCCAGTGTCGCCTTGCACAAACTGCGCGTGTCCGAGATAGCTAAGCGCCGTTGCAGCGCCTTGCGCATCGCCTAACTGCTGCTGCAACCGCAACGCGCGGCGGAAATGCAGCAAGGCCCGCCCATAATGGCGCAACGACAAATGGGCTGAGCCCACGGCGAGATACGCTTTGGCCATCTTTCGCGGATCGGAGCCGACCTGGGCGCGCTGCAGATTTCGTTTGGCTTGTTGCAGCGTGATGCTGGCTTCCGTGACGAGTGGCGCAGGCTGGGTTGAAGTCTGATAAGCTGTTTCCGGAGCTGGGGCCGCTATCAGGTTTTGCTCCTGCACATAGGAGAAAACAACCGTCAGGAAAGCCACCAGCAAGACCACAGTACCCCCCAGCAACAGCAGGCGGTAGTAGGATTTTGACAGCAAAAGGGACAACAACTTCATTATCTCAAATAGCTATGACAAGAGACTTAAGCCTGTCCGCACTCGATTAATTGGGCAGCGAATGATAAGGACAATTATCGGTATATCAACGCTTTAGAGTGGAATTGCTCGGTTTGCCCAGACGCTTATCAGAAGAATAAAATCCTTTCTAAAAATTATACTAGTGCGTCGCCTGCTACGGCAATATTTCTCCTTTTGATCTCTACATGAATTGTCAGGCAGCCGAGAGGGTGCACCATGTCTTTCGATATTGCGGCGGTAACACTACGGAGAACGGGCAATCTTTTTGTCTTGATAATTGCCCTGACACACAAAAGCCGCTTCAGCGCTGAGGCAGCTTTTGTGTGTCAGGGCAATTATTTGATTTTCAGTACTATATCATGCCTATCCTATTGCGTCTTTGGCGCGCCACAAGCGCCACCACGGCAAATAAGGCTGGTCGTGGTGCTCATAGTGATAGCCGAAGAAATAACAGCTCAGGAAGGCCCAGGCATGGTGCCGAAACTGACTGCGCGACTTATGCGGATTGTCGGTGGCGTGCTCACCCCGGTGCGGCAAGTAGGTGCCGAAAAAAAACAATTGCACAGTAGCCAGCACCGCTGGTATCATCCAGAAAGCGATGACGTTGGCCATCGGGAAGGCAAGCTTGAGCACGTTGTAGGTAAGGGCCATAAGCGCCACTTGCCACCACGTTACGTAGTTCCAGGCGAAGCGGGCCAGCCACGGCAGAAAACTGGCATGACGACCATCGTGGAAATCGGGGTCGTCTTCGGTGGCCACGTGGCGGTGGTGCTGGTGGTGCTTGGGCAGCATTCGCGGAAACCAGTTGAAGGCAAACAGTAAGGCCGTAACTGTCCCGATAAAATTGTTTAGCCGCTTGTGCGGGCTTACGACGCCGTGCATGGCGTCGTGGGCGGTGATGAACAAGCCCGTGTACAAATGCGTCTGGAGCAGCAGCAGCAGGTAAGGCCACGGCGTCAGCCAGTTGGGGCGGTAATAGGCCAGCAAATACGTCAGCAGGGCCGCCCAAGCCACCACAATTGCGCCCGCAATCAGCACGCCGGTATAGCCTACCGGCGTTGGCTTGAGGCGCACTAGTGCATTTGGCTCCGAAACTACCTGCATCATAGTTATTTTATACTTTTTTATAAGTTATTTATAATCAACAACTTACAAACTAAGCAGCGCATCGCGCACGTCTTCCATCAGCCACATGGGAGTACTGGTGGCCCCGCAGATGCCCACGGAGTCGCCGGGCTGGAACCACCCGGCCTGAATTTCCTCGACTTTAGAGATGAAATGCGTGCGCGGATTGGTGTCTTTGCACACTTGGTAGAGCACCTTTCCGTTGCTGCTTTTGGTGCCCGACACAAACACGATTTGGTCGTACTGCGCCGCAAACTTGCGCAAGTCTTTGTCGCGGTTGCTTACCTGCCTACAAATCGTGTCGTTGGCATTCACGGCGTAACCGCGCTGCTCCAGCTCGCCTTTGATGCGGTAAAAGCTATCGGTGCTCTTGGTGGTCTGGCTATACAGCGTGATGTTGGCCGGCAGCTCGTGGCGCAACAGCTCATCGATATTCTCAAACACGACGGCGTCACCGCTGGTCTGGCCGAGCAGGCCGCGCACCTCGGCGTGGCCGTGCTTGCCGTAGATAAAGATCTGCTCGCGCTTATCGTAGCTGGTTTTGATGCGGTTTTGCAGCTTCAACACCACTGGGCACGAGGCGTCGATCAGCGTTAGGTTGTTTTGAAGCGCCATCTGGTAGGTGCTTGGCGGCTCGCCGTGGGCCCGAATCAATACTTTTTCATTGCGAAGCTGCGCGAAGGTTTCGTAATCGATGATGCGCAGGCCACGCTTTTCCAGGCGCTCCACTTCTTCGTCGTTGTGCACGATGTCGCCAAGGCAATAGAGGTACGCTTCCTCCGCTAGGATGTCTTCAGCCATCTGGATGGCATAGATGACGCCGAAACAGAAGCCGGAATTGGGGTCGATACGGACGCTCAGATGGTGCGGCATAGCTCGGTAACCACGAAAGCAATCAGAAAGTTATAACTGAACCGGTGGCATTTGAAGATACGGAATCTCTCCCCCATACGGTTCAGCTATCTGAAACAGAATCAGGACCAAGATGCTGCGTATTTTTAGCCTTGAGCTTTCAGGCACTTTCTATGAACTCAGGCAGCGCTAAGAATTTAGTGCCGAAGCCGCTTCTACACAAACGCTTGATTATGAACTATATGCAAAAAGCCCCGCAGTGCGGGGCTTTTTGCATATAGTTCATACCTATTTTACTCCGTTATGCGCGCTAGTTGCTGCGCTTCGGCGCCGCTTACGTGGCTGCGCTCGATCAGGAAACCACGTACCGTGCGGAAGGCTTCCGCGTCCAGCCCCGATTTTGGGTGATTCAGCAACGCACTGAGCAGCACTTGTTTGTCTTCTTCTACGTGTTGGCTCAGGCCCAAAAAGCTCGGCAAGTTAGTCTCGACGCTAAAGCGCAGAAACCGCACTTCGGCATTGGTCGGGTTCAGCGCGACGGCTTGTTCAAACGTACGGCTGGCGTCCTGCACATACGTGAGCTTGTTGAACATAGAAGCATCGCGGGCCCGAATGGCTTCAGCCGCTCCTTTGTAAGCCAGCACCACGGCGTCGCGCTCGTTGTAGTCGGCCATGAGCTGATAAAACTTTTCGCCCGCCTTTTTGTCGGCAGCGGCTTGTTCATAATGACGACGCAGGTTGGGCAGGTGATAGGGCGAGCTAGCGGGCACGGCAGCGGGTAAGGTGAAAAGCAGCGAAAGAAAGATAACAAGCAGCTTCACGCGGCATAGAATTCGTGATCAGATGGCCCGCAGGCGAAAGCGAAAGTACGACCCCAGCAGCAATAACAGCTTGGTGTTGTCGGGAACGCGCACCCGGCCGCCCAAAATTCGTGCCGCAGGTAGCTGCCGGATCTTGTGGAAAAGCTTCAGATAATACACATAGGCCAAGTACACGCCCAGCTTCGCCGAGCGTGGCAGCTGCATAATGCCCACATACGCCGCATCAAAATCGGCCCGGATATCGGCCTCTATTTCACGCTTCACCTCGTCGTTGAAGGTTTCGTAGCAAACGCCCGGAAAATAGACGCGGCCCCGCTCTTCGTAGTCGGATCGGATGTCGCGCAGAAAATTCACCTTCTGAAAAGCGGCTCCCAAGCGGCAGGCGGGCTCCCGCAGCTGCTCAAACTGGGCTTGGTCGCCTTCGCAGAAGATGCGCAAACACATCAGGCCTACTACTTCCGCCGAGCCGTAGATGTATTCGTTGTACAACGACTGGTTGTAGCTCTGGTCTTCCAGATCCATTTCCATGCTCCGCAAAAAGGCGTCAATAAACTCTTTATCAATGCCGTAGCGGTGCACCATCAACTGGAAAGCGTGCAGCACCGGGCTCAAGCTAAAGCGCATATCGAGCGCTTCGTAAGTCTGGCGCTTGAAGTCGGCAAACAAGGCGGCTTTGTCGTGGTCGTGGAACGTATCCACGATTTCGTCGGCCCAGCGCACAAAGCCATATACGGCGTACACCGGCAGGTGAAAGCGCGCATCGAGTGTGCGAATACCCAGCGTAAACGACGTGCTGTAGCGCTTGGTAATCAGCTTACTACACGCCAAGCTGGTCTGATCGAAGAGGGCAACGTGGTCCAAAATCAGTTAGCAGTTAGCAATTCTTGTGAATCGTGTTTCATGAGTTCTCCTTCACAACTTCCTTGGCCACCACTTGCCCCGAAATAAGCGAAGGCGGCACTCCCGGCCCCGGCACCGTCAGCTGACCTGTGAAATACAAGTTACTGACCTTCTTGCTTTTAAGCGAGGGCTTCAGAATAGCCGTTTGCCGAAGCGTGTTGGCCAAACCGTAGGCATTGCCCTTAAAGCTATGGTAGTCGCTGACGAAATCGGCGTGGGCGTAGCTGCGCTTAAACACTACGGCGTCGCGGATACTTTGGCCCGTGAGACGCTCGAGACGGTCCATCATCAGATGGTAATAGCGTTCGCGCGTTTCTTCCGGATCGGCGAGGTCGGGGGCCACGGGCATGAGCAGAAACAGGTTTTCGCAGCCTTCGGGCGCTACCGACGCATCGGTTTTGCTCGGCACCGACGCGTAAAAAAGCGGCTTAGTAGGCCATTGCGGCTGCTCATAAATTTCTTGAGCGTGGCGGTTGAAGTCTTCGTCGAAAAACAGATTATGGTGCTGCAAACGCGCCAGTTTCTTGTTGACGCCCAAGTAAAAGAGCAGCGACGACGGCGCCATGGTGCGCGTATCCCAGTACTTCTGGTCGTAGTGGCGGTACTCAGGCGCGAGCAGGTGCTGCTCAGCATGATGGTAGTCGGCGCCGGCTACTATTACGTCGGCAGCCCGGAAGCCGCTGGCCGTGCGCACACCCGTAGCGCGGCCTTTTTCTACTACAATTTCCTGGACCTCTTGCGCACACTCAAGTACAACACCTTGCTCCTGAGCCACTTGCACCATGGCCTCCACAATCTTGTGCATGCCCCCCTGCGGATACCATGTGCCAAGGGCCAGATCGGCATAATTCATCAGCGAGTACAGGGCGGGCGTGTTCTGGGGCGTGGCGCCCAGAAACAGCACCGGAAACTCCATCAGCTTGAGCAGCTTCTCATTGTGAAAAAAGCGGCGCACGTGCTTGCTCATGCTTTGCAGCACGTCGAGGCGCACGGCATCTACGAGCAGGCGTGGGTCGGCAAACTCCATGAGCGACCGGCCGGGCATGTGCACAAATTTGTTGATGCCGACTTCGTACTTATAAGCGGCCTGCCGCAAAAACTCGTCGAGCTGCGCGGCGCTGCCCGGTTCCAGCTCCTCAAACATCTGGCGCAGGGCAGGCATTTGCGCCGGGATATTCAGGAAATCGTTTTCGCCAAAAATGACCGCATACGACGGATCGAGACGCACTAGCTCGTAGAAATCGGCGACTTTGTGCCCGAAACGGCCAAAGTACTGCTCGAACACATCCGGCATCCAATACCAGCTTGGGCCCATATCGAAGGTGAAGCCCTCAGCCCGAAACACGCGGGCCCGGCCGCCGGGGCCTTCGTTTTTTTCCAGCACCGTCACGCGATACCCTGCTTGGGCCAACGAAGTAGCCGCCGACAAACTGGCAAAGCCGGCCCCAATAACAATCGCTGATTTTGCTGCTTGCACTGATTACGCTGATTTGGTCGTCCCGATATGGCGGGCAAAGAAAGGAGGAAAAAGCCTTCCAATCGGCTTCGTATATAACTGTCTAATTATCAAATACTTGTAATCTACCCCAAATCAGCTGCAAGGGCTAGGAACAAGTCGGGCCGCGAGCGACTCAGCCAGTAGCTGATTCACCCGCGGCCCGCGATACGCCCGGGGCGGTTGTACTCTCTCCCTATTCCCTACACGCCGGGGGCGTATACCTTCAGAGCGTCTTTAAGCTCTTTACGGGCAATGTGAATACGGTTTTTGACCGTACCAATCGGAATCTGCAACTTCTCGGCAATCTCCAGATACTTGTAGCCGATGTAGTACATCATAAAGGGCGTACGGTAGTCGGCGCTGAGGCTGGAAATGGCTTCGTTGATGTCGGTGACCACAAAGTCGCTGGTGGCGCCGTTGTGGGTAATGTAGTTCTCGTCGGTGTTGAAGTACTGGAAATACTCCGTGCTGTCAATATTGCTATTGCGCTTGGTGATCTTGTTGTAGTTGTTGATGAAGGTGTTGCGCATGATGGTGTACAACCACGCCTTCAAATTGGTACCCGCTTTAAACTTGTCCTTGTTAAGCAACGCCTTGAGCAGAGTTTCTTGTACAAGATCCTTGGCATCGTCGGCATCACGGGTCAGGTTCATGGCCACGGGCTTTAGAGAGTAAGAAATCTTTTGTACTTGATCGGTAAATTCTAAAGAGGTCATACTGTTTAGCTTTTCGTGGCAAAAAGTTAAACAAATATACGAGAAGATTTAAAAGGTGGGCATAGCTGCCAAAAAATTCTTACCCCCTCCCGCCATTCGTTCGCCTTCCGGGCAAGGTACGTACCACTGCTGTGCTGCGCCGACTTCTGGAGGAGTATTCGCCAAGCACAGAAATTTGGTCTGTGAAACACAGATTTCGCACGATAAAAATCCAACTAAAAAAGCCGTCAGTACCACCAATTGGCGCACCGACGGCCCTACAAAAAAGTAAAAAAGACAAAAAAATATTACTGCGCTACCGTAGTAGGGCGCAACTGATCAGCTACGGCCAAGAAATCGGTCATCAAACGCAGCCGCACCATGCTGCTCGTGAGCACTAGGTTTTCTTGGTGAGCCAACGGGCCGTAGAGGTACAGCACCGTGTCGGGGCACAGACGGGCCACTCGGTCGATGTACGCTTGCACTTGGTCGCGCTCAGGCACGGCCGTCATAACGGTGCAGAGAGCGTAGGGCTTGTAGGTTTCGCACACGGCTTCCAGCTCCGCTGACGGAAGATTTTGCCCCAGGTAGAGCACGTGGTGGCCGCGGGCTCGCAAGGTGTAGTTCATGAAAAGCAACGCCAGTTCGTGCATCTCTCCTTCGGGCAAAAACAGCACCCACCGCAGCGACTCGGCCGGCTGCACCGGTACCAAAGCATCGGTAGCGGCCATCAGCTTCTGCCGTAAGATATTGGTTACCAAGTGCTCATGCGCCGGATTGACGGTGCCCGCTTGCCACATAATGCCAATGCGTGCCAGAAACGGATAGGCCACGTGCATAAAAGCCTTCTCAAAGCCCAGCTGCTGAATGGTCCAGACGAGTTGCTTGCACAGATGTAGCTCGTTCATTTCCAGCATCGAAGCCAGCATCGCATTGACCTGCTGCACATGGTCGTGGGCATCGTCGCAGCACGACATAACGGCCTGTGAAAGCTCTTGCTCGCTGAGTTGGGCCACGCGCGAAATGCGGTAGCCGCGGCCGCACAGCGTCGCCACGTTCAGCAAGCGGCGCAGGTCTTCGTCGCAATACGTGCGGATGTTGGTAGAGGTACGCACCGGCCGCAGGATGCCATAGCGCTGCTCCCACATTCGGATGGTGTGGGCCTTGATGCCGGAAAGGTTTTCTAAATCGCTGATCGAAAAGTGTCCCACAAGTTCTGTCCTGCTACGAATTCAGCGATGAAGCGCGCCGCATTTTGTTGGTTGGAGCTGGCTTACGCGCAGCCAGTGAAAAGTATCTTTTTGATACCCAGAGCATTCCAAATTCCTCTGAGCCATCGCGGCCGGTGGTTTTATGGTGCATTTTGTGGGCCATGTTCAGCGCCCGCAAATACGTATTGCGCGACTTGCGCCAAAACCGAAGTCGGCCGTGAATCAGCACGTCGTGCACGAAAAAATACACCGTGCCGTAGGCCGCGATACCAACGCCCACCCAAAACCGCCAGTCTTTCGCATCCGACCCGTAAATGATAAACAGCATCGACAGCGAGCCATAAAACAGGAAAAAGAAATCGTTGCGCTCGAACCGGTGTGGGTGCCGCACGTGGTGCGAGCGGTGCAAAAACCACAGGGCTCCGTGCAGCACGTATTTGTGCATGAACCAAGCCACGAATTCCATTCCCAAGAAAGTAGCCGTTGTAACGGCCGCGGCTGCCAGCGTTGTCATGCGTTGCTAACCAAGGCCATAGGCCAGATGTTTTTGATTGGAAGGCGAAAAAGAAAGTGAGCACAAACGCTTGACGAAGCGCTCGCACTCACCTATTAGGCACTGAAAAGACGCCGGATTAATTTTCCCAGGTAATTTTTTCCTTGTTGAGGAAGGCCGCAATACCCCGACGGCAGTCAAGGGAGCCGCGGGCTTCGGCGTTCATGTGAGCGGCATAGCGCAGGCTGTCCTCCAAAGGCATTTCGGGGATGCGGGCCAGCATTTCCTTGGTGATTTCCATGCTCTGAGCCGAGTTCTCGACGCACAATCGGCGCGCAAACTGGTACACTTGGTCGGCCAGCTCTTCCTGCGGCACCAAGAAATTGACCAAGCCAAAATCGGCGGCCTGCTGCGCGTTGATGATGTCGCCGGTGAGCAGCAACTGCTTGGTGCGGGCCTCCCCTATTTTGCGCAGTAAAAACACGCTCACAATGGCCGGCAAAAAGCCGATTTTTACCTCCGTATAGCCAAATTTGGCTTCCGGGACGGCAAATGCAAAGTCGCAGATGGTGGCCAGGCCGCAGCCGCCCGCCAACGCATGGCCCTGCACCTGCCCGATCACCACTTTGTTCAGCGTATAGATTTGGTGAAAAAGCTGCATCAGGTGCGTCGAGTCGGCTAGGTTATCGGTGTAGCCAAACCCTTGCAGCTCCTGAATGTAGGCCAAATCGGCACCGGCGCAGAAGACCTTGCCCTCGGCGCGCAGCACAATGACTTTGCACAGGTCATCTTCTTCGGCAAACGCAAACGCCTGTTTCAGTTCCGATACCATATCGGAACTCAACGCATTGCGCTTGTCGGGGCGGTTGAGCGTAACGTAGCCAATCGCGTCGCGGCATTCGTAGCGAATGTAGCGCAGCGCTTCCAGCTCCTCAGTAGGCATGTTGATGTTGTCCATGGTCGTCGTGGCTAAGCGATGCTGAAAGAATCGAGCGGTGCAGCAGATTCCGTTATCTACCTCACACTCAACGCCCTTTCAGCAGATCGGTAAATTCAAACGTAACAAAAATGGTGCTACGAAGAAACTATATAGCGCAACAGCTGAGTTGGACGTTGCGGCTACATCAAGATATACGTAAAATCTCTAGTCACGGACCTTTCTTGTGAAAGCGCCGCTTTTTGCTACGTCATATACCTGTAAACCAGCTTCTTGCAAAGCAACAGTTTGTTTTGCTGCATACCAGAACTTGCAGGAGGAGTCCAGCACCACCGTGGCCGTATGCCCAAACAGCACGGCGAGTTCTTCGGGGCGCACGCGGGCGTTGCGCCGAAGCACCACCACATCTACCGGGTACGGCTGCCGGGCCCCCTCCACTCTTCCCGAAACGAACGCCACGCGCAGCCCGTGCCAGACGGTCAGCACCAGCCCGTCGGTAGCGCATGTGGCAGGCACGGCCGTATCATGCCAACCCGCTTGATAGGCAACCTGTTGCATCTGGTGCTCCACCAGCCCCGGCTCAATATGATACGCACGTCCGGCTCCCGAGAGCGGCAAGGAGTCTGGAGTAACTATTTGTGAGACAGACCCTTGCCAAAATCCACATACCGACCGATGTGGCACATTGTACACAATAAACTGCGCTTCCTTGCCCAACTGACGCTCGGCCCACACCCGACTTCCGGTAAACATCGCGAGCAGAGCACACGCCACACCCAGCCACGGCAACCGGTGCAAGGCCAGAAAAGCGAGTAAAGCCAGAATCACGGCAAACAGCAGCCCCGTTTGCGCCGGGGTAAGGTGAATTCCGGTTATGAGAGCATTGGGCAATTGGCGGCCAATCCAGAAAATATATTCGTTGAACAGCCAAATGGTGCGCTCAAACAGCCACGCCACCGTCCGGGGCAGCCAATCGAGAAAAGCGGCAGCGGGCATTACAAGCTGAATAGCCGCCACAAGCCCTTTGATCGCCAGCAACCCAACGCCCACCACCACGGCCAACGACGAAATGGGCACCGCCACCAGATTAGACAGCAAAAAGCTGAGCGGAAACTGGTGAAAATAATACAGGCCTAACGGGAACGTAGCCACCTGCGCTGCCAGCGACAACGCCACAGCCTGCCACACCCAATCGGCTACCCAACCGGCCCATTTCCAACTTCGTTGCACCGCCTGCGATTGCCAGCTGCGCAGCCGACTAGCCGCTAAATCTTTGAAATCAACCCATTTGGCAATACGAGGCTGCAAATACACGATGCTTAGCACAGCTAGAAATGACAGCTGAAAACCTACATCGGCCAGCAGGTACGGGTTGTAGCAGAGCAGCACGAAAGCCGCCACGGCCAGCGTGTTGTACATGTTACTCTGCCGGTTGAAGGCACGCCCCATGATCACGAAGGTGAACATCGTGGCCGCGCGCAGCACCGACGCCGACGCACCCGTCACGAAGGCGTAGCCCCAAATTACCACCAACCCCACGGCCGCCGACCAATACCGAAAACCGCGTGTAGCCCCGAAAAACCGCGTCAACACCCACATGAACACCGTAAGCAGCAAGCCCACCTGCAACCCCGACACGGCCATGATGTGGGTGGTACCGGTGTTGGCATACGCCTGTTTGGTTTCCTGATCGACGTCGTCTTTGAGGCCCAATACCAAGGCCGAAGCCAACGCGTATTCGCGCGGGCTCTTGACGTAATGCCGAAATACGCCGTCCAGCGTGCGAGCCGTGCGCAGGCTAAGCGCTTTTACGTAGCTCGGCGGCTGAAAACCGAGGAGTCGGTATTGATCGGCACCAATAAACTGCTGATGAAAAATCTGGTGGTAGCCGAGGTAGCGCCGGTAGTCGAACTCGCCCGGATTGAGCGGCGACCTGGCCGGCTGTGGCGCGCCGCGCACCAGCCACACGTCACCGTAGCGGGGTGCTGCTCCAGCAGACCGGCGCATCACCGTAACCCGAACGCTGCCTTCCGCAGCGTGCCAACGGCCTCCTATTCGCACCGCCGAAATTCGTAACGTGGTGGCGTAAGTTGTCGGGCGCGGCGCCACATAATCGTCTACCACGGCGCTGTAAAATTCCACCGTGCCCGGCAAGCGGCCAAAATGCGTCGCCGCCCGCGATTCAGTTGCGTACTGCGTCAGGGCAAGACCGGCAGTGTACACGCAAAGCACGGCCAGCAAACCCGCTGCGTCCGTAAATACGGGCGCCAGTTGGCGGTTCGCCCACGTTTGCAACGCCATGAAAATCAACACCAAGCCGACCAGCGGCCACAGCATCGGCGGCAGCGCCTCTCCAACGTACAGATAGGTAAGAATGCCCGCCGCCAGCGCAAGCGTGAGGCGAACAAAGGCGTAGGGCGCCCAGCGAATCATGAGGTAGAAATAAAAAATAAAAGCACGCTGATAAGGAAATCTACTTGGAGGTGGCAGCTTCGCGCAGCCAATACATTATTACAAATATTTGACTATCAATTGTTTATAAGTTTATCGCGCCATTCCATTTGAAAATGTTCAATGTCGCATTCCGTAAACTGCTCGCCTACTTTCTCGAAGCCGTGGCGCTCGTAAAACGGGATGGCCCGAAGCTGAGCATTCAAATACACAGTAGCCTCAGGGTGAGCAACTTGCACGTCGCGCAGCACAGCGTTCAGCAGCGCGGCACCTGCCTGCTGGCTGCGATACTTGTCCAGCACCGCAAAGCGCTCTAGTTTCACGCCGTTGGCAGTGCGGCGCCAGCGCGCCGCGCCAACGGGGGTACCATCATCCGTCCGTACCAAGTAATGGTGCGCATCGGTGCGGTCGTGCTCGTCATTTTCGGCTTCGACTGGCACGCCTTGTTCCTCCACAAATACGGTGCGGCGAATGGTTAGCGCGGCTTCCAGATCTTCGGGCGCGGTGACGGACTGTGCATTCATAAACAACTGATTATAAACATTATACTGCGGATTGTGCTGCTCGTTTTAGTGTTCAGCTTCTTCCAGACGTACGACGCTACGAAAGTAATACCGTAGGAAAGACAAAAGAAAAGCCGCTTTGTGGAAAGCGGCTTTTCTTTTGTCTTAAGCTGAGTCGAACTCAGCCCTTAATCACAAAGGCTTGACAACCAAGATTTTACATCTGTTGCTCATGATTAACGGGCAGCTCTTGCATGCCGTCGTCTTCGCGGCGCACATCAGGGTGCTGGTCCGGACGGTCGTTGCGGGGGCGGTACTCGCGAATGGGCCGTTGGGCCTGATCGCGTTGCTGTTGCACGTCGAAACGGTCGTAGGCCTGCACAATCTCTTTCACCAAGCGGTGACGCACCACGTCGTCGGCAGTCATCTCGACAAATCCGATGCCGCGCACATCCTTCAGAATATCAAGGGCTTGGATCAAGCCTGATTTCTGCTTGGTGGGCAAGTCAATCTGCGAGCGGTCGCCGTTGACCATTACTTTCGCTGAAGGGCCCATGCGCGTCAGGAACATTTTGAGCTGCGAGGGCGTGGTATTCTGGGCCTCGTCGAGCAGAACGAACGCGTTGTTCAGCGTGCGGCCGCGCATGTAGGCCAGCGGGGCGATTTCGATGATCTTGTTTTCCTGGTAGAATTTCAGCTTTTCAGCCGGAATCATGTCTTCCAAGGCATCGTAAATCGGGCGCAGGTATGGATCGACCTTTTCCTTCATGTCGCCGGGCAAAAAGCCTAGGTTCTCCCCGGCTTCGACCACGGGGCGCGAAATGATGATCTTCTTGACCTCCTTATTCTTAAGTGCCCGCACGGCCAACGCCACCGACACGTAGGTTTTGCCCGTACCGGCCGGCCCAAGCGCAAAGGTCAGGTCGTTTTTCATGACGGCATCGACGAGGCGCTGCTGATTGGGCGTTTTGGCTTTGATAACGCCGCCTTTGGCCCCGAACACGATCACGTCGGCAATGGGCGCCGTGGCCATGATGCGCTCCTGCTGCTCGTCGTCGGCGGCGCCTATGTATTCGCTTATCGTGCGATCCGTGATTTGTCCGTACTGATGATAATGCTCGATGAGCGATGATAAAATCTCGTTGATTCGGGTAATAACGTGGGTTTGCCCCTGAATCTTGATCTCGTTGCCGCGCGAAATTATCTTGCTACCCGGAAAAGCGGCCGCAAGCTGGCGGATGTTCTGGTTATCAGGTCCCAGGAAATCGACGAGGGATACGTTTTCAAGCGTGATGACTTTCTCGACCAAACTGAGGTGTTTTTAACTAGGTGGAAATAAGGTAGAACCAGAAAGGGGGCCGTTAGTTCAAGGGATTTCGTCTACTTTTGCCGCCCTTACACAGGGTAAACAATAGTACGAATAACTCAGGATTTCCGGCATGGGGCTGCTTACGTTTCTGTCCGACTTTGGCTACCGCGACCACTACGTGGCCGCCGTAAAAGCGCGGATTCTGCATCTGGCCCCCACCCAACCCGTGCTGGACATTACGCACGGTATCGAACCCTTTAACATCGCGCACGCCGTTCACGTTCTAAATGCGGTCTTTCGTGATTTTCCGGCGGGTACGGTGCACTTGGTGGGCGTCAACGATTTGGGCGGGCCGCGCGGGGCGTGGCATGCCGCGCTGTTTGAGGGTCATTATTTTGTAGCTGCCGACAACGGTATTTTGGCCCTGCTCACCGACGGCCAGCCCGAAGAATTGGTGCGGTTGGCTGCTACGCCTACGTCCTCTCCCACCCGCGACGTACTCACGCCGGCTGCTGTGTACTTAGCTGGCGGTGGCGCTCTCACTGATTTGGGGCCGCCTCCTACCGAATATTATCAGTTGATGAACCGGCAGCTGCGCCTGCAAGATCACCGGATCACGGGTCACGTGGTACACGTCGATCACTATGGCAACTTGATTACGAATATCACCCGCGCTTCTGTCGAGGCGGTGGGCCACGGCCGCCCCTGCACCATTCACTTTGCCCGCGAAACCGTGCGCGACGTGGTGCCCCATTTCCAAGCTGCTGATCCCGGCGACGCCGTGTGCATTTTCAACAGCCAGAATATGCTGTGCATCGGCGTGAACCAAGGTAATGCGTCGGAGTTGCTGGGCCTGCATTTCGACTCGCAGGTTGATGTACGCTTTCCAGCTGAAAGCCAGGCTTGAGGCTTTGAATCGAAGCAATCAGTCTATATCTATTTGATTATCATGTATTTATGTTTGTTTTTATATTATGTTAAGTAATTTCGGACATCCTGGCAGTCATCCCGAAAGCCAAGAACCACTGCTTTTCAAACCGTTATAGTAATGATAATAAGGGTTGTGCGCATGACTTTCGCGCCAGAAAAAACCGGCGATTTCCTGACTCTATTTCGGTCTTCGGAAAATAAAATTCGCCAGATGCCCGGCTGCCGCTACTTGGAGTTGTGGCAGGATGCCGACGCGCCGCACATCTACTGCACTTACAGCCATTGGGACTCCATAGCCGACCTCGACGCTTACCGCCGTTCGGCGTTGTTTGGGCAGGTCTGGCCCGCGACCAAAGCGTTGTTTGCGGCCCCAGCGCAGGCTTTTTCGGTAGCCCGCGTGGCTGAAACCGGCGCTTAATCGGACGCGCTGCGTATACGTGCCAGAGTGCTCAAGTCGCTTGCAATGCCGATTAGCGGGCGCTCGCCTTCACTTGAATTCTACAACTACATGATTACCAATTACTTCGAGTTTTACAATTTACCCGAGACTTTTCGTCCCGACGAGGCTACGCTCAAGCGGCAGTATTACGCACTCAGCCGCGAGTACCACCCCGATTTTCACGCTACAGCCGCGCCCGAGCACCAGCAGGAAATCCTGAATCTGGCGACCCTCAACACCAACGCCTTCCGGACCCTCTCCGACCCCGACCAGCGCATGGCCTATATTCTGAGCACGCACGGCCTCTTGGAAGAAGGAAAACAAGAGCTTCCCAATGATTTTTTGATGGAAGTAATGGACCTCAACGAACAGCTGATGGAACTGGAGTTTGAGCCCGACCCAGAAACCGTCGCACGCGTTGAAAATGAGGTAGATGCCCTCTCCGAGACCCTCGATGCAGGCATCGAACCCGTGTTGGCTGGCTACGAAGGTTTGCCCCAAGATGTGCGCCCGCAAGCCCTGCAACAGGTCCGGACTTACTATTTGAAACGTCGATATCTCTTGCGCATTCGGGAAACTCTCGCTAAGTTTGCCACCCGTTCCTGAGTTGTGGGAACGAGATGAGCCCAGATGGCGGAATCGGTAGACGCGTTGGTCTCAAACACCAATACCGCAAGGTGTGCCGGTTCGACCCCGGCTCTGGGTACTCTAAAAGGACTTTGGCAGTTTTGCCAAAGTCCTTTTTGTTTTACGGCGCCTTGTTAAGTTTCTAGCTTTCAGGCTCGCTAAGGTTGTTTACTTTCACGTATGAACCGACGTCTGCCTGCGCTGCTGCTGTTGTTATTGGCTCTAGTTTCACTTCCTGGTTACTCCCAGAGTCCGCAAACCCCAAGGCTCAAACAAGCCCTTGCCCGTGCTACTTCCGACACCAGTCGGGCGCTGCTGTTGGCCGATCTGAGTGCCTCTTATCGGTACTCCCGCTTCGATTCGGTGCTGTGGTACGCCCGGCAGGGGGTGCAACTGGCCCAGCGCATCGACTACCCGAAGGGCGAAGGGCGCTGCCTGTCGCGCATTGGCATTTTGATGGGCGAGCGCGGCAACCTGCCTCAAGCGCTGCGCATCGACCTGAAAGCTTTGCAGCTAAATGAAAAAAGCCAAGACTTGGAAGGCACGGCGCGCACGCTCAACCAAACCGGACTCCTGTACTACGCACTCGATGATTTTCGGCCTGCGCTCAACTATTTTTTCCGGTCGAAGAAGATCTATGAGATGGACGAGCGCATCGGCGACGACTCGCAGCTCATCAGCGTATTAACCAACATCGGCGCCAGCTACGAAGGGCGCAAGCAGCTGGATTCGGCCCAGTATTTCCTGAACCGGGCATATGGTTTGGCGATTCGCTCGCACACCACCAACCAAAGCCCCTGGGGCAACCCCTTGCCGTATGTGCTGCGTGAATTAGGGTTGTTGCAGGCTTCGCTTGGGCGTGACCAGCAGGCGCTGCGGTACTACCGGCTCGGCGCCAAGGCTGCGGTACCCGAAAATGACTTGCGCAGCCGCTGCCGCTCCTACCAATACATGGCGGAGCTGTACCGCGAGCGGCACCAAACCGACTCCAGCGTGTACTACGCCCGCAAGGCACTGGCTGTGGGGCAGGCCCTGCCGTTTGTCGTGGGCATCGTCCGGACCAGTTCGCTGCTGGCGAACGCTTTTCAGGCCCGTGGCCAGCACGATAGCACCTTAAAGTATATGAACATCATGCTGGTGGCGCAGGACAGTTTATATAATCCCCAGAGAATCAAACAGTTAGACGCAATCGGTTTTGCAGAGCAACAGCGACTGCGGCAGCTCGAACAAGAACGGGAGCAATTTATCTCGCAGGTGCGCACGTACGCGTTGCTAGCCGGTGTGGGCGGGTTGCTGCTCATTGCACTGCTGCTGTGGTACAACAACCAGCAACAACAACGGGCTAACATCAAGCTGCAAGCGCTGAACGAGCAGGTTACGCAGCAGAAAGAAGAGCTTCGCGATCAGCGCGACAACCTAGCCCGCACGCTACAGGAACTCAAAGCCACCCAGAGCCAATTGGTACTGCGCGAGAAAATGGCTTCGTTGGGCGAACTCATGGCCGGAGTGGCGCACGAAATCCAGAATCCGGTGACCTGCGTGAAGAACTTTGCGGGCATCAGCGCGGGGCTGTGCCAGGAGCTGCGGGAAGAAATGGCGCGCCTGCCCTTTTCGATTGAAGATCAGGATCTTATTGATGACCTGTTGCAGAACCTGAGTCAGTATCAGGCCAAAATTGTGCAGAACGGGCAGCGGGCCGATTCCATTGTGCGCGATATGCTGGAATACTCCAGCGCCGGCCCCAGCCCCCGGCAACCCACCGACCTAAACGCGCTGGCCGACGACTATCTGCGCTTGACGTATCACGACTTGCGCGCCAAAAACCGCAATTTCAACGTGGCCCTCCTTCCCCAACTCGACCCCGCAGTGGGCTTGGTAAGCCTAGCCCGTCACGACATCGGCCGCGTGTTGGTCAGCCTATTTACCAACGCTTTATATGCGGTGCAGCAACGGCAGCGGCTGGCTGAGGAAGACTATGTGCCGCAGGTTTCGGTTAGCACCCGACGGGTAAACGACCACGTCGAAATCCGGGTGCGCGACAACGGCATGGGCATTCCCGAATCCGCCCGAGACAGCATTTTCCAGCGGTTTTTTACCACCAAGCCCACCGGCGAAGGCACGGGGCTGAGTCTGTCTTTAAGCCATGACATTGTCACCAAAGGGCATGGCGGCACCATCACCGTTGAGAGCCAAGAAGGCGAATACACCGAATTTATGCTCACGCTGCCGCTGCAACCAAAGCTGTCTATTCCGAGGGTTTTAGCTTACTGAAACAGACCTTAAATACAGTTTCTGCCCAGGCGCAGCTTGTGGAGGCATAAAACCGAACCGACTTGGCGGGCCTTTCGTCGGCCGAATAGCCCGGCTTGACGAAAAGCAGCAGGTAATCTGAAGTCGATATGGTTATTTTAACCTTGCAGCTTTCTATCAAGAAACGTTGAACAGACGATTTCACTTGCCGAACGTCTGGTTTTCCTCTGCGAACTCTAGATGTAGCTTCTTTCATTAACCCCTTATGCCCACCAAACTTTCGTGCGTTATCATCGATGATAACGAAATCAACCGCCTCACGCTCGAGCACTTTGTCGAGATGACCGAGACGTTGGAATTGGTGGCGTCGCTGGCTGATGGGGTACAAGGCATTAATTATTTGCGCCAAAATCCGCCGGTCGATTTGCTGCTATTGGACATCGAGATGCCGCACCTCAACGGTCTGGAGCTGGTCCGGATTCTGCCCGAGCCGCTACCCGATATTGTATTGGTGACTTCGCACAGCGATTTTGCCGTCACGGCTTACGAGCTCAACGTGACGGATTATCTAGTAAAGCCCGTCGATTATGCGCGTTTCAACCAGGCTATAAGCCGGGTGAGCACTCGCCGGGCGGCGTTGCAAGCCGAAAACGCCACGAATGGCTGGGCTTCTGCCGGCGACAACCGCTTGTTTGTGAAGGTAAACAACAAGCTGGTGCGCATCGACTTCGACGAGGTGCTCTACATCGAGGCCCTGTCAACTTACTCCATCTTGGTTACGCCCACGCAGAAGCACATCGTGTATTCGACGTTGAAGGCCATCGAAGACAAAATTCCTTTCGCGCACTTCACCCGGGTTCACCGCTCGTATATGGTTAATACCCAGCGCATTGACTCTATTCAGGATAATACCCTGCAACTGGGCGCGCACGAAGTGCCGATTGGCAAGTCCTACCAGGAAAACTTTTTGCGCAAACTGCGCAGCTTTTAATAGAGACCAAAAAACAAAGCGCCTGGCTTGCAGCCAGGCGCTTTGTTTTTCGGTTAGAACCAGTTATTGCCTCGGAAAATATTGTTCCGCGAGTTGCCCAAGTCGCGCGACCTGCGCTTGATTGCCGGTGTCGGCAGCCGCCTGATACAAATTGCGAAGCGTAATGAGGTTGGCCGTCACTTCCCGCTCAAAAATGGCTGCATCGTGGGTGCGGTAGTAAGCTAGGTTTTGCTCCGTACGGCTGGTCAGAGTGTCCATTATTTCGGCTGCGCGGGCTTGCTCGCCCACCTGCACCAGCGGCGCCACCAAGTTGGCTGAGTAATAATCATACGGCAAGGCCGCGTCGGGCATAACCGTCAGGCACTTATCTAGCACTTCTTTTGCCTTGGCTTTTTCGCCGGAAGCCAAATAAGCCGTGGCCAGCCGGGCAAATTTGTCGCGGTATTCGGCCAACGTGCGGCGCTGCGTTTCGTCGTAATACACGTGCGGGTTGTTGAGGTTGCGGTATGTGAATTTGCGCATCAACGAGTCGTAGGTGATGTCCTTGGCCACGTAGCCGACCTCAATGGCCGCCTGCGATTTGGGCTCGGGCGTGCGACACGGCAGCACCCGGTACGCCAGCCCTTCCATTTGCAGATACGGCTCCAGACCGCGGTACTCTTCTTGGTGCAAAGACGAGGAAAAATACACGGGCCGCTGCCAGTTGTTGGTCGCGAGCAGATCCAGAATGGCGAGGCTTTTCTTTTCCAGCGCACCTTTGCCCACATCCCACTGCATCCGCGACGCCAAGTGCGCACGGCGCTCAGCGGGCACAATGCCTAGGCGCTGCACGGCCGCCGTATCAACGGGCAGATAGAATTTGGTGGTCGGGAACGAGAGCATGGCAGGGCCACCATCTCCGTAGCTCACTTGCAACAACGGGCTGTTCTGGTCAACTAGCTGAATGAACTCCTTGAGATTCACCTCTTTTACCTCGGCGTTGGGCACGTAGGGCAAGTAGTCGTTGGTGCCTTGCTGATACTGCGCCGACTTTATTGAGAGCGGCAGCGGCTGCGAGGCGTAGCTGCGGCGCTTCATCTGGTTGAGGTACCAATCGGTGTTGAGGTAGCTGACCACGGCCACGCGCACGTCGCGGCGCACGCCTTCCACTTCCTGCGCATACCACAGCGGAAATGTGTCGTTGTCGGCTTCCGTGATCAGGATGGCGTTGGGGGCCACACTATTGAGCATGTTCTTGGCCCAATCGACGGAGGCATAGCGGCCCGAGCGGTCGTGGTCGTCCCAGCCTTGCGTAGCCATCACCGTGGGTACCACCAGCCCGAGCATCGTCACCAAGGCTACCCGCACCCGCTCCGCTTTGACCACCGCGCGCAGCATTTCAGCTAACCCTATGACGCCCAGGCCAATCCAGATGGCGAAGGCAAAGGTGGAGCCCGCAAAAGTATAGTCGCGCTCGCGCGGCTCAACGGGTGGCTGGTTGAGGTAGAACACAATGGCCAACCCCGTGAGCACAAATAACATGCTCACCACCAAGGCGTTGCGTTTATCGTATCGGATCTGAAAAAACAAGCCGGCCAAGCCTAGCAGCAGCGGCAGGGCAAAGAAGTTGTTGCGGGCTTTGTTATCGGCTAATGACTGGGGCAAACCGTGCTGGGTAGCGGTTGGCCACAACGCACTGGCCTGTTGCACGTCGCTTTCTCGGCCCACAAAATTCCACAAGAAATAGCGGCCGTACATGTGAAGTATTTGGTAGTTAAGCAGAAATCCCAGGTTTTGCGCCATCGTTGGCTTCCCCCCTTCCTGAATGCCGACCCACTTTTGGTATTCGCGTACCAAGTCGGGCGTGGCGCCGGCGGGGCCGCCGTAAATTCGTGGCAGGAGCATGTTGTCCTGCTCCGGATAGACCAGTTCCTGCCGATGATCGCTGACCACGTAGCGGTTGCCCTGCCGGATATAGTGCGGCGCACCTTCTTGTTGATCAATGGGTTGGGCAAATAAGTGCGGGCCGTATAGCAAGGGCCGGTTGCCGTACTGCTCGCGCTTCAGATAACTCACGAACGAGAGCACGTCGCCGGGCTTGTTCTCGTCGATGGTTGGGTTGTAGCTGCTGCGAATGGGCACTATTAAATACGATGAATACCCAATCAGCACAAACACGAAACAGAGCATAGCCGTGTTGAGCACATGGCTGCCGCGGCGGAAAGAATAGCGAAAGCCCCAGCCAATCAGCCCGACGAACAGCACCAAAAAGCAGAGCAGGCCGGAGTTGAAGGGCAGCCCGAAGTTGTTGACAACATACACTTCAAAGGCGCCGGCCAGCGTGGGCAGCCCCGGAATAACGCCCACCAGAATAGCCAACACCACGGCGCAGCTCAGCCCAAGCGTCAGTAAGCCGCCTCGGGTGCTGGGCTTTTTGGCGCGCCGGAAGTAATACACAAAGCCCAACGCCGGAATTGCCAGCAGGTTCAGCAGGTGCACCCCAATGGAAAGGCCCACCGCGTAGGCAATGAGAATGAGCCACTTATCCGAATCGGCTTCGTCGGCGCGGCGGTCCCATTTCAGCATGGCCCACACCACAAAGGCCGTGAACAGCGTGGACATGGCATATACCTCGGCCTCGACAGCATTGAACCAGAACGAATCGGAAAACGTGAACGCCAAAGCGCCCACCGCACCGGCTGCCTGAATCAGAGCGGTTTGGCCGAAATCAGGATCTTTTACAAATCCTTGATTATCAATCACTTGTAATTGCAAAAGCTTTCGCCCCAGCATCGTGATGATCCAGAACAGAAACAGCACCGTGAACGCGCTCGCCAAGGCCGACACGCCGTTGATCAGAATCGGGATGTAGGTGACATGGCCAAAGGACAGCAGCGAAGCCAAACGCCCCAGCAGCAAAAAAGTAGGCGCCCCCGGTGGATGCGGCACTAACAAATGGTGGGCGCTGGCCGTGAACTCGCCACAATCCCAGAAGCTGGCCGTGGGCTCGAGGGTGAGCAAGTAGGTACCCAAGGCCAGCAGGAATACCAACCAACCCAACAGGTTGTTTATATGTTTATACCTCATTTACAACTACTTAGAAAAGTGCATTGAAAAAGACATACTTAAAAAGCATAATTTTGTATTCCGGGAGGGCGAGGCAGCTCTGCCCTCCCAAACAGGATAGATGTACCTCCCTGCTAAAGGGTTGCTTAGCAGCGGCCTGCTTGCGCTCTCGGTTGATGCTTCGCTTCTTTTTACGCTTGTACTTTTTCGTTTCTCGCACAGTAGTTGCACGGTCGGGCGTGCTATCTTATCCTAGCTTTACCGGCCCGATATACGCGCATTAATTCTTGACCTTTCTTCGCTCTTTTGCTTATATGAGAAAAGCCTACCTTCTTTCCGGGGCCTTGTGGCTGGCCAGCCTAGCGGCTCACGCGCAAGACCTTACGTATCAAACACCCCCCAAAGCCATTGCGGCCCTAGCCAGCGCGGCGCCTACGCCCCGCATCAGCATTGCCTCCAACGGCCAATGGATGCTGCTCATGGATGTGCAAGGCATGCCCAGCATCGCGGAGCTCTCGCAGCCTGAGCTGCGCGTTGCGGGGTTGCGCCTCAACCCCCGCACCAACGGGCCCAGCCGCATCAGCTATGCCACGAGCCTGCGCCTGCGGCGTCTGCCCGACGGCAAAGAGCTGGTGGTACAAGGCTTGCCCGCCAAAGCGCGCATCAGCGAAGTGACGTGGTCGCCGGACAACACCAAAATTGCCTTTACGCACACCACCGACAACCACATTGAGCTGTGGACGGTGGATGTGGCCTCGGCGTCGGCCCGCCTGCTGCCCAATCTGTTTTTGAATGCGGTATTCGGCAACTCCTACCAGTGGGTGTCCGACAGCCGCACCATCATTGCCCGCGCCATTGTGGGCGGTCGTGGCGAAGCGCCCGTAACTACGGCGGCTCCAACCGGCCCTGTAGTGCAGGAAAACGGCGGCAAGAAAGCGGCGGCGCGCACCTACCAGGATTTGCTGAAAAGCCCCCTCGACGAGAAGCTGTTTGAATATTACGCTTCGGCCCAGACAGTGAAAGTGGACGTTGGCGGTCGGATGCAGCCGCTGGGCGAACCCGGCCTTATCCAGCAGGCTTCGCCCTCGCCCAACGGCCGGTATGTGCTGCTCAAAACCATGCACCGCCCGTATTCTTATACCCTGCCAGCCAGCAGTTTCCCCGTGAAAGTGGATGTACTGAGCATGGAAGGACTGATCGTGAAAGCCGTAGCCGATCTGCCGTTGGCCGATAACGTACCCACGAGCTTCGATGCCGTGCCCAACGGCCCGCGTGAGCATGCGTGGCGCGACGACGTGCCGGCTACCCTCTATTGGGTGGAAGCCCAAGACGGCGGCGATCCCAAAACGCAGGCTTCGGTCCGCGACAAGATCTTTACGCAGATAGCGCCATTCGACGCGCCAGCCACAGAGTTAGCCGCGCTGCCTATGCGCTACCGCGATGTACTCTGGAGCAACGCCAACCTAGCGTTGGTGGAAGGCTACCGCTGGGCCGACCGCAAGGAAATGACCTGGACGCTGAATCCTACGCTGTCGAAAGCGCCACTAACGGTGTTGTTCGATCGGTCGTCGCAGGACACGTACCACGATCCGGGTACGCCGTTTGTGCAGCGCAATGCCGCGGGCCGCTACGTGCTGGCCACTGACGCAAAGAGCGAAAATATCTTCCTGATCGGCAACGGCGCCTCACCCGAAGGCGATCGCCCTTTCGTGGATGAGTTGAACCTGAAGACCAAGCAAAGCACGCGCTGGTGGCGTTCGGAGGCACCTTACTACGAGGTACCCTTTACCATTCTCGACCTCAACAAGCAGGTGCTGGTGACGCGGCGCGAGTCGCAGCAGGAAAGCCCCAACTACTTTCTGCGCGACGTGCGGCACGCCAAGCTGACGCCGATTACCAGTTTCCCGAACCCGTACGCGTCGATCGGCAACCTCAGGAAGCAGGTGCTCAAATACAAGCGCGCCGACGGCGTCGACCTGACTGCAAATCTGTATCTGCCACCCAATTACAAAAAAGAAGACGGTCCGCTGCCCACGCTCATGGAGGCATACCCCGTGGAGTTTAAGGATAAGCAGGATGCCGGGCAGGTAAAAGGCTCACCTTACGCCTTTACGCGCCTGAGTTGGGGCTCGCCCGTGTTCTGGGTTACGCAAGGGTACGCTGTGTTGCAAGGCACTTCCATCCCGATTGTGGGCGAAGGCACCAAGGAGCCCAACGACACTTACACCGAGCAGCTCGTTGCTAGTGCCAAGGCCGCCATTGCAGAAGGCCAGCGCCTGGGCGTAGTCGATCCGAAGCGCGTGGGCGTGATGGGCCATTCGTACGGCGCATTCATGACTGCTAACCTATTGGCGCACAGCGATTTGTTTAAAGCAGGTATTGCCCGTAGCGGTGCCTACAACCGTACGCTTACGCCATTTGGTTTCCAAGCCGAAGAGCGCACGTATTGGGAAGCGCCCGAGGTGTACAACCAGATGTCACCTTTCAATTACGCCGACAAAATCAAGACGCCGATCCTGCTCATTCACGGCGAAGCCGACAACAACTCCGGCACGTTCCCGCTGCAAAGCGAGCGGTTCTACAATGCCCTGAAAGGCCACGGTGCCACGGTGCGCTACGTCACGCTGCCCTTCGAGGCGCACAGCTACGCCGCCAAAGAATCCATCATGCACATGCTCTGGGAAATGGATACGTGGCTGAACAAATATGTAAAAGGCGAGCCCGCACCGGCCAACTAAGCCGCTATCGTTTTTGAGGCTCCTAAATACCAAAGCGCCGTTCTGTAGTACTACAGAACGGCGCTTTGGTGTTGCAGCAAGCTGCATGTTCTCGTTTCAGAATGAGCTAAACCACCCAAATAAGCGGCAGCGAGAGTCCACGCAGCAGCTACCACCTTTTTGCGTATATAGCTGAACACTAGACACTTATTCTTAAGTTATACGTACAGCCTACAAAGCAGGGGTTCCGAAGTTGCTTTTGGCAACGATGGGTGCTGTAGTCACCGGGCCCTCCTTTTGCTTTATGCTGGTCTGGCCACCCGACCAGCATGCTCCCGCCTTTATGCTGTAGTTACAGCCCGGGCCGGCAGTAGCAGATGCGTGCTGGCCCCTAATGCCCACTTAACTGGTGTGGGAGTATTCTTGTACCGAACTCACCGCTTACCTCAGTGCGAGGTTGAGGCATACCAAGATGTTTGTCACACTGTGTCAGCGGCGCACCCGGCTTCACGGAGGAGTTTTACAGCGGCAAGCCTGGCCGTTCTATTTGCTCGGATAGTCTATAGCTGCACTGGGGGTGCAGCGCTTTCCCTTTATTTTTCTTGTTATGCTGTATTCGTTGATTTATACCAGCCAAGCCACTGTACCCCTGGATGAAGAGTCTCGGCGTTTGCTTTTGGCACAGGCTCGCTCCTTTAATACCGCGCGGCATCTGACGGGCGTCCTCCTTCATGCCGACGGCCATTTTTTGCAAATACTAGAAGGGGCGCAGGAAGAAGTTGAGGCACTATTTGACCGCATCCAACAAGACCCGCGCCACGAAGGCATCCGAGTAGTGGTGCGCGGTCCGGTGCGTAGGCGCGAGTTCCCGCACTGGGGCATGGGTTTCAGCCAGTTGAGCTATCCCATATTAGCCCGGCTACGCCAACTGGTGCGGCATTCCCAAGCCGCAGTCGACAGCACCCGCACCGCGCTTTCCCTGCGCGACTTGTTACAGCCTTTCGTGCTGCACGCGGTCGCTCGGGAATAGCAACGGACGCACCAGCCTGGCATCGCCGCCAGCGCTACGCCTGATCCTGAAAGTGATACAGGAAAGTGATTACCCCGGTGTAAGCGGGCTTTTTAGAATCCAGAATTTCCAGCGTTACGCTCAGGCGAGCCTTGGCAATGCCGCGCAGGTTGGCCACCGAGAGCAACGTGGCCCGCAGGCGCACCTGGCTGTTTACGGTCACGGCCTGGTTGAAGCGCAACTGCTCGATCTCGTAGTTGACCTGCATTTTCAGGTTCTCAATGGCCACGATTTGCTGCCACAGAAAAGGCAGCAGGGCCACGGTGAGGTAGCCGTGGGCAATGGTAGCCTGAAACGGCGACTCGGCCTTGGCGCGTTCGGCATCCACATGAATCCACTGGTGATCGAGGGTGGCATCCGCAAACTGATTGATCTGCTCTTGGGTGATGGTATGGTAGGCCGAAACGCCCATTTCGTGGCCCACGTGGCTTTCGAGTTCGGGGAGGCTGCGGATGGTCAGAATAGACATAGGACGAGAATCAGGGTGGAAAAAAAGAGCCGCAAACATACGCCCGGAACCGCTTTGTACGCACGCAGACTGCCGAGTAACAATAATTCTTAACTCAGGCCGCCGACAGCGGGGCCAACGGTTTCGCTCCTGCTGCCGATGGCCCCGTTGTCGGCAATAATCACATATGCCGCTTTCTACTTGACTATCAATCATTTATATTCAAGGCGCGCCGTTGTAACGGACTATAGCCCCGGCCGCACCACCATGACCAACACCCGAAAAGCGCCCATTGAGCTTGGCAAAGCCGAGTTCCAAGCAATTGGCCATCAGCTAGTTGATGCCATCGCCAATTTTCTCGATGCCATTGAGGAGCAGCCCGTAACAACCGGTGAGGCACCCAAGCAGCTTCAGGCGTTGCTGCCGCCGGCCTTGCTGCCCGAAAATGGCGCTTCGGCCACAGAAGTCCTGGCGAAAGCGACCAATCTGGTCCTAAACCATTCTCTGCTGAACGGGCACCCTAAATTTCTGGGCTACATCACGTCTTCCGCTGCGCCTCTTGGAGCGCTGGCGGATCTGTTGGCGGCGGCAGTTAATGCCAATGTAGGCGCACAGATATTGAGCCCCATTGCTACCGAAATCGAAAAACAAACTATTCGTTGGCTGGCCGAATTCATAGGCGTTTCGCCGACGTACGGCGGCATACTGGTCAGTGGTGGCAACATGGCCAATTTCACGGCCTTCGTAGCGGCCCGAACAGCCAAAGCGCCCGGCAATACCAAAGAAGACGGCTTAGGCAACGCGTCTTCGCAGTTGATCGTGTACTGCTCCAAAATGACCCATACGTGGGTAGAAAAAGCGGCCGTGTTGTTTGGGTTGGGCTCCAAAGCCATTCGGTGGATCCCAACCGACGCGGCCTATAAAATGGATCACCAAATTCTGGAGCAAACAATCCAAGATGATCTGCAAAAGGGCCATACGCCCATCATGGTCATCGGCACCGCTGGCGACGTGAGCACGGGCGTGGTAGACGATCTGCAAGCCTTGGCGGCCATTTGCAAAACCTACACCCTCTGGTTTCACATCGATGGGGCCTACGGCGCGCCGGCCGCTGTGCTTCCCGAGCTAAAAACCCTGTTTGCGGGCATGGAAGAGGCTGATTCCATTGCTCTTGACCCTCACAAATGGCTGTATAGTCCGCTGGAGGCCGGCTGCACGTTGGTAAAAAACGAGAACTACTTGCGCGACACGTTCAGCTCGCATCCCGTTTACTACAACTTCGATAGTACGGAAGAAGACGCCGTGCACAATTACTACGAATACGGTCTCCAAAACTCGCGGGGCTTTCGGGCCTTGAAAGTTTGGGTAGCGCTGCAACACGTAGGCCGAAGCGGCTATGTAGAAATGATCAGGCAGGACATAGAACTCGCCAACTACCTTTTCAGCCTAGCGGAAAAGCACCCCGAGCTACAAGCCATTACGCACAACCTGAGCATTGTTACGCTGCAATACGTTCCGAAAAGCATAACAAGGGACTCAGAAAACAACAAATTGTATATCAATGACTTAAACAAAGAACTATTAAACCGCCTGCAAGTCGGAGGCGAAGCATTTCTGTCGAATGCGGTGGTAAACGATAGGTATTGCCTACGGGGGTGCGTGGTGAATTTTAGAACATCAAAAAAGGATATCGAGGAGATTATCGAAATCATAGTCCGGGAAGGCAGAGAGCTGCACAAAAGCTTCCGGAATAGTTTGAATATGAGCGCCTAGCGCTTCATCGGGTGAGGCTGGCCGGGTGCTTGTTACAAACTTAACTTCACTACCACGGCCGTGGAGCCGCCCAAATCGTCGTCCGTAACGAGTAGCAACTGGTAGTGCTTGGGCCCCAGCACTTTCTGCACGGTTACGCTTTCTACTTTTCCGGTATAGGCCGCGCCCGTTGGCAAAACCAGATGGGCCAGTTGCAGGGGCACAGGAGTGGCAGCCCGCCGCGCCAGATCCAGTACGCCCACGAAGCTGCCGAGCACTTCGCCGTCGGCCACGGGGTCGCTGGTATCTTCCACGGAAGCGGTAACCAACAGCAGATCATGCGAATACGAGGCACCCGAAAACCCGGCTGGCTTGCCGTTGAGGTCTGGCAACTCGTAAAACTGCCGCTGTACTGCGGGTGGCTGCTCGGTTCGCTGCCGGATATAATCGAGGGTAGCGCCCAACGGCAAAAAGAAAACCAAGTTACCAACTGCCGAACCCACCGTACGCTGAAACAACAACAGCTCGGTATCCGTGGCCGCCGCCGCCTCCAGGTTAAGCGCAATGCCCGCCGGCAAATACTGCCGCAGCAAACCATATAAGTTGCTCAACGACAAGGGGTAAACTGTTGCGCCTGCGTCGGAGCCGCCGGGCAGCGTTACCCAAAAGCCTACCTCACGGGCCGGCGTTGCTCCGGAGCCGCACACGAGCAAGCCCTTCTCGCCTGCCGGCGTGGTGAAGGCCGTAAGGCATTCCAGATCGGGCTTCAGGGCTTTGGGGATGCGACCGGTGCTGAAATGCGCGGTTTCGAACAGCGTGATTTGTTCGCCTTTGGTCAGGGAATTGGCTTTGAAAGCGTACAGATACGGGGCATCGTCGCCGATGATATAAGCCGTATCACCGACCACCTCCACCCCGGAAGCCGACGGCAGATTGGGCAAGTTAATCTGTTGAAGGATAAGAGCTTGCATCGTTAGTTCGCCGTCGACTCCGGAAGAATAGAAGGGGTTTATCTGTTCGTAATCGTAAACTCCACGCGCCGGTTGAGGCGGCGGGTTTCCTCGCGGGCGTTGCTGGCACGTGGTTTCGAGCCGCCGTAGCCGACGGTTGTGATGCGGTTTTCGCCGATGCCGCGGGTCACGAGGTAGCGCTTTACTTCGGCTACGCGATCTTCCGAGAGCTTCAGATTTTTGTCGGCGGGCCCTACGTTGTCGGTGTGGCCTTCCAGCCGAATGTTCACCGCAGGGTTGTCGATCAGGGTGCGCGCCAAGCGGTTGAGCTCGCTGTAAGAAGCCGGCAACAAGTCGTACTTGCCCTGGGCGAAAATCAGCGTCGGCAGTTCCAGCCGCGACCCAACGGCCGCCGGCACCAGCAACAAGTCGCGGCTAACCGAGCCCACCATCCTAACGGTATCGGTAGCCGTCAGGAAACCTCCGCTGATGGCCGTAATTCGGTATTGGCCGGCGGGCAAGGAGAACTGGAAATTACCGCCCGATGGCTCGCTGCGGGCCGTAGCATTAAAAACGATGTTGTCGCCGAGGCGAACCACTTTTACTTCCGCCGCGATGGGTTTGCGCGTGCCGGCGTCCAGCACATGCCCCGTCAGCAACGTGCGCACCGCCACGGGCGGCGCTGCAGGCTTGGCCGTATCGGCGGGCGCCACCACCGGGGCCACTCCTACTTCGGCGCGGTACAGGTCGGTGGGGCCATTGGGCGTGCGGCTGGAGGCAAAGAAAGCATGTTTGCCGTTGGGTTCGAGAATAAAATATGCGTCAAATCCGGCCCCGTTGATGGGCGCGCCCAAGTTGCGCGGCTCGCTCCAGTTGGTCCAAGATTCGTCCAGACGATTGCTCACGAATATGTCGGCGCTGCCGTAGCCCGCGTGCCCATACGACGAGAAATACAGCCTTTTACCATCGGGCGAAAGCCACGGCGCAAACTCAAAGCCCGGCGAATTGACTATGCTTCCCAAGCTGCGCGGCTCAGTCCAGGAGCCATCGCCGGCAGGCAAACTAACGTACAAATCGTTAAGCCCTTGTGAATCAGCACGTTCTAATGAAAGAAGCAGTACCTTCTCGTCCGGGGTCTGAAAGAATGTGGTGGCCGTACCCGCCGAGTAATAGTTCTCAATATCAAGAGGTTGCGGCACGGCGGCTTTCCCCTTGGCGTTGCGGGCGACTTGTGACACGCCTTCGTCTCGGAAAGAGCCGTCGCGTTCGTACGTGCCGCGCACCACCAGCGTGTTGCCATTGCCCACGACAGCCATCACGCCGTTGTTTTGGGGCGTGTTGAGCGCGTCGAGGCGAGTGGCAGGGCCCCAGGTCTTGCCATTGTCGGCGGTGGTGCTTACCCAGATGTCGCCGGAATCGGTGTTGCCTTCGGTGTTGCCGGTGTACTTTGTGCGCGTCAGGTACAGCGTGCGGTTATCGGGCGTAATGACGGGTTGCAGCTCGTTGCCAGGCGTACTTACCGCCGAGAGCGCTTCGGGCGTGCCATACTGACTACCATCGACGGTGAGGCGCAGCTTAAACAAGCGCCATTGCTGCGTCGCTCGGTTTGCCGGCTTCTGCGAAACCACGGGGGTCCCATTGGCCTTGTCGGCCGTAGCGATGGCGGCACATTTATCATTGCCGCGGCTTACCAGCTGCAAGCTTCCCATCGGGCCGGCGGGCACCAGCGCCCACTGTTGGTACAAGCTACCCGACCAAGGACGCTGCACTAGCGCAGCATTTTCGGCCGGCCCTTCAGAAGTAAGGCATTTGCCGCTGTTTTTGGCCTCAATTCGGAAGAATACGCTGCCCGGCGTAACCCGTACGAAGCGCCACTGCTGGCTGGGCGAATGCGTAAACTCCCACTGCACCGTGGCGGCGCCCGCTTCCGCCGAAGAGTTTGTAACGTCCAGCGAAAGGCCACTGCTGCGGGCAATGATGCCGTACCACGCAGATTCGTCGATGGTAAAATCGACCTGCTGGGCCTGTAGCGGCCCGGTGGTCAGAAGGACGAACAGAAGAAACAGCGACCGGAAAAGCGAATGATTCATGCACGCAAAACGGATGGTACCGGCGGCAAGTTAGCCCAAATCTGAACCGATGGGCTACCCCGGCCTACAAAAGAGCAGACGCCGCACTTCATCTCGTCAGATGAGTACGGCGTCTGCGTATGAGGGTTAACTCAATGGTTTAGTAGAGTTTATGCATTGTTGCTGATATACTTGAAGCGAACAAAACGATCATTTTCGTAGATGGCCGCGAAGTGGCCACCAGCCGTGCTGGACGTGTTGCCCGACTTAGATTCAGCTTTGCGTTCCACGGGTTTGGCTGGAGCGGCAGTTGGAACTGCAGGATATGCGCCAGGAACCATACCGGGCACGTGCACAATGAAGGAGAGGATTTTTGAAGCCATGCTTGTTTTCAGTTAGAGTGTGAACGATGGGCGAAACGGGTAAAAGATCTTAAAAGTGAAAAGGTCAAATTTTCATTAACTAAGTACTAATTCGATCTGAACAAATGTAAAGATATTACCATTTGCTTGTATGATATAAAGGTAAATTTTTTCTTATAAAAATGTAAATACGTATTACCCCTGACTCGAAGTCCGCGGCAGCACTGATAGGAGGCTCCGTATTAGCACGGATAATTTCTTCGGTAGAGCAGATTCTTGCTAGCTCACCCCTTTTGCACCTCACTGGCTGCACCCAATCGCTCCAGCGTTGCCAGCAAGCATATAATATAAGCAATATATATTTACAATATTTTGATTGTCAATATTTTACACCATTGCTTCCAAACTCCATCAAACACATAAAAAGGCAATGCGGCTAAGCTCGATTGCCCGCAACTGTGGGTGCGTTGTTGCAAGCCCCAAATATTTTGCGTGCTCGAGATAACGGACCCAGCGAGGGCCATTAGCCTAAACGCGATTAGGCAGCGTCATACGAGCAATCGGCAAAAACAAAAACCGCAGCCCTATATATAGAACTGCGGCTATTCGGTCTTGGTTTTAGTCAATTTTCGGCTCGTCTGTAAAAGAGCGCCGAGACGGCTTAACTGATGAGCTTATGACGCATGGCATACTGAATCAGGCCCACCACCGATTTCGAGTTGGTCTTGGTCAGAATGTTCTTGCGGTGGGTCTCGACGGTGCGCTCGCTTATGAAGAGCGTTTCGGCAATGTGGTAGTTGGAGTACTCCTGCGCGATAAGTTTGAGAATCTCGCGTTCGCGGGTGGTAAGCGAGACCGGCACTTCTTCACGCGGCGGCAGCCGCAACGAGGCCAGCTCGTAATTCTGTAGCAGCGTTGCGCCTACTTCGCGGCTAAAAAACGTGCGGCCCGCCACAATCTGTCGGATGGCTTCGCCCAGTTCTTCGCGGGTCGTGTTTTTTAATACGTAGCCTGAGCCGCCCGCTTCGAGTACTTCCGTCACAGAAGCATGATCGTGGGTCATGCTCAGCACCAGCACGCGCACTTGCGGCGCCTGCTCCCGAATGAATTGGGTCAGTTCCACGCCCGACATCTCCGGCATGTTCAAATCGACCAGCGCAACGGTTATTTCTGGGTCCTGCTTTAGCTTTTGCAGGGCTTCCAAGCCGCTTTCTGCTTGCGCAACTATTTCAATATCAGACTCTTGCTTAAGAAGCATTTTAACCCCCTCAATTACCAACGGATGGTCGTCGACAATGAGGACACGCACGGGAATACTAGTTGCAGTAGGTAACAAATCACTCATAGAATACGGCTTTAAACAGTACTAGCAGCAACGCAAGAAGTCGTACTCCAAAGGCAAAAGCTTCTTGAGTAGTTTATCCAAGCTCAGCGCCTTATTATTTTTCCGTTTTGGGCGGAATGGAAAGATACAATAATCGTATAAGCTTTTGAAGGATTTTCCTTAACAAAAGCGCTACTGTTGAGCTTATATAATTAAGCTGAATTGTATTTATATACTTGATTTAAAGCATTTTACACAATATTCACTGCCCAAAAAAGCCGCTCCTTTCAGGAAGCGGCTTTTTGAGGCTGACAAAGGGCTGTGTTTACTTTAAACCGTACTTGCCGCGAAACTTTTTGTTGAGGTAAAGCTGCTTGTTGTCGAGGCTGAATGCGCGGCCATCGATGTAGGCCTGGGTCACGTTGTTGGTACGCATGTCGAGCAGGTCGCCGCTGCTCACGACGAGCGTTGCGCTTTTGCCAGCTTCCAGGCTGCCGAAATCTTTGTCTAGGCCCAAAATCTGGGCCGTGCTGAGCGTTACGGCCGTCAGGGCTTGCTCTTTGGTCAGGCCGTGGCCGGCGGCGGTGCCGGCAATAAACGCCAAGTTGCGCGATCCAGCAGTTTCCATACTACCTTCATAGTCAAGGCAATAGCGAATGCCAGCTTGTTGCAACAAGCTGGGCAGCTTGTAGGGCAAATCATAATCGTCGCCGGCGCGGCGCGGCAACGCGTGAATGCGCGACAGAACGACTGCGATGTCGTTTTGCTTCAGAAAATCCAGCATCATCCAAGCGTCCCGGGCGCCAACCACGGCTATTTTCTGCACGCCTTGCTGTTTGGCAAAGCGCACGGCCTCAATGATTTCCTTACCGTCGTCGGCGTGAACGAACATGGTCTTGGAGCCGTCGAACAAGCCGCTCAGCGCCGTTAGCCGCAGGTTTTCCTTGCGCCCAGCGGGCAGTTTGCGATAAGCAGAGGCTTCGCTCAGCAGTTGCTCTAGGTCGCGGAGTTGCTGCTGCCGGGCTTTCTCGCGACGCTCAAACGCTTGCGCATCTTCGGCCGGATTGAGGCGCACGAGCAGCGGCGGCCAGTTGACGTGCAAGCCGTCGTCGGCTTTTACGGCGGCGTCCTGCCAGTTCCAAGCATCGAGCTGCACAACGCTGCTCTGCCCCGAAATGACGCCGCCGCGCGGCGTTACCTGCGCCAGCAGCACACCGTTGGTACGCACGGTAGGCAAGATATCGGAGTCGGTGTTGTAGGCGACCAAGGCGCGCACGTTAGGGTTGAACGTGCCTACTTCCTGCTCGTCCACGGTAGCCCGAATGGACTCTACTTCCGTTAGACCCAGCGTAGTATTAGGCAGAATAAGGCCCGGATAGATTTCCTGGCCCTTCACATCCACCACCTGATACGCGCCGCGGTCTTGCCCGAAACCGCCCTGCGCACCGGCATACACGATGCGGCCTTTGTCGAACGCCACGGCCGCATCCGGAATGACCGTGCCGTTGCCGACGTGCAATGTGCCGCCCAGCAGCAGCATCGGCTTGCTCTGAGGCGCCGCCGGAATGGGCACCTGCGCGAAAGCCGGAACGGCGCTAAGCAAAGCCAATGAAAACAGTATGTGTTTCATTATAAATATTTTATGCTTCTACAAATTTTGATTCTAAAGCAGTATCCCTTCTTTTTTAAGGAGGGGAGCGTTTAGCTCTAGTTACTGATCCAGGTCTTTTTCTTCGCCCATGGTGTCGCAATGGAAATGGCCGGTGGCGCGGGCGACGGGCGTTTGGGTGGGCGCACCAGACTTCTTGGCATCCAGCATCTTCTGCACGATGCGCAGCCGTTCGCGCTTCAGGTCATCGCGCATTTTCTGGTCGCTTTCGAGGTCGAAAAATTGGCGGCCGTCTACAAAAGTGCGTTCCGGGCGGGCATAGATGCTCAACGGATTAGCGCTCCACAGCACCACATCCGCATCTTTGCCTTCCTTGATGGAGCCCATGTGCGATTCCAAATGCAGCATTTTGGCCGGGTTGATCGTGACCAGCTTCAGGGCTTCTTCCTCCGACAAACCGCCGTATTTCACCGTTTTGGCGGCTTCCTGGTTTAGGCGGCGCGACATTTCGGCATCGTCGGAGTTGATGGCCACGTTCAGGCCGGCGTCGTGCATAATGGCCGCGTTGTACGGGATGGCATCGCGCACCTCATTTTTATAAGCCCACCAGTCCGAGAATGTACTGGCGTTTACGCCGTGCGCCTTCATCTTATCGGCTACTTTATAGCCTTCCAGAATGTGCGTTAACGTGTTGACTTTGAAGCCCATCCGATCCGACACGTTCAGCAGCATATTGATTTCACTCTGCACGTAGCTGTGGCAGGTGATGTTGCGCTTGCCGTTCAGGATTTCCACCAGCGCGTCCAACTCTAGGTCGCGGCGGGGCGCCTCGGTTTTCTTCTGCTTGGCCTTTGATAGCTTGTTGTAAGTGGCCCAATCTTTTTCGTATTCCTTGGCCCGCGTAAACGCATCCACAAACACCTGCTCTACGCCCATGCGCGACTGCGGGAAGCGCAGCACGTTGCGTTCGCCGGCGTTCGACTGCTTCACATTTTCGCCCAAGGCAAACTTGATGAAGCTTGGCGCATCCTGAATTTTCATCTGCTCGGGGCCCATGCCCCAGCGCAGCTTGATCAGGGCCGACTGTCCGCCGATGGGGTTGGCTGAGCCGTGCAGGAGCTGCGAAGCCACTACGCCGCCCGCCAGATCGCGGTACACGTCAATATCCTCAGGATCAATCACATCGCCCACGCGCACTTCGGAGGTCACGGCTTGGGTGCCTTCGTTTACACCTTCGGCAATGGCAATGTGCGAGTGCTCGTCGATGATGCCCGGCGCGAGATGCTTGCCGGTACCGTCGATGCTGCGGCCCCCTTTCGGCACGGCCAGGTTCTTCCCGATTTTGGCGATTTTGCCGTTTTGCAGCAGCACGTCGGTGTTTTCGAGCTTACCTTCCTTCTCACTGGTCCAAACAGTTGCGTTTTTGATCACAACGGTTTCTTGCTGAGGCACTTCTGCCCGACCAAAAGCCACAAACGGGAACATCATCTGACCCAGTTGTACGGGCTCCGGGGCTTTGGCCGAATCGCGGCGCGCGGCCCGGCTGGCCTCCTCAAGCCGCTTTGCCGACCACTTCACCTGGCTGGCATCGGCCAGCTGCCCGTCGCCTTGAAAGGTCCGGTTATCGGCTGTGTAGAAGCCACTTAGCCGTACGGCGGTGCCTTTGCTTTTGGGCGTCGGGTTATACACGATCGTGGCCAGATCGCCGGATACGGCAATGGTGCCGCGCACCGAATCTTTGGGCGCCAGCAGCACGCGCAGCTCCGGCGTTTCGGGCTTGCCGGCTACCACCATACGCACGTCGGGTTGGTTACCAACCTTCAGGGTGTACACGCCGCGGTAGTCAGCGGGAAGCTGGCTGAGCTGGTAGCGCTCGCCTTGTACCCAGTTGTCCAGCAGCACGTTATCATCGGCAAAAATGCGCGTGGTGCAGACCAGGAAGTTAGCCGTAGCGCCGGGCTTCAGGTTCCCGACTTGGTTTTGCGCCTTGATGAGTTCAGCGGGCGTGGCCGTGAGGGCTTTCAGCGCCTGCTCCTCAGTGAGACCGTATTTGATGGCTTTTTTCAGATTGGGCAGGAATTTCTTCTTGTCCTTCAGGTCGGCGGCCGACAGCACAAACGGTACCCCAGCTTTGGCCAGTATGGCGGCGTTGGCGGGCGCCATTTCCCAGTGCTTCAGGTCTTCGAGCGGTACGCGCGAAGCGTCGTACACGTCGTCGACGTTGTAGGCATCAGGAAAATTCAGGCTGACAATAATAGGCGCTTTGGTGGCCTGAACGTCCTGCAAACGCTGGTATTCGTCGCCATGGCCCTTGATAATGTATTGAATACCAAACTCATCGCCCACTCTGTCGGCGCGTAGGGCGCTGAGCTTGTCGCGCACCTCGAAAATCTGCGGCAATTGGCGCTGCTGATTGAAGGCGCGCAACGAGAGGTTTTGCTCCTTGGCTGGGTTGCGTTGGTTCCAGTCGGCGTCCAGAAACGTCTGGCGCAGCAGGGCAATGCTACCCATCAGCGAGCCCGGATAATCTTGCGTGGAAGAGCCTTTGTCGAACGAAAACCCGGCCGCCGCCCGATCCAGAAGCACCACTTCGTTCTCCTTGCGGTTGGTGTTGAGCGTCACCAATGCCGCCGTGCCGCGCACAATGCCGTCGGGCGCTTGGGTAAGCACAGTTCCGAAGCCCAGTTTGCGGTAGACGTCGGCTTGATCATTGTTTACCTTAAATGACTCAGCAGCAGCCACTTCCGGGTGCACAGCCTGATTCCAGTCGTAGGCGCCGGTTTTCTGGCTTTCAAACTGCGGATCGCGGTCGCGGCGGCTGCGGCGTTCGGCGGGTTTTACTTCCGGCAGGCCGTAACTGGCATACAGATCGACGAAGCCGGGGTAGATGTACTTGCCTTTCAGATCGGTGACGACGGCTCCGGCGGGCACTTTTACGTTTGAGCCTACGGCCTCCACTTTGCCATCGCGGATGAGCAGCGTCGCGTCGTTGAGCCGGGTTTTGTAGTCCGTGAAGATCGTGGCGTGCGTGAAAGCGTACAGGCCCGGTCGCTGATCGTAAACGCCGTTGCGCGGGTACGTCGAGGGCTGGGCGTACGCACCCAGGCTAAGCCCGAATAGCCCGGTAGCCAGCCCCAGCTGGCGCAGATTCATGTGCATTGAGTTTGGGTAAAAGTGCTGACAAAAGAAGACGTTAAGCAGAATAAATGGGACCATGCAAAGGCCCGCTCCCAAATGTACCCAAAGAAACCAGGCTGCCTAGTACCGGAGCGCTCGATTTTACCTCAACATTTCGGCCTTAGCAGCAGTATGTTCAGTATTGTCAGCCACTACTTCAACCCCCACCCCACGCCATGCGCAAAGGCACCCAAGTCACCTGGAAATACGGCACCGGTACCGCCACCGGCAAAATTGAGGAAGTGCACAAAGAAGCCGTGACACGCAAGCTCAAAGGCAGCGACATCACCCGCAACGGCACCGCCGACAACCCGGCTTTCGTCATTGTGCAAGACAACGGCGATCGCGTCATCAAGCTGCAAAGTGAGGTAAAAGCCGCCACGAAGAAGTAAACACAACTAATTGATAATCAATAGTATAAAAAAGCTCCACCAGCCTCTGCTGGTGGAGCTTTTTTAGTTAGCTGAGCGGCGGTGCCGCGCTACTGGTTAGCGGTTATGTACATCGGGCTCAATGAACGCCTGCTCGTCCATTTCCTCGGGTACTACCACCACGCCTTGTTGCAGCTTGCTGTTTTTGCGCCCATAGATGAAATACACGATGAAGCCGAGCAACATCCAACCTATAGCCACCTTCAGCGTGAACGCGTCAAGAGCCAAAATCATAAGGGTACACACCAGAATACCCATAATTGGCACGAAGGGGAACACCGGCGACGAGAGCGGCGCCCGGAACGGGCGGGGCTGCGCGGGGTCGGAGCGGCGCATGATCCACACGCCGGCCGAGACCAGCACGAAGGCCAGCAGGGTACCGAACGAGGTCAGGTCGCCGGCCAGTGAGCCGGGTACGAAGGCCGCGAACGCCCCCACGAAAATGAGCAGTGCGATGTTCGACTTGTAAGGCGTGCGGAACTTGGGGTGCAACTCCGAAAACGCCTTTGGCATGAGGCCGTCCTTGGCCATGGAGAAGAACACGCGGCTCTGGCCCATGAGCATCACCAGAATTACGGACGAAAAGCCCAGCAGAATGGCCACCGTCACGGCCGTGCTCAGCCACTCGTAGCCGGGCATGTGCTCCTTGATGGCGTAGGTGACGGAAGCCTCGCCGCCCTTGGCCGGGTCGGCAAACTCGCGCCAGTTGGCCACCCCCGTCAGCACGTGGCCGAAGAGGATGTAGAGCACGGTGCAGACCGCCAGCGAGCCCAAAATGCCGATGGGCATGTCGCGTTTGGGGTTTTTGGCTTCCTGGGCCGCCGTGCTTACCGCGTCGAAGCCGATGAAGGCGAAGAACACGATGGCCGCCCCGCCCAACACGCCGCCCCAGCCGTGCTTGTTCCAGGCCGAGTATTCGCGCACGACGGCGCCGGCCGCGTTTTTCACGGGCTCCGCGTTTTCCGGGATCAGGTAGGGCGTGTGGTTGGCCGGATTCACAAACTGCCAGCCCACGGCGATGAATACCAATACAATCACCACTTTCAGCACCACCACTACGGCGTTGAACAAAGCCGATTCCTGGGTGCCTTTGATCAGCAGCAGCGACAGCGCCACGATCACCAGTAGCGCCGGCAGGTTGATCATGCCGTGCTCGGTTACGCCATTGACAACGGCACTTTCGAAGGGCGAGTGACTCAGATTATACGGTATACTCGTCCCGAAGACTGCTAAGAGCTTGTTGAGGTATTCGCTCCAGGCAATGGAAACGGTGGCGGCCCCCAGGGCGTACTCCATGATCAACGCCCAGCCGATGACCCAGGCCACAAACTCGCCCATGGTGGTGTAGGCGTAGGTATAGGCCGAGCCGGCAATCGGGATCATGGCGGCAAACTCGGCGTAGCACAAGCCCGCGAACACGCAGCCGATCGCGGCCACGATGAAGGCCAGCGTCACGCCCGGCCCCGAAGCCTGCGCGGCAGCAGCGGCGGTGCGCACAAACAGGCCCGCACCGATGATGGCGCCCACGCCCAGGGCCACGAGGTTGCCCGCGCCCAGCGTCCGCTTGAGGGTACCGTGCCCGGTGGAGTTGGCCTCCCCCAGCAACAGGGCCAACGGTTTTTTGGCGAAAATATTTGCCATACAGTAAGTAAAGAGAGAAGGAAAAAGGTGAGAGGTATGGAAATTCGAAAGTCGTTACAGAGAGCCCGAATATAGGCGATAATCAGCAATGGTGCGCCAAAGAGGCAACTGCGCCGGATTGGTTGCACCCCAGCGCTAAGGGCAGCCGTGCTTTGCGCCGGATACGGGCCATCGGGCAGGCAACTAGCGGGGCCAGGCAGTTATGTCCATGATCAGAAAATAACAGCGATGAATTTTACTTCATTAAACCTTGGGCGGCGGCCTCTATCTAACCGCCAAATTCCATTCAGAAAAATATCTCCATGAAAAAGATGCTCATGTTGCTCGCCGCCGTTACCCTGATGGCCGGTGCAGCTTCCGCTCAAACTTCCCCTACTCCTCCTCCACCCGCCGGCCAACCGGGCCAATACGGCAACCGCCAAGGTGGCGGCTACGCCCAACAAACCCCGGAGCAGCGCGCCGACCGCATGGCCCAGCGCCTGACCCAGCAACTAGGCTTAACGGCTGAACAGACCGAAAAGGTGCGTCAACTTTCGCTCGCCCAAAGCCAGGAAATGCAGGCTCGTCGCAGCCAGGCCACTGCCAGCACCGACCGCGAAGCCATGCGCACGGAAATGAAAACCATGCGCGACCAACAGGACGCGAAACTCAAAGAAATCCTGACTGCCGAGCAGTACACCAAGTACGCCCAAATGCGGGAAGAGCGCGGCGGAAACCGCGGCCCGCGCGATGGAAAAGAGGAAGGAAAGGTTAAAATCAAAAAGGATAAGAAGAAAGCCAAAAGCTAAATCTGCGCCTATCAGTTCCGAAAAGCTCCGGTCGTAAGGCCGGGGCTTTTTTTATGCTTTTCAGCCTGAAATCGGGTAAAAATCAAGCCCTAAGAATGAGGAACAAAGCCTATCATCTAATAGACAATGATCTTATAATCAATTAATTATAAATTATTCATAACTTTTCCTCCGTTCTGTTGTGCTTATCGCATTCGCTGCTTGCTTATATTTGAGAATATGCGTTCGGCAGCCGCCCGCGATGGCTGCCCCGGTCTCGGCCCTACCTCATTGGCCTTACTTGCCTGAGCCAAACGCTTCCACTACAACCTATCACCATGAGCCCCCTGCCTAGTAGTCCGTCCTCGGTTCAAATTCAGCAATTTTATGACAAGGGCTTGGCCCACGCCAGTTATGCCATCCGGTGCGGCCGCCAAGTAGCCATCATCGATCCGGCCCGCGATCCACAGCCGTACTACGACTTTGCCGACGAACACGAGGCCGACATTATCGCAGTAATCGAGACCCACCCCCACGCCGATTTTGTTTCTTCGCACCTCGAAATAGCCGAGGAAACCGATGCTACCATCTACTGTAGCAAGCTGGTAAAAGCTACTTACCCGCACAAAAACTTCGACGACGGCGACCGCATTCACCTCGGTGCCGTTGAGCTACACGCCATCAATACGCCCGGCCACTCCCCCGACAGCATTTCGGTGCTGCTGATCGACGAAATGGCCCAAACTCGCGCCGTATTTACCGGCGACACCCTGTTTGTAGGCGATGTAGGCCGCCCCGATCTACGGGAAGATCAGGCAGTTGGTGGCCACCAGCGCGAGCAGCTGGCCGCTCAGCTTTACGCCAGCACCCGCAACAAGCTGATGGCGCTACCGCCGGCCACGCGCGTGTATCCGGCCCATGGCCCCGGCTCGCTGTGCGGCAAAACCACTAGCACCGAGCTCGACAGCACCATCGGAAAGGAGCTAAAAACCAACTACGCCCTACAGCCCATGTCGCAGGACGAGTTTATCCGGGTGTTGCTGGAAGATCAGCCCTTTATGCCCAAGTACTTCAGCCACGACGTGGTGCTGAACAAGCAAGGCGCGCTTCCTTTTGAAGACAGCATTCGGGCTGTGCCACGCCTGCAACCTGATGCTTATTTGGAAACCGGCATTCCCATCATCGACACCCGCCCTGCCGCGCAGTTTCGGGAAGGCCATTTGCGCGGTGCCATCAATTTGCAGGACGGTGGCAAGTTTGAAACTTGGCTGGGCTCGATCATTGGGCCGAAGGAGCAGTTTTACCTTCTCGCCGACTCGCAGATTGCCTTGGATGCGGTCATTCGCAAAACGGCAAAAATCGGATATGAAATCAACATCAAAGGTGCTTTTCTGACGCCGCGGGACCTGCCTGCCACCAGCGCGCTGGCCAACATCGAGCACGTGCGCGAGCACCCCGAAGATTTCACCATCGTCGACATTCGCAACCGCACCGAAACCAAGGAATCCATTTTTGCAGATGCGCACCTGATTCCGCTGCCTGAATTGCGTGAACGAGCCCACGAGGTGCCCACCCACAAGCCCATTTTGGTACATTGCGCGGGCGGCTACCGTTCGGCGGCGGGCGCCAGCATTTTGCAGGCGGCTTTGCCCAACGCCGAAATCTACGATTTGGGAGAAGCCGTGACGGAGTTTCAGAAGCAGGCTGTGCACTAAATCCTGCTTGCCAAGCGCAAATACGCAGAGGTTCGCGGAGAGTAGGCTCTGCGAACCTCTGTTTTTTCTTGGGCCTGCCTCTGCGGGAAACCACGTATTTTTGTAGTCTATGCGAGTTCTTCATACCGCCGACTGGCATCTGGGCCAGCGCTTTATCAGTGGCCACGAGCGCACCGACGAGCACCGCTTCTTTCTGGAGTGGCTGGTGCAAACGGTGCGCGAGCAGAACGTGGAAGTGCTGGTGCTGGCCGGCGACGTCTTCGATACAGGTTCGCCTTCCAATGCGGCCCTGGAGCTGTATTACTCGTTTCTGATGAACATGCGCGGCACCAGCTGCCGCGACATCGTGATTGTGGGCGGCAACCACGACTCCCCGGCCACGCTCAACGCCCCGGCGCGCCTGTTGCGTCATTTGCGGGTGCACGTAGTCGGTTGCGTGCCCGATTGCTTTGAGGACCAGGTAATTATCCTGAACGATGCCCAGGACCAGCCGGGCCTGGTGGTGTGTGCCGTACCGTTTCTGCGCGACCGCGACGTGCGCCTGTCGGTGCCGGGCGAATCGGCGGAGGAGCGCGAAATCCGCATTCGACAGGGCATTGCTGATCATTACGCCCGCTTCACAGAGCTAGTGGCGGCGCACAAAGCCGCCGGGTTGCCAGTGCTGGCTACGGGCCATCTGTACGCCGCCGGCGGGGCCGCCTCCGATTCGGAGCGCACCATTCACGTCGGCAACCTGGGGCAAGTGTCTGCCGAGCATTTTCCAGAAGCATTTGACTATGTGGCACTTGGCCACTTGCACCGCCCACAGCGGGTAGGCGGCCGCGAGCACATTCGCTACTCGGGCTCCCCTATTCCGCTCTCGTTTTCCGAGGTCGATCATCCGAAGCAAGTCGTTTTGCTCGACATCACGCCCGGTTCGCTGAGTCTCGAAACGCTGGAGGTGCCCGGCGCCCGCAGGCTCATCCGGTGGCACGGCTCGCTGGAAGAAGTGCTGAACCACTTAACTACCTACGACAATACGGGTTACCAACTCCCCGCCTGGGTTGATGTGGAAGTACGCTCTGAGCTCACGCAACTCGAAGTAGCTGAGCAGCTTCTGAAAGTCATCGACCTGCTCGACCGTACGCAGTTGGAGGTGCTGGCCCGCCGCCATTTCCGCATCGTAACGCTCCGTCCTCTCGACGAGCCGGAGCCGCTCACCCGCGGCCTCGACGACTTCACGGAGCGCGAAGTCTTTGAGCGCCGCCTAGACGATGAGCCCGAAGAGTCGCGTGCTGAACTACTGAGCACGTTTGACGAGTTGTTGGAATTGATGCGGGAAGGATAGCCAGCAAGGCTGTAGTTTTCAGCTTTATCGAGCCCTGAATCAAACCTATATCTACGCAACTAATTATTTATCAATAACTTATATTACGTCATTAAGGGCTCTGAGTCCCGTTAGTTGACCCTGTTTCGCTTACATGAAAATTCTCCGCGTCCGTTTCTTTAACCTGAATTCCTTGCGAGGACAGCACGAGGTCAACTTTGGCAATTCGCCATTGTCCGACTCGGGCTTGTTCGCTATTACCGGGCCTACCGGCGCGGGCAAAACCACCATTCTCGACGCCATCACGCTGGCTCTCTACGGCCAAGTGCCACGCCACGACGGCAGCGGCTCGGAGCAGGTAATGAGCCACGGGACGGGCGAGAGTTGGGCGGAAGTGGAGTTTCAGGTCAATGAGCGGGTATACCGCGCCAAGTGGGGTCAGCACCGCGCCCGGCGCAAGCCCGACGGTCCGCTGCAGGACTCGAAAATGGAGCTCAGCGAACAGCAAATTGTAGACGGGGAAGAGACGTGGCCCTTTCTGGAAACGTACAAATCCAGGGTTCCCGGCAAAGTTGCCGAGCTGAGCGGCCTCGAATACCGGCAGTTTCTGCGCTCGGTGCTGCTGGCGCAAGGCGATTTTACACGGTTTCTGAAGTCGAGCCCCGGCGAACGGGCGCAACTTCTGGAGAAGATCACGGACACGCGCAAGTATTCCGACATCTCCGTTGCGGCTTTCCGCAAGGCCAAAGACGAAGCCCAGCGCGTGGAAGTCTTGCGTGCCGGCATGGCGGGGGTTACGCTGCTTTCGGCAGAGGAACTGGCCATATTGGAAACGGAGGTTCAAGATTTTAAGGCCCAGCTCGCCATTGCCAACCAGGAGCAACAACGCCTTATCGAAGCGCAAAATTGGCTGCGCAAACTGGAAGAACTCACGGCTCGTCAGAACCAGGGCCAAAGCAAATTGAGCCGCTTGGCCGGTGAAGCCGAAACGCTGGCGCCTGTGCGCCAACAGGTGCAGCGCCACGAGCAGGCCTTGCCCTTCCGAACGCCTTGGGCTTTGTTGCAACAAGCGGAAGGCCAAATACAACAGCTACTGCGCGAGGCGGAGAGCTTGCAACACCAACTGCCCCAGCTACAGGCGGAAGTAGCCACGGCCCAACAGGCCCGCGAGACTGCGCGGCAAGCCCGGACGGCGGCCTTGGCCGTGCAGCAAGAGCAGGAGCCCAAATTGCGGGAGGCCGAACAGCTCGACAGCCTCATGCGCCAAGCAGAGGTGCAGCTTCAGTCCGACCGCCAGAAGTACGACGAGCGTAACGAGCAATGCAAGCGCCAGAAAGCCGAACTCGAGCATCTGACGCAGCAAACCCACACCTTTCGGCAGCAGCTGAAGGAGTTGGCCAAATGGCTCGGCGAGCACACTCAACTGGCTGAGCTCACCAACGCGCTGCCCGAGCTAACGGCTAACCTCCAGGACTGGGATCACTTGCAAGCCGAACTAGGCCAGTTGCGGCAGCGACAGGCCGAGTCGGTGCGCCGGCTTCAGGATGCCGCAAATACCGCTGAACGTTACCAGCAACAGGCACTTACTGGGCAACAACGTCTGTCGGATATCAAAGCCCAACAACACGATACGGCGATGCGGCGCGACGAGTGGTTTCGGCGGCTCCAGCACCACGCGGCCGGTTTGCAGCACGAATACGACGCACAGCAGCAGCATTGGGATGATTTGCGCCGCTCCAATTCGCTCCAACAGCTTATTCTGTCGCACACCGAAACCCGCCAACTCCTGTCGCCGGGCGAGCCGTGCCCCGTTTGCGGCGCTACCGAGCACCCGTTTGCCGCAGGCTTACTGGGCGTGAGCGAGGAATCGTTGCAGCGCGACCAACAGCGCGAAGAAGAACTCAGTCAGCGCGTGCGCGCCTTGAATGCCCGTCTGAACCGCGCGTCCACATACGTAGGCATGCTCGAACAAGCGGGCGGCCAACTTGCGGATACGCCGCCGGCAATCATCCCTCTCCTGCCCGAATCGGAAGAGAAAGCAGCGGCCGACGCGGTCAAAAGCATCGTGCAACAGCTTCGGGAGCTGGACCAGCAACACGCCGCCGCAGAAGTGGCTCTGACACAGGCTGTTAGCCAGCAGGCATCTTTCCAACTGCAACAGCAAGACTATCAAGCGGATGCGGCCAAGATTGAAGCTGGCTTGCGCGACGCTGAAGAACGCGTGCCGGTGGTTAAGGAGCCGATTACCAGCCTTCTGAGCAGCTTTGGTCTGACCTTCAATGGCGAAAACGGGCGGGCACTCGTAGAGCGCTGCAAACAGCTGATTGCCGATTTTGAGCAAAAGAAACTCGCGCAGGCGACCGTCGAAAAGCAGCGGGACGAGAACCAGATCCGGTTGGAGGAACTAACCAAATCGCACACCGAAACCAACCAGTGGCTGCGCGAGCACAAGCACGACATTGTTGAAAAGCACACCGCGATTCAGCAGCAAAAAGCGAAGCGCCAGGCACTTTACGCGGGCCCCGACGTGGCGCAGGCTTTCCGGGAACTGGCCGCGGCCGTGCAGCAAGCCGACGCGCTCTTGCAACAAGCGGAGCGACAAGTTCAGGAGCACGAAAACCGCTTGGCCCGTACCGACGAGCAGCTGCGCCAGCGGCAGCAGGATGCGGCGCGGCGCCAACAGGAACGTGAACAGCAGTACGCGGCGCTGGTCACCAATCTTCAAACGGCGGGCCTCACGCCCGACCCCACTGCACTGGCAACGCTGCTGTTGCCCGATTCGGAAGTGCGTCGCCTTGCCGACCAGCTGCAAGCGCACGAGCGGGATGTGGCCGCCACCCAACAGGCCCTGACGGAAGCCGCCCATCAGTTTCAGATGGAACAGGCACGCGCGCTGACAAACGATCCTATCGAATCCGTTGATAGTCAATTAGTTGCCATAAGGCAGTTGATTGCTGATCTTAACCAGCAGCTTGGGCAGCGGCAGCAGCGACTCACCGATCACCAGCGCGGTTTGGAGCGGCACGCCGAAATGGCGGCTCAACTCGAACGGCAGCAGCAGGAAGCGCGCCGTTGGCGGCAGCTGGCCGACTTGATCGGTTCGGCCGACGGCAAGAAGTTCAGCGAATTTGCGCAGGGCCTCACGCTGGCCCGTTTGGTGGAGTTGGCTAATCGCCACTTGCAGCGCCTCACCGATCGCTACCGCATCACGCGCAACCCCGACGAGCACCTCGATTTGCTCATCACCGACCACTACCAAGGCGACAGCGCCCGCTCGATGAACTCGCTTTCGGGCGGCGAAAGCTTCTTGGTGAGCCTGGCGCTGGCCTTGGGATTGTCGGAGTTGGCAGGACGCAAAACGCAGATTGACACGCTGTTCATCGACGAAGGCTTCGGCACTCTCGACCCCGATACGCTGGACATTGCACTGTCGGCGCTGGAAATGCTGCAAGGCTCGGGCAAGATGATCGGCATCATTTCGCACGTCGAGGCCCTCAAAGAGCGCGTCACGACCCAGATCAACGTACGCAAGGGCGCTGGTGGCGTAAGCACGCTGCGGGTAGTTGGGTTCGGCGAAGCGTTGTAGCGCTACTGAGCGCCCGCTTCCCGTATCTCCGCCCACGACCAGTAACGTCGAGGTTGGATACCCGCGTACCGATGCCGAAAAAAGCCAACCACGTCCTGCTCAATGGTTTCGGGAGCGATAGAAGAGGCATAAATCGGCCGCTGATCGGGGTCGGCGTAGCGGTGCATCTTGCTGAGGCCTTTGCCCGAAAGGCGCAGCACGGGCCCCGTGTCCGTCACAGGGTCGAAAGTCCAACGGCGAACGGTTTGTTCGAGGGCGTTGAGGCGGGCAGCCAGCGCGTCCAACGGCAAACGCGGCAGCGTCGGGCGCGATTCGAGGTCAACCCAAGTGGTGTATTTGTACTCAAATTCATACCGATTGCCTTCGTAGATGCTTAGCACCATGTCGAAGCCCGCCGTGGGGCCAAACAAGGCATAATAAGGCACTGGCGCCGGCGTGCGCACGACGACCAAACCAATATCTTCATAAACAACTGTCTGTTTATCAGAACTTTGTAATACAGCTACTGCTTGGCGCACCCGCTTGTATTCGGGTTCCCAAACGGTATGGTCCAGCTCCGGATTTTCGAGGATCTCGCCGAAACGTGGCAGAAACCACTCAAATTTTTCCGCTGATGCTTCGTCTTCGCGGCGCCGCAATACGGGAGCGCCAAAGGGCGGATAAAACAGCTCTTTCTCCTTGGCATTCAGCCAGCACACGAGCGTCAGGGCGTGATCGGCGAGCGGGTCGTGCCAGTTTATCTCCCGAAAATCGCCCAACGTTGCTACCAGACGCAACAGATGCTCGTGGCGCAGCGCCTGCTCGGGATTCAGCATCGCCCAGACGCCTACAAAACCGTCAACATCGAAATGGTTGGCCGTCACCGCGTTGGCTACGTTTTCCAGCACTGGTGAAGAGTGGAGAAAGCGCAGTACCGAACCGGCACTGGTATCGTCGCGGAAGGGCTCGGGCGTGGCGGCCCCGCGCCAATGAGCCAGCACAAGCGCCGCTCCCAGCCCGGTGCTATCGACAATAATGGTGGGCTGGCGGCGCACCTGCGCGAAGGGAACAAACTTCATGTAGCGATTAGCAAGAACCAGAAAGCAAGTAACCAACAACGACGCAGTAGGTCACTACGAAGGCCGTTATTGCTTTCGGCGACGATTGGAAATGTGCTCTACGCGGCTGCGGCGAATCCAGTGCAGGTACTTTTGCAGCTCCTCGGCGCTGCGCAGCGCCTCGATGGTGGAATATTGCTTTGCCAAGATACGATTGGTCAGCAGCAAATGAACTGTACTGTGGCAGGGTTGGCACAAATCCACGACTGGCCCGTGGCGGCCCCCTTCCTCACGCGGTACCAAATGGTGCCGCGACACATACCGCACTTGCCGCTCGCACAATTGGCACTGCGGCTCATTTGGGCTTTGGGCAGCGAGCTGGCCCCGTCGGGCTTCGTTGGCACGTCTCGACATAAATACTAGGTTAGCAAGCAGTTATCTTAAATATTCTTGGCATAATCCCGAAAATAGCCAACCACAAAAAAAATATTCAAAATTGTATTAAGCGGATTAGATAAAATATATATTTGGTTGCGGAAACAGCACAATACGCTGTAAACCACGAACAACAGGTTGTAGTTCTCTCTCGGCAAAAGATGGATTTATGACCCTGAAAGCCCCAGTCCACATTTCACACCACTTATTGTTTAAATATGATCATTTCTACTCTCTCTTTTCCCTGTAACCTCAAAAATGCTCTGCGGGCAGGTGGCTTGCTGGTGGCCTTGCTGCTGCTGATGCCCTCGACTTCGCGGGCGCAGACTTGGATGGTATCGACCGACGTGTATGCTAAGATTGGCGTCATGGACAAGTTTGGGCAGCTCGGCGCGTACACCGCCAAATTCATCGTTACCGACCAGAGCTCCGGTAAGATCTACACCTTGGTGAAAGAAGTAACCAAAGGCCAGAATGGCGTCGACGTGCTATTCCCTTCGGAGGCTTCCGAAGCCGATTATTTTAAAACCGAAAGAGGAGAAGCCGCGAAATTCGTTCCCAACGCTTTCGTGTGGGAGTGCCAGGTAGGCGGCAAAAAAGTAGTAGGCGGCCGCTTTACTTTTTCCGAGACCGGCAACGATGTGACGGTCATTGACAAACGCAAGTAATTATCATACAATGACTTACGAAAGCCCGACGCAGCAGCGCCGGGCTTTTGCTATTGTGGGCTTGGGAAACTTCTTTGCCAAAATTTTACGTATGCTGGATAGGCGGTGAAAGCACCCGCCGAGAACTTGTATTCATTTCAGCAAGAAGTGCGATGGCTAAGAAATCATTTGCCGAACTCATTAGTAGCCCGGGCATGCCGGTGCTCGTCGATTTTTATGCGGATTGGTGCGGACCCTGCAAAACGATGGCGCCCATTCTGCAACAGGTAGCCGCACAGCACGAAGGCAAGCTCAAGGTGATCAAAGTGGACGTGGACCGCAATCCGGCGGCGGCCCAACAGTACCGGGTGCAAGGCATTCCTACGCTGATTTTGTTTCACAAGGGACAGCAAGTGTGGCGGCAGTCGGGCGTGGTGCCGGCAACCCAACTCACGCAGGCAGTGCAGGCGTATTTGTAGAACGCCACGGCTAACTCACTCTGTAGCTGCGTTCTGGCTCCCGAAAATTGATTACTATCTTACCACAAACTAACTAGCTTGGTAAGGCGTTGGGGAAGCGCACTTCTATACCTTTGCTACTGCTTCCTACTGCTGCCCCAACCGATGCGATTAACTCCGTTACTGTTCCGCTGCCTTATTTTTTTGGTTTTCTGGTCTGCACCCTTGGCGTTAGTTGCGCAGGGGCGCTTCCTGCTGAGCGGGTACGTACGCGCTTCCTCCGACCGTAGCATGCTGCCCGGCGCCTCGGTAGCCGTGCCGGCGCTCAACACCGGTACCACCGCCGACTCGACGGGCTTCTATGCCTTGCCCCTGCCGCCGGGCCGGCACCGGTTGGTCATTTCCTTCATTGGCTACGAGACGATAACCCGCGACATCAACCTGACGCAGAACCAGCGCCAGGGCTTTGCGCTTTCGTCTTCTAACAACGAGCTAGGCGAGGTAGTGGTAGAAGGCTCGGGCTCGCTGGAGCAGAAGCTTCAGACAACCCAGATGAGTGTGGAGCATCTTTCGGTGAAGGAAGCCAAGCTGCTGCCGGCCTTGTTTGGCGAAGTCGACTTGCTCAAAACCTTACAGCTCAAGCCCGGCGTGCAAAATGGCGGCGAAGGCACCTCGGGCCTCTTCGTACGCGGCGGCTCTTCCGACCAGAACCTAGTGCTTGTGGACGAAGCGGTGGTCTACAACCCGGCGCACTTGTTCGGCCTGTTTTCGGTGTTTAACCCCGATGCGGTGCAAAGTGTGGACCTTTTCAAAGGCGGGTTCCCGGCGCAGTACGGCGGCCGGTTGTCGTCGGTGGTGGATGTGAAGCTGCGCGAAGGCAGCCGCGAGAAGTACAGCGTGAGCGGCGGGCTGGGCCTGATTTCGTCGCGCCTGACGGTGGAAGGACCGATTGTGAAGAAAAAGGGATCCTTTATTCTGTCGGGGCGGCGCACCTACTTCGACATTTTTACGCGCCAGATCAACAAGATCAACGAAGGCAAGGCAGACTACAACCCTATTCCTAATTACTACTTCTACGACTTCAACGCCAAGGCCAACTACGCGCTTGGCGAGAAAGATCAGGTCTTCTTCAGCGGCTACTACGGGCACGACATATTCGGGTTCAATAGCTCCAACGGGTTCAATTTTGACTTTAGCTGGGGCAACGCCGTGGCAACGGCCCGCTGGAATCACGTGTTTTCGTCGAAGCTGTTCGTCAATACCACGGCTTCGTTTACGCGCTACCAGTACAACATCACCAACAAGCTCGATCAGTTTAGCTTCGGGCTGACGTCCCAAATCCGGGATTACGCCCTGAGGACCGACGTAGAGTACACGCCCAACAGCCACCACACCTGGAAATTCGGGGCCATTATCACGGCACACGACTTCGGAGTTGGGCGCCTGAAGGCCGGCAGCACCGACGGCCGGATTGACTTTGGCTCCGATGTAAGCTATCTGGGGCAGGAAGCCGGGGCGTATGTTTCCGATAACTTCAAATTCAGCAACAAGCTCCAGATCGATTATGGACTGCGGCTGTCGGGCTTTCACAGCGGCTCCGATACGTATGGTGGCCTAGAGCCCCGCGGCGCCGTGCGGTATTCTATTACGCCAACCACCTCATTGAAAGCCAGTTACGCCCTGATGTACCAGTACGTGCACCTGGTCACTAACACGGGTGCCACGCTGCCCACCGACATTTGGTACCCGTCGCGGCTTTCGGTGAAGCCCCAGCGCTCGCAGCAGGTGGCTACGGGAGTCAGTTTCTTACTGGGCAAAGGCAAATACTTGCTTACCAATGAGATATACTACAAGTGGGCGCACAACCAGATTGACTTCCGCGATGGGGCTCAGTTGTTTGCCAACGACAACCTCGACGCCGAGTTTCTGTTTGGCAAGGGCTGGGCGTACGGCAACGAGCTGTACCTGGAGAAAAAACAGGGCCGCACCACCGGCTGGATTGGCTACACGCTTTCTTGGTCGAAGCGGCGCTTCCCACCTCAGTTGGGCACGCAGGGCATCAACGGCGGGCGCACTTTTTATCCCACGTATGACCGCCGCCACAACCTGACCGTGGTAGCGCTGCACCAGCTTTCGGAGCGCTTCAACCTGACGGGCTCGTTTGTATATACCACAGGCTCAGCGACTACCTTGCCGCAGAGCCGGTACTTTTTTCAGGATGTGCAGGGCGTGGAATACACGGCCGTGCCGGTGTATCCTGACCGCAACAGCTACCGGCTGGCGCCCTACCACCGCCTTGATTTGGGCGTAGTATACAAGTTGCGCCCGCGCCACGGCGAATCCGATCTGACGCTGAGCATTTACAATGCGTACAATCGGCGTAATCCGTATTTTGTATACTTCGATCAGGTGAAGGACAAACAAACCAAACAGATCCTAAGCTACCGTGCCCGGCAGGTGTCGCTGTTCCCCGTGATTCCCTCGATTACCTATAATTTCAAATTTTAAAGAATAATCCGGTCGCGTTATACCGAATTTTTAAGATGCATAACTTGTTTATTATCAGGTATTTACAAAAGTATTTAGGCGGATTGTCGGCGCTACTTGTGCTGGCGTTTGCTACCGGCTGCGGCTTGCAAAAAGACATCGATGTGGAGTTGCCCGCCGGACCAGCGCAGCTAGTGGTGGAATGCTATCTGGAAAACAACCAGATTCCGCGCTTAACGGTCTCGGAAACAACGCCTTATTTGGCCGATCCCACCCCTGCCGTCCCGACCGACGCTACAGTGGTGCTCACCTACCCCGATGGCCATCGCGAAACGCTGACTTACGGCCCCGGAATCAGCCGCCAGGGCAAGGCTTACACGCACATCGGCAAGCAACGCCTGACGGTGAAGCCCGGCGACAAGTTCGTGCTCGACGTGACGGACACGCAGGGCCGCCACGTTACCGGCACAGCCATTGCCCCGACGGTGGTTACGATCGACACGCTAGAGTGGAAATTTAACGACAAGCCAGCTGAAGAGCGCCAGGCCTACGTGCTCAATACCTTTCAGGACCCCGCGGGCACGCTGGATTTCTACCGCTTTCAGATTCACCGCAACAGCCTCGCCAACGGTTCGGAAATCGATTATATGATTGAAGATCGCCTCAACGACGGCAAGAAAATCACCCTGGGCACGAGTTATCAGTTCGACTCAGGCGACACGCTCGTGGTTAGCCTTTACCACTTCGACCAGCCGTATTACCGCTACATGCAATCGGTGCAGAACGCGCGCAATGCCAACGGCAACCCTTTTGCCCAGCCCTCGGCCATCCAATCGACGGTGCAAGGCGGCTTAGGCGTGTTCACGGTGCTGAGCTACCAGCGCAAAACCATTATTATCAAATAAGCCTCCCCAAACAGGCACTTGCAACTCTGGCCGCAGACAACGACTCCAGAAGTTATTCCACCTTATCCGTTTTCCGATATCCTATGTACCGCACTCGTACTCAAGCCATTCTGTTGTCGTGCCTGCTGCTGACTACACTGCTAAGCAGCTGCGATCCAAGCTCTTGCGGTTGCGCGCCACCGCCAGCACCCCATGTTACGGCGGCGCAACTGCTTCATAAGTGGCAACAGAGCGAATTACAGATCGGTACGCCTTCGGTAGTTGTTAGGGACAACGACATCAAAAATCGCTATGCCATCGAGTTCCGGACCGATGGCACATACACCCAAACGCTGCTCGCCGATAACTCCACTTACACCGGGACGTGGATGCTGATGGAGCCCGACAACCGAATGCTGCACCTCACCGATCAAAAAGGTGATATTCAAGAATATACCATTATCAGCGTTAGCGATCAGACACTGGTATACTCGCGGCCGAACAAAGCCGGACAACAGGAATATTACAGCTTTAAGCTCGTGTACTAACTACCCCTGATACCCAGCAGAAAGGCCGCTACACAGGGTGTAGCGGCCTTTCTGATTTAAACGTCAAGCCTACTGCTGCGCCACGACGGCTTTTAGCAAGGCTGTAAGTCGGGGCTCGGCATCCGACGCGACCCGCAGTATATCAGCAAGTTGTACCCGCTTTAGTTTGCCGGGCGAACACAAATCGGTAATCACGGACACGGCCAGTACCGGCAAACCTAGGTGTACGGCAGCGATTACTTCTGGCACGGTACTCATGCCTACTGCGTCGGCCCCGATGGTGCGCAGGTAGCGGTATTCGGCCGGCGTTTCGAGCATGGGGCCGGGCAGGCTGGCGTACACGCCACGGCGCACTTTGTCGGCAAAGCCCAACTGCTGCGCCGCGGCTTCGGCCTGAGCCAGCAAACCAAGGTCGTAAGGCTCTAGCATATCGGGGAAGCGTGGGCCTAGCTCATTTAAGTTCTTACCAATGAGCGGATTAGTAGGCTGCAAATTGATATGGTCTTCGATCAGCATCAGATCGCTGTAGTTGTACTCGGGGTTGAGTCCACCGGATGCGTTACTCACAAACAGCTTCTGAATGCCCAGCAACTTCATGACGCGCACCGGAAACACGACCTGCTCCATGGCGTAGCCCTCGTAATAATGAAAACGCCCTTGCATTACCAGCACCCGCCGGCCGCCGAGCGTAGCCGCCAGCAAGTTGCCCGAATGGCTTTCGACCGTAGAAACCGGAAAGTGCGGCAACGAAGCATATGGCAAGGTCTGCACCACGTCGAGCTCCTCGACCAACGCCCCAAGGCCCGTACCGAGTATAATCCCAAATTCCGGTTGAAAATCGCCCAGAAGCGGACGGATGTAGTCGGCGGCTTCGCGAAGCTGCTGCATCATAAATAGTTGATTATAGGATAGTTACACAATATCCAAAACCAGGTTTTCCTGCTTTAAAGCAGGAAAACCTGGTTTTGGTTTACTGAATGTTCAGCTCGAAAGGCATGCGCGCTTGTACGCCGCTCATGGTCGAGAGGGTTTTGTACTGCTCGTACAGAGGATACAGCGGGCCCATTTCCTGCTTCACCATCCGCATGCGTACTTCCTCACTGATGCCGCTGAAAACGCTCTCAAACATTGTTTTCTGGCGCGGCAGGCGTTGTATGCTGTAGTCGTCGGCCTTCAGATGCGCCCGCCGGGCAGCGATGCGCATGGCGTCGTCGAAGGAGCCAAGCACATCGACCAGGCCGCGCTGCTTGGCTTCCGTGCCCGACCACACGCGGCCGGAGGCAAAGCGCTTCAGGCGCTCGACGGGCATGTGCCGGCCTTTGGCGGCCTTGGTAGTGAAGTCGGCGTAGATGCGATCGACTTCTTTTTGCAGCTGCTGCTTTTCAAACTCCGTGAGCGGCCGCGTAATGGTTGGCTGATCGGAAAATTTACCGGTAGTTACGCGGTCGGTGGTGATGCCGAGCTTGTCGCGCAGCAAGGGCTGGATGTTGGGCAGCACGCCAAATACGCCAATGCTGCCCGTAATCGTATTGGGGTGCGCCACAATGGTATCGCAGGCCATAGCAATGAAATAGCCGCCCGAAGCCGCCACATCCGACATCGAACACACGATCGGCTTTACGGCCTTAGTGAGCGCGACTTCGCGGTAGATGATGTCCGAAGCCAGCGACGAGCCGCCGGGCGAATTGACGCGCAGCACCACGGCTTTTACTTTATCGTCGAGGCGGGCCTTGCGGATGGCGTCGGCGAAGCGCGTGCTGCCGATGTTGTCGTTGCCTCCCTTGCCCGTCACGATGTCGCCTTCGGCATAAATCACCGCGATGCGGTTGTTGTTGCTGGTGTTTTCGTCGATGTCTTTGCTATAGTCATCGAGGCTGACGAGGCTGAGCCTGCTCTTTTTGGCAATGCCGACTTTCGACTTCATAAAGTCCAGCGCCTCATCGTAATAGCCCAGATCCGTAACAAGGCCCAAGCGCTTGGCATCGTCGGCGTTGTGCACGAGCATCGAGTCGCTGATCACCTTCAACCGCGCCGGCGCGATTTTGCGGGCGGCAGCTACGTGCTGTAACATGAAGTTATTCAGTGAGTTAAGAAACGACGAGGTTTGCAGCCGCGCCGAATCCGACATGTTCTCGCGGAAGTAAGGCTCCACCGCGCTTTTGAAAGAGCCCACCCGGAAGATGTAAGGCTCGATGCCCAGCTTGTTGAACAGGTTTTTGTAATAATAAGTCTCGGAGCTGAGGCCGTTGAATTCCAGCGAGCCTTGCGGGTTGAGGTACAGCTTATCGGCCACGGAAGACAAGTAGTAGCTCTTCTCCGAGGAAATGTCGCTGTACGCCACCACAAACTTGCCCGACTTCTTGAAGTCGAGTAGCGCGTCCCGAATTTCTTCCAGCGACGCCATGCCGGCCTGCACCAGCTCCACGTTCAAGAAAATGCCTTTGATGTCGTCGTCGTTTTTGGCGCGGCGAATGGTTGCTTTGAGCTGATCTAAGCCGGTATTGTCGGCTTGGCTGGAGAACAGGGCCGCAAACGAATCGCGGCTCTCACGTTCCGAAACAGGTTTATTGAGCTTGATTTCCAGCACCGAATTGCTCGCCACGCTCACATCTTTGTCAGACTTGGCGGCGGAAATCGCCACGGCAAACAGCACCAGAAAGCCCACCACAGCGAATAGCACGAGGCCCGTGAGCGTAGCCAGTACGTACTTAAGAAATTGTCTCATCAGAAAAGGGAGTTATAACCTGAGCTCAACAAATGTAACGGGCTTTTGGTGACAAGCACACGGAGCTTATGTGCTAGTTTGGGCTTTTAATACCCGTATTTATTGCCCCACCATCCTTTCAGCCGCTCGCGGATTTTGGCCTCGCTGCCGTTGTTGCCAGGGTTGTAGAAAACAGTGCCGCTGAGGACTTCGGGCAGAAATTCCTGGGCCGCGAAGTTGCCATCGTAATCGTGCGAATACTGGTACTTCTGGCCGTAACCTAGCTGCTTCATAAGCTTGGTAGGCGCATTGCGCAACGGAATGGGCACGGGTTGTACGCCTTGCTGCCGCACCAACGCCCGCGCGGCATTAATGGCGACATACGACGCATTGCTCTTGACGCTAGTTGCCAGATAGACAACAGTTTGCGCCAAGATTAAATCACTCTCGGGCAGTCCAATCACGGTGACGGCCTGAAAGCAGCTCTGCGCCAGAATCAGGGCGTTGGGGTTGGCATTGCCGATGTCTTCGGAAGCCAAGATGAGCATGCGCCGCGCAATGAACTTAGGGTCTTCACCGCCTTCCAGCATCACGGCCAGCCAATACAACGCGGCATTGGGGTCGGAGCCGCGCATGCTTTTGATGAAGGCCGAAATAACGTCGTAATGCATTTCGCCGCCTTTGTCGTAGCGTGCGAGATGCTGCTGGGCAAGCTGTTGCACCATCTCGTCGGTAATGACAAGCTCGCCCGTTTTGGCATCGGGTGTGCCGGCCTCTACTACGATTTCGACCAGGTTGAGCAGCTTGCGGGCATCGCCCCCCGAAATGGTGAGCAAAGCGTTGTAGTCGGCCACGCGCACCTTTTTTTGCTTCAGGATGTCATCTTCTGCTAGCGCTTTGTCCACCAACTCCGTCAGCACTTCTTTGCTAAGCCCTTCTAACACATATACTTGTGCCCGCGACAGCAAAGCCGGAATTACTTCGAAAGACGGGTTTTCGGTGGTGGCCCCAATTAGTGTAACCACACCTTGCTCCACGGCCCCCAGCAGTGCATCCTGCTGCGACTTACTGAAGCGGTGAATCTCGTCGATAAACAGCAGGGTGCCGCGGCGCGATTTGGCTTTCTCAATCACCTCGCGCACGTCTTTCACGCCCGCATTGATGGCACTCAGGGCCGCGAATGGCAGTTGCAGAGCATCGGCCATCAAATGCGCAAGCGTCGTTTTGCCCACGCCGGGCGGCCCCCACAGAATAAGGGAAGGGATGCGGCCGGCGTTGAGGTAGCGGCGCAACACACCTTGCGGGCCTACAAGATGCTGTTGGCCAGCGTATTCGGCCAGCGTGCGCGGCCTACGACGCTCGGCGAGCGGCGCACCGGGTCGCGGCCCAGTAGTGTGTTGGGTAGAAGCCGAAGGCTCGGAATCGAAGAGAGAACCAGTTGTCATAAGGAAAGTAACGGAAGCCTAGAAGCTTGCGAAGTCATTGTACGGCCGTTTGCACACGGCGCATGCGGCTGCAAGCTATTGCTTACGCTACATTTGTTGGCAATGAAAAATTCTCTCCGCGTACACGCTGCCCTGTTTGGAGCGACCTTTATTTATGCCGCGAATTACAGCCTTTCCAAAGACGTAATGCCGCAGTACGCGTTGCCATTTGGGCTGGTCACACTACGAATTTTGGGCGCCGCACTAGTGTTTAATATTCTGAGCCGGGTGGTAGCCAACGAACGCATTGAGGGCCGAAGCGATACCATCCGCTCCATCCTGTGCGGACTAATTGGCATTGCAGCCAATCAATTGTTGTTTTTCTCGGGTCTCAACCTCACCTCGCCCATCAACGCGTCCCTCATCCAGACGGTGTCACCGATAGTGGTAGTGCTGGCTTCGGCGGTGTTGCTGGGTGAAAAGATTACGCCGATGCGGGCCCTAGGCATTGTGCTGGCGGGCGTAGGTGCTGCCCTCATCATTTTGGGGCGTGCTCCGGGCGCAGCCCATCCCGGACAGGATACCCCCCTGGGCAACGCTTTTATTTTGCTCAACGCCACGGCCTTCGGAATTTACCTAGTCATCGTGACGCCGCTGATGCGTAAGTACCATCCTTTCACGGTGTTAGCCCGCATTTTTCTGGTGGGCGCCGTGGCAGTTGTGCCCTTCGGTTGGCGTCAGGCTGTCGCGATTGATTACCCACACCTACCGGTATTAATCTGGTCGGAGATTATTTATATGGTGTTGTTTCTCACCATTTTAGCTTATCTGCTCAATAACTGGGCACTCAAGCACGCCAGCCCCGCTCTGACAGGCGTGTACATTTATTTGCAACCTGTACTAGCCGTAATTATTGCTGTGAGTCTAGGCAAAGACACCTTCACCGTGACCAAAGCCCTGCAAGCCTCGCTAATTTTTATCGGGGTGTTTTTGGTAAGCAAGCGGCCCAAACAACAGGTAGCGTCCACAATAGAAGTTCCCTTCGAGCCCATACAGGACTGAGCGCTGCTCCCAACAGCTATCCGAGACAGAAAAAGCCCGTTAGAAATATTTCTAACGGGCTTTTTCTGTCTCGGATAGCTGCGAATTACAAGTGAATCACCTCGTTGTACGCCGCCGCTGCCGCTTCCATGATGGCTTCCGACATGGTGGGGTGCGGGTGCACCGACTTGATGATTTCGTGGCCCGTAGTTTCGAGCTTGCGCGCTACCACTACTTCGGCAATCATCTCGGTGACGTTGGCCCCGATCATGTGGGCGCCGAGCCATTCGCCGTATTTGGCGTCGAAAATGACCTTCACAAAGCCGTCTTTCGAACCGGAAGCCGAGGCTTTGCCGGAAGCGGAGAACGGGAATTTGCCTACCAGAATCTCGAGGCCTTGATCGCGGGCTTCTTTCTCGGTGAGGCCCACGGAGGCGATTTCAGGCTGCGCATACGTACAACCCGGAATGTTCTGATAATTAAGGGGTTCTGGGTGATGGCCGGTAATCTGCTCCACGCAGATAATGCCTTCGGCCGACGCGACGTGCGCCAGTGCCGGGCCAGGCACAATGTCACCGATGGCGTAGATGCCGTCCACGTTGGTCTTGTAGAAATCGTCAACGACGACGCGACCACGATCGGTTTTGATGCCGAGTTCTTCTAAGCCTAGGTTTTCCAAGTTGGTAGACACCCCGACGGCTGAAAGCACGATGTCACACTCTACCTGCTCTTCACCTTTCTGGGTTTTGATGGTCACTTTGCAGCCGGGGCCACTGGTGTCCACCTTTTCCACCGACGAATTGGTCATGACGGTGATGCCGATTTTCTTGAAGGATTTCTCCATCTGACGCGATACTTCCTCATCCTCCACTGGCACAATGCGCGGCAAGAACTCCACAAGGGTCACTTCCGCGCCCATTGTACGGTAGAAATAGGCAAACTCAACGCCGATAGCGCCCGAGCCGACTACTACCATCCGCTTCGGCATTTGCTCCAACGACATGGCCTTGCGGTACCCAATAATCTTCTGATTATCAATGGGCAAGTTAGGCAACTCGCGAGCGCGGGCGCCGGTAGCCAGAATGATGTGCTTAGCCTCTACGGTCTCTTTCGAGCCGTCGGCTTTGGTGACTTCCACCTTGCCAGGAGCCAGCAGTTTGCCGGTACCCAACACGGTTTCGATTTTGTTCTTTTTAAACAGGAAATTGATGCCTTTGCTCATGCCATCGGCCACGCCGCGGCTGCGCTTGACCACGGCATTGAAATCGAAGCCCGGCTGGCCGGCTGTCAGGCCATATTCGTCGGCGTGCTTGAGGTATTCAAATACCTGCGCGCTTTTGAGCAGCGCTTTCGTCGGGATGCAGCCCCAGTTGAGGCAGATACCGCCGAGCGACTCGCGCTCTACCACGCCTACTTTTAGCCCGAGCTGCGAAGCCCGAATAGCGGCTACGTAGCCGCCGGGGCCGCTGCCGATAACGACCAGGTCGTATTGCAATGCCATGTTAGTGTATTGGTTGATTGAGAAGAATAAGAACCGCGCCGGACGCGGACCGCTAGGGCGCGACAAAGATAGGCAGCCCGCGCAACTCGCCCCAATGCCGGGCGCGCGGAATGCGCAGGCTTTGTGTAATAACAAAAAAAGGCGGTCAGAAGGTGTCCAACATTCCGATCAAGTCGTAGAAAGCGCCATAACGAGGCCTGTACAAGGTTTTTGTTCTTCCCGACGACTTTCACCCTATGAGATCAACTATACTTCCGCTCCTTTCGGGCGCGCTGGTCTTGCTGCTCACGACGCAATGCGCTACCACCGTAGAGACCGAAAAACCCAGGACCCTCACCTCGCAGCGGGAAATGCAACACGAGCCCGGCAACCCGCGCTACATCGACTCGACGGGTGCCGCCGCTACGGCACCCGATGCCAAGCTGTCGGCTACTTCAACGGTTGCTCCCCCACGGGCCGCACCCGCCGCAGCTAAAACGGCCGTTCCGGTTGATTATAAGGCAGAAATACGGGCAGCCGATGTTAGGCTTAAGGCGTCGCCGCGCGACGCAGATGCGCTTTTGGCGCGCGCCAAAGCCAAGAGCAACCTCAAGGACTACCGTGAGGCCATGCTCGACTATAACGCCACGCTGCGCATCACGCCCACCAATGCTGATGCGTACTACAACCGGGGCCTGACGCACCTCAAACTGAAGGAATACAACGCCTCCATCTCCGACTTTTCCAAAGCCTTAAAGTATCGCCCTGATGATAAGGAAGCATTTTTTGGCCGGGGCACTGCCAAAATGCAGATGTTCAATTTCAAAGGTGCCATCCCGGACTTTACCCGCGCCATCGAGCTCGACCCGGCCTACGCCGACGCGTACGAAGCGCGGGGCATCAGTTATTCGTCCATCAACAAGCCCACCGAGGCCCGCGCCGACTTGGAAAAAGCCGCAAAACTTAACCCAAAGATTACCAAGACGTTACGGCGCTACTCAAACAAGTAGGCCATATACTATTTACGGCCAAATAGCAGCTTGAGGTAAAAGCTGGGTTGCCGCAGACGTTCGCGTAAGTCCAAGTCCATAAACATGTTAGACAAGGTTTCGGCTAACGTAGGATTGTTGGCCGCACGGTTGGCCACGAAGTTGAAGAGCCACGGATAAGCCAGCAGCCGCTGCATCGCGCGGCTCAGGCGTAATTCCTGCCACAAGCGCCGATACACCGCCGCATCGTATTTTTGCAAGTATCTGACTGTCAAATCATTGCAAGCAACAGCTTGCGCGGCCCAATCTGCGGCGTGCCTTCCGCTTACCATGGCATGGCTGATGCCTTCGCCCGTAAACGGGTCAATGAGCGAGGCCGCATCGCCGAGTAGCAAGTAACCGTCGCCGGACAGCGTGCGCCGTTTCGAGCCTAGGGGCAAGCCGAACCCGCGCACGGGCCCAAGGCGCTCGGCGCTCGCAAAGCGCTCGCGCAGCGCTGGATGCGTTTCCAGGATTTCGTGAAGCCGCTCGCGCAGGTTGATTTTCTTTTCTGATACGGCTTTGGTCAACATACCTACGCCCACGTTGGCTTCGCCGTTGGGCAGCGGGAAAACCCAGAGGTAGCCGGGCAGAAAATCTTTGATAAAATGCAGCTCGATGAAGTTGTCGGCGTTGAGGCCCTGCACGTTGCGGTAGTAAGCGCGCAGGCCGGCGCAGTGGTGGTCGGGCTCTAGTTTGTGGCCGCCGATCTGGCGCGCAAACGCCGATTGCGCCCCGTTGGCCACCAATAGCAAACGTGCTGAAGCCACGACATTTCCATCGGCGGTGCGGAGTAGCCACCGCCCTTCGGCCGTGCGCTCGTGCTGCGTAATCTCCACGCCTTCAAGCAGTTCTATTTCAGGCCGCAGGCGCACTTCTTCGATCAGAAAATTATCGAAGTCGAGGCGTTTGGCGATATGGCCCGCGGCACGATCGGTGGATTTGTCGAAATGCGGCTTGAAGGGCACGGCCAGTTGCTGGCCGTTGGGAGCGTAAAAGTTGATGCCCCAGGAAGCCACCTGAATAGGCGACGCCGCTAAACGAGCAGGCAACTGCTCATCAATTCGCCGCAACTCATTGATTACCTTGCCACTAAGCGCATCGCCGCAGATTTTGTCGCGCGGAAAGGTGGCGCGGTCGAGGAGCAGCGTGCGGTGGCCCGCGTTGGCCAGGTGCAGGGCCGCCGTCGCGCCGCCGGGGCCCGCGCCTAAAATGCAAATGTCAACTTCCCGCATACACAAGCTTGCGCAGCGCAGATATATCCTGAGTGGACTTCGCGCTACATTTCGTCGGATGAAAGCGCAAGCTAAAGCTTACGCTACTTACCTTCGTCACCATGACAAAAATGCTCGACGGAAAAACCGCCCTCATCACGGGCGCTTCCAAAGGAATCGGCCGCGCCATTGCCGTGTATTTCGCCCAGCTTGGTGCCAACGTGGCGTTCACGTACCTCTCCAGCGTAGAGAAAGGCCAGCAGCTCGAACAAGATCTTGGCGCCCACGGCACCAAGGTAAAAGGCTATCGCTCAGATGCTTCTGACTACGCCCAAGCCGAGAAGTTGGTAGAAGATGTAGTGGCTGAGTTTGGCAAGCTGGATATTCTGGTCAACAATGCCGGCATCACGCAGGACGGCCTGCTCATGCGCATGAGCGAGCAGCAGTGGGACCAGGTGCTGAACGTGAACCTCAAATCGGTCTTCAACCTGACCAAAGCCGCCACCAAACCCATGATGCGCGCCAAAGCCGGCAGCATCATCAACATGACGTCGGTGGTGGGCATCAAAGGCAACGCGGGCCAAGCCAACTACGCAGCTTCGAAAGCCGGTATTATCGGCTTCACGAAGTCGGTGGCGCTGGAACTGGGCTCGCGCAACATTCGCTGCAACGCCATCGCGCCGGGCTTCATCGAAACCGAAATGACCGACGCCCTCGACCCGAAACAAGTAGACGAGTGGCGCAAAGCCATTCCACTCAAGCGCGGCGGCTCGCCCGAAGACGTCGCCAAAGCCACGGCTTTTCTGGCGTCGGATGAGTCGGCCTATATCACCGGCCAAGTGTTGCAGGTAGACGGCGGCATGCTGACATAAGCCAGCCTTTTTGAACAAGAATAAAGCAGGTCGGGTTGTTAGGCTTCGGTTTATGGAGCTTAACAGCCCGACCTTTTTTTACGGCGCGGCCCGAAGCGTCACCAAAGCTTTCCATGAAATCAAAACTCGTACTGGTACCCCTCACGTTGGGCGGGCTGGCCATTGGCATGACGGAATTCGTCATGATGGGCATTCTGCCCGACATCGCGCAAGCCATGCACATCAGCATCCCGACGGCGGGGCACTTTATTTCGGCGTACGCGCTCGGCGTGGTGGTCGGGGCGCCGTTGCTGGTGGCTCTTACCGGCAAGCTGCCGCCCAAGCAGATTCTGGCGTTGCTGATGGGCCTGTTTGCCATCGGCAACGGGCTTTCGGTGCTGGCGCCCAGCTATGAAATCATGCTGCTGACGCGGTTTATTTCCGGCTTGCCACACGGGGCTTTTTTCGGCGTGGGCGCCGTGGTGGCGGGCCGCTTGGCAACACCGGGTAAGGAAGCGCAAGCCGTTTCGATCATGTTTGCGGGCCTTACCATCGCCAACATCATCGGCGTACCGATCGGCACGTATCTGGGCCACAACTTCAGCTGGCGTATCCCCTTCATAATCATTGTGTTAGTAGCACTGTTCACGGTGTGGAGCGTGCGGCAGTGGCTGCCCGATCTGCCGGCGAAAGTAACGCGGCTGCAAGATGAGTTTCACGCCTTTACCAAGTTGGAGCCTTGGATGATCATTGGCATTACGATATTGGGCAACGGCGGCTTTTTTGCGTGGTTCAGCTACATCGTGCCGCTGTTTACCGACGTTACGGGCTTCAGCAATACTGCGGTAACCTTCCTGATGGTGCTGGCCGGTGTGGGCATGGCGCTGGGCAACCTGCTGGGCGGCTGGCTCACCGACCGCATGTCGCCGCTGCGGGCAACCTCATGGCTGCTGATGGCCATGGCGGTAGCCCTATTGATTATCCCTGTCGCGGCGCACTATCAGATTCCGACACTACTGATGACAATGCTGACGGGCGCCCTGGCATTTTCAACGGCAGCGCCGATTCAGATGCTGATGATTCGGGCAGCGAAAGGCTCCGAGATGCTGGCTTCTTCGCTTAGTCAATCAGGCTTTAATACGGGCAATGCGCTGGGTGCTTATCTAGGCGGGCTGCCCATTGCGGCGGGCCTGGGCTACACGTCGCCTGAATTTGTGGGTGCAGCGCTGGTTGCAGGCGGAATTTTATGCTGCGTGGCACTGGTAGCCCGGCGACGAAATAAGGTCAAGCTGGAACTTGTGACAGGATAAGATATCGGAGGCAGTATCTGAAGCGGCTGCTCCTTTGCCGCAACTTCCTAACTTCGCCCAAGCTACTGCCATGCTTTGGCAGCTAACCGCAGCAAGCAACCAAACCGCTCGCTTCGGGGTTCTTAGTGCTCTATTCCTGTATCGCCTTTGATATCCTTCGCCTCCTCTCCTTGGCTGATTCTGCTGTGCCTGGCCGCCGGCGTGGGCTATGCAGCTCTTCTGTACTCGGCGAAAGCGCCTTGGAGCAAGCCGCTGAACTACGGACTGGCTTTGCTGCGCTTTTTGGTGGTAAGCTTTCTGTGCTTTCTGCTGCTGTCGCCGTTCGTCAAAACGACGACTACCACTACCGAAGACCCTACTGTGGTGCTGGCCGTCGATAACTCGCAGTCGGTAGGGCTGTTTACACCGGTCCCGACGTTGCAGCAAACGACTACCGGCTTGGAGCAGCTCAGCCAAACGCTACGCGGCCGCGGCTTCAAGGTCGAGATTCAAACCCTGGACCCTTCAGCTCACCCCTCGCGGCCCGACTCCATCCGCTTTCAAACGGCCGCTACCGACCTGGACGGCATGCTCAGCAACATTCAAGATGCGTATGACGGCCGCAACCTGGCGGGCGTGGTGCTGGTGTCGGATGGCATTGTCAATCAGGGCCGTTCGCCGGTGTATTCGGAGTACAACTTCCCAATTTACAGTGTGGCCGTGGGCGATACATTGCCCAAAAAAGACCTGAGCTTGCCGACGCTCAACTACAACCGCGTGGCTTTCAGCGGCAACCGTTTCCCGATTGAGGCAGAAATTGGCTACGACGGCTTTGGCGGCGGCACGGCCACTGTGCAGCTGCGTGAAAACGGCCGTGTGTTGCAAACCAAGCAGGTAAACCTACCCGCGGGCCGGCGACGTCAGAAAACTACGTTTCTCGTAACGGCTCCCGCGCCCAGCAAGCGCCGGTACGAAGTACTGATCACGCCGAAAGCGGGCGAGTTTACCACGCTTAACAACTCCAAATTTGTTTACGTCGAAGTGGTGAAAGGCAAGTTGCGCGTGCTGCTGGCTGGCGCCGCGCCCCACCCCGATTTGAAAGCGCTGCGGGCCGCTATTCTGCAAAACGACAACTTCGACCTGACTACCTACCTGCCCGGCATCGCGCCGCTGAAAGCGCAGGATTACGACGTAGCCATCCTGCACCAACTGCCGGCGCAGGGCGGCGTAGGTGCCGAAGTACTGGCTCAGGTTCGTGCGAAGCGCATTCCGGCGTTTTATATTCTGGGGCCGCAGTCTGATTTGAGTGCGTACAATGCCTTGGGTACGGGCCTGAGTCTCACGCCGCGCGCCCAGCAAACGGATGAGGTAACCCCCGTTTTGAACCAAGCCTTCTCGCGGTTTTCGTTTGAGGAAGAAGCTCTGCGGCGCTACGCGACCTATCCGCCGGCGCCGGTGCCTTTTGCCGAGTACCGCTTGGGCGGCGGCGCTGAAGCGGCTCTTTTTCAGCAAGTTGGCCGATTGAAAACCCAAAAGCCGCTGCTCGTATTTGGCGGCTCACCGGAGCATCGGCAGGCGACACTCCTGACCGACGGCAGTTGGCAATGGCGCCTTACCGAAGCCGCCGACCACGACGACCGCCCCGAAGCCTACGACCGCCTCATCATCCGGACGTTGCAGTTGCTCACCCAAAACGCCAACAAAAAGCGCCTCGATGTATACCCCACGCAAGACGCCTTTACCACCTCCGACGACGTGACCTTTGGCGCCGAGACCTATAACGCTATTTTCGAACGCATTTACGGTCAGCAGATTACGCTTACGCTCACCGACGAAAAAAACCGCAACCGTACCTTCACTTTCACCACCAGTGACGACGCGGCACCCCTGCACCTGGGAGCGTTGCCGGGCGGCCTCTATCGCTACGCCGCCCGCGCTACCCTCGGTGGTCAGCCCCAGCAAGACCGGGGCGAGCTGCTGGTGCAGGAGCAGCAACTCGAAGCGCTTGATGCCCGCGCCAACCACAACCTGCTGCACCAGCTTTCCCGTCGCAGCGGCTCGCGCCTCTACTACCCATCTCAGTTTCAACAGCTTAGCCAGGACATAGAAAAGGCTGATTATAAGCCCGTTATCTACAGTCAGGACGACATCAAGGATGTAATCAACCTAAAGTGGCTGTTCTTCCTGATCTTGGCTTTGCTCGCCACCGAATGGGCTACCCGCAAATACTCGGGCAGCATCTAACTCGCTGAAATTCATTTTGTTTGCAGCTTGTTTCAGAGCCGCAAAGTCAGCATTCCCTCCCGTATGAAATTGTATTTGTTTGGCCTGCTCGCCGCGGCCTCTTTCCTGTCAGCCTGCAAACCTTCGGTTGAGAAGCGGGCCCAATCGGCCGTTTCGGAGTTCATCAGCAACGGCATGAGCAACACGCGCTACTATCAGGCGGGGCGCTTTACGTGTCGGCCCTACACCCGCAAAGATTCGCTGGCTTACGTGGCCAGCCTGGCGCAGCTCAACGCGCTTGCCGATCGGCCCGCCGACTACATCCCAGTTGCCAATGCCCCGGCTCAGGCGGTAGCGGCGCCGGCCGCAGTCCCGGCGCCTATTCCCGCCGATTCGGTACGCATTGGTACTTTTGTCAGCCACACTTACAAAGAGCAAAACGGCACCGGCTTCACTATGCGCGACAGCGGGGAGTTCGTGGTATCTCCGAAAGGCGTGGTTCGGCCCCTGCTTGCCAACCATGTACTGCAAGCGCGCTTGAAACAAGCAAAAAGCACTCAAAGATAACTAATTGATATACAATTAGTTATACAACACCTTCCATTCTATACTTTTGCACAGAAGTTCCGCGCAAAATTCAGAATGCCAGTTGATTAGCGTAGTATACAACGAATTCCTTCCCTTTTCCCATGCGTTACATCCTCGTCAACAAGCCCTACGAAGTACTCACCCAATTCACCGACGAGAATGGGCGGACCACCCTCAAAGAATTTGTGCCGGTGCCGGGTGTGTATCCCGTCGGCCGGCTTGATTACGACAGCGAAGGCCTCGTGCTGCTCACCGACGACAAACCGCTGCAAAACCGCCTTTCGGAGCCGCGCTTCAAGGTGCCCAAAACCTACTGGGTGCAGGTAGAAGGCGAGCCTACCGAAGAAGCGCTGGCTACGCTGCGGCGCGGCGTCGATATGAAAAGCAGCTTTACCGCGCCCGCCGAAGCCAAAATCATCCCCGAGCCCGCCGAGTTGTGGGAGCGCAGCAAACCCATTCGCTTTCGGGCCAATATCCCGACTAGCTGGCTGGAAATCACGATTTCGCAGGGCATGAACCGGCAGGTGCGCAAGATGACCGCGGCCGTGGGCTTCCCAACGCTGCGCCTCGTGCGGGCTCGCATCGCTCACCTTGGCATCGAAGGCCTGGCGCCGGGGAAATGGCGGGAGTTGACACCAGAAGAAATCAAGAAGCTAAAAGCTGCTTTTTCGGCGACCAAAGACCCGGCGGAGCGCCGTGTAGCCCCAAAAACTCTCAAAACGGCCGCCCCAAATGCAGTAGCACCTAAAAAACCCGCTGGCAGCAAACCAAAGCCTACGGGCGCAGGTCGCACAAACAAGCCTACCCGTAACCCCGGCGCAGCCCGCAACGGCAAGCGGGGATGAAAAAGGCCAGTCAATAATGGTCATCTCAGCAGGCTCGTTTTCTCTTCCTCACGCGTGTCATCCTGACAAGTTCCTTCCTTCGTCAGGATGAAACCTGATTTAGGTATTTAGAGCATAAAGCCAAGTTATGGTGCTGCATTCGGGTATCTGGCTATAAAGTAATTGCTGTCCAGCTATTGGCTTCTGCAAGCTATCTGGTGAGTCCTAGTCTTACTACCGCCAATTCTTCCGTTATCCCTTCCCAATGATTTCCCGTGAAAGTCACTCCGTCGGGATTCTGGGCGTAGCGTGGCGCTTTGGTGACAATCTGTCACGGGAAAAGGCAGTTTTTGGCCTTGGTACGTTGCTTGTACCTACCCCACCGCGAGCAAATCGCATCCAAAACCAGACACCTTAACTCTTTAACGATATCCATTTAATATGGGAAAGATAATCGGTATTGACCTCGGCACTACCAACTCGTGCGTGGCCGTTATGGAAGGCAACGAGCCGGTGGTGATTCCGAACAGCGAAGGTCGCCGCACAACCCCCTCGATTGTGGCGTTCCTCGACAATGGCAAAGGCGAGCGCAAAGTTGGTGACCCAGCTAAGCGTCAGGCCATTACCAACCCGAAGAATACCATTGCTTCTATTAAGCGCTTCATGGGCCGTCGTTTCTCGGAAGTAACTGAGGAAACCAAGCACGTAGCTTATGAGTTGGTGCGTGGCACCAACGATACGGTCAGTGTGCAAATTGGTGACCGTCAATATACTCCGCAGGAAATCTCGGCGATGGTGCTTCAGAAAATGAAGCAGACTGCTGAAGATTACCTCGGCCAGCCCGTAACCGAAGCAGTTATTACTGTTCCGGCTTATTTCAACGATGCTCAGCGTCAGGCTACCAAAGAAGCTGGTGCCATCGCGGGCCTCGATGTAAAGCGTATCATCAACGAGCCGACGGCCGCTGCACTGGCTTACGGCTTGGATAAAAAGCATAAAGACCAGAAAATTGCTGTGTACGACCTAGGTGGTGGTACTTTCGACATCTCCATCTTGGAGCTAGGCGACGGCGTGTTTGAAGTCCTGAGCACTAACGGCGACACCCACCTCGGTGGCGACGACTTCGACCAGGTTATCATCAACTTCTTGGCCGAGCAATTTCAGCGCGACGAAAACATGGACCTGCGTCAGGATCCCATGGCTCTGCAGCGCCTGAAAGAAGCCGCCGAAAAAGCCAAAGTGGAGCTTTCTAGCTCAACCGAAACCGAAATCAACCTGCCTTACATCACCGCCACGGCTACTGGCCCGAAGCACTTGGTGGTAAAGCTGAGCCGCGCCAAGTTTGAGCAACTCGCTGATTCTCTGGTGCGTCGTTCGATGGACCCTTGCAAAAAGGCGCTCCAAGACGCTGGCTTGTCGACTTCGGATATCGACGAGGTAATCCTCGTGGGTGGTTCGACGCGCATTCCGCGCATTCAGGAAGAAGTAGAGAAATTCTTCGGCAAGAAGCCTTCAAAAGGCGTTAACCCCGACGAAGTAGTAGCCGTGGGTGCTGCCATCCAAGGCGGTGTGCTGACGGGTGAAGTGAAAGACGTGCTCCTGCTCGACGTTACTCCGCTCTCGCTGGGCATCGAAACAATGGGCGGCGTGATGACCAAACTCATCGAGTCGAATACCACGATCCCAACTAAGAAATCGGAGACGTTCTCGACGGCTTCCGACAACCAGCCTTCGGTTGAGATTCATGTGTTGCAAGGCGAGCGCCCGCTGGCTTCGCAAAACCGCACGATTGGTCGCTTCCACCTCGCCGATATTCCGCCAGCACCGCGCGGCGTTCCGCAAATCGAAGTAACCTTTGACATCGACGCCAACGGCATCCTGCACGTATCGGCTAAGGACAAAGGCACCGGCAAAGAGCAGAAAATCCGCATCGAAGCTTCGTCGGGCTTGTCTGACGCCGACATCGAGCGGATGCGCAACGAAGCCAAAGCCAACGAAGAATCGGATAAGGCTGAGAAAGAGCGCATTGAGAAGGTGAACCAAGCCGACTCGATGATCTTCCAGACCGAGAAGCAACTGAAAGAGTATGGTGACAAACTGAGCGCTGGCAACAAAACCGCCATCGAAAACGCCCTTGCTGACTTGCGTAAAGCGCACGAAAGCAAAGACTTGGCTCAGATTGATACGGCCATGACTGCTATCAACGCCGCTTGGCAAACTGCTTCAACCGAGATGTACAACGCTACGCAAGGCGAAGGTCAGCCGCAAGGCTACCCCGGCGGCGACGGCCAAGGCCCCGCCGACGGCGGCAACGGTCAGCAAGGCCAGCCCCACGACAATGTAACTGATGTGGACTACGAAGAAGTTGGTAACAAGTAATTGATAACCAAGTATATACAAAAGCCCGAAGCAATGCTTCGGGCTTTTTTGTTTTGAGGCCAATTCAACAGAATAGGTGAAGCGTTTCATCTTCATAAAAAACAACGTATTGCCCCCTTAGCTTACTGACTAACAATTTGTTTACCATGCGATTTCTCATCATCGGTGCTGGAATAGGGGGCTTGACTACGGCGCTGGCGCTGCTGCGGCAGGGACACGAAGTACAGGTCGTGGAAGCGGCTCCGGAGCTGCGCGAAGTAGGTGCAGGCGTGGTGCTGGGCGCAAATGCCATGCGGGCGTTAGCACAGTTCGGAGCCCACGACGCCGTGCGGCCTCTGGGTCATCCGGTGACGCATTTGCACCTCTACAACCAGCAAGGCGATCTGCTGAATGCTGCGGATACAACGCCATTTACTGAGCGCCTGGGCTTCGACAATCTTGGCATTCACCGCGCTACGCTCCAGCATGCGCTCCTTAGGCTTTTGCCGCCCGGAATCGTGCAAGTGGGCAAGCCCTTTGAGCGTTTTGAGGCGACACTCTACAACATAATGGCCCATTTTGCGGACGGCTCGGCAACGACTGCCGACGCCCTGATCGGTGCCGATGGGATTCGGTCGCGGGTGCGGCGCCAGCTACTGCCCCAGAGCCAGCCGCGTTATGCAGGCTATACATGCTGGCGGGCAGTGGTCAATGCCACTTCACTGCACCTGAAGGCCGGATACGCTTCGGAATTTTGGGGCCGGCCGGGGCGTTTTGGATACGTCCCGATGGCCAATGGGCAAGCTTATTGGTTTGCCTGCATCAACAGTCCGGAAGCCAATAACCCGCGTTTTCGGGGATTTCGCGTGGCCGATTTGCAGCGGCATTTCGGCAGTTTTCATGCGCCCGTGCCCGAAATGCTGGCCCTGACGCGCGACGACCAACTTTTGTGGAATGACATTCTGGATATTAAGCCGTTGCGCCACTTTGCATTTGGGCGCGTATTGTTGCTCGGCGACGCAGCGCATGCCACTACTCCCAACTTAGGGCAAGGTGCAGGACAAGCCGTGGAAGATGCCGCCGTTTTGGCCGCGTGCCTCAGCCGGCAGCCCAAGCCCGAAGACGCTTTTCGCGAGTTTGAGCGCCTGCGTCGCCCTCGCACGACCCGCGTAGTCAAGCTATCGTGGCAGATGGGGCGGGTGGCGCAGCTGCAAAACCATGTGCTCACTTTTCTGCGCGATGCCGTAATGCGGCGCGTGCCCGCCAGCGTGCAGAACAGCCAGATGGATTTCTTGTATCAACTTGATTAGCAATGCAATACGCAAATCAGGCAGAAGAATTCGTTTTCTACTTCGGGTTCATAGCTTCCTGCATTTCTTCGTCAGCTTCTTCCTGAAAGCCCTTTTCGATTTTCTCTTCAACCTCTCTATAATCCTCAGCATCAGGCTTTTCGGCTTGCACTTCTTGTTGGGCTTTGGCGTGGGGCTCGTAGCTAAGGCGAATGCAGATGGGGAAGTGATCGGAGCCGGTGTAAGGCAAGCGACGAATGTCAGCTACTTTGAAATCGGGCGAGTGAAAAATATGGTCCAAAGGCCAGCGCATCAGCGAATATTCGGCGTGAAACGTCGGGAGTAAGCCGCGCCCAATGCGCGGATCGAGCAAGCCGCTCAGGCGCCGAAACAGCTCGGAAGTATGCGACCACGCCACGTCGTTCATGTCGCCGGCCACGATGGTGGGTTCTTCGGAATTCTCAATCTCGCTGCCCACGAGCAGTAATTCCGCATCGCGGCGGGTGCTGGTTTTGGATTCTTGGGGTGCCGGCGGCTTGGGGTGCAGGCAATACAACCGCACCAGCTCGCCCGAGGGCATTTTGACGTGCCCATGAAAAGAGGGAATGTCGTCGTCGAGGAGAAATTTAATCTGCGGATTAACCAACTCCAGGCGCGAAAACAGCAACAGGCCGTAGGTATTGGGCAGCGGCGCATAGGCGGTGTGCGGATGCGTGGCTTCCAGCACGCTCAGCTTTTCCAACCACCATTGGTCGGTTTCGACGGCCAAGATGATGTCGGGATCGCAGTCGCGAATCACACGCAGGCACGCTTCCGAATCGCGGTTGGTCATCAGCACGTTGGTCACCATCATGCTGAGCTGGCGCTGTTTGTTGGCCAAACCCGCCGGGCTACTGTTTTCTACTTGGCGAGGGCGCAACGGCGTGTACGGCGCAATGCGGTAAAACTGATACAGCGCGCACACGAACAAAGCCGTGATAAGTCCTATTCCGGCCGCCCAGTGGTGCACACCCAGAAGTAAAGCCCCAACCGCGCTGACGGCCGCCACGGCCGTGATTTGCAAGCGCGGAAAATCAAAAATGCGAATCCACCATGCCTCTTCCCGTAGCAAGGGCAAGAGCGTAGCTACGATGGCCGAAATGCCAATCAAGAGGATCAAACCCCGGACTATTGACAGCCCCAGCGAAACGTCCATGCAGTAAAGTAATGCCGATAGGCAATGGGTGGGTAGAAGTGTAAACTACAGCAACACAACATCTTACAAAAGACAATGAGCTGCTGTTAGGATGGGTACAGATGGGTACAAGAAGCCGGCCGAGTTTGCCCAGAATCCGAAAAATGCAAAGTCAGTTACTTTACCATTTAGTGGCTTCTACGCGTCAGCCCGCAGGCGGTTGTAGCGAGTAAACATACTAATTTGTGGGATTTGCCGATTGCGGTTCCCTCGTACCTTTACCCCGCCGACCTGCCTTCGCCTATGGAAATTCTGCTCGCTACGTTTACTACGCTCTTTTCAGTGGTCAATCCGTTTGGGGCCATGCCCGTATTTCTGACCCTGACGGAGCAGGAAACGCCCAGCCAGCGCAAGCAAATCGGGCTACGGGCTTGTCTGTATATGATTGGGGTACTGAGCGTTTCGTTTTTTGCGGGCCAGTATGTCCTCAACTTTTTCGGCATCAATATTCATCACCTGCGCATTGCTGGGGGCATCCTGCTCATGCGCTCGGCCTTCGACCTGCTCACGCCCGGCGGCAACCGCGACCGCGTTTCGCCCGCCGCGCTGGAGGAGAGCAAGCACAAAGACGATATTTCCTTCACGCCCCTGGCCATGCCCATGCTGTCGGGGCCGGGCTCGATGGCCGTGTGCATCAGCTTGTTTACTGGCCGCCTTTCTTTCTTCGATATGGCGCTGATCTTTCTGGGGTTCGTGTTGGTGGCCTTGGCCAGCTACATCATCCTGATGTCGTCCTTGCGCCTGACGCGGTTTTTGGGCCGGCCGGGCATGTCGGCGCTGGCACGCATCATGGGTTTTATTACGCTGGCTATTGGTGTCAATTTTTTAGCTACGGCGATCAAGGCACTGTTTCCGGGCTTGAGCAGCTAGAGTTTGCGAGATGCTTTCTCAGTCATAATAATACGTAATTATCTATTAATCAAATAGTTACGTTAAATAAATACCGCTATTCATTTGGGCACTGTAACTTGCAGTTCCATCTGCTTCTGTTATGCTCAAAAACGACCTTTTGCTCCGCGCCGCTCGTGGCGAAGAAACCGAACGTACTCCCGTCTGGCTCATGCGCCAGGCCGGCCGCATTTTGCCCGAATACCGTGCTTTGCGGGCACGTCTGAGCGGTTTTAAGGAGCTTGTCGAAACACCAGAACTGGCAGCGGAAGTCACCATTCAGCCGGTGGATGCGCTGGACGTTGACGCGGCCATTATCTTTTCCGACATTCTGGTGGTGCCCGAAGCCATGGGCTTGCCTTACGAGATGCTGGAGGCCCGCGGGCCACTCTTCCCGACCACCATCAAATCGGCAAAGGACGTGCAAAACCTGCGCATCGCCGACCCCGAGGAGCACTTGGGTTACGTGCTGGAAGCCATTCGCGTGACCAAGCGGGCCCTCAATGGCCGTGTGCCGCTGATTGGTTTTGCCGGCGCCCCCTGGACGATTCTGGCGTATATGGTGGAAGGACACGGATCCAAAACCTTCTCCAAAGCCCGTCGTTTGCTGTATGCCGAGCCAGAACTGGCGCACGAGTTGTTGCGCAAAATCACGGCAACCACCATCGCGTACCTGAAGGCACAGGTAGCTGCCGGTGCCAATCTGGTGCAGGTTTTTGACTCGTGGGCTGGTATATTACCTCCGGCTCATTACCACGAATTCTCGACGTGCTACATCGCCGAAATCTGCGACGCGATTCCGGAAGTGCCAGTTACGGTATTTGCCAAGGGCGCTTACTTCGCCATTCCGGAATTTGCCCGCCTGAATTGCCGCACCATTGGCTTGGACTGGAACGAAGACCCGCGGGCAGTACGCGCCGCCATCGGCAACGACAAAACCCTGCAAGGCAACCTCGACCCTTGTGCCCTATACGGCACGGCCGAGCAAGTACAACACGCTACTATTCAGATGCTTAAGCAATTTGGTCCGCACCGCCACATTGCCAACCTGGGCCACGGCGTGTACCCCGATACCAATCCGGACAACGTGAAGGTGTTCGTCAATACGGTGAAGGAATTCAGCGTGTTAGCGCGCGAAGGCAGCCTTTAGCCCGGATTTTTGCTCCGCATGAAACGTCGTTCTGTTTCCCGCAAGCCGGATAAATTTCCGGCCGAAAACGTATTTGAGCGCTGGACCAGCGAACACTTACGCCCGCATTCTGAATTTGAGCAATGCCATTTTATCGGCGGCGACTTTGCCAGCGCCACTTTGGGCAATAAGCGGTTTGTCGACTGTCTGTTTGAGCGCTGCAACCTGTCGTTGGCTTCGCTGGCGGGCACGGGGCTGCAAAACGTTGCTTTTCAAGACTGTAAGCTCTCGGGACTGCAGTTTACGGCCTGCCGCGACATGCTGTTTGAAGTGCATTTCGACCGCTGCCAGCTCTCCTATGCTTCCTTTTATGGCAAGCGGATGCCGGGTACGCACTTCGGGCACTGCAACCTAACAGACGCCGACTTCACTGGCGCCGACCTAGCCAACGCTGATTTCCAAGAATGCACCCTCAACGGAGCGGTATTTCACCAAACGCAGCTTTCCGGCGCCGATTTTCGCACCGCTACCGGGTTCATCATCGACCCCGACATCAACCCGCTCAAAAAGGCCCGCTTCGTACTCGAAGGCCTGCCTGGGCTGGTTAACAAATACGGAGTAATAATTGGGCAATAATTTGATTGTTAGCCCAATAGCTTTACCTGCATAGCTTCATCGAGCAGCCGCTGCTTCTCGATGGGCACTACGCCTACCTGCTCGCACACCAAGCCGCCGCCTAGGTTGGCCAAAGCCGCTAACACCGGCGGCGCTACGCCCAAAGCCACGCACAAGGCCGCAATGCTGATCACCGTATCGCCGGCCCCGGATACGTCGGATATCATGCGTACGTGCGCCGGAATGTAGGTACGGCCTGTCGCGGCTGACTCACTAAAAACTCCTCTCTCTGAGAGCGTTACCAATATTATTTCGGGCTGTAGCAACTCGCGCAAGCGATCTACGGCGGCTTCAAACATGGGTCGGTCGGCGGTAGTATCGTCGAAATCCAGCTTCAGGCCTTCGCGCAGTTCCTTCAGATTGGGCTTAAAGAGCGTGCACTGCGTATAGGCTAGGAAATTCTTCTTTTTCGGGTCGACTACTGTGGGCACGCCGTGCTTGCGGGCCAGCGTGACAAAGTGCTGAATACTAGCCTGGTTCAGCACGCCTTTATCGTAATCTTCGAAGATAACCACGTCGGCGCGGGGCAATAAGGCTTCGTAACGGGCTACCAGCAGTTGACTTTCTTCGGCGTTCAGATCGTGCTCTACTTCCGAATCGATGCGCAACAGGTGTTGTCCGGCCGCCAGAATGCGTTGCTTTACGGTAGTCGGGCGGTGCGAACTACGCACAATACCTTCGGCCGATAGTTCTTTATCTTGCAGTAAACCAAGCAGTTGATCGCCGCCAGCGTCGTCGCCTACTACGGCGCAGAGCAACGGCGTGGCGCCCATCGCCTGCACGTTCAGGGCAACGTTGGCGGCCCCGCCCAAGCGCTGCTCGGTACGGCTGACGTTTACAACTGGCACCGGCGCCTCCGGCGAAAGACGCCCGGCCTTGCCCCACACGTACGCGTCCATCATCACATCGCCCACAATCAGAACCGTAAGCCGGTTGAAGGCGTCAAACAAATCGGGAAGCGCAGTGGGCGACGGAGCAGTGGGCATTGCAGTGATTTGAAATGAAGGCGCAAAGGTAGAATGCATTTTTCGCATGCAAGACGCCAAGTTCAACTTAGCCCCTTGATATGGCTTCAGGGATGCTTCCCACTCGATTTTGGCAGGAAATCTTGCTCCGAAAACCAAAGCCGCAGTGTCAGAATTGCTCTAAAACCAAAAGAACGCACCGCAGCGCGTTCTTTTGCAAACTATTGATACACAAATAGTTACACCAACCGCTTAAGACTGTCTTTGATTCGCAGAAATGCTTCCCGCAGCTTTTCATCGGCGGCAGCTGTGCTGAAGCGCACGCAGCTAGGGGCGCCAAAAGCTTCCCCCGATACGGCCGCTACGTGGGCATCGTTGAGGAGGAACATCGCTAGGTCCGTGGCATTTTCGATAACGGAACCGTCGGGGGCCGTTTTGCCAAAAAAGCCGCTTACATCAGGGAAAATGTAGAAGGCGCCGCTGGGTTTGGGCGTGATAAGTCCTTCAATATCAGCCACTAGCTCCAGCACCAAATCGCGGCGGCGGCGGTAGGCTTCTACCATTTCATCGGCCGAAGAACGACCGCCCTTCAAGGCAGCCAGCGCGGCGCGTTGCGCAATGGAGCAGGTGCCGGAAGTAATTTGGCTCTGCATTTTCTCGCAAGCCGACGCAATTTGCTTGTGCGCCGCCAGGTAGCCCACGCGCCACCCCGTCATGGCGTAGCCTTTGGAGAACCCGTTGACGGTGATAACGCGATCTTTAATCTCATCAAATTGTGCGATGCTGACGTGCTCGCCCACAAAGTTGATGTACTCGTAGATCTCGTCGGCAATGATGTGCACCTGCGGGTAGCGTGCTACCACGGCCGCAATCTCGGCCAGCTCCTCGCGCGAAAATACCGAGCCCGTAGGGTTGCAGGGCGAGGAGTACATGATGAGTTTGGTGCGTGGCGTGATGGCGGCTTCGAGCTGCGCGGCCGTCACTTTGAAGTCGTTTTCGAGCGCGCCCATCAGTGTAACCGAAACGCCCTCGGCCAGCCGCACCATCTCTTCGTAGCTCACCCAGTAAGGCGCAAACACGATGACCTCTTCGCCGGGGTTCACCAGACTCAGCACGGTATTGGCCAGAGCTTGCTTGGCGCCGGTGCTGACCACGATGTTTTCGCACTCGTAGTCTAAATGGTTTTCGCGCTTCAGCTTGTCGGCAATGGCTTGGCGCAGATCCACGTAGCCGGGCACTGGCGTATACTTGGTGTAGCCTTCGTCGAGGGCCTGCTTGGCGGCGTCCTTGATGTATTCAGGCGTTTGAAAATCGGGTTCGCCGAAGCTCAGATTGATGACGTCAATGCCTTGGGCGATCAATTCGCGGGCCTTTTTGGCCATGGCAATGGTCTGCGATTCTTGTAACGCGCTGATGCGATCGGATAAAACGGAGGCAGCAAGTGCAGCGGAATTGGCCATAGGAAACGAAACTGAGTAGAATGGGGCAAAAGTACGGAGAATGTGGGTAGCCCTTAGAAAGCTACCGGCGTCTCCCTTCCACGGTTAATGTAAGGGATACGACCAACTCGACAGGCAATTTCTCTATTTTTTGGTTGATGATTTCCTTTCGGTGCCCAACCACCGAAAGTGGCGGAACATAATCCGCAAATCGGCCGAAGGCTCGTAGTCTTTGGCATAAAGCAGCTCCAGGCGCCGGCGGGCGGCTGCCGTGAGCGTCACGGCCGCGTCGGCCGCATCGGCGGGCGACAGCACTGCGCGCGCCGTACGACGCGGGCCGGCCGCGTAGCGCAGCCCTACCCACGTGTAGCCTCCTGCTAATACACGCAAGCAATTGCGCACAAACCCCATTTTGTTTTGCTCAGCCCAGATCAGCACAGGTGCCCCAAGCAGCAGCCCAAGGCTGAAGCACACGTCGAGCAGGCGTTTGTTGCGGACTTGTTGGGGTTGAAACAGGTTCAGGGCGATGTCGAGAGCATAATAATCGCCGGGCGCGTCTTTGCTGGAGCTGCCAATGATGTATTCGCTGTCCTGCGGCAAGATTTTGTAAGCTACCGTCTGGTGTTCGTGCAAGCTCACCATCAGAGCTATTATCTGGCTGGCTGACAGATCTTTACCACAAAATATCAACTCATTAAGCTCATAGACCTGAATGATGTCGTCGAGCTGGCGCACCTCGCCCAGCAAATCGCCGACGGGCGAAGCGGGTGCTTCGGCAGGCTCGAAGTCTGTAGCCGTGGCCATGACGGCATCGGGTATCGGCACCGGGCTTACGTAGCCAATCACGCGCGCCTGCACACCCGAGGCTTCCAGCAGGTGGCGCACCCGAACGCTTTCCTCCCACGACCCGACGATGGCGACGTTTTTGTGCCGACGCTCGCTCAGGCGAAAATTGCGATAGCGCACAAAATGCTCCAGGGCCCGTCTTCCTGCCAAAGCCGCCACACTCCAGACACCGCCCAGAATAATGAGCGCTTTGGAAAAACGGTACGCATCTAGGAAGTTGGAAAAGGCTGAAATCAGGATGGTACCGACGAATATGCCGCGCACGATGCGCGAGGTTTTCGTGGGCCGGTCGTAAGCACCCGCCAGGTAAGCCGACCCGAGCCACACGGCAATGTAAGCCGGCACCGCCACGAGCATAAATTGCGGCGGATACGGTACCCGGACGTATTTGTGGTTGTTTTCCCAGTACGTTTTCAGCAAGTACATGCCGGCGTAAATCAGGCCGGCATCGAGCAGCACGGGAGCGGCCTGCACCAGCAGCCGCCGAGCCACGGCCATGCCGGCCCGCAGCCAGATGGCCAAGTTGATGAGCACTGAAAAGATGCCCGCTCGCCCCGGCGCGAAGTGCTTGCGGGCAAAGATGACCATTGCCCGGTAGAACACGATCACATAATTGACGCTCGTGCGCTTCGTGCTTTCGCCCTTGTAGTGAATGATGCGCGTACCGGGAAAGTAGTAGTTTTTCCAGCCACCGCGGGTGAGCCGGTACGAGAGGTCGATGTCCTCGCCGTACATGAAATAGTCTTCATCGAGCAGCCCAACTTGGTCCAGCGCTTCGCGGCGCAGCAGCATAAACGCCCCGCTCAGCACATCGACCTCATGTATCTGATCCTTAGGCAGATACCCCAGATGGTAGCGGCCAAATAAACGAGATTTCGGGAAAAGCTTGGCGAGCCCAAATACCTTGTAAAAAGCCACCCAAGGCGTAGGCAGCCCGCGCTTGCTTTCGGGCAGAAACTCGCCCTGCCCGTCCAGCATTTTTACCCCCAAGCCGCCCCCGTTGGGATGTTGGTCCAGAAAATCGCAGCAGGCCCGGAAGGTATCTTCCTCGACTACCGTATCGGGGTTGAGCAGCAGAATATATTGGCCCCGCGCCTGCCGAATGGCTTGGTTATTAGCTTTGGAGAAACCCGGATTGTCTTGATTTTCAAGCAGAATCACTTCCGGGAATCGGGTGCGTACCATTGCCACGGAGCCATCCACGGAGTTGTTGTCGACGACAAACACCTCGGCGGGCGCGCCCAGCTTTTCCACCGCCCGCCGCACCGACAGCAGCGTCTGCTCCAGGAAATAGCAGACGTTATAGTTGACTATGACGACGGATAGCTTCACGGGGCGCAGAAAGCAAAGATTCGGGTGCTGCGAAAGGTAAGCAGAGTTGCCGCACCAAATGCACAAAGGGCGGAGCCTGCCCCGCCTGCCGTTGAAAGACTTACACTAGATAGTAACTCTAGCGCTGCAAATCAAACTCGACAGGCGGCGGCAGAATCCGCCCCTACCGCTTCTATACGCTTCGTTAGCGCACTTGCCGCTGGCGCTCCACAATGCTGCGGCCCAACGTAACCTCGTCGGTATACTCCAGCTCGCCGCCCACCGGAATGCCGCGGGCAATGCTGCTGATGTGCACCTCCGGAAACTCCTTGAGCTTGCGCGACAAATAAAACGCCGTCGTGTCGCCTTCCATCGTAGGGCTGATGGCCAGGATGATTTCCTTGATTTCGGACTCCGGAATGCGCTGCATCAGCGTATCGATGTGCAAATCGGAGGGGCCGACGCCCTCGATGGGCGAAATCACGCCGCCCAGCACGTGGTACACACCCTGGTACTGGCCCGTGTTCTCAATGGCAATCACGTCGCGGATGTCCGAAACCACGCACACCGTGCCATGATCGCGGAGCTTGTTGGCGCAAATGCTGCATTCCTCCGTGTCGGAGATGTTGTGGCAGGTGTCGCAATACGTGATTTCAAAGCGCATTTTGGCCAGTGCTTCGGCCAGCGAACTCGTGGTTTCGGTTTCGGCTTTGAGCAGGTGCAACGCCAACCGCAGCGCGGTTTTGCGCCCAATGCCCGGCAGCTTAGCCAGCTCCCCTACGGCGTTCTCTATCAGTTTGGAAGGAAATTCCATCTAAATACAAGTAATTGATTATCAATTGCTTACAAAACAGGTCTTGGTATATGAAACAATAGCGGTTCGCTTTTCTACCAGAGTGAAAAGCGAACCGCTACCTGTGTTTGCTACCAAATACTACATTACGTCGGCCGAAATGCCGCGGTCGTGGATGGCAGTGCACATGTCGGCCAGCTCGTCGTAAGCGCCGTGCTTTACCGTGCATTGCCCTTTGTAGTGAATAAGCAGCGTGCACTGCTCGGCCTGTTCGGCTTCGTGGCCGCACACGTCGATGAGGGTCTGGATGACGTGCTCAAAGGTGTTGACGTCGTCGTTGTACACGATCAGGTCGCGCACATCGATGGTTTCCTCCAGTAGCAGTACGTCCTCGTCGTAATCGATTTGCGGTTTGGTATTCATAGTGCAAAAATACGGAAAATCAGGCAAAAAGTGCATTGATATGCCCCGTCGGCCTTCTATAACCCCTTGGCTGGCAGAATCGTTTCGTCGTATTCGGCTTTATCTATACTACCCAAACCGCCCTCAATCCGTAGGCTGCAACGAGTACGCCGCACTCCGAAATCCGGCGTACTTTCGGCCTTCTTCCCGCCTCTCCCCGGTCCTAACTGACTCTCCCTAATGCCTGTTCCTTCCGCCGATTTCAAAAAGGCCCTCAAACGCCTCTCCGACAAGGAGAAGGAAACCCTGCTGCTGCGCGCCGTGCGCCGCGATGCCGAGCTGTACGAAACCTTCGCCTACGAGCTACTGCCCGACGTAACGCTGGAGCAGGTGTTCGAAGAAACCTCCGACCGCATCCACGAGTTGTTCAACGTGGCCGTGACGGGCCGCCTGCTCAACCGCAGCCTCAACAAAGCGCTTTCCAAAGCCACCAAGGAAACAGCCCGCGCCCGCCGCATTACCAAAGACAAGCGCCTGGAAGTCGACCTGAACCTGTACACGCTGCGGCTGATTTTCGACAACTACACCGGTCAGTTCGAAAGCGTATACAACGGTTTTTTTGTGAGCACCGCGCGTCTGGCGGCCCGCACCACGCAGCTGATTTTGCAGAACTTACACGAGGATTTGTGGCTCGAATACAAGTCGGAAGTAGATGAGTTTTTGGGGCAGCTACACGGGCGCAGCAAGAGCCGCAACCTTAAGTTTGTACTACCTTACGAGCTGCCTATTCCAAGCTAAATACTTTACTTTTAGCACCTTCTGAATTTTATAACCTAAGCCGGATAATGTTATAATTATAAAGGAATATAAGGGTGCGCACTTGGTGAAGAAAAGATGAAGTATAGTTTTGCATCAAACACGATTATCACTGTTTGCCCGATTCTTCACTTCATCCTTTGCTTTATTCTATGCTCAAAAACTTTACTTATTTCCTGACAGGCAGCACCCTGCTAATGGCCACCGGATGCGCTGGCAGCTACGCACCTATTCGCCCGAACCGGATAGCGAGCTATCAATCCGTTACTTCGCAGAATGCGCCTATCAGCTTTGGCTACCAGTACAGCGCTCTTGCCACGGGCGGCCACAACAAGAAGTACGTTAAGAGAGAACGCAAGCGCGGCTACCAAGTAGTGGCCGTTCGCGTGACCAACAACACGGCTTCGGAGCTGAACTTCTCTCGCGACACGGAGCTGTACTTCGGCGACCGGCCGGTGCAGCCGGTGCCCTCCTTGCAGGCCTCCCTCGACCTGAAACAGGGCGTTTGGATTTACCTGCTCTACCTCATGGCCAATGTGAATGTGGGCGGCACGTATAACGCGAATACAGGCCAGACGACCGGCGCTACTTTTCTGCCAACGGGCTTTGCCATCGCGGGCGGCAACATTCTGGGCGCCAGTGCAGCCAATAAGAACCTCCAGCGCGAGTTTACCAGCTTCGACCTGACGAACCGGTTCATCAAACCCGGCGAAACCGTTTACGGAATCGTGAGCCTGCGGGAAGCCGGCTTATCGCCCCTGCACCTGGTGCTGCGCAACAACGCGGTCACGGTGCAGCCAACGCCCACGGCGGCGCCTGCTACCCCGTCGGTGCCCGCTGCGGCGCCCGAAGCAGCACCTGCTTCCCCTACTCAGCCAGCGCCCGCGTCCTCAGGCTCTGGCCGCTAGACAGGACAACGAACCAACAAAAAAGGCTTCTCCTGAACAGGAGAAGCCTTTTTTGTTGTTGCAACGGGTATGTATAACGCGCTTATTATAAGCACGTTGCGAAATTATTGCTTGGCGATTACGTTGAAGTTCAACGTGAATTCGTCGTAGATGGCTTTGTCGCCAATGCCTTCGAAGAACGACTTCGAGCCGTATTTGATGTCGTATTTGGTGCGGTCGATGGTAGCCGTGCCGCTAGCAGCCGCTACGCCGTTTTTCACGCCTACTTTCGCCGGGAACGTCACAGGATTGGTTTTGCCCTTGATGGTCAGGTCGCCGGTGATGGTGGCGTTGTTGGCGTTGGCAGCAGCACCTTTAATCGGCGTTACGCTCGTGATTTTGAAAGTAGCCGTTGGGTACTTCGCGATGCTGAAGAAATCATCCGAATTCATGTGGCCCATGAACTTGCCGTTGTTTTCGGCGTCGGTGATGTCGGTAGCTTTCAGCGTTTTCATGTCCACGGTAGCCGTACCGCCGATCAGTTGATTGCCTTTTACAACCAATTGACCATCAGAGAATTGCAGGGTGCCGTTGTGGCCGTGGGTTACGGCTTTGGCGTCCCAGCCCAAGGTGCTGAGTTGGGGTTGCAGCTTATAAACAGTACCGGCAGCTTTGGTCGTGCGGGGCGCAGTCTTGGTGGCAGCAGGATTTTCGGCGTAAGTCGAAGAAGTGAACAGGGTGGCCACTACCAGGGCCGACAGAGCAATTTTTTTCATGAGTGAAAAAAGAAAAGTAACTGAAAGCCGTCAGTCGCGGATTTTATCTAGTAAAGCGTTGAGTTGGGCGGCTTCGCCCTCGCTGAGGTTGCTTAGGCCTGTATGCTGATTGGCGACCTCGTCCATGCTGAGCAGCAGGTTGAGGCCTTGTTCGGTGATGCGAATGTCCACGGCCCGCCGGTTGGAGGGGCACACGGTGCGGGTTACCAGCTGTTTCGCTTCCAGCTTATCCACGATGCGAGAGGCGTTGCTGGTCTTATCCAACATCCTCTCAATCAAGAGATTAACGGTAGAAGGCTTGGGGTGCTGGCCCCGTAGAATGCGTAGTACATTGTATTGAGGCAACGTAATGCCAAAATCGCGGAAGGCAGCTGCTTGCCGCTGCTCTAGCCAACCAGCTGTGTACACCGTGTTGATGTAGGCTTTCTGGTATTCGTTTTTGAAAGTGCGCTGCTTGATCTCGTCTTCAATTTTCATAGAAAGCATAAGCCGTTACCGGAATGCGTTGCAAATATATGTACATACATTTAATGTTGCAACATGGTTCCGAAGATTTTTGAAAATATTCCTATAAACCTGCCTTTGTAGCTTTCTCTTACGCTTTCGCGTAAGAGAAAGCTCATCCCTCTCCCCTGATTTTCATCTCCATGAACCGCGTCTTCCCCTCTGCTCTTTTGGCCTTGTCTCTCTTGCTACCGCTGGCTGCTGCGGCTCAATCCAAAACCGCGCCCAAAGCTGCCGGCGCGGTATCGGCCAACTCTACCGACCAGTTTTTGATGAAAGACGGCGCGGTAGTGTTGCGGCAGGGCACAAAAATCACGCCTCTTACCAAAAATGTGCAGCTCGCCAACGGCACCAAAGTCAACTACAAAAGCGGTATTGTGGAGCTGCCGGTAGGCAAAATGACCACGCTGCGCGAAGGCGACTACGTGACCATGCAGGGCGATATCGTGTTTGCGACGCCCGCCAGCGCCGCTGCCGCGCGCGGCGACAATTCGGTGCCTGCCACGGCACAATACCAGCAGTACATCGACCGCGACACGCCTAGCAGCGCCGCCGAGATGGAAAGCCGCCTTACGAGCCTAAACAGCAAGATCACGCTGATGGCCCAGAAAATTCAGCTGCTCAACGACAAGATCTCGCTGCTCAGCAGCGGCCAGCGCCCGGCCAATACAACCCAGATTGATCAGAAACTCAAAGCGCTCGACCAGCAACTCAGCCAAGTCAAATAAGGTTTGGCTAGCGTGGTTCGGTTAGCAAGGCAAGCGCCGGCACCTCGGTTTGGGGCCGGAGCAAGCCGTCAGCTTCGGTAACCAGCCCGAAAGGTTCGTCGCGCACGACGAGCATACCATCAAGGTCGCAGATTTGAGCTAAGCTACTGACTTGCAGCGCCGACCAGATGCCCAGCGTTGTTTCCACCATGCAGCCAAGCATCGTTTGGAGGCCGTGAGATTGCGTCTGGCGCAACAGGCGCACGCCATTTAGGTAGCCGCCGGCCTTCATCAGCTTCATGTTTACGCCGTGAAATTGCTGCGCGATGTCGCCAAAGTCGGCAGCGTCGGTCACCGATTCGTCGGCGAAAAGCGGATAGGGCACGCGCGAGCGCAAGTAGCGGTAATGGTCGGCGCAGGCGGCCGGCAGCGGCTGCTCAAGAGCCCGCACCGAAAGAGCGGGTAGCGTTGCGGCCTGCTCCAAAAATCGCAGCAAGCTGTCGGCATCGTGCCAGGCCTCGTTGCCGTCGATGATGAGCGGCCGACCGGGCAACAGCCGGTTTAGCTCGCGGAGTAAGTCAAAGCCACTTTCTTGGTTCACCTTGATTTTCAAAAGCTTAAACCGCTCCATGCGCTGCTCCCGCACGAAAGCAGCCACGGCACCCGGCTCCATAATCGGGAGCGTGAAGGCCGTAGGCACGGCTGCGGCCGGCGCAGACAACCCCAGCACCTGCGCTACCGATCGGCCGGTGCGCAAGGCCTCGCGGTGCACATACGCCGACTCAATAGCAAACCGCAAGGCATGGGCCGGCGCATTTGCGTTGAGAAATTCGTCGAGTTCAGCCAACGATTTAACTTTAGCTAAACCATTGACAATCATTTGATTAAAATTCAAAGCCAATTCAGCGGGCACTTCGCCGTAGCGGACGTTGGGCGCTGCTTCACCCCACCCAACGGGGCCGCCTTCCGAGTCGCGCACCGATACAATCAGATTGGTTTTGGCATCGGAAGCATTGCGGGAAATCTTCCAGGTGAAGCGCAACGGTAGTTCGTAAGGTTCCAGCGACCAAGTGAGCATGCAAAGAGGGCTTAACGGGTGTTCGGCGCTGTTGTAGAGTCAGTAGCAGGCGCGACACAGCATTCGAAACCGAAAGATATCCACCGGGATTCAATAACCGATGGCGGACACCCGCAACTGGCAACGGACAAAACTTATCTTTGCTGAGTTTCGCCTCTCACCCCCTTGCATTTTCCGCATGAAGTTTTCGCGCCTCGTTCCGCTGGCAGGCATCCTTTTCCTGATTGCCTTAGCTCTTACTATTTTTCAGGTTTACAATCCCGACTCGCTCTCGGTTCAGGTGCCCCGCATTGCGCGTTGGCTGTTTTTGTTGGCGCTGGCGGCCTACGCGGCCCAGCGCCGCTCGCTCACGTTCTGGATTGTGGTCAGCATGTTTGTGGGCGCCGAGTTTGGGCACGACTTCCCGGCCATGGCCCTGAACATGAAGGTGCTCAGCGATGCGTTTTTACGCTTGGTAAAAACCATCATTGCCCCTCTGGTTTTCGCCACGCTGGTAGTCGGCATTGCTGGCCACGCCGACCTGAAGCAGGTGGGCAAAATGGGACTGAAAGCGCTGGTGTACTTCGAAATTGTCACCACGTTCGCGCTGTTCATTGGGTTGGCGGCCATTAATATTTCGCGGGCCGGCGTGGGCGTCAGCCAGGCCGGCGCCGATACTGGGGCAGAAAAGCTGCAAGCGGTCAGCCAAACCGCTTCGGATATTATTCTGCACATCTTTCCCGAGAACATTGCTAAGTCGGTAGCCGAAGGGCAAGTGCTTCAGGTAGTGATCTTTGCCATCATTTTCGCTATTGGCCTGGCCATGGTGCACGAGAAGCACCGCCGCCCCATGCTGGTGTGGGCCGAAAGCCTGTCGGAAGTGATGTTCAAATTCACCAACGTGGTGATGTTTTTTGCGCCGCTGGGCGTGGGCGGCGCACTGGCGTACACGGTGGGCAAAATGGGTTTTGCCCCGCTGCTGAATGCTGCCCAACTGCTCCTGACGCTGTATGCGGCGCTCTTTGCGTTTCTGCTGCTGGTGCTGCTGCCCATCGCCCTGATTGCCCGCATCCCGGTCAAACGCTTCGTGCAAGCCATCGCCGAACCCGTGAGCATTGCCTTTGCCACCACCAGCTCCGAAGCCGCGTTGCCGCGGGCTATGGAAGCGATGGAAAGCATCGGTGTGCCACGCCGCATTGTTGCGTTCGTCATGCCAACGGGCTATTCCTTCAACCTCGACGGCACGACGCTGTATCTATCACTGGCTGCGGTATTTGTGGCGCAGGCCGCCGGCGTCGACCTGTCGTTTGGGCAGCAGCTGGTGATGGTCTTCACCCTCATGCTTACCTCCAAAGGCGTAGCCGGTGTGCCGCGCGCGTCGCTCGTGATTCTGCTGGCTACGGTAGCATCGTTTAACCTGCCGGCATGGCCGGTTTTCATCATTTTGGGCATTGATGCCCTCATGGACATGGCCCGCACAGCCGTGAACGTCATTGGCAATTGCCTGGCCTCGGCGGTCGTGGCCCGGTGGGAAGGCGAATTTATCGACGATTACTACGGTGAGCCCCTTACCGAGCTGGCCGAAACCGATCGCAGCGTAGCCCAACAGCTGCATTAAAGTCAAAATCCTCACGGGCAAGCCCTTGCCGAAAGCACCTGCGGAAAATGCAGGTGCTTTTTTGTTTAATCACATTACCCAATTTTACCCTGCAAGAGATCAAACATTTTAGAAGAATATTAGTATAAATGTTATTTCATACTACTTGGAAAGCCAGTAGATTTGTTACCTCTCTCGGGCTTACAAACTTGATTTTCAGGTAATATGAAACATTTTTTACGCTCAACATTCCTTCTTTTGCTCAGCGGGGCCACATTAGCAGGATGCAAATCGGCTGACCAGGCTATGTTTCGCACGCCTAGTGCCAGTCTTTCGACTCGCCTGCCTACGCTGGAGGTAGCTGTGCAGACAGGACCGCTGGCGGCTTCCGACGGAGCCCTGCCCGAAGACCCACAAAAGCTGTTTCAAAACGAAATCAACCAAAACATTACCGATTCGGGCGATAGCCTGCTGTTTGGCTACGCCCGCCTCCAGGTAACCGAGGCTACTGCCGCCCGCGCAGGCCGCGGTTTCCAGGCTTTCCAGATGCTGACCTTCATGGCACCGAGCCTTTTCGGGATGCCCCTAGAATATCGCCGGACCAGCCTGCGCGCCGAAGTCCAGATTATGAACGACCGGGGCCAGGTTATCGGCACCTATGAAGGCATTGGCCGCTCCAATGTGCGGGTCGCCATGTACCACGGCTATTCGCAGAGCGATGCGCCCCGCCTGGCCGATGCCGATGCGTTGCGCCTCGCCCTTGCCCAGATTCGCCCGCAGCTGGAAACCGATTCCGACACGCTGCGCATGCAACTACTTGCCACTGAGCCCATTGACCAAAACGCCATTAAGCTGGAAATGCACGAAATCAACGTATCGCCTTTCCCCGAAGGCATCAAGCGGAGCATTGTAAGCGCAGGACTATAACAACGGAGAAAAACATAATTACATAAATATCTCATTGTCAAGTATTTACAAAACCACTCTGGTAATCAGAGTGGTTTTTTTATGCGCTTCATTAAACGCAGCTATGGCAGCCGCATCTATGGACTACTTCCTGAGTCATCATCTTCTATCAGTATTCCTGTATGAAAATTAACCTCTTCAAAACCCTGACGCTGACTTTGTTTGTGCTGCTAAGCGGCCTGAGCAGCCAAGCGCAGGAAGGAGTTCAGGGCCGTTGGGGCAACAAGCCAGGGCGCAAAGAAGCCGCCGCCTACGTCCGCCAGAATGTTCTGCCCGTTGTGCGCCAGCAACGCCTGAAGCTGGAAGAACAGCTTTCTGCCGCCGACAAGTCGCAACTGGCAACGTATCGCACGCAGTTGCAGCAGGTGCGCGAGCGCGGTAAAGCCTTGCGCCAAAGCCTGCGGCCAGCCGCTGCGGCAGCCAACACCCCTCGCGCTGCCCTGACCGATGCCCAAAAACAGCAACTGCAACAACTGCGCACCGAAAGCCGCGCGGCGATGCTGAACGTGGCCCAACTGGCGCAGAAATACGACGCCAACATAAGCAAGCTAGCGCAGGAAGTCGAGCCGCAGAAAGCCAAGTGGACAGCTGATCTGCAAGCGATTGCCGGCAAATATGCTCCTGCCAGCGACCAGCCTAACCAACTGGCCCGTACGGGCAAGGGCAGGCACAAAAACGGTGCTGGGCGCTTTTTCCGACCGGCCGTGTTTCTGCTCATGGACCCTAACGCCCCGCAACAAAGCGACCGCGCGGAGCGACTCGGTGCCGATTCTAACGTGTATCCGAACCCTGCCGTCGTCACGAGTCAGCTGGAATACAGCGTAAAAAAAGCCGGCCCGGTAACGATCGATTTGCTGGACAGTCGTGGCAACACGCTGCGCACAGTGCAGCAAAGCCAACAGCAGGAAAAAGGTCCGCAAACCCTATCGGTGAACGTGGGCGACTTGCCTTCGGGCACTTACTACTACAAAATCACGACACGCGCCGGCTCCGAAACCAAGCGCTTTGTCAAACAATAATCCACCGTTCAATGCGTAGAAAGCCAGCCCGGCTCCGGGCTGGCTTTTTTGTTGTGCCCGAGCCAAGCGGCCGGCGCTTATCTTCGCAGTATGCTTCGCTCCTTTTTCACTTGGCTTTTGGTTATTTCTTCGGCTGCGCTCGTGGCGGCTTGCTGCGGCAGCGTAGCCTGCACTTGCCAGGATGCCTACGCCGATGCCGTCGTGTTTCGCTTTAACCTCGACCCCAGCAGTGCCAACCGGTTTCAGCCGGCGCAAGTCGATTCGGTGGTGCTGACGCGCTACCTCGTCACCAGCGATTCGGCAAAAAGCACACCCGATAAGGTGCGGCTGTATCGGCCCGTCGTCAATGCAGGCGACAGCATTTTGCTCAACAACAACGCGCCCTTTTTACAGACCGGCACGCGCAAGCTCAACTCGTATCGCTACGACATTTACCTGCCCCGCACCAAGGCCATTTACCACGTCCGCAACATCAACCTAGACGGCGACTTCGACGATGTAAACGGCTGCTGCACTTGCTACCGCAACAAGAAGAAAACCCTGGTCTTTCAGGGCAAGCCCTACGACCTCACCGATGCTACGGGCAAAAACCTGCTCAACCCGATTGTCATCACCCCATAAGCATTGGGTTCTGGCCTAAGCACAACCCGCTATTAATCATTATCTTAGCATAAACCCATTTTGCGCCCGGTTGCTGGCCGTGGCCGCTGCTGGGCGCAATAGCGTATAGAAGCCTGCCCTGGCGCACAGGGCAGGCGTTGAAATCAATTACGAAAACAGCGTGTTTTATTTTTGCTATGCTCAAAGAATCACCTGTTCCTCCGGTCATCGGGACCTTTCCGTTCAAGGCGACGCTCAGCCTCGAGCCGCTTATCGCGTACTGGCGCGAGCGTGAGTCGGATAGCAACCCCGGCGTAGCCCTGCTGGCGCGTTCCATCGGCGAGCAAGTGGCCGAAGCCGACTGGGCCCACGGCCCCATTTCCGACCTGGAAACCCTCAACTGCGGCTGCGACTTAGTGGAAACGCTGATGCTAGCGGTGTTTCCGCCGGCCTCTTTTTACTCTGATATCAGCGGGGTGATGGGTCCGTTTCAGCGCTTTAGCTTCTACCATACGCCGCGCTTTGGCGAAGTACTGCTCAACCCCAACAAAACGGTTAAGCAGCCGCTCAACGTAACGATGCGGGCGATGGAAGTGTACCTGACGCGGCTGGCGTATTTGCAGGTGCTGGAACAAATTTACGGCGTGCGGCTTCCGAGTCCGGGTACCATCATCTTCACCGTGCCCGACTACAGCATCGGCCTGTATCGACACTACGGCGTGGACTACAATCATAAGTTCTTGAAAGTGAGCTTAGTAGGAGAAAAGCCTGAACTTTCACCTGAACAGATTGACCAGCTGAGTCGCAACCTGCACCGCTCCGATTTGTGGCGGGAGCTGTTGCCGCCCGAAAAGTTTGAGTTTGTTGGGTTCAACATTGTGCATCTGGTCGATGTCACCGATCAGGAAATCCTGTCGGAGCTGAAATACGACCTGCTGGAGCGCGACGTGTTGCAGGCGTCCGACCGCCTGGAGCAAATTCAGGAGAAGCTGCGTGTACTCTTCAAGCGCCCGTTTTTACAGCTCGGCATTGCGGCTTACGACGAAAAGAAACGCGCCTTCGTGGATTTTGGGCGGAAGATTAACCACAGCTTTCTGACCAAGCAGATTCAGAACCAGGACGCATCCTCGGGCTTCCGCCAGATTTATCAGCGCCTGCTGCTCGACCGGCAGCCGTTGGTGCTCGAAGACGTGGAAAAGGCCGACATTCCGGAAGATCTGCGCCAGCAAATCTTGGATATTGGCATTCGCAGCGCCATTTTGGCCTTACTGCCCTACGGCGACGACACCGTGGGTCTGCTCGAACTCGGCTCGCCCAACACCGGCGATCTGAACGAGTTCTGTCTAGAGATGGTCAACCAGTTTGTGCCGCTGTTTGCCGTGGCCGTCAAGCGCAACGCTGAAGAAATCCAGACGCGCGTGCAATCCATTATCAAAGAGAAGTTTACGGCCATTCACCCCAGCATGGAATGGCGCTTCACCGACGCGGCACTCAATCTGCTGGAGAAGATAGAAGAAGGCAATAAAAACGCGGAGATGGAGGACATTGTCTTCCACGACGTGTACCCACTCTACGGCGTCTCGGACATTCGGGGCAGCAGCATTGCCCGTAACGAAGCCATCCAGAGCGACCTGATTGAGCACCTTTCGCTGGCCAACAAAGTCCTTAAAAAAGCCTCGGAGTTTCAGGCCCTGCCAATCTTAGACGAACTTAAGTTCTACGTTAACAAGAACTTACGCCGGCTCAGACAAGGCATTCTGTCGGGCGACGAGGTGAACATTCTGGAATCGCTGAAGCGCGAGGTAGAGCCGCTGTTTGAGTATTTGGGCCAGAATACGCCGGAACTCCGCGCCGTCATTGCCGATTATTGGAGCAACATCGACCCGGAACTGGGCATTCTGTACAAGCGGCGCAAGGCTTTCGAGGAAAGCGTCACGCTGCTCAACGACACCGTCAGCGACTACCTCGACGAAGAAGAAGCCAAGGCCCAGGAAATGTTTCCGCACTATTTTCAGCGGTTCAAAACCGACGGCGTCGAGCACAGCATTTACGTCGGCGCCTCGTTGGTAGAGAATAAGCCGTTTGACCTGGTTTTCCTGAAAAACTTGAGGCTGTGGCAGTTACTGGTCATGGTCGAGGTTACGCGCATCTCCAGTTCGCTCAAGCAACGCTTGGTAGTGCCGCTCGAAACGACGCAGCTTATCCTGATCCACAGCCAGCCGCTGAGCATCCGTTTCCGGCAAGACGAGCGGCAGTTTGACGTCGACGGCACCTACAACATCCGCTACGAAATCATCAAGAAGCGCGTCGACAAAGCGACCATCCTGGGCACGGGCGAGCGGCTTACCCAGCCGGGGCACATTGCGCTGGTGTACGCACAACAGCGCGACGCCGAAGAGTACATGGAATACCTTGACTATCTGCAAGATAGAGGCTTACTCGAACCCGAAATCGAGGAACTGGAACTGGAAGAGCTACAGGGCGTGAAAGGCCTCTTGGCCCTGCGCGTCAAAGTAAAATTGTAGCACCAGCACTTGCCGCCAAAACGCTGAAAAGCGTCAAATCATAACTGGTTAATAGTCAATTAATTATGATTTGACGCTTTTCAGCGTTTCCTCTTCTTTGCGCCACCAGAAGTGAAAGCCCATCCGCAGTAGAATTAGCCAAAACAACCCAGCGGCAAAGCCAGCCAGCACATCGGTGGCGTAGTGGACGTGCAAATACACGCGCGTCAGGCCGATAAGCACCGACCACGCCATGAGCAGCACGGCCCAGAGCGGGTGCTGCCGATGGCGCCATAAAATCCAGGCCAAACAGCCGTAAAAAGCCATCCCGATCATGGAATGGCCGCTGGGAAAGCTCAGGCCCATCTGCTGCAACAGGGCCGAACTAGGCCGCACCCGGTGGAAACTGCTTTTGAGCAGTTGGTTAAGCGCCGAGGCTCCTGCAACGGCCAAAAAAACTTCGGTGGCTTCACGCCGCAAGCCCCGCCACCACATCAGAGCGGGCACCACAAGGCCCACCATCACCAGAAAAGGCAGCGAAGCAAAAAACGTAATCACACCGACCCAAGCTGTGAGGCCCGGCTCATGCTGGCGCAGCGCATCCATCTGCGCAAAGCCAAACTGATCGAGCGCCGTGGAGTGCTCCACAAAAACCACCCGCGCCAAGTAAAAGAACGCGAGCAGGGAGCTGACAAACACGAGCCCCACCAGCAGTACCTCCGCCGTCAGGATTTCGAGCAGCGCCAGAAGCCGCCGGGCTTGTTTCATAACTGGGAGCGTTGGAAGAAGCGGAAAACTTTGTACTACGGGAAGCTGACGGAAACGAAAAAAGCCGACCCTTTGGGGTCGGCTTTCGTGGTGCGCTCGGAGAGACTCGAACTCTCACACCTTTCGGAACTGCCGCCTGAAGACAGCGCGTCTACCAATTTCGCCACAAGCGCAACTAGAGGCCAAAAGACTGATTTCCCGTTTGGAGGTGTCTTTTAACGCTGCAAAGATACAGGCGGCGCGCAATTTCTGACAATGCCGCCCGAAAAAAATTACCCAAAGCCAGGGTTTGAACCCCGTTATAACTGTTTCTCAACTGGTTGCGCAACGGCCCGAAACCGCTTTTTTACCACATCCTCCAAGCGCCGCAACATAGGAATGGCAATAACGAGCCATACGGCCCCAGCCGTGAAGCCCGCAATCACGTCGGTGGCGTAGTGCACGCGCAGGTATACCCGCGTAATTCCGATCAGCAGAATCAGCACCACCAACCCTGCCGTAAGCGTCCAGCGTAGCCAAGCTGAGTGCCGCACGTGCGTTTGTACCAGGTAAATCAGGAGGCCGTAAAAAGTAGCGCTGATCATGGCGTGACCGCTGGGGAAGCTCAGGCCCGTGGCCGACACCAACGGCAACAACGGGCGCGGCCGTTGATAGAAGTTTTTGAGCACCAGATTGAGCGAAATACCTCCCAAAGCCACCACAGGCACCATAAGCGTATACCACCGATGCCGGCGCAGCAACAGAAAATACCCAACTAGGGCGAGTGCTGCCACTACGATAAAATTGCGGGAAGCAAAGAAAGTGACGCCTTCTACCCACTGCTGCCGCTTAGCGCCCAGCAAGTGCTGCGCCCAACCAAAAGCGTTGGCATCAAAGGTTGCGGCGTCTTGGTCGAACACCTCACGACTCAGCGCCAGAAAAGCCACCACGCCTAATACGCCCAGTATCAGCGTGATCGCAAATTCGGTCAGAAACAGCGTAAACCCGGCCAGCAGGCGACGAAGGGCGTTGGTCATAAGTGGGGCATATGCTTTAGCTTGCGCCAATACGAGCGCTATGCGAAGCTGCTCCTACAACGCAGCAAACGGCCTGGGCGTTTTTGCAGGCTCACTTTGACCACTCCTTATGCCCCTTCCCGATGCCGGCTTCGACCGGGTAGCGACTTTTTACGACCCGCTGGCCCGGCTGGTATTTGGCCGGGCGTTGCAACAGGCGCAGCGCGCAGCGTTGGATGGGCTGCCGCCTGGCTCACCCAACGTGCTGATCATCGGCGGGGGCTCGGGCTGGGTATTGACGGAGGTGCTGCGCCGGCGGCCGACCGCTCGGGTAGTGTACTTGGAGGCGGCTCCTGCCATGTTGGCCAAATCGCGGCGGCTAATGCAGCAAACGCTACCCGGCTTGTTGGGGCAAGTTGAATTTCGCTTGGGCACCGAAAATGCGCTGTTGCCAACCGAGCAGTTCGACGCGCTGATCACGTTTTTCCTGCTGGATTTGTTTGAACCCATTCGGACGCGCTCGCTTGTGCATCGCCTCTACGAAGCTCGCAATCCAAGTGCGCCGTGGCTGCTAGCCGACTTCTATCCGCCGCGCTGGTGGTGGCAGCGGCTGTTGCTAAGCACTATGTATCAGTTCTTTCGCCTTACCACGGGCATCAGTGGCCGGCAACTACCGCCGTTTCGGGAGGAAATGGCCAGGCTGGGGCTGCACATTCAAAAGCAGCAGTTTTTCTACGGCGGCTTAGTAGAGGCCGCGGTCCTGAACGAGGGCCCGGCAACGTAAGTGCGATCAGCTCTTCGCGGAGCTGTCTCCGTCGGGGCAGTAGCCCGTGCAGCTTAGCTCTTGGCAGAAAAGCAGTTGGCTCAAAAGCCAAATCACTATTTTCGGCCCGTTCTTACCGTTTCAGCTTTTTCTTACTCATTTCTTATGCGGAACCCGGCCGCGACGCTCCTGCTCGCCTGCGCACTTCCTTTTGCCTGTACCCTGAACACTCTTGCGCAAGCACAAAGTCCTGTGCAATACACAGTTGCCTTCCCGAATGCCGTACACCACGAAGCGCAGGTCACGGCCGTTTTTACCGAGGTAAAACCGGGCACTTTGCAAGTCCGAATGGCGCGCAGCTCTCCGGGCCGCTACGCGCTGCACGAGTTTGCCAAGAACGTGTACAATGTGCAGGCGACCGATTCAAAAGGTAAAGCCTTGTCTATCAGCCGCTCCGATCCGTACAGCTGGGACGTAAGCGGCCACGATGGCACCGTGCGCTTCACCTACACTCTTTTCGGCGATCGCACCGATGGCACGTACGCGGGCATCGATTTTCAGCACGCCCACCTGAACATGCCCGCTACGCTGGCCTACGCGCGCGGTTTAGAACAGCGCCCTATTGAGGTTCGGTTCGACGCGCCCGCGAGCTGGCAGGTGGCTACCCAACTACGCCCCGATGGCAAAGGCACGTACTTCGCGCCGCATCTGCAATACCTGATGGATAGTCCTACTTCGCTGGGGGCGCAAAAAGTGCGTTCGTGGCAGGAACAAGGACGCACCATCGAAATGTCGGTGCTGCACGACGGCACCGATACCGAGCTGGATGCCTACGTCGACCAAGCCAAGAAGGTAGTGAAGGAAGCCGCTGCCGTGTTTGGCGAGCTGCCAGCCTATGATTTCGGGCGGTATACCTTCGTGGCCAACTACTTGCCTGGCACCAGCGGCGACGGCATGGAGCACCGCAACTCCACCAGCATCACGAGTGCCCGCCCGCTGCGCACGGGTGCGCTCGATAACCTGGGCACGGTTTCGCACGAGTTTTTTCACTCCTGGAACGTAGAGCGCATCCGACCTAAGTCCTTGGAGCCCTTCGACTTCGACCGGGCCAACATGAGCGAAGCGCTGTGGTTTGCCGAAGGCTTCACGCAGTACTACGGCGACTTGCTGCTTCGCCGCGCGGGCGCCTTCACCGACAAACAATACTTGGAAGAAGTAAGCGGGCTGGTGAATGCGATGGTCAACTCGCCGGGTGCGCAGCAATACTCGCCCGTGCAGATGAGCCAACAAGCGCCGTTTGTGGATGCGGCCGTGAGCATCGACCCCAACAATCGCTCAAACACCTATCTATCATACTATTACATCGGGGCGGTGAATGCGTTGGCACTGGATATGCTGCTGCGCCAGAACTACAAAACCGACCTCGACGCCTTCATGCGCGCGGTGTGGCAGCAGTACGGCAAGCCCCAACGCGACTACGCGCCCGAGCATCCCTACACCCTTCCCGATTTGCAGCGTGTGCTAGGCCAGGTTAGCCGCGACACGGCTTTTGCCGGGCGCTTTTTCCGGCAGCACCTGCTGGGGCATGAGCAGCTCAAGTTCGACGAGCTGCTTGCTCCAGCGGGACTGGTGGTACGCAAAGCCCACGCCGGCCAAGCCAGTTTGGGCCTCAACCGCCTCACATTCAACCCCGACAGCACCGTTACGGTAGCCGGTACCACCATCATCAGCAGCCCGCTGTACACGGCCGGCCTCGACCGCGAAGACCAAATCACGAAGCTTGACGGCCAACGTATCATGAACCGCAAAACGCTGGTTGATCTGCTGGCAAACCACAAGCCCGGCGACGTGCTTCCGGTAGAATACCGCTCGCGTGGGCAGCAGCGCACGGCTCAGGTAACGCTGGCAGAAGATCCGCTGGTAGAGGTCGTGCCTTATGAAACCGTTAAGCAGCCGCTTACCAAAAAGATGAAGGCTTTCCGCGCAGCATGGCTAGGAAGCAAAGCAAAATGACACCGCATAACTAATTGACAATCAATACCCTATTAAGAAGAAGGAAAAACTACTAGTAGGCAGCAACTTGTAACCGAGAAACTGCCTCTCAACGTTACCGGGGAATTATTCCCCGCCGACAAGCCTTACGAAAGCACCGAACCCACGACTTCCTGCTAGCGGGTTTCGTATCTTAGCAGAGCAAACTTCTTTTCCTGCCTCATTTATGTTGCGCTTCCTCTATAGTACTGGCTTGTTGGCGTTGCTGGTTTTGGCCCAAGCTGGGTCGGCGATGGCCCAATCGGCGCCGGTTTCGGCCGCTGAGCCTGCCCCGGTGGGGCTGAAAGCACCACGGGTTTCGTACAGCCTCAATGCCGGCGCTATGTTTGCAGGGCGCTATGGATCAGCCACTTACCTCAGCCCCACGGCTTCTTATCGCCTCACCGACCGGTTTCACCTGTTTGGAGGCGTCACGTACCTCCACTCCATGCCGGGTACGGCTTTTTTTCCGGCGGAAGGCAGTCGGTTGGCGGGCATGACGATGGGCACGAACCACTATCTGGTGCAAGGGGGCGGCACTTACGCCCTCAGCGATCGGGTAGCCCTCACTGGCAGCGCTTGGAAAGACCTGTCCAATATGCCGGCAGCGCGCGGTTTCAGTCCGTATTCGGGCCTGGGCAATATGGGATCGGGCGTGAATCTGCGGGCCGATTTTCAGGTTACGGAGCACCTTTCCGTGTCGGGCGGCGTGCGGGTTTCGAATGGTTATACGCCTGGTTTGCTTGGCTCACCTTACGCCCCGTTTGGCTACTAGGCTCGCTTCTTGCATTTCTGTTTTTATCAAATTGGCCTGGGCAAAATGCCCGGGCTTTTTGTTGTGTTGGAAGTGAGTGGCGTAGCTTGCACGTGATGCGCTTCGGCGTTGCCAAATTACCTATAACTGTTTTACTACCACTGCTACCGAGTTCATAATCTGGCAGTTACATAGCTTGACTTTTTTCTTCGCATGGCCAAAACCCACTTCGTTCGCAACGAAAACCTGAAAACCATTCGCCCCGGCTACCCTGGCAACAAGATGATCGGGCGCGAATTCTGCAACGGCGACACGCTTTATGAGCCAAGCTTCAGCACCGTTTTTCGCTGGAAAGTGCTGACCGAAAACCCGCAGAAGGAAGAGAAAAAGCGCGACACGTGGGCACCCACCGTGGTGCCTTGCACCGAGTTCTTCAACTCCACCGACGACATGCTGGTGTGGCTGGGCCACGCAACCTTTTTGCTGCGCGTAGCCGGCGCGACACTGCTTTTCGACCCGGTCCTGTTCGATTCGCCATTTCTGCGCCGGCGGCATCCGCTGCCCTGTCAGCCCGAAGAATTGCAAAACATTGATTATCTGCTACTTAGCCACGGTCATCGAGACCATCTTGACGAGAAATCCATGCGACTGCTGGCTCGTCAAAATCCGCAGATGCAGGTCCTGACCTCGTTGCAGATGACTCCGCTGCTGCGCGACATGGCCAAGGGCTTGGTGGTGCAGGAAGCCGGTTGGTGGCAACAGTATAATCTGCGGCCTGACTTGCCCTTGGAAATCAGCTATTTACCGGCCTCACATTGGCATCGGCGCGGCCTCAACGACCTGAACCGGGTGTTGTGGGGCAGCTTCATGATCCGGACTGCTGACCACCGCACGATCTATTTTGCCGGCGACAGCTCCTTCGCCGACCATTTTGAAGAAATCGAACAGCAATTTGGCCCCATCGACATCGCCATCGCGCCGATTGGGGCGTACAAGCCGGCCTTCATGATGCAGCTGAGCCACGTCAATCCGCACGAAGCGGCCAAAGCCGTGAACATTATGCGGGCCGGCCACGTCGTGCCCATGCATTACGGCACCTTCGACCTTTCCGACGAGCCCGCTTCCGAGCCCCTGCGCCTCCTGCAAGAAGTAGCCGCTGGCGGCATGCTTCGGGGCGAATTGCACGCGCCGGCCGTGGGCGAAATCATGCGCTGGCCAGACTGGGAATAAGGGAAATGTCGGGGGCAGAATGCTGAATGTTGAATTGCTGGTTAGCTTTGATGTTACGTTCTGCCTGAGAGTACCCACAGGCGATCGGTGAGGCCCTGTGCAGCCTCGTTTCAGATGTAACACTCCACATTCCCGTTTCCGAATGTCCCCCACCCTTGTACTGAGCCTGATTGCGGGCTATTTCACGGTTCTGGTCATCATTTCCATTCTCACCTCGCGCAAAGCGACCAGTGAGAGCTTTTTCGTGGCCAACCGCAACGCCCCGTGGTACATGGTGGCGTTCGCCATGATCGGGACCTCGCTTTCCGGCGTCACGTTCATTTCGGTGCCGGGCATGGTGTACTCGCAGTCGTGGAGCTACATGGCGGTGGTATTTGGCTATATCGTTGGTTATCTGGTGATTGGCACGGTGCTGATGCCTCTGTATTATCGCTTGCAGCTGGTTTCGATCTATACCTACCTGGAGCAGCGATTCGGGTTTTGGAGCTACAAAACCGGGGCGTTTTATTTTCTGGTTTCGCGGGCCGTGGGCGCGTCTTTTCGCCTGTTTCTGGTGGCGGGCGTGTTGCAGTTTGCCGTGTTCGATCAGATGGGCGTGCCCTTTGCTGTTACGGTAAGTGTCAGTATTCTACTGATTTACCTCTACACCTTCCGCGGCGGACTCAAAACCATCCTCTGGACCGATGCTTTCCAAACGATGGCGATGCTGCTGTGCGTTGGCGTAAGTATCTATTTGATTTCCAGCGAATTGAATCTGGGGTTCAAGGAAATGGTGCAGACCGTAAAGAACAGCGATATGGCGCGCATCTACTTCTCCGACCTGAAGGACGACAAGTTCTTCTGGAAGCAGTTTGCGTCGGGAGCGTTCATTACCATCGTCATGACGGGCCTCGATCAGGATCTGATGCAGAAAAACCTGAGCTGCCGTAATCTCGCCGATGCGCAGAAAAACATGTTCTGGTTCACGATTTCGCTGGTGTTTGTAAACATCTTTTTCCTGTCGCTGGGCGTGTTGCTGTACAAATTTGCCGCGGCCAAGGGCATTCAGTTGCCGATGAACGACGCCGGTAAAGTAGTGGGCGACAATGTGTTTCCGCTGCTGGCCACCGAGCATTTCACGCTGTTTGCGGGCATCATTTTCATCTTGGGCATCATAGCCGTAACCTATGCCTCCGCCGACTCGGCCCTGACGGCGCTCACGACGTCCTTCTGCGTCGATTTTCTGGACATCAAGCGCTTTCCCGAGCAAAAGCAAACCCGGATGCGCCAGCTTTCGCACTTTGCGTTTTCTATCGTCCTGATTATCATCATCTTGATTTTCAAGGCCATCAACGACCAGAGCGTGATCACGGCAGTATTTAAGGCGGCTGGCTACACGTATGGGCCGTTGTTGGGCCTGTACTCGTTTGGCATTTTTACGCGCCGTAGCCTCACCGACAAGCTGGTACCGTACATCTGCCTGGCGACGCCCATCATCACGTATATCATCAACGCCCACTCGAAGGAGTGGTTTGGTGGGTATGAATTTGGGTTTGAGATCCTGATCCTGAACGGGTTACTCACCTTTATGGGGCTGCTGGCAATTTCACGGCCGCGGGTCGCGGAGTTGAACCCAGCGCGCTAAGCGTTGTTAACGAAGACGGCAGTCGGCGCGGGTACTTGTGCGTACCTTTGCAGTGGGTTGCCTGAGGCACCTCGCTGACCTATGAAACATCTGTTCTTCATTCTTGGGCTCGTAGCTTCGGGCGCCACCGCACAAGCCCAAACGCCGGCCACTCCGCCCGCCAAGCAGCCCATCGAACTGAAGGCAGGCCACATGCAGGCTCAGGCCAAACCGGCGGCCAACCGGCCCGACGTTCCCCCGCAATTTCCGGGTGGCGCGCAGGCCATGAACGACTTTTTTCAGCAGAATGTAAAGTATCCGGAGGCCGCGCGCGTCAAGCAGGTTAACGGCAACGTGGTAACGGCTTTCACCATCCAACCCGACGGAAAACTTGCGAACCTGTCGGTGGTAACGCCGCTCACGCCAGAGTGTGATGCAGAAGCCCTGCGCGTGCTCAAGCTGATGCCTGCGTGGAAGCCCGCCACCCGCAAGGGCGAACCCGTGGCCGTGCAGGCTCGGCTGCCGGTACCGTTCGGCAACTCGACCAACCTGAAAGTGGAGAAGGCAAAAACCAAAACCAAGTTTGAATAATTGATAAACTAACCCGTTGTTGGATAGCACCTTACGTTAGCTCAACAACGGTCCCGATTACATAAACAGCGGGCGGAAACGCGTTCCCGCCCCTATCCGACTATATGGCCAGAAGTGGATTGAATACGAGTGGCAACGTCGGCAGCGACGTGCCAAAAGTCAAACTAACCAAAGAGAGTTTTCAGCGGAGCCTGCGGATTTTCCGTTACGTGCTGCCGTACCGCGTCAAATTTATTCTCGGCATGGCGCTGCTGGCCTTGTCGAGCGGCACGTTCATGGCTTTTCCGTGGGTAGCCGGCAAACTCGTGGACGCCGCTAACGGCAAGCGCGTCACCACTCCCGGCGGTATCACCTTGGATATCAATCGGATAGCTTTGGTGCTGTTTGGCGTTATTCTGATGCAGGGGATTTTCTCCTTCGGACGCATCTACTTTTTTACGCAGGTCAGCGAATTTACCGTGCGCGACATTCGCAAAGCGCTGTACAATAAGTTCATGACCTTGCCGATCCCGTTTTTTGAAACGCACCGCGTCGGCGAAATCACCTCGCGCATCACCTCCGACGTGGGGCAGATTCAAGACACCTTTTCGCTGACGCTGGCCGAATTTTTCCGCCAGATCGTGACGCTCGTCGTCAGCACCATCTTGATTATGGTGGCCTCGGTGAAGCTGTCGCTGTTTATGTTGGCTACGTTTCCGGTACTGGTACTGCTCGCCTTTGTATTTGGCCGCAGCATTCGCAAGCTGGCCAAAACCACCCAAGACGAGCTGGCCAAAACCAACGTCATCGTGGAAGAAACGCTGCAAGCCATCAACACAGTGAAAGCGTTTACCAACGAGCTGTTTGAAGTCGGCCGCTACAATTCATCGCTGAATAAAGCGGTGAAGGCGGCTTTGCAGAGCAACCTCTACCGCGGGGCTTTTGTGTCGTTCGTGATTATTGGCCTTTTCGGCGGCATTATTCTGGTGCTGTGGCGTGGTGCTTCGCTGGTTTATGCGGGCGAACTCACTCAGGGTCAATTGGTTTCGTTTATCATCTACACCGCCTTTATTGGCGCCTCGGTGGGTGGCTTGGGCGAAATGTACGGCAAGGTGCAAAGCACGCTGGGTGCTTCCGAGCGCATTCTGGAAATCCTGGGCGAGCCGAGCGAACCTACGCACAAGCCGCGCATCGCGGGTATAGCTCCGCTATCCGTTCGCGGCGATATTGACTACCAAAACGTGGCTTTCCGCTATCCGACGCGTCCTGATCTGGCCGTCCTGAAGGACATCAACTTTGAGATTCAGGCCGGTGAAAAGATCGCGCTGGTTGGGCCTAGCGGGGCGGGTAAGTCGACTATCGTACAGCTGCTCATGCAGTTTTACGAGCTAAGCGGCGGTAAAATCCTGATCGACGGCCGCGAAGTGCGCCAGTACGACCTCACCGAATTGCGTCGCCACATTGGCATTGTGCCACAGGAAACCTTGCTTTTCGGCGGAACCATCCGTGAAAACATCGCCTACGGCAAAACCGACGCCACCGACGCCGAAATCACGGCTGCCGCTCGCAAAGCCAATGCTTGGCAGTTTATTTCCTCCTTCCCCGAAGGCCTCGATACGGTGGTGGGCGAGCGCGGCATCAAGCTTTCGGGCGGGCAGCGCCAGCGCGTGGCCATCGCCCGCGCCATCCTGAAAAACCCGGCTATCCTGATTCTCGACGAAGCTACTTCCTCTCTCGATTCGGAGTCGGAAAAGCTGGTTCAAGGCGCTATGGACGAGCTGATGCAGAACCGCACCAGCATCATCATCGCTCACCGCCTTAGTACCATCCGCAAAGTCGATAAGATCTTGGTGATCGAAGGCGGCCGCATCGTCGAGCAAGGCACCCACGACGAACTGAGCCACAACGAAAACGGCCTGTATGCGAATCTGCTGAAGTTGCAGTTTGAGTTGAGTTAAATAACGGTACAAAGTTGTAAGGCTGAGGGCAATCGCTACTTTTAGATAGCATTGTCCTCAGCCTTTTCTGTATGTACAATATCTCCATAGCTTCTAAGCACCTCAGCTATCGCTTTCGCCGCACCAGCTTTGAGCTAGGTCCGGTTGGAATTATAGGGGCTACAATTCTGCTGTTGGTAACTACTTTTCTACCAAGCCCTTCCGTTTATGCGTTCTGGCCAGAGCCTCCCATTCGGCTACCATTCTCAACTCGGTCTATTTGCTCGCTCAGGATGGGTGTACAGAGTACTATCTCTTTGGTTAAGCATGGCCGGGTATTTTTCTCAATTGACGACAAATACCAAACGGCTGTTATTGAGAAGGTTGCCAAGCAACACGGCGTTCAACTCAGCGCAACTCAAATGGCCGAATTGCAGCAGTTACCTTACTTGGGGCTGGACTTTCGCAAGCTCCCCAAAGTTTTGTCGCTAACTCGCTTCAAGCGCTACGACCTACTGAAAGCTGGGATACCAGCAAGTTTAGCTAACAACCAGCTTTCGGAGTGCATTGAGGCTGCCGAGTCCATCGTTATGGACAAGACAAGCAGCAAACCTGATATCTATATTCGAGCCGATGCTGGCATGCCGTACGCGCAAGTAAAATGGCTTTGGGGTTTCTTTTAAAGAAAAGGAATAACCCGTTTCTACCTTGTTGCCGAAGCGAAAGAACGCGTATGGTTATAACGTTACCCAAAAGAAGAAACAACCGTTCACTGCCCTGTTTAGTAAGTAGGTGTACTCATCAAGTCACTCCTAATATCAATCTTTGATTATCCAAGCCCGCCAGGTCACAATGTCAGCCGACGAATACGTGGCTGTCAACTACGAATTATGGCGTCGGCAGCCCCGCACGCGTCGGCTTAACTGGCTGCTTTACATTGCGTTGGTATTGCTCACAATCAGCTTAGTGTTAGGCATTTGGCAATATGTGCGCAACTCGGCAGCGGAAATTTCCTGGGGTTTTGTGCCGGTGTGGGCGCTAGCGGTGGCGTTTGCAATATGGCGGCCGTGGCAGGTGAAGCAGTTGTTGCGGCGCGGTTATGCCCAAAACGCCGGCTTACACCAACCCATTGATTATCAATTTGATACAAAATCGATCAAAGGTAGCAGCGTAGCAGGCACTTTTGAAACGCGTTGGAAGGCCTTACACCATGCCGTGTGCGTGGGCGATTGGCTGTTGCTTTATCCGAGTCAAGTTGCTTGTTATTACGTAGATACGCGCCGCGTTATCGGGCCAGCCACACCGGATGATTTGTTGGAGCTGGTGCATGAGCAAGGGCTGGCGGTGCATTAAAAAGTGGCTGGTTGGGCGATTTGCGTATTTTTACCCATCCAATTTTCCTTTTACCCCACTCTTTTTATGACAACTTCCCTCGTGAAGACTTCCCGCACCTTAGGCGCAACGCTCGTATTGGGCAGCCTGCTGCTATCTGGCCGCGCTGAAGCTCAGATCACTACGCCCCAGCCTAGCCCGTTGAGCACTGTTACCCAGCGTGTGGGCCTCACAGATATTACCATCACGTATTCGCGGCCGAGTGCGAAGGGCCGTACCGTGTTTGGCACGGTGGTGCCTTTTGGCAAACGCTGGCGCACGGGCGCTAACGCCACTACCAAAATCAAATTTTCCGACGATGTAACCATCGAAGGCAAAAAAGTGCCGGCCGGCGAATACGGCCTCTACACCATTCCGAACAAGACCGAATGGATGGTGGTGCTCAACAAGAGCACGAAGCAAGGCGCTGACGTTGACGGCTTTAAAGACGACCAAGACGTAGCCCGTTTCCCAGCTAAGCCCTATAAACTGGGCAACAAAGTGGAAACGTTCACCGTCAACTTCGCCGACCTCACCCCTGCTACTGCCAACGTGGACATGCAGTGGGAACTGACCGGCGCCAAGTTCAAGGTCACGACCGAAGTCGATGCGAAAGTGCAGGCGCAGATCGAGGAAAAAGTAGTGAAGAACGCCAACGCCACGGCCAATGACTATGCGGCTGCGGCCGTATATTACTACGACAACAACAAAGATCTGAAGCAAGCCCTAACTTGGATTCAGAAGGCCAACGCCACCGATCCGAAGTTCTGGAACCTGCACACGCAGGCCAAAATCCAGATGAAGCTGAAGGACTTTAAAGGCGCTGTGGCCTCAGCCGAGCAATCGCGCAAACTGGCGCTGGAAGCCAAAAATGCCGAATACGTGAAGATGAACGAAGATCTGATCGCCGGTAACAAAGCACCAGCTGCGAAGTAATCCTGTCTTCTCGATAGTCAAAAAGCCCGCTTAGTAATCTAAGCGGGCTTTTTTTATGCCTTCCTGAGGCATCACCATCTGCACTACGGCAGCGATCAGCATCACCAGCGCACAACTGATGATGTTGTACCAGAGGTAAGCGATATCGGTGGTAAAGAAGAGCAAAAACGTGAGCGATTGGGTAAGAATGGCCGCTAAAAACACGGCTTTGCTGCCAATTCGCTTCATAAAAAAAGCAACCACAAAAATCCCTAGGATGGTGCCGTAAAACAGCGAACCGAGGATGTTGACCGCCTGAATTAGGTTTTCGAGGCGGGCGGCGAACAGCGCGAATCCGATGCCGAGCGTGCCCCATGTGACCGTAGCCCAGCGCGAGGCACTCACGCAAGCTGCTTCCGACAAATCGGGCCGCGACGGACGATATAAATCGACGATGGTGGTGGAAGCCAGCGAGTTGAGCCCCGCGGCGGCACTGCTCATGGCTGCACTCAAGACCACAGCGATGAGCAACCCCACCAGCCCGCGCGGCATGTAGTGCAGCACAAACGTCAGGAAAACATAGTCGGTGTCTTTGGCCTCGGCCGTAGGAATTGCCTTTTTGATAAGGGCCTGGGTGTCGGTGCGCAGGCCACCGTAGGCGGCGGTAGCCGCTTGCAGTTGCGTTTGAGCGACCGTTACTTGGGCAGCATTGTCGGAGCGCAAGGCCGTAAGCAGGTTGGCAGTAGCCGCACGCTTGGCGTTGAACAGGACGGTTTGCGTTTTCTCCAACGTACGCAAAGCCGGCGCAAACTCGGCAGAGCGTACCAAGTGCTCGCGGACAGGGCGGTTGAAGGTAATGGGAGGCTGATTGAACTGGTAAAACACGAACAAGAGCACGCCCACCAACAGAATCCCAAACTGCATGGGCACTTTTACCAACCCGTTGAACAACAGGCCCAACCGACTTTCCGCGGCGCTTTCGCCGGAGAGGTAGCGCTGCACTTGGCTTTGGTCGGTGCCGAAATACGACAGCGCCAGAAAGAGGCCGCCCGTCATGCCGGTCCAGAAGTTGTAGCGGTCTTTCGGATCGAAGCGGAAATCAACCAGATTCAGTTTTCCTTGATTACCAGCCACTTGCATAGCATCGCCAAACCCGACGCCGGGCGGCAGATAATGCACCAGCAAGTAGCCGGCTACCACCATGCCGGTAAAAATCACGGCTACCTGGCCTTGCTGCGTAACGGCCACGGCGCGGGTGCCTCCTGCCACGGTGTAGCTAATCATCAGGCCGCCAATGAGCCAGACAGTCAGGCTGACGTTCCAGCCCAGAATGGCCGATAATACCAGCGCCGGGGCATACAGCGACAGGCCATTGCTGAGCCCGCGCTGCACCAGAAACAGCAATGCCGCCAGCGTACGCGTGCGCCGGTCGAAGCGCATTTCGAGGTATTCGTAGGCCGTAAAAACGCGTAACCGGTGATAAATCGGCACCGCTACGGCCGCAATCAGCACCATGGCCAGCGGCAAGCCGAAGTAAAACTGAATGAAGCGCATCCCGTCGTCGTAGGCTTGGCCTGGCGTACTAAGAAAGGTGATGGCGCTGGCCTGCGTCGCGACGATGCTCAGGCCAATGCTGCCCCATTTGGCTTCGCGATTGCCCAGTAAGTAAGAATCCAGAGAATGGCCGGCGCGGTGGGTTCGCCAAGTGCCATATCCGACAATAAACAACAGCGTGCTGCCTAGTACCAGCCAGTCGAGAGCACTCACGCGAACCAGCGAGTTAAGACGGTGAATAGGATTATCTCTGCTGCCAAGGCCCCCAGCACCAACGCATACCAGCCGCGCCACGAGCTAAACAACGGCGGCTTCTCTGGTCCTGCATGCTCTTTGGTGGGCAACTTGTGCTTCATACCTGAAAAGTAGAGCTAATTCTCCTTTCCGCTATCCGAAGAGCCGAGCAAACCCGAAGTTGCGGAGCGCAGCCGACGTAGCTGAAACGGTGGTCGGGGCGTAATGAACGGTAAGCGGCTGAAAAGCAGCATAATGATGCCTACTATAAACCACGCAAACAGCACATCACTCAGAAAATGCAGTTCCAGCACCATTCGCCCGGCTCCTACGAGAAGCGGCAGCACCAACAAGGGCCAGCGATACTTGGGGTAGAACCACGCCACAGGCAAAAACATGCTGAGGTATATAGCCGCGTGGCTTGAAGGAAATGAGAAATCGAGCGTAGCAGTCTGCCAAAAGCCCGCGCTCTGCCAGAAGCCGGTATCGGTCATGCCATGCAGCAGAAATATATTGGGGCGCGGGCGCCGGAAGTAAATTTTCAGCAAGTTGACGGCTACTTCGCTGTTCACCCGCGTCAGCAAAACCAGCAAAAACACCCCGGCATTGGGCGAATGCAGCCAAAACCGCCCCAACAGAAATACCAAGAACAGAATGACATACCCCGCGGGCAGGTTTCCGAGGTTGCCAAAATAAAACAGCGCCTCAAACACCATATCAACGCCCGTGGTGAGCGTTGAAAAGAACGGTCGCAGTCCCTCGTGCTGATGCAGCCAGACTGCCAGCGGCCGGTCCAGCACCAAAAGTGCGACTAAGCCCAGCACACCGGTAGCTGCAATAAAGTACAGCAATTCGCGCCGCGGCGCTGGCTGAGGGTCCGCTGCCATTTACTTGCCCAGTGAAATCATGTTGGTCAGGAGGCGATAGGCACCGGGCACGCCAGCCGGCAATTCGCGGAAGAATGCCAAGCCGGTGTACATATAATGGCCTTTGCCATAAGCAGTTACCAGAATGGCGCTATCCTTGGGCTTTTCGCCGGGGTCGTTGCTGCTGATGATGGTTTGGTAGTGCGCGTCCCAGGAGCTGGGGTAATAGAGGCCCTGCTCCTGCACCCAGCCCTGAAAGTCGCGGCTGGTAATTTTGTTGGGCGTATTCAGCAAGGGGTTTTTGGGTTGCAGGAAACGGACCTCAGCATTTTCAACCGTTACGCGGTCATAAGAGAGCTTGAGCGGATACGGCCCGATTTCGGGCAGCACCACCCGCGAGTTGACGGTGTACTGTACGATGAGATTACCGCCTTGCTGCACATATTCCAGCAATACGGGCTGCAGAAAGCGCAACCGATCCAGGGTATTGTAGGCCCGAATACCCAGGAGCACGGCGTCGAAGCGACGCAGGTTGTCGGCGGTGAGGTCCGGCTCTTTGAGCAGCGTTACGTTATAGCCGATCTGGCGCAGGGCATCGGGCACCTCGTCGCCGGCGCCCATGAGATAACCTATTTCCTGGCCTTTGCGCTTCAGGTCCAGCTTCACGAGCGGCGCCACAGCCTCGGGGAAAAGCGTTTGCGTTGGAATGTGATTATACTGAATCGCCTGATAACCACGCGAGTACGCCTGTCCTTCGACGGTAGCCACGGCGCGCAGCTCGGTTTTGCCTTCGGCCGCGCCCGCGCCGGGCTGCACCCGAAACTGCACGGTTTGCTCCGCATCTTTGGCGGCCAGGTCGAAGCTAAAGCTGGCCGGCTCGGCTTTCCAGCCTGTAGGCAGCGTAAGCGCCAGCGTGCCTTTCACCCCAGCCTTGCCGGCGCGCAACGTCACGGGCACAGTCTTGGGTTGGTTGTCGGCAAAGACGTAGGCCCGGCCGCCGATGTTCACGGCTACGGGCGGCACGATGGTAAGCGGACGGTATTTTTCGCCTTCTACGGGGTCGGTGTTTTTGTATTGGACGGGAACGGTATACTCAACTACTTGACCATCAATCCCGAAGGTTAGCTTTACTTCCGATGCCGGATCATTTTCTGGTTTGCCCCGTCCCAATTGATCTTCTACGCTGTACATCCCCACAGTACCTTGGGTACGTAACCAGTAAGGTTGGGAAGCCAGTACAGCAGCACTAGGTAGCACTAGCTGCTTACGAAGCAAAAGCTGTCGGCCGCTGGTTAGCCTCATGTCTTTTACAGCTGAATCCTTTCCCGCGTATGCGATGCGCAGCAACTCAACAGCAGGGTTTTCTCTAGAAGCTTGAAAGCGGGGCGTTATCTCGATTGAAATGGGCACCTTATCGCCAGCTACTACTGTAGAAGAATTGGCCGTTGCCTCCAGGTAAAGCCCCAGTGAAGCACGAAGTAGCATCTTGACTTGCTCTTTTTTCTGCTGTACCCAAAACTCATCTTCGGATAGGCTTTTCGGCGTCAGGCTATCGAGAGCTTTTTGCACCTTCAACAACCCCGTTACGCTCGCCGCCGGATTGGCGGGGTCGTACTTCTTGATTACCTCATCGATGAGCTTGCCCACGGCCGCGCCGCCTTTTACGCGGTTCCAGCTCATATCTACGCCTTCGAACGGGTCTTTCGCGGCCTTTTCTCCTTTTAGCGGTTGGAAATATTCCAGTGCTTCACCACGCGTGGCAGCGGCCCCGAAGCCTTGGCTTTTGTGCTGCGAGCGGCTGCGGGCCGCGATTTCGCCGTAGCTCTGGCCGAGCAGGGCGTTGTAGGCCCCGGCATCGAGGCTGAGGTAGCCGCTCATGTCGTCGCCGGGTTTCACGAAGAAGCTGCCCGTGTTCCAAAGCAGACGCTTGGGCTGCCAGGCTTGCACGTATTTCAGTTGCTCCGGGAAACGCTTGGGGTCGCCGGCCGCGTCGAAAGCCTCAATAGCCAGCATGGCCGACGCCGTGTGGTGGCCGTGGCCAGCACGGCTGTCGGGCGGAAAACGGGTGATGAGCACATCGGGCCGCCGTTGCCGAATCACCCACACCATATCGGAAAGCACCTGTTCTTTGTCCCAGATGGTAAAGGTTTCTTCGGCCGTTTTGGAGAAACCGAAGTCGTTGGCGCGGGTAAAAAACTGCCGCCCACCGTCGATGCGGCGCGCGGCCAGCAGCTCCTGCGTCCGGATGACGCCGAGCTGCTCGCGCAGCTCCGGACCAATGAGATTCTGGCCACCGTCGCCGCGGGTGCAGCTCAAGTAACCGGTTTCAAGCAGCTTACCATTGGCCATGTAGGCGATAAGGCGCGTGTTTTCGTCGTCGGGATGCGCTGCTATATAAAGCACTGACCCTAAGATATTTAGCTTACGAAGCCCCAACGCAATATCGGCAGCGGAGTAGGATTTGGGCGTTTGAGCAAGGACGTTGATTGGCAACAGCAAGGCCAGCAGCGCAGCCCGAAAGAAGTTTAGGCGCATCAGAAGGTGTATTGAGGCGAAGAAGGTAAAGGTAGAAACAGAATGCGCTATGCCGCAGCCTTATCATCAGAGATGGCGCCCAAATGGTTCTTTGGATGAGTTTTAAGCCAATCAGCATCACGTCTTAGCTCAAACCCAGCCATTGAGCCTGATATCAGTTGGCCCCTTGAGACTAAATTTTTCAGTTGCATAGTCGGTGCGCCTAGAGTCGAGTGTTGTCTAACACCTTACCATTGGTTGGTATAAGTTATTCACTGACAAGTGCTTATCTCAAGCATAACTTACGGTGGAGTTGTACAATAATCTGCTTTGTCGCAAAGGAGAGTTAATAGCCCCGTATAATTGTCTTTATGCCTTATAGTAACTATCTGTATTTCAACCAAATACATTAAAACATGCTTTTTAGCCTATGCCTTTTTGCAATATTAATGAACTGCTATCTTCACTATCCGCACAAAAAATTATAGAAATCACCATATCCTTTATTATCTTCGTATAATCAATAAATTTCTAGATTATGCCATATTTATACCATCTTACTAAAGTACTTTTTGGATTAGGAGCACTCTTATTAGCAAGCACTTCCTTCGTCCGGGCTCAACAGTGCCCTATTCAGGCGGATGGTAGTGCAACTCCTTGTGAATATGGGGCCGAGAATGGAAACTGGGTTACCAGCGGCGGTAGCACTTGGTACATGACGTGGGATAATACCTATTTGTATGTGGCAGTTGCAGGCCCTAACGCCACTGACCCTGTATCTCTATACTTTGATATAAATCCTGACGGCAATACCGGAGTTCCGGCCACATTTGGGACCAGCTTATATCTTCCTTTCAAAGCCGATGTAGATTTATCCATCACAAGCACTCCTGAAATTAGGCTTGCTGTCGGCAATGGAGCCACTCAAACTTGGGGCCCAGCCACTGGCACCAACGCACCTAGCGGCACCATAACCATGGCAACCGTCAATAACACGCGTGAAGTACGCATTCCGTGGGCGCGTTTCTATGGCACTACTCCAACTCCCGTGTTGCCGGCAGCGTTCGGTTGGCAAGGCTATGTAACTACTGGCGGCGTGCGTACCAATCCTGTACCAGCAGCCAACGTTGCCGGGCCCAACTACACGTACTATTATAGCGTCAACAATACGGACCCTGTAAGCCCGCAGGTCGTTAGGCCTTTTCAGCAAATGGGGTACACTTCCCCAGCAGGTGATGCTACGAATACCTTGGTGGCAGGCACATATTACGATGTTATACTTGCAGGCGCAGCTAAAAACTTAGCCGGCAACATTACCGTTCGACATGCTTTTTCCGTCTCGAACTTGACCCTGTCAACCACTGATGTACCCGCCAACGTCAACAAGTATTCCATAAGCTTAGACCCCACTGCTACTTTCAGTGAGTCGGGCACGGGCTACGTTCTGGGTACCGTTCAGATGCAGAACCGGCCAATTACCAGCCAAGGTGCCTTTGGTTTTGGAGGAGCAGGTACCACGACAGATCGGGGCATGGGATTACAACTACAGATAACTTCAGTTGCCGTCCCAGGCAACACAACGGTCAGGCGGCTTACCGGGATAAGAGCCAGCGGAAACGGCCACCAAGGCATTGCCCGCATATTTGAGATTCGCCCTACCAATCTTGAAAACGTTAGCGCTAGCCTTACCTTTTTCTATCGGGATAGCGAGAACAGCGCGCCCGAAGGGCAGTTAGCATTATTCAAAGCGCCAGCACTGGACGGGCCGTGGATCTTGATTGGGCGTGACTCCAGAGATTCCAACGCTGGCGCCAACCTCGTCAACTTCGATAATGTCAGCCTCAACGGTTTCTGGACACTTTCCGATCAGCGCAATCCCCTACCCGTCGAGCTGGCGCAGTTTACGGGCCAAGCCAGCGCGGCCGGCGTTCAGCTGCAATGGACTACGGCTTCCGAGAAGCAGAACGAAGGCTTTGACGTTGAGCGTCAGACGGCTTCGGGCAGCTGGCTGACCTTGGGTTTTGTAAAAGGACAAGGCAATAGCACCAAAACCACTGCCTACTCTTACCTCGATCGCACGGCTCCGCAGGGCGCTTCGCTCTACTACCGCCTGCATCAGAAAAACACCGACGGCACCAGTGCCTACTCCCCCATAGTAGCGGTGCAGCCGGATGCTTTTGCCAGCAGCAATGCCCTGAGCATGAGCCCAATCCCCGCTGTTAATGCCTTGAATATCAATTATTTATCCAACAGCGTTAGTACGGTCGATGTGTATAATCTGCTAGGCCAGCGGGTGTTGCACCAGGCCGTTTCGGGTAGCACTGCCGAACTATCGGTAGCTGGGTTGCCAGCAGGTATTTATGTAGTTCAGGCCGCAGGTGCTGGCTCGCGCCTGCAAAAAGCCCGCTTCGTAAAACAATAGGCTTTTCATTCGCCTCGTGCGAAACCTGCCTTTCCAAACGCATCTGTTCCCGCTCGGGAGCAGATGCGTTTTGCTTAAAGCGGCTTACTGAGCTGCACTAATTAACTGACGTAGTGCTCGCGTGGGCCGTGTCCATCCGGCTCCTGTCGTACCTTTGCTCTTATGTCCTCTCTCCTTCTCTCCGACCTTTATCTCTATCCCGTCAAATCGCTCGGCGGCATTCGCGTGACCGAAGCCACTGTCGAAGCCCGCGGCCTGCGCCATGACCGGCGCTGGCTGATCGTGGACGAGCGCAACCAGTTCATGACCCAGCGGCAGACCGCCGAAATGGCTCTCTTGCACGTCTCACCGGCTTACAACGGCTTTCTGCTTACTCACCGGACCCGGCCTGAGCTGCTCCCGCTGTACGTGCCTTTTGAGGCCACACCCGAGCGCACACTGTTCGTGACCATCTGGGACGATATGGTATTTGCGTGGCGCGGCGCCCCGGCTGCCGACGAGTGGTTGAGCGAAGCACTCGGCCGGCCTTGCAAGCTGGTGTATATGTCGGATATGGTGCGGCGCGACGTAGAACCCGAGTTCAATCCGGAAGGGCAGCTGGTGAGCTTTGCCGATGGGTATCCGTTTTTGCTGATCGGGCAGGCATCGCTCGACGAACTCAATAGCCGGCTGTCCGAAACCGTACCAATGAATCGTTTCCGACCTAATCTTGTGTTTACGGGAGGCACGGCTTTCGAAGAAGACGAGTGGGATTGCTTTACGATTGAGGGCTTGCCATTTCGGGCGGTTCGGGGTTGCGGGCGGTGCGTCGTAACGACCATTAACCAGCAAACGGCCACCAAAACTCCCGAGCCGTTGCGTACGCTGGCTACCTATCGTACAACGGGCAACAAAGTAATGTTTGGCCAAAATGTAACCGGGCCCGGCTATGGAACGCTGCGTGTTGGTACCTCCGTACAGGTTGACAGCTTCAAATAAATATACTATTCCAAGAGCAAATAGCCCTCTGTTGCATCAAAACAGCATATAGTCCTATTTAGCAAGAAAATTTTATAATATTTTTGAATATATAAATAATCTCATGTAGATTTGATCATTCTTAGTTAGCAGTCAAACTCTAACCGCCTTTTCTCACAAAACTACTATTTCCACCAGCCGAGTTTCAGGGTCTGAAAGGAGCGGCGGCTAGAAATCAGTTTTGGTGAAAATCAGCCCTCCGCCCCTATGCACACGCGCAAGTGTTTCCGCTTGGTTCTTCTGCTCCTGGTTTGCCTGTTAATTCCGGGCTTGGGAAAAGCTAGTGAAGCCACCACACACCAAGCGCTGCACCAAACATGGGATGAACTGCTGACCAAACACGTTTCGCGCGACGGCAAGGTTGATTATCAAGGGTTTATAGATGACGAAGGCCAGCTGCAAGCCTACCTGCATACGTTGGCCCAAAATGCACCCGACGAGACCACGTGGCCCGCTGCTGAGGTAAAAGCCTACTGGATAAACATTTACAACGCCGCCACCATCAACCTGATCGTGCAGTATTACGAGGTGGACCGGATGAATGAAATCCGCATCAAGACCTTGAAAGGCTACCGCTCGCCCTGGGATACCAAAGAAGTGCGGGTGGGCAAAAAATGGTATTCGCTGAACGAGATTGAGCGGCAGATTCTAGGCCAGCATTTCCGCGATCCGCGCGTTCATTTTGCGCTAGTGTGCGCGGCGGCGGCCAGCCCCACCCTCCTGAACGAAGCTTACACTGCCACTGGCCTGGAAAAGCAATTGGACGATCAGGTGCGCTATTTCCTCGCCGATCATTCTCGCAACCAACTAGCCCACGAGCGCATTCAGGTGTCGAGCCTGTTTAGCTGGTATGCCGCCGAGTTTGGCGAAGGCGAATCCCTGATTGCCTTTCTCAACCGCTACGCGCCCATCCGCATCGAGCCCACGGCCCAAGTAGATTTTTTACCCTTCGATTGGTCGCTCAACGCGCAACAGCCCGCGATGCTGACGCAGGCCATGCGCTAGGCAGTTTCCATAACGACGCAACCTCTCCGGCGCCGCTTCAGTTAGCACTGAAGCGGCGCTTTTGTTTGGCGCAGTGCCCTTGGTGTTTCGACTTTCCTTTCTTCAACTCGTCGGTGTATGACGCTTGCCTTTTTGCTTGATTTTTTGCGCGAATTAGCCGCTAATAATCACAAGTCCTGGATGGACGCTAACCGGGCCGAGTACCACCGCGCCCGTGCCGTGTTTCGGGAGCTGGTCGAGGGCGTGTTGCAGGGCGTGCAGGATTTTGAGCCCGAGATGCGCAGCCTCACGGCCAACGACACGATGTACCGCATCAACAAAAACGACCGCTTTCAGCAGAGCGATGAGCCTTATAAGCGGCACATGGGTGCGGGCATGACGCGCGGCGGACGGCACGCGCCGTGGGCCGGCTACTTCCTGGCCATCGAGCCCGGCGACTCCTGGATCGGGGTGGGCAAATGGCACCCCGAATCGGCAGGGCTGGCGCGTATTCGCCAGGAAATTCACTACAACTCCGAGGTGTTTCATCAAATGCGTCAGGATGCCGATTTGCTGCGGCACTTCCCAGCCGGCCTGGAGGGCGAGCGCTTGCAGCGGCCACCAAAAGGCTACGACAAAAACGACCCCGACCTCGAATGGTTGAAGCTCAAGGATTTTACGGTGTTCAAAAGCTTCTCCGACGCCGACGTGCTGCACCCCGATTTTGTCAAAATCGTGGTGGCTGACCTGCGCGCAGGCCAACCGCTGGTGCAGTTCTTAAACCAAGCCTTAGCCGAAGAGTAACCACACGTTTGGTTCGAGCCGCTTACATAGAAAAGGCCTGTTTCACAAGTAATTGATAGTCAATTACTTGTGAAACAGGCCTTTTGCAGTTTATCTTACGTCAGCAGCCTAGAACAGACCAAACAAAGTTCCGTTGATGCGCTCGATTATAAAGCCCAAGTCTTCGGGGTTGTGCAGATAATCAAGGTTGTTGACGTCGATCACCAACAGCTTCCCGGATTTGTAGTTGCTGATCCAGTGGTCGTAGTGCTCGTTGAGGTTCTTGAGGTATTCGATTTTGATGTTGTTCTCGTAGTCGCGGTTGCGCTTCTCAATCTGCTGAATGAGCTTAGGCAAGTCGGCTTTGAGGTAAAGCAGCAAATCCGGCGGCTCCACCATGCTGATCATGGAATTGAACAGGCCCAGGTAATTTTCAAAATCGCGCGGCGTCATCAGGCCCGACTGGTGCAGGTTGGCGGCGAAGATGTGCGCGTCTTCATAGATCGTGCGATCCTGAATTACGCCTTTGCGCTGCTGCTGAATCTGCTTGATGTGCTGGGTTTGGCGGAAGCGGCTGTTGAGAAAGTACACCTGCAAGTGAAACGCCCAGCGGGGCATGTCGTCGTAGAAATCCTTCAGGTAAGGATTGTCGTCAACGTCTTCCAGAAACACTTCCCAGTTGAAATGATGCGCCAATTTGTTGGCCAGCGTGGTTTTACCGGCCCCGATGTTGCCGACGATAGCGATGTGCATGAGCAGGTAGCAGATTGCGAAGCAGAAAAGAGCCTGCAAAAGTAGCAGAAACCCCGTGAACCCCGCCCCTTTTAAAATCCTACCTATTTGCTACATTGCCTTTTCGCCGCAAGCCATTGGCACCTACCCAAAGCGGGCATACTTTTTAGCGAGGCGGCTCTGCGCCGCCTGCGCACGAAAGAGTTACCGCCTGTATTTTAGTTAGGTTGTCGTTGGCTTGTGAGCGCCGTTTCGCCCTGAGTACCGCGCCGCTTTGCCACTACCTATTGCCCGACTGATTAAGCTAAGCTTTGGCTTCTCCTTTTAAGCTATTCCCTGTATGGCAACTCTTTCCAGTGTGTACACGGCCTTCCCAGACGTCTACGACGAGCACGGCCAGCTGATTGCGGTGCTGCACTACTATCCTGCCGATTACTTGCTGCACGTGCTCTGGAAGGGCAACCTGACCGGCAACGAAGTCATACGCGTGGCCGAAGCTGCCATTCCGCTGCAACAGCAGTTTCCTTTTCAGTTAGTGCTCGACGACAAAACCGAGGCCACCGGCGATTGGTCCGATGCCTTTCCTTTCATCGAGTTTGAGTGGCTTCCGCAGGCCATGCAACAGGGGCTCAGGGCGTTTGCCTACGTGTTTTCGCCCGAATACCACGATCAGCTGACCAGCTTTGATTTTCTGGAAAGCCTTACCAGTCACAACTTGGCTGTAGAAACCTTCTACGATGTGGACACTGCTTGGGAGTGGCTGCACAAACATAATATTCATGTATAAATAATTGGCTATCAATTACTTATACATGAATACAAAATATTACTTGCCTTCGTTGATCAGGTCTTTGGCGGCCCGGGCTTTTTCCAGCGTCCGAAACTCTGCCTGCAACGAGCGCACCCGCAGTCGATCTTCTACGGTGAGTTGGTCGCGGACTTTATCGTAGCGGGCGTTCAGACGCTCCAATACCACGCTGGCGGCGCTCCAATCGGCCTGCGACCACTGTCTGCGCTGGTCGCGGGTGGTTTCGAGCAGGCGCAAATACAGATCTGGCAGCTCAGTGGCACGGGCGCTGGCAATGTTCACGTCTTCGTTGAGCAAGCGCTTCTGCGTATCCTGAGCCGTCTCGGGCTGGCGGGCTTGCGAGTCAAGGCGTTGCTGCTCGGCAGCCCACTCCTGATACCGCGATTTTTGGGCGCTGTACTCGCGCTTGCCCTGCGCCGACAGACTGTCGGTGGCCCGGTCGAGGCGCTGGCTCTGGCGATCAAAATCCGACATCAGCTTAGGCCAGTTACGACGCGCACCCGCTTGTGCCTTGTCTACTTTATCGTTCACCCAATCGCTGAACGAGCGCAAATCCCGCTCTACCGAAGCGGCAGTCGAGGAAGTGGAGCTAGTGGTTTTGGTGGTCGTTTGCTGCGCTGAGGCGGCGCTGGGCGCGCCAGCCATGACAACTGTTAGCAGGAATAACGGCAACACAAGACGTTTCATAGAGAAAGGGAATTTGGTTCGGGTAGAAACGGCCCACGGGGGCCGAAAGTATTTTCAACTCGGCAATTTCCGTCCCAAAACGTGGCCACAATGCTACAGGGTTCGTTTATTCTCTAAAAAATCGCGTTTTTGCAGCGTATGTCACCTTCCGATACCGCCTCCATTACCGTCCAGCCCGCCACTGTGGCCGACATTCCCACGATTATTCGGTTGGCCGAGGCCACTTGGGAGCCTACTTATCGCTTCATTATCTCGAAGGAGCAGATCGACTATATGTACCGGGTGATCTATACGCCGGCCTCGCTACAGCGCCAGATGACCGACGAAGGGCACACATTTTTGCTGCTCTACGCCGATGGGCACCCTACGGGCTATGCGTCTTTTTCTCCCCAACCGGCCGCCGAATCGCTTTTTAAGCTGCACAAGATCTATGTATTGCCTTCGCATCAAGGCCAAGGCCTGGGGCAATATTTAGTACAAGCCGTGGAGAATGCCGTGCAACAAGCCGGAGGACATACATTGGAGTTGAACGTAAATCGCTATAATCCCGCCATCGCTTTCTACGAACGCCAGGGTTTCCACCGTCACCGCGAGGTCGATGTCCCGATTGGCCCTTATTGGATGAACGATTACGTAATGCGTAAGGATCTTTAAGGCAGAACCCGCGCGCGGCTTTGCTGCCACTTTTCTTGCCATAGTCATAAGTTCGGCCCAACCCTCCTGTAGCATACCGCAGGAGCGTTGGGCCGAATTTTTACACCCAACTCAGAGCAACATCTAAGAAAAATTCAAAGTTCTTAAGAAAACCAAAGCTTGTTCATAAAAATAGGGGGCACAATATAATTAAATCCGTTACAGGCAAAATTAAAATTTAGATGAGTACATTTAATTTGTTCATTTAATACAATTAATGGCTTTATATTTTGATATTATCAACGATTTCACAGTATTATTTGCAATTTTATAATGACAAAGTATTTTTTCTGTGAGTCTTGCTTTTATAGCTATTCTAGAGCTTCATTGTAGCTTCGATTTTCACTCATCCCTTATCTTTTCACTTAAACACTAGTTCACATGAGAAAATTACTACTCATGGTGCTTCTGTTTTCGCTCGCCCTGTTGCAGCAGGCAGTAGCCCAAAACCGAAGTATTTCAGGTAAAGTAACGGATCAGACTTCCGGAAGTGGTCTGCCAGGAGCCACCGTCATTCTGAAAGGCACCAACCAGGGTGTATCGACCAATGCCGACGGCACCTTCACGCTCAGCGTGCCCGAAGCCGGGGGCACCATCGTAATTAGTTCGGTAGGCTATCTGGCTGCCGAACGTACGCTTGGCACTGATAACACGATTAATGTACGGTTGGCCGAGGACACCAAGCAGCTCAACGAAGTAGTAGTAGTGGGCTATGGTACGCAGGCCCGCCGTGATCTGACGGGTTCGGTGGCTTCCATCAGCGGTAAGGAAATTGCCACTGCCCCAGTACAAAGCTTTGACCAAGCCCTACAGGGCCGGGCAACGGGCGTTAACATCACGACTCCTAACGGGGTATTGAACAACCCGCCGGTTATTCGCATCCGGGGTGTGAACTCGATTAACCTGAGTTCCGCTCCCCTGATCGTTATTGACGGTATCCCGGCTTTCAGCGGCAACAGCTCCGCAGTAGGCAGCGTACCCAACAACCCCCTTAGTAACCTGAACCCCAACGACATCGAAAGCATGGAAGTGCTGAAAGATGCTTCGGCCAGCGCCATTTATGGCTCGCGGGCCGCCGGTGGCGTTATTCTGGTAACTACCAAAAAAGGCAAGAAAGGCCAAAGCCACATCTCCCTCGATTCGTGGGCTGGCTGGTCCAAGCCCGTACGCTTGTATGATATGCTCAATGCCGAACAATACATCAGCATCAAGAACGAAGCCGTTCGCAACCTGAACGCCAACCGTGCAGCACTCGGCCAGGCCGCAACCAACGTGGAAGGCTTCAAGCCAACGCTGGATGGCAACGGCAACCCCGTTAATACGCGCTGGTACGATTACATCTATCGCACCGGTTTCTCGAACGCCAATACCGTGAACTTCTCTGGCGGTACCGAGAAAACCTCCTTTTACGCTTCAGTTGGCTACACTACCCAGAAGGGTATGTTGGAGAAAAACGAGTTTAAGCGCACCTCTGCCCGCGTAAACGTAGACCACAAAGTCTACAACAACTTCACCGTTGGCGCACGCATTGGCTACTCCAACACCCAAAACTCCTCGCCCAACTCGGGCTCGGTAGCCGATGGCGCCTTCGGAACAGCTGGCTTGGGCCGTCTGCCTTTGGTTTTGCCTCCTAACGTACCCGCTTTCAACCCCGACGGCAGCTACAACACCAGCGGCGCGGGCATTGGCCCAGGTGCCAACACCAACCCTTCGTCGGCGACCGGCGCACCCCTGCTCCCTGGCTACTACAACCCCGTTGTGGATCTGGAGAACAACTACTTCAAGTCGGATGGCAACGAGATCCAGGGCAGCGTGTATGCCAACTGGGAAATCATCAAAGGCCTGAATGCCCGCACGAGCTACGGTATCAACAACATTTCGTTTGAAGACCGCGCGTTCTACACCTCTATTGCCGGCGATGGCTATTCATCTGGCGGTCAAGCACTTAACTACTACCGCACCAACAAGCGTTGGAACTGGCAGAACACGTTGCAATACGACCGTACCATTGCCGACAAGCACAACATCTCGTTGTTGCTGGGTAACGAGCAGCAGCGCACCGTTGTCGATCGGTGGGGCGCCAACCGCACGTCGGTGGCCGACATTTTCTTTAATACGTTCCAGGGCAACTTCACCAACATCGCGGTTGCCGGTAACTTCCAGGGCGAGAACTACTTGCTTTCGTACTTCGGCCGTTTGAACTACGACTTCGGCAAGAAATACCTTGCTTCGGTCAACGTTCGTCGCGATGGCTATTCGGCCTGGGCCAAGAAATGGGGTAACTTCTACGGCGCTTCGGTGGGCTACATCGTTTCGGAAGAAAACTTCTGGAAAAACGCGCCTTTCGCAACCGCTATCAACTTCCTGAAATTCACGGGCAGCTACGGTGAAGTAGGCAACAGCCAAGGCATCGACGACTTTGCTTCGCTGCAAACTTATTCTTCCAGCTTGTACGGCGGCGCTGCTTCGCTGTATTTCAGCGGCGCCGGCAACAAAGCCCTGACTTGGGAAACCAGTAAGAAAACCGACGTTGGTATGGCATTCGGCCTGCTCGAAGATCGGATTCAGGGTGACTTCTCGTACTACCGCAACCTCGTCGATGGCCTGATCCTGAGTGTACCGCAAGCGCCTTCGAAAGGCATTCCTGGCGGCGGCGCTCCCGGCGACTTCACCAACGCCAACGTTATTTTGGGCAACGTTGGATCGATGCGCAACACGGGCATTGAACTGAACCTGCGCTTTAACGCCATTCAGAAAACGAACTTCACCTGGACGATGAACGGCAACTTCACCACGCTGAAAAACCGGGTGTTGGCATTGGCTACCCCAGGACAGCGCATTGGCACGGCTACGTCGGGCCTGGAGACGGTAAACTTCACCGAAGTTGGCCACTCAGTAGGCGAAATCTTGGCGATCCCTTCATTGGGTGTGAACCCTGCCAACGGTCGCCGCATGCTGCAAAAAGCTGACGGCACCGTAGTGCAGTACGACCACTTGGGTACCGGCTGGACGACCTTGGACGGCAAAGCTGCTACGGCTCCGAACCAGCTCACGGACGGTGTGTACTACGGCCCAACCTTGCCGAAGTGGTATGGTGGTTTCGACAACACGTTCCGTTATCACAGCTTCGACCTGGGTGTTTTCATCCAGTTTTCGGGTGGCAACTACATCTACAACGGCACCAAGTCGGGCCTGCACGACCAGCGTTTCTGGAACAACGAAGTTGATATCCTCAACCGTTGGACCACGGAAGGCCAAAAAGCAGATTGGCCCCGCGTGGTGTACGGCGACAACGTTTCGAACGGCTCGGCCCTCGTGATGTCGTCGAACGTTGAAAAAGGCGACTTCGCTCGTCTGCGTCAGGTGTCGCTGGGGTACTCGCTCAACCCAACTGTACTGGGCAAGCTTGGCGTAGCCAGCGCCCGGATTTATGGTCAGGTGCAGAACGCTGCGCTGCTGACGAAGTACTCGGGCATCGACCCGGAAATCTCTACCAACGGCTCCAATAATACCGGTGCAGGCGTCGACCGCAACTCGGTTGGACAGGCCAGAACGTACACGGTAGGTTTAAACATTGGTTTCTAAAAACAGCATTCTGATGAATATTGTAAAGCAAAAAGTGAAGGTGGCGGTATGCACCACGCTGTTGGCGCTGGGCACCTTCTCCTGCCAGAAAGACTTACTAGATCCGGTTCCTAAAACCCTTTTTTCCGACCAAGTTGTATTCGACACTCCAGCTCGTATCGAGTTGCAAGTCAATGGTTTATATAGCTTTGTCAAAGTCGGCAACTTCCTAGGCGGCCGATACCAGATCTACGGCGACATCCGGGCCGATGACTTCATCAACCGTACGTCCAACGCCGTTACGGGGCTGAGCGTCTGGAACCACACGATTACAGAAACGTCTCAGAATGACGTGATTAACCTCTGGACGGCCGCTTACGGCGCCATCAACCAGATCAACGTGTTCTTGGCGGGGCTGGATGCCAACGCAGCTAAGTACGTTGCGCCTACCTTCAAAGCAGATTTCGCCACTACCACGGCAGTTAACTACAAGGCCGAAGCCCGGTTGCTGCGCGCCCTGAGCTACTACTCGCTGCTGCAGTTTTATGCTCGTCCTTACGCCGATGGAAATGGCAGCAAGCCTGGTTTGCCCCTACGCTTGCAGGCCGAAACCAACGCAACTGGCAACGAGTTGGCCCGGAGTACGGTAGCCGAGGTGTATACCCAAATCTTGGCCGATTTGGACTATGCCGAAACAAACCTGCCTCTGACGAACGGCAGCGCCCCGCTGAACGTGACGCGGGCACACCGCAACACGGCCATCGCATTGAAAACGCGAGTTTATTTGTCGATGGGTCGCTATGCCGACGTAATCAAGGAAGCCAACAAAATCGTACCGACGGCTGCTCCTTTCGCGGCGGCTACTGGTGTACCGAATGCGTTGAACGCTTCTATTGCAACCGTCTTTGCAGCGCCTCAGGAGACGACGGAAAGCATTCTTTCTTTCCCCTTCACAGCTCAGAACGCCCCCGGTACGCAGAACCAGTTGGCTTATTATTTCGCACCGGCCCCTATCGGCAACGGCGAGTATAGCCTGAACCCCAACGGTATTCTGGCCAACGCTGGATTTGCGGCTACCGACGTTCGCCGCACCAGCCTCGTAACTAAGTCGGGTACGGAGTTCTTCCTGAACAAATACCCCACAGGCACGCCCTATACGGACAAAGCCCCCGTGATTCGGTATGCGGAAGTACTATTGAACCTTGCCGAAGCCCGCTTCCGCACGGCTGGTGCCGCCGACCCGCAGGCGCTCGCTCTGCTCAATGCCGTGCGGGGTCGCTCCAATCCAGCCGGCATCTACCCTGCTTTTGCTGCTACGGATGCCGCTGTTAATGCCATTCTGCTGGAAAGACGCATCGAGTTCCTAGGCGAAGGCATTCGCAACAACGACTTGATGCGCCTTAACGCTACCATTCCGGGCAAAGGTTCGGTAGGTGCTATTGCGCCAACCAATACGTTGTATGTGTGGCCAATCCCGGCTACCGAAATTGCTACCAATTCGCTGGTAGTGCGCAACTGATCTAAGCAGCCCCAACCAAGTAAAAAAGGCTACCCTGACCGAAGGGTAGCCTTTTTTTGTGGGACTATCATTTTTGTGAGCCAAGGACCACTCTTAAAGGCCACCATGATATTGGGGTTACCTTTCAAATTGGGGCTGACAATATAATTAAACCCATTATAGCCAAAGCTAAGAAGAGTGAGTTAGCGTTCTATTTACAAGAAAAGTGCAATCAATTACTTAGTTTTTTGATATTTTTAATTGATTCGCCAAATTATTTCCAATTTTATCTTCACAAAGTATTTTTCTGTGAGTCTTGCTTTTATAGATATTCTAGCTTGATTGCGGAAGCGATTTTCACTCATTCTTCATCTTTTCATTTAAACACTAGTTCGCATGAGAAAATTACTACTCATGGTGCTTCTGTTTTCGCTCGCCCTGTTGCAGCAGGCAGTAGCCCAAAACCGAAGTATTTCAGGTCAGGTAACGGATCAAACGTCTGGCAACGGACTTCCTGGTGCCACCGTCATTCTGAAAGGCACCAACCAAGGTGTATCAACCAATGCCGATGGCACCTTCACACTGAGCGTACCGGCCACCGGGGGCACACTGGTTATTAGCTCCGTAGGCTATTTGGCCACCGAGCGCCCCATCGGCAACGACTCTAAAATTAACATCCGGCTGACTGAAGACACCAAGCAGCTGAGCGAAGTCGTCGTAACAGCGTTTGGAGTTGAGCAACAACGCAAATCGCTGGGCTATTCGGTCTCGGAGATCAAAAACGAGGAATTGACGCAGGCACGTCAGACCAACGTAGTAAGCTCGTTGGCGGGTAAAGTAGCCGGCGTACGCGTACAAGGCGCTAACGGCATGGTGGGCTCTTCGGCCAACATCTTCATTCGTGGCCAGACGACATTCACGGGCAGCAACCAGCCTTTGTTTGTAGTAGACGGTATTCCGATTGACAACGGCGGCGGTGGCAACTCACTCCAGGCTGGCGTTTCTAACTCCAACCGTGCCATCGACATCAACCAAGACGATATCGAATCGGTGTCTATCTTGAAAGGCCCCGCTGCTGCCGTTCTGTATGGTTCGCGTGCTGCTGCTGGTGCAGTGGTTATCACGACCAAGAAAGGCGCCGCACAAGGCTCTAAGAAACAGACAGTTACCTTTCTGTCGAATTACAACATTGTAAAAGTAGGTCGCCTGCCCGATTACCAGAATACCTATGGACAGGGCAGCCGGGGCGTTTTCAACCCGCTTAGCAACCTCTCATGGGGACCCGCAGTAACCGGTCAAACCGTTACGAACTTCCGCGGCGAGCAGGAGCAGTTGAGCATCAACCCAGACAACGTAAAGGATCTGTTTAAGACGGGCTCTAACTTCCAGAACAACGTTTCGCTTTCTGGTGCTACTGAGCGCACGCGCTACTACGCTTCTTACGGCAACTTGCACGAAGTAGGCATCCTGGACAACAACGACCTGAAGCGTAACACGGTCACTTTCAACGGCAGCGCTAACCTGACCAAGAAACTACGGACCGGCATCAGCGCAATTTTCACTAACAACGTTTCGTCGCGGACGCAGCAGGGCAACCAGTTGGCTAACCCATTCTTCCGCACGTGGTTTCTGCCCCGCTCTTACGACATCAACCGCTACCCTTTCGAGCTGCCTAACGGTGGCCAACAGGTACCCGGCGACGTAACGGCTACCAACGGCCGCCTGTCGTCCAACAACACGTGGTACAGCACCGATGACAACCCCTTGTGGACCATCAAAAACAACCGCTACCACGACGAACTAAACCGCATCGTGGGCAACGTGAGCGTGGGGTACGATTTCACGGATTGGCTTTCGCTTGACTACAAACTGGGTACGGATACTTATTCCCAAACCTTCAAGCGCATCAACGCACGTGATAGCAAAGGCGGCTCTGCCGTGGGTGGCGTGGGTGCCATCGAAGACGAAAGCTACACGCGTCGTGAGCTTAGCTCGTACTTGTTGCTGAATGCCCACCACGACATCAACGAGAACTTCGGGGTTCGGGTGCTCTTGGGCAACGAGATCAACCAGCGCCGCACCACCGACATCGGCGTCGTAGGCAACAACATTCAGGTTCGCGGCTACGACAACATCCGCAACACCCTGAACTACACTCCTTACGGCACCCAGACGCAGCGCCGCCTGATTGGAGTGTTTGGCGAAGCAGGTTTTGACTACCGCAAAATCGCGTTCCTGACTCTGCGTGGTCGCAACGACTGGTCTTCTACTTTCAGCAAGGAAAACCGGTCCTACTTCTACCCAGGCGCTTCGGCCAGCATTATCTTCACCGAGCTTATTCCTTCGTTGAAGGACAACGCGATTTTCTCGTCGGGTACCATCCGGGGTGCCGCCGCCAAAGTAGGTCGTGAAGCTGATACTTACCTCACCGATTCTTACTTCACGGCTACGGGTCCTTCCGACGGCTTCGGTCCGGCTGTAAGCTACCCTTTCCGCGGTTTGTCGGGTCAGACGTATGATGATGCAGCCGGCAACTCCACTTTAGGACCAGAGTTCACGACAAGCTATGAAGCTGGTATTGACCTGAGCTTCTTTAAGGGCCGCTTGGGCTTGGAGGCAACGGCCTACAACCAAGTAAGTACCGACATCATCTTTGCGGTACCGGTTGCTGCTGCTTCGGGCTTCACAAACCAGTATCAGAACATCGGCAAATCAGAAGCCAAAGGCATCGAAGTGTTGCTGACCTCCACGCCCATTAAGGTTGGTGGCTTCACCTACAGCAACTCCATCAACTGGACGCACATCGAAACCAAAGTCAAATCGCTGGCTCCTGGTGTAGAGCAAATCACCTTGGGTGGTTTCGTTACGCCCAGCACGCGTCTGATTGCAGGCCAGCCTTACGGCGTTATTTTCGGTAGCGTATTCCAACACGCTCCCAACGGCGAACTGTTGCTCAGCGCTACGGGCCGCCCAACGCCTCAGCTTGACAACCAAGTAGTGGGTAACCCTAACCCGCAGTGGACGGGTGGCTTCACCAACACATTCTCTTGGAAAGGCCTGAGCCTCAATACGTTAATCGACGTGCGTTACGGCGGCGATATTTATGGCCGTAACATCACCGATTTGCGTCGCTCGGGCGCAGCCAAAGAAACGCAGGAGCGCGGCCGCACTTACATCCACAAAGGTGTAGTGGCCAACAGCGACGGCACCTATTCGCCTAACACCACCCAGATCACTGCCGAAGACTACTTCACGGATCTGTACGGTTCGGGCGTAGCCGAATTCATCATCTTCGATGCTTCTTGGATTCGTCTGCGCGAGGTTGCCCTCACGTACTCATTGCCCAAGTCATTGACGGACAAGACTTTCCTTGGCACGGTAGAACTAGGCCTTAATGCCCGCAATGTGTTCTTGTACGCCCCCAACGTGCCGCACATCGACCCTGAGGTAAACGCCCAAGGCGTGAGCAACTCGCAAGGCTTAGAATTCAACGCGTTGCCACAAGCCCGTACTTTCGGCGGCTCCATCCGGCTTACCTTCTAACGGCATCTTATCTCAACAACATGCAATTTCTTCGCTTTACTAAATATATCGCGCTATCGGCTGCTTTGGGCTTTCTTAGCTCATGCAATGATTTCCTCGATGTCAATGCGAGTCCGAATGCCGTTCTCGTAGCTCCCGCAAGCAATGTCTTGGTTTCGGCCCAAACGCAAATGGGTTTTCTGATGGGATCGGACATTCACCGCTACACTTCCCTGTTCGTTCAGCAGAACGCTGGGCAAGGTGGCGCCTCTGTCCAAACCGTTAACTACGACACGTACAACATCTCGGCTACGGACGTTAACAACCTGTGGCGCTCCAACATTTACGGGGGCGCCTTGGCCGACATGCAGAAGCTCAACGAGCAAACCACTGGCACCAGCCCCGCTTACTCGGGCATTGCCAAGCTCATGCAGGCTTATACTTTCTCCGTCACGACGGATGCTTTTGGCGACATTCCTTTCACAGACGCCCTGAAGTTTGGGGAAAACGTGAAGCCGGTCTACGATAAGTCGGCTGACGTGTACACCAAGCTCATCCCGCTCATCGACGATGGCATCGCTGATTTGGACAAAGCTTCGGCGCTCACGCCAACCACCGACGATTTGATTTATGGGGGTGCTTTGGCCAAATGGAAGAAGTTTGGCAACACGCTGAAGCTGCGCCTGTACCTGCACTACTCCAATAAGCTGAGTGCTACGGTCAATCCGGGCTTTGCTACGTTGCTAGCCAAGGGGCCGGCCACGTTCATGCAGGACAACACGGACAACTTCCAACTCACTTTTGACGCCGTAGCGGGCAAGACCAATCCGATCAACCAGTTTGAAACGAGCCGTCTGAACAACTTCTTCCCCAGCGCTACGCTGGTGGAGTTGATGAATGCCAAAACCGACCCACGCCGGCCTTCTTATTTCACGGTCTATACGGCTACCGATGGTTCGTTTACGGGGTATCGCGGGGTAGCGAACGGCACAGGCGTGAACCTGTCGACTAACTTTTCGCGCATCAATACTTTCCTACGCGGCGCCCGGACCGGCACCGGTGTACAGGACTACACCGGGGATGCCCCGATCCGGATGCTCACGTTTGCCGAATACAACTTCATTCTGGCCGAGTATTACCTGCGCACCGGCGACGTAGTCAATGCCCAAGCCAAGCTCAACGCTGGCGTTACGGCCTCCATGCAAATGGCAGGGGTAGCCGCTACCGATATCACGGCTTATTTGGGTAAGCTGACACCGCTGACGGCATTGTCGGCTCAGTCGCTTCGCACGATCATCGAAGAGAAGTACGTGGCCAACTACGGCGTGGCAGTAGAGCCTTGGTCGGACTGGCGCCGCACGGGCTACCCAGCCCTGACGCCTGTTTCCAACGGGGTGCTGAAGCAGATCCCACGCATTCTGCCCTACTCCGACTTGGAGCGCGTGGCCAACCGGGAAAACACGCCCGCCCGCACAGACCTGACGACCGCTTCCGTTTTCTGGGATCCAGGCCTCTAGCAGTAAGCCGTGCGTGGGCAAGTAGCGCGCACGGTTGGCTTTGCTTGCTTTCCCTTGACTATTTTCAACTTGATTTCACATGAAAAAATACGTTCATACCTTTTTCTTGCTTCTAGTAACTGCCTTGTTTTTAGGCAGTTGCAAGAAGGATGGCGTTTTGGATGACATGATCATCCCGAAGACTAGCATTACATTCGATGACAACATCGAGAAAATCACCGGTGACTATAAAAAAGACGCCACTTTAACGCTCAAAATCAGCGGTTTGGCTACGGCTACTGGCGTGCAGGTTACCAGCACGTACTCGCCTTCTAAGTCGAAAGATTTGGGTACGCTGACCGTTTCTAACGGGACCGCAACCTTGAGTGTGCCGGCCAGCGCATTGCGTAACACCGCCGATGGCGCCATAGTAGGCGCGCCTTCTACCGGCGCTGCGGGCACCGGTACCGGCAGCCGTGCCAACAACTCCTATCCGTTGTTTGTGAAAGCGGTGCTGCCTGATGGCACCACTGAGCAACGCGTATTTACGGCCGTGCTCACGCAGTAACCGCCCTGCGCACCGCCAACAAAAAACCCCGACCACTTGGTTGGGGTTTTTTGTTGGCGGTGGCAGTTGGTCGCTCCTTACCTTTGACGGGCCTGGTGATTTACATTACCTTCCGGTTTTCAGCCCTTGCTTTCTCCGTTGCAATGATCAAAAACTACTCTGCTCTTCTCTTACTCATTGCTGTGCTGTGTAGCCTTAGCCACCTGAGCTACGGCCAGATTTCCAAGCAAAAGCACTTGGAGCTACTTAAGGCGCGCAGTGAAACTTGGAACAAGGCCTTCAACAGCCGCGACACCACGGCGCTGGCGGGGTTGTTTTCGGCCCAGGTTACGCTCTCCAACGCCAACGGCAGCCGCGTGGGTGCGGCCGAAAACATGCGCAACTTCCAGGCTCTCTTCCGGCTGCGCCCCGACATCGCCTGGATGAACCGCACGCAGTTCACCGAAATCGACGATCAATGGCAGGTTGCCTACGAAACTGGCGAATGGAACGAGTCGTGGACCAACACGCAGGACCAGTCCAAAACTCGCATCACCGGCAAGTACTGGCTGATGTGGAAATACGAAAACAACCGCTGGGCTATTCTGTCCGGCATCTTTACCCCGCTTACTTGCGGCGGCGGCCATTGCAAAGAATAGATAATCAAGTACTTACCTAACCTCATTTTCTCACCAACTTCTTTTCCCATGCCAACCAAAATCACCGTCCTCAGCAACGGCTCTCTGCGCGTAGAGGGCGAATTCGAAATCGTGGATGCCCAAGGCCAGAACTACGGCCTGGCCGGCCGCGAGCGCGTGAGCATCTGCCGCTGCGGCTTGTCGGCCAACAAGCCCTTCTGCGACGGCTCGCACAAAGGCCATTTCGAACACGATGCCAAAGCTTTCGACCTGCCTGCCCCTAAGGTGTAGTAGGATAGGTACTTACCATTTTACCCAACACAAAGGGCTCGTGCTTTCGCACGAGCCCTTTGTGTTAACTACTTTATTATCAGATACTTATACAAAAAGCGAGTTTACAAGCTCCACGTACTCCTGGCGGGCGGCGTCCTTGCTTTTGCCGTTGAGGCTGGACCAAGCATCGTATTTGGCGATGCCCTTGAAATCGAAGCCGCCGGGGCGGTCGCCTTGCACGTCGCCTTCGGTGGCTTGCTTGTAGAGCGCATAAAGTTGCAAAAGCACCGTGTTGGAGGGCTTGGTGGGGAGTTGTTGGGCGCGCTGGGCGGCGGCTTCAAATTCTTCGTGCGTTGCCATGGCAAGATTAGGTTGGAGGAAAAGAATGGACTAGTATAGGGTCGAGCAAGTTAGGTAATCTGCCCAGATTATGCTGCATGCATCCTTTTTCCTACTCTTTCACTTTTCCCGTTCCCATGCGCCTTTCTACTTCGCTTGTTGCCTTGGCCGGCAGTGCTTGCTTGGGCCTTTCGAGTGCCTACGCCCAGAAAACCTACGTGCAGTGCGGCCGCCTGCTCGACATGCGCTCCGACCGGGCGCAGTCGGAGATGACGGTGGTCATCGAAAAAGGCCGCGTGGTAGCCGTACAGCCGGGCTTTCAGGCGGGCGGCGCCAGCGACAAGGTTATCGATCTGAAAACCAAGACGGTACTGCCAGGCCTCATCGACTGCCACGTACACGTCGAGTCGCACCCGAGCAAGAGCAGCTTCGTGGAAGGCTTCATTCTGAACCCCGCCGATATTGCCTACCGAGCTTTGGGCGACGCCCAGAAAACCCTGTTTGCGGGCTTCACGACGGTACGCGATATGGGTGGCTCCGGCGTTAATGTGTCGTTGCGCAATGCCATCAACCGCGGACAGGCAGTTGGGCCGCGCATTTTCACGGCGGCTACGGCTATTTCGGCCACCGGCGGCCACATGGACGGAACCGTGGGGCTTTCGAATGAGCTAATCGACAAGATGCCCGTTTCGCCGGCCACCGGCGTTGCCAACGGCCCCGACCAGTGCCAACAAGCCGTACGCGAGCAGTTTAAACGCGGCGCCGATGTCATCAAGATTGCCTCCACGGGCGGCGTGCTCGACCTGTCGAAAGACGGCAGCGGACCGCAGTACAGCGAAGCAGAGATTCGGGCGGTGGTGCAAACCGCTCACGACCTGGGCCTGCGCGTGGCTTGCCATGCCCACGGCGCCGAGGGCATTAAGCGGGCCATTCGGGCCGGCGTGAACAGCATCGAGCACGGCACGCTCATGGACGACGAAGGCATGAAGCTGGCCAAGAAAATGGGCACTTACTACGTGCCCACGATTATTGCCGGCAAGTCGGTGGCCGATTCGGCCAAAATCGCGGGGTACTTTCCGGCGGCAGTTGTGCCGAAAGCGCTGTCGATTGGGCCTATGTTGCAGACGACCTTTGGAAAAGCCTATAAGGCGGGCGTCAAGATTGCGTTCGGTACGGATTCAGGCGTGTCGCGGCACGGCGTCAACGGGCTCGAATTTCAATACATGGTAGAAGCCGGCATGCCGCCGCTGCAAGCCCTGCGCACGGCCACCGTCAACGCCGCCGACTTACTTGATCAAAGCAAAGACCTGGGCACCGTCGAGTCCGGAAAATTCGCCGACCTCATTGCTGTCGATGGCGATCCGCTCCAGGACATCAAGGTGATGCAGCACGTAAGCTTCGTGATGAAGCAAGGTGTGCAGTTTAAATAGATCTATAGGCAAAAGAGTTTTGCCTGATGCCTCAGCATACTTTCTATTAGATTAAGTGCTTGAATCACACATATTTACCCATCTACAATGGTTCAAAAGGGTCGATAAATAACCATTCATCTTTCCGTGTCTGACAACACTGCTGTTTCTCCAGTTCGCCGCTCTAGCCGGCTGCTGCGCTTGCTGGGCGTAGGCTTTGGGCTGGCTGTGGTGGTGGGCGGCACTACGGGCACCGGCGTGCTCCGGTCGCCGCGGGAGCTTGCCGAAGCTGTAGGCGCTTCCGGCGGCGTGCTGCTGGTGTGGCTGGCCGGCGGATTGTACGCCTTGCTCGGCGCCAATGCCATTGCCGAGCTCGGCGCAATGCTGCCCCAGGCCGGCGGCTGGTACGGCTACGCCCACCGTGCTTTCGGCGAGTTTGTAGCCGTAGTAGTGGGTTGGGGCGACTGGATGAGCAGCTGCGTAACCGGCGCCTTAGTCGCCCTGATGATGAGCACGTATGCCGCCGCGCTGGTGCCTGCGTTGGCAGGTCACGAGCGCGTGGTGAGCATAGGGTCGGTGGCTGTGCTGGGGCTCATCCAGTGGCGTGGCGTGCAAGCAGCCAGCCGCGCGCAGGAGCTGACTTCGCTGCTGATGGGCTTGGCGCTGTTTGTGATTCTGGCGGCTGCTTGGTGGCTGCCCGCGGCTCCGGCCCCTACCGCTACCGTTGTGCCCGGAGCTGCCGCGCTGGTGGTGGCGTTTCAGTCGGTCATTTTTGCCTACGACGGCTGGTACGCGGCCATTTATTTTGCCGAGGAAGACCACGACCCCGCCCACGAGGTGCCGCGCTCCATGCTGGGCGGCGTCGGGCTGATCATTCTGATATATGCTTTGCTCAATGCGGTGCTGTTGCACGCACTGCCTTTCCATCAACTCACGACGGCTGAGCTACCCTTGGCGGAAGTAGCGGCTCGATTAGCTGGTGTTTGGGGTCGGCGCGTCATGTTGGCGGTGGCCGTGCTGGGGCACTTGGGCGTGCTCAATTCGGTGCTGCTGATGGCCACGCGGGTGCTGTTTGCCCTGAGCCGCGACCGGCTGCTACCCTCTCCCCTAGCCCGCGTGCATCCGCGCGGTACGCCGCGGGCCGCGCTTTTGGTGGCTCTGGGCCTGACGTTGGTGTTGGTCGCGACGGGCACGGCAGCCCAATTGCTAGCCGTAACGAGCATCTTATTTGTGGGCTACTACACGGTAGGCTTTGCGGCCGTGCTGGTGCTGCGCCGCACGGCACCCAACTTGGAGCGGCCGTATCGGGCTTGGGGGCATCCGTTTACGACGTGGCTGGTCCTGTTGGGCTCGGTGCTGTTTCTGATTGGCAATGCCATAGCCGAACCGGGCAACACACTGCTGGCCGCTGGCTTGGTAGCCGCCAGCTACCCCATATGGCGACTGATGAAGCGGAAAACCAACCCTGCATGATATTCACACAATTGATTGCTCATCAATTAGTTATGCTAGTCATTCAACAATATAAAATGTCATATCGGCTAAGCTCAACTTTAACTTCCTGCATACAGTTTCGTAAGGCAGTGCCATTCCAATCATTCCTGTATGAAGCCCACCGACCTCTCCGTTCTTGTCAAGCAATTTCTCCAGCACAAGCTCACCCTGGCCCTAGCCGAAAGCTGCACCTGCGGCTTAGTTGCTACCCAACTTGCTGAAGCCGAAGGCGTTAGCGAAGTCTTGCTCGGCTCGGTAGTGACCTACAATGCCGAAGCGAAGCAGCGCCTGCTGGGCGTAAAAAAGAAAACGCTGGAAGACTACACCGCCGAAAGCCAACAGACCACCAACGAAATGGTGCAGGGCCTGCAACGCCAACTACCCAACGCCGATGTGTGCGTGGCCGTGACCGGCCTGTGTGGCCCCGGCGCTTCCGAAACGCCCGAAAAGCCCGTCGGGACCGTTTTCATCACCATTCTGTGGCAGGGCCGCGCGCACGAATACCGCGAAGTGTTTAAAGGCACCGGCGAAAAGCTGCGCCAGCAAGCCGCCGAGTTCATCTATCTAAAGATCAGCGAGTTGATGAGCCGCCATCAGGACAGCCCCGAGCAAGCTACGCTGATGCAGAAAGCAAAATAGGGTTCATTTTATAATTCTTTGATAATCAATGTATTATCTAAGGTTTATTGGGGGCGTGGGCGCGCCAGCATGAGCCGCAGATTTAGGCGTACTACGTCGCCCATCGAGCGGCAGCGGTTGAATTCCTGCGTGTGGTGGTGCTCGTTTAGCTCGGCTTTGAGTTGCTCGGTTTTCTCAGCGGGCGAAATGTCGTCGGCGCGCATGCAGTCGATCAAATCCTTGAGGCGATAACGCTCCGAGCGGGCGCGGCGGGCCATGAGCGTACGCTCCTCGGTCTGGTACTGCCGAATGGTTTCGGCCTTCAACAGCTTGCTGCACAGCAGCACCACGGCCCGGTTGTCTTTGAAAAACTGCGGCAGATACATCGTTTTCTTGCCTTCGTAGCTCTGCTGGTCGAAGTCGATGGCCCGCACGCGGTATTGCTCGTCTTCGAAGTCGGGCGTGACGTTGATGATGTAGTTGTAGGCGCGCATGTCGCCGAGCAGGCGGGCAAAGCAGCGCTCGTTGAACTTGACGAACTCCTTGGCAATGCGCACTTGGTTGAGGTGGGGCCGCTGCAAATGATCGCGGATAAAATCGTCGCCGGGGATACCCGCAATGTGCTCCTCAATCAGCGTTTCGCCGCTTACCAAGTAGTTGATGTTATTGGGCGAAAGCAGGTGCTCTAGCTCCAGTCCGTATACACGCGAAGCGTCGGCGCGCTTCACGTAAAAATAGTCGTAGTTGTCGTTGAGCTGATTGACGATGCGCACCCGAAACGGATTGGAGTTGCCGAAGCGGCAATAGTCGATGCGGTCGGCGATCAGGTGCACCGTAAACGACAAATCGCCGTCGGTTTTGAGCAAAGCATACACCTGCGTCAAGCCGTCGGACAATTCCATGAGCGTACTGGGCTCGTAAAACACAGTTTCCCAGAGCGTATCGCGGCCCTTGCTATCGACGAGCGGGTAGGCGCCGCTGATGCGCAACAGGTCTTTGTAGGTGACCGGCAGCTTCGTTTCGCGGTCGTACGCGTGCAGGTAATTGCGCAGGCGCTCGCCGATGGAATAATTGATTTTCTTTTTGGAGATGCTGGTCATGAAGCTAAAGCTAGTGCCAAATAATCGCGAAATTCGCGCACCCACAGTGACGCCTCATTTCTACTCAATGAAAAAACTAAGTTTTACGCTTGCTCTCGTGCTGCTCCTGCCAGTGCTTTCGCCCGGCTGGGGCTTTTTTGCGCACAAAACCATCGCTCAGCTGGCCGTGTATTCGCTGCCCGGCTCCATGCAGGGCTTCTATTACCGGCACATGGGCGAGCTGGTGAAAAAAATCACGGCTCCCGACGAACGCCGCGAAAGCGACCCCGCCGAAGCGCCAAAGCACTTCATCGACATGGACCATTACGGATCCGATCCGTTTGGCGCCATGCCCAAGGAATGGGACAAAGCCGTGGCCAAATACTCGGCCGATACGCTGCGTAAATACGGGACGGTGCCGTGGGTGGTAACGGAAGTAAAGGAAAAGCTGACGGAAGCGTTCCGCCAACGTGACACCGTGGCCATCATCACCCTTTCTGCCGACTTGGGCCACTACGTTTCGGATGCGTTTGTGCCGCTGCACACCACCGAAAATTACGACGGCCAGCTCAGCAACCAAGCCGGTTTGCATAGCCTCTGGGAAAGCAAATTGCCGGAGCGCCACATCGCCGATTACAAGCTACGCTCCAAGCCCGGCAGCTACCTGAAAGATCCGCAGGCGGCCATCTGGCAGGTGGTGCAGCGCTCGTATGGCTTCCTGGGTGCCACCTTCGACATGGAGGAAGAAGTGAGCCGCAAATACACGCCTGAAACCAAGTATACTTACTCCCACAAGTACGGCAAAACGCGCCGCGCCTATTCCGACGCCTTCGCCGATGCCTACCACGAAAAAGTAGGCGGCATGGTCATGAACCGTCTGCAACTGGCCCCCACCATGGTGGCTTCGATGTGGCTGACCGCTTGGAAAGACGCCGGCAGCCCCGATCTCGACCTGTTGATGAAAAAGCCCAGCAAGGAGGAAAAGGAAAAGCTGGCTTCGGAACTGAAGCTGTGGAAAGACAACCAGCTAGTCCCTCAAAACCAGTTGCTGGCCATGCAGAAAGAGAAAACCGTAGAGCGCCCCGACGAGATTAAGTCGGCCGTGGACATGGCTCCGGCGCCCACCGAACCCGAGCCAGCCGTCGCTGTGCCCGCGCCTGCTGCTCAGCCTGCCCCTGTTGCAGCTCCTGCCAAGGCCAAAGTAAAAGCCAAATCCGACGATGGTATCAAGCAGAAAACTAAGGTAAAAGCTGCCAAAACCGACGACGGTTGGAACTAGCCCTTACAGTTAAGCTAATGGCTGATCTTCAATAATTTACACAAACCCTAGCGTTATCAGGCCGTTAGAAGAGCCTGCTCCGGCAATCGGAGTAGGCTCTTCTTTTTTGTTTCATTCAATCCAAGCAAGCCGGCATCATCTGGAACGGTACGCACCCCGAAGACGGCCAGCCGCTGGAACTTGTGCAAGGCGGCTTTGAGGGCGTTCCGTATCCCGATTTGGAAGAAGAGCAGCAACTCAACTCACCTGGCGCCGATGATTTTGACCCGCAGATGTTCTCGGACATTACCAAGAAATAGGGCATCAAACTATAAATCATTTATAGTCAAATACTTACGTATAAAGGCTGCTATTTACGAATGGCAGCCTTTGTTTTTATCTTGCCGCATCTCCACCCCCCCACGGGACATACTTCTGCGTGCCGGTTTGCTGCTTTGCCTATGCCCTACCCTGTGCCTACCCGGTTTCTCCATTTGTCAGCTTATCGCGGGTGGCCGTTGGCGGTCGCCTTGGCTCTTCTGACGGCCTGCGGTCAGCCTGAAAAGCCCGCTGCCGAAACGCCCGATGCCAAGCCGGCTGCTCCGGCCGTGCCCGGTCCGGAACTCACCAGCCTAGCCGACAGCAATGTGGTTTCGCTGCTTACGCCGTACCTGAAAGAACACCCGGGCTCGGAAGTGATCGTGCATACCCGCCTGGGCGACATGCGCGTGCGCCTCTACGACGATACGCCCATTCACAAAGCCAATTTTCTGTTGCTGGCGCGCAAAGGCCTGCTCAACGAAACGGTATTTAGCCGGGTAGTCAAGGGGTTTGCAGTGCAGGCTGGGCGCTCCGACCACACCACCATGCCGATCAGGCGCTACCGGCTGCCGCCCGAAATTCGGCCGCAGCACTTCCACAAACGCGGCGCGCTGGGCATGGCCCGCTACGACGACGAGCAAAACCCCGGCAAGCTCTCCGCCTCCACCGATTATTATTTCGTGCAGGGCGAAAAGCTCACCCCTTATCAAGCGCAGGCGATGGCGGGCCGCAAACTTACCCCCGAACAGCTCAACACCTACGCTACCGTAGGCGGGGTACCTTCACTCGACGGTCGCTATACGGTGTTTGGGGAAGTGATTGACGGTCTGGAGGTTATCGACAAAATAGCCGCCGAGCCCGTCGATCCCTATAAGTGGCCCAAGAAAGACGTTGCCGTCACGGTTGAGGTCGTGAAGTAGTCGTATTGCATTCCCTTTTACACCCATCTTGCCTTCCTAATCTGCATGATAACTACTCGTTCTTCTTGGTCGGCCGGTGCGGTCGTGTTGCTCTGCGCGTTGGCCGCGCCAGCTTTTGCCCAGCAGGTTACGCCGCAGGTGAGCGAGTTCATCAAGGTGAAGGCGGCCAGCGTGGCGCTCACCGACGTGAAGGTCATCGACGGCACCGGCAAGCCCGCGCGGCTGCACCAAACTGTGCTGCTCCGCGACGGCCTCATTGCCCAAGTTGGGCCCGTGAAGAAAGTAAAAATCCCCGCCGGCGCGGAAGTCATAAATGGCGCTGGCAAAACCCTAATTCCGGGGTTGGTGATGCTACACGAGCACCTGTACTATACCATGCCGATGGGCTCGTACTTCAACATTGCCCAGATGCCGTATTCGTTCCCGAGGCTGTATTTGGCCGGCGGCGCGACCACCATCCGGACGGCCGGCAGCATCGAACCCCAAACTGATCTGGCCATCAAGCGCATGATCGGGGAAGGCAAGCTCATTGGGCCGGACATGGACGTGACCGCGCCCTACATCGAAGAACCGGCCCTGGATATTCCGGCCCTGAACACCATCAAAGGGCCCGAAGACGCCACGCGTACCACGGCCTATTGGGCCGACAAAGGCTGCACTTCCTTCAAGATGTACATGCACGTCACGAAGCCCGATTTGGCGGCTGTGGTGAAGGAAGCGCACCAGCGTAACCTGAAGGTTACGGGGCATTTGTGCTCGCTTACCTACCGCGAAGCGGCCGAAATCGGCATCGACAATCTGGAGCACGGCTTCATGGCCAGCTCTGATTTCCAGGCGAATAAGCAGGAAAACATTGCCGACTATCCGGCCGCGCGCAAATCCTTACAAAACCTGCCGGCCAACAGCCCGGAAATGAAAAACCTGATTCAGTTTTTGATCAGCAAAAAAGTGGCGCTTACCTCCACGCTGCCGGTTTTTGAGCCCTATACCAACCGCGAAGTGGTGTTAGGCGGTGGTCTTTCGGCGCTGGTGCCAGCCGTGCAGGAGCGCGAAACCAAAACCTGGCAGCAAAACCAGCAGAAGGATTCGGCCAGCGTGGCCTTGTTTAAGAAAGAGTTGGCCTGGGAAAAGCAGTTTTACGATGCGGGCGGGCTGCTCGTGTCGGGCACCGACCCGACGGGTGCGGGCCGCACCATTGCGGGCTACTCCAACCGCCGCCAGATCGAGTTGCTCGTGGAGGGCGGCTTTACGCCCGTGCAAGCCATCAAGATCAGCACGCTCAACGGCGCCATTTATCTTGGCCGCGAAAAAGAAATCGGCACTATCGAAGAAGGGAAAACGGCGGACTTGATCTTGATCAACGGCGACCCCGAACAGGACATCAAGCAAATCCGGAACATGGAAATCGTGTTCAAGAAAGGCATCGGATTCGATTCCCCGAAACTGTTCGAGTCGATGCAGGGCAAGGTTGGGCTTAATTAGAAGCGCCGCCAAGCCTAAATACAACTACTTAATTAACAGATACTTATATATAGTCCGTCATCCAGAGCATTCTGCGCTTCGAGCAGAACGCTCTGGATGACGGACGCGGGGTGGGTTTTGGCTTAGGTCGCAGAATGCGTTGGATGACGTTCTGAAGCTAGCTTCCAGAAGCGGCTTACTCGCGCCGAATACTGACCAACACTGTTTTTTGTTGGTCGCCGGGCTGTTCTTTGGTTAGCTCCTGTAGCTCTTGCCGGGTGTAGGGAACGCTTTTGGGAGCGAAAAAATCGGGGCTGGTTGCGATTGCATCGGGCGTAGCCACGGGCTGGCGGGCCGGGTGAAAATAGGCGCTATCAGGCGTGACGCGGTAAAGGCGATAGAAATAATAGCGCGTATCGGTAGAGCCGGTGGGCTGAAAACGAACCACGTACAGGTCGTTTACTTTGGGCTCGGCCATAAGATTTAAGTGGCTGGAGTCGGGCGGTGCAGCCGCCACAACCGGGGCTACAGCAGCGGGTTGGCTTTCGCTTGAGGTTTTGGCTTGTTGATTACATCCAGATAATAAATTGATTATCAGTAGATTACTAAATAGCAAAATCTCTGGTGCCGACGAAAGATTGGGGAGTGAAAACATGCTACGCGGGATTAAGGAAGAAACCGCAAATAACGACTTACGCACGGATCGCGCCGCCAGGTCTGTCGGCGGAGCAAGCAACCGAGGTAGCCAGCCGATCCTTACCGCACGAAAAAAGGCAGCCAGCGATTGCCGACTGCCTTTTGCAAATAAAGCTTCAAGAAGGCTTACCAAATAAGCGCCCGGTTGCTTTCGCCGCGCACCATTTTCGAATCGTCTTTGCAGCTAAAAGCCTGGAAAAACTCCGGCATGTTTTGCAGCGGTCCGTTCACGCGGAATTGCTCCGGGGCGTGCGGATCGGTGAGCACCATGCGACGGAGCGCCTCGGGCCGCCGCTGCGAGCGCCAGCTTTGAGCATAAGCAATGAAGAAGCGCTGCTCGGGCGTGAAGCCGTCGTAGTTGACGCGGGGCTTGCCGGCGAGCTGTTTTTGCAAAGCCGTGTAGGCAATGCTTAAGCCGCCGAGATCGGCCAGGTTCTCGCCCATCGTGAGTTTGCCGTTGACGTGTAGCGAATCCAGGGGCGAGAAAGCATCAAACTGGCTCCCAACGACGGAAGCGCGCTGGGTAAACTTCTCAGCGTCTTCCTTGGTCCACCAATCTTTCAGGTTGCCCTCGGCATCGTACTGGCGGCCTTGGTCGTCAAAGCCGTGCGTCATCTCGTGGCCGATGGCGGCCCCAATGCTACCGTAATTGACGGCATCGTCGGCTTTGGCATCGAAATAGGGCGGCTGTAGAATGCCGGCCGGAAAGGCGATTTCGTTGCGGGCAGGGTTGTAATACGCGTTCACCGTGGGCGGCGTCATGCCCCATTCCGTCCGGTCGACCGGCTTGCCCAGCTTACCAACGTTTTCATTAAACGACCAGATGCGGGAGTTGATCACGTTCTGGGCATACGAATTGCGCGAGACGGTCAGGGCCGAATAATCCTTCCATTTGTCGGGGTAGCCGATTTTTACGGTGAAAGCATTCAGCTTCTTCAACGCCTGCTCTTTGGTAGCGGCGCTCATCCACGTGTTGGCCTGAATGTGCTCGGCGAAAGCGGCTTGCAGGTTACGCACCATTTCCAGCATCCGCTGCTTCGACTCCGGCGGAAAGGCCTTATCAACGTAGAGCTGGCCGAACGCTTCGCCCAGCGCAGCGTCGGTGGCGCGGAGCATGCGTTTCCAGCGGGGTTGCTGCTGTTGCGCGCCAGAAAGCAGTTTCTCGAAGGCGAAGTTCTCGTCGACGTAGGCCTTCGGCAAAGCCGGCGTCATGGCGTTCACGAGGTGCCAGCGCAGGTAGGTTTTCCAGTCGCTGAGCGGCTCGGCTTTCAGCATCGTGCTGGCTTCTTTGAAGAACACGGGCTGCCCCACAATTACTTCCTTGGCCGCGCCCAGTTTGTCCTGAGCCAACACCGTCGGCAAGCCCAGATTCGGGAACTGCTGACTGGCCTCGGCCACGGTCATTTTGTTATAGTTGGCGTAGGGGTCGCGCAATTCCACGCGCGTTTTCGACGCTTTGGCCAGCCGGGTTTCTAGGCGCACAACGGTAGCCGCGTTCTTAGCCGCCGCTGCTTCGTTGTCGCCGAGCAGCCTGAACGTGTTCGTCAGGTGCGCGAGATAGGCGTTGCGAATGCTTTTGGAACGCGCATCATCTTTAAGGTAATAATCGCGGTCGGGCAGGCTTAGGCCGCCTTGGCTCATGGCTACGGCATACTGCGTACTGATTTTGGGGTCTTGCCGAACCCCCACACTAAACACCGAACCTGTGCGCAACATCTGTTGGCGGGCCAGTGCCGTTTGCAGCCCTTTCAGGTCTTTGATGGCGGCAATGCGGTCTAATTCGGGCTTAATCGGCGTAATACCAGCCTTTTCTATTGCGACCGAGTCCATGCCGGAACCGTAGTAGTCGCCTACTTTCTGGTTGTTGCTGCCTTTGGCCGCCGTATGGTCGGTGGCGGCTTCTTCCAGAATTTGCCGCATAATGGCCTGGTTGCGGTCGCTTACTTCGTTGTCAACGCCCCAAGTCGTTTCGGAAGCCGGTATCTGGTTGTTTTTAAAGAAGTTACCGTTGGCGTATTGGAAGAAGTCGGCGCAGGGTGCTACCGACTTATCGAGGTACGCCAGGCCGAGGCCCTGGCCTTTCGCGACGGTTTCGGCTACCGGAGCCGGCGTAGTGGCAGCGGCCGGAGCCGTGGCCGTAGCACTGGGGTTGCTGGTGGCGCAGCCCGCAATAGCCCACCCAGCTACTGCTATAGTGGCCAGAGTCAGGCGAGGTTGTCTGATCATGAAAATGAGAGTTATGCTACCAAAAAATTAAAGTCCGAAACGGTAAGAGCCAACCGGATTTTATTTATAATCTACTTATAATCAAATAATTATAAAAAAAGCTCAATTTGTCTTCTTACGGGCTACATGCATGGTCTTACGGAAAGGGCGGCTCGTTGCACACGAACCGCCCTTTTCATGTAACCATAAAGGCAAAATAACTTACCAAATGCGCGCGCGCTTGGCTTGGGCGCGGGCCATTTTGGCGTCTTCCTTACAGCCAAAGGCTTCGTAAAACTGCGGCATGTTTTGCAGCGGGCCGTTGGTGCGGAACTGCTCCGGCGAGTGCGGGTCAGTCAGAATCAACTGGCGCAGATACTCCGGCCGGCTGGTGTTGCGCCAAATTTGGGCCCACGACAAAAAGAACCGCTGATCGGCCGTAAAGCCATCGATTTTGGTTTTGGGCTTGCCGGCCATGGCTTTTTGCATGGCTGTGTACGCGATGTTGAGGCCGCCGAGGTCGGCCAGGTTCTCGCCCATCGTCAGCTTGCCGTTGACGTACACCGAGTCGAGCGGCGAGAACGCACTGAACTGCTCATCTACTAGCGCGGCACGTTGGGTGAATTTGGCGGCGTCTTCCTTGGTCCACCAATCCTTCAGGTTGCCTTCGGCGTCGTACTGGCGGCCTTGGTCGTCGAAACCGTGCGTCATTTCGTGCCCGATCACCGCCCCGATACCTCCATAATTGACGGCATCATCAGCATTGGGGTCGAAGAACGGCGGTTGCAGGATGCCGGCCGGGAACACAATCTCGTTCATCGATGGGTTGTAGTAGGCATTCACCGTGGGCGGCGTCATGCCCCATTCCGTCCGGTCGACCGGCTTACCGAACTTCTTCACGTTGTCGTTGTAGCTCCACTGCCGCGCGTTCAGCACGTTTTGCAGGTACGAGTCGCGGCTGATAGTTAGCGCCGAATAGTCCTTCCATTTATCCGGATAGCCGATTTTCACCGTGAAGGCGTTGAGCTTTTTGAGCGCTTGCTCTTTAGTGGCAGCGCTCATCCAGTCGAGGCTCTTGATGTGTTCCTCAAAAGCCGCTTTCAGGTTATTTACCAAGTTCAGCGCCTTTTGCTTGGCTTCCGGCGGGAACGCTTTGTCAACGTAGAGTTGGCCAAATGCCTCACCCAGCGAGTTATCCGTGGAGCGAATCATGCGCTTCCAACGGGGTTGTTGCTGCTTGGCGCCGCGCAACACCTGCGTGAAGCGAAACGACTCCTGATCGTAGGCTTTCGGCAACGCCGACGCCACCGACGTCACCAAGTGCCAGCGCATGTACGTCTTCCAGTCGGCCACGGGCTCGGTTTTCAGCATCGTGCTTACTTCCTTGAAGAAAACCGGCTGGCCCACAATCACTTCTTTCGCCGGCGCCAGATTTAGCTGGCCGAGCAGGCCCGTCAGGCCCAGATTCGGGAACTGTTGGTTGGCTTGCGCCACCGTCATTTTGTTGTAGTTGGCGTTCGGGTCGCGCAGCTCCACGCGGCTTTTCGAGGCTTTCGCCAGCCGCGTTTCGATGCGCATGACCGTTTCGGTGTTCTTGCTGGCCGTGGCGGCGTTGTCGCCGAGCAGCTTAAACATGTTGGTCAGGTAGGTGCGGTAGGCCGCCCGGACGGTTTTGGAGCGGGTGTCGTTTTTGAGGTAGTAATCGCGGTCGCCTATGCCCAGGCCGCCCTGATACAGAAATACGGCGTACTGCGTGCTGATCTTGTCGTCCTGACCCACGCCCACAAAGCCCAGCGCACCGGTTTGCAGCTTTTCTTGCCGTGCCAGCACGGTTTGGAGATCTTTCAGCGTTTTGACGGCGGCAATGCGATCCAGTTCCGGCTTGAGCGGCGCGATCCCGATTTTCTCAATCGCCATCGTGTCCATGCCGGTGGCGAAATAGTCGCCCACTTTCTGGTCGTTGCTGCCTTTGGCGGCCGACTGCGATTTGGAAGCGGCTTCCTCCAGAATCTGGCGCATCACGGCCAAGTTGTTGTCCGACAGTACATCGAAGCTGCCCCACGACGATTCAGCCGGTGGTATCGGATTGTTTTTCAGCCAATTGCCATTGGCATACTGAAAGAAGTCGTCGCACGGCGACACCGACGGATCAATGTTGGCGACCGCAATGCCGACTCCTTTCACCGTGGCTTCTTCGGCCGCGGCAGTTGCAGGGGCAGTGGTAGCACCCGAATCCACGGTAGCAGCCGGCTTCGACGAGCTACAGCTCGCCAGCGAAAGGCCTGCTGCCACTATGGCTAACGTTATAGTATTTCTGTTTTTCATGAAAAAATGAGGTTGGGTGGCTGAATGTAAGCAACGGCGTTGCAGAAATCATAGATACTTATACAACTCATTAATAATCAGTTATTTATATAAACATATGTCGTACGATAATATCAAGCGCTAGGCAAAGCAATCTGCTATGATGGCTGCCAGCAATCCGGTCGGCTTTCTACTTATTTCTTCGCTCCCGTTTGTCATCTTAAGTCTCAATAAAAAAGGTGATCTACGCAAAGCAGACCACCTTTTAAATAATTGATTATCAGGAATTTATATTATTTACCAGATCTTAGCGCGATCGGCGGCGGCACGCATCATTTTCGAGTTTTCTTTGCAGCCAAAGGCTTCGTAGAACTGCGGCATGTTCATGAGCGGGCCGATGACGCGGTACTGACCCGGCGAGTGCGGGTCGGTGAGGATACGCTGGCGCAGGGCTTCGGGGCGCATCTGGCTGCGCCACACTTGCGCGTAGCCCAGGAAAAAGCGCTGCTCGGGCGTGAAGCCGTCGTAGTTGACGCGGGGCTTGCCGGCGATGGCCTTCTGCATGGCCGTATACGCAATGTTGAGACCACCGAGGTCGGCTAGGTTCTCGCCCATCGTCAGCTTGCCGTTGATGTGCAAGGAATCCAAGGGCATGAAGGCGTCGAACTGCTTGCCCACCACATCGGCGCGCTGCGTGAATTTGGCGGCATCTTCTTTCGTCCACCAGTCGCGCAGGTTGCCTTGCGCATCGTATTGGCGGCCTTGGTCGTCGAAACCGTGGGTCATCTCGTGCCCAATTACCACCCCAATAGCACCATAGTTGACGGCATCATCAGCCTTCGGATCGAAGAACGGCGGGTGCAGGATGCCGGCCGGGAACACGATTTCGTTCATCGGCGGATTGTAGTAGGCGTTCACCGTCGGCGGCGTCATGCCCCACTCGCCCCGATCAATGGGCTTGCCCAGCTTTTTGGCTTCGTCATTCGAGGCCCAAATGCGGGAGTTGAGCACGTTCTTCAGGTACGAATCACGAGTGATCGTCAGGGCTGAATAGTCCTTCCATTTGTCAGGGTAGCCGATTTTCACGGTGAAGGCATTCAGCTTCTTGAGCGCTTCCGCCTTGGTTGCAGCACTCATCCAGTCGCTTTGCTGAATGTGCTCGGCAAAGGCCGCTTTCAGGTTATTAACTAGCTCTAGTGCTTTGGCTTTGGCTTCCGGCGGAAAGGCTTTGTCGACATACACTTGGCCAAAGGCTTCGCCCAATGCATTGTCCGTGGAGCGCAGCATGCGTTTCCAACGCGGCTGCTGTTGCTTGACGCCGCTGAGGACTTGCGAATAACGGAACTGCTCGTCGCTGTAGGCTTTGGGCAGGGCGCCTGCCACGGAGCTCACCAAATGCCAGCGCATGTACGTCTTCCAGTCGTTGAGCGGCTCGGTTTTGAGCATTGCGTTGGCTTCCTTCAGGAAAGCTGGCTGGCCCACAATCACTTCCTTGGCCGCGCCCAGGTTGGTTTGGGCAAGCAGCGTCGGGATGCCCAGGTTCGGGAACTGCTTTTGCAGCTCGGCCACGGTCATCTTGTTGTAGTTGGCGTAGGGGTCGCGCAATTCCACGCGGGTTTTCGAAGCTTTCGCCAGCCGCGTTTCGATGCGCATAATGGCGGCGGCCTCTTTGGCGGCTGTCGCCTCGCTCTCGCCCATGAGCTTAAACGTGTTGGTGATGTAGGTCACGTAGGCCGCACGAATGGCTTTCGAACGTGCATCATCCTTGAGATAATAATCGCGGTCGGGCAGGCCCAAGCCGCCTTGGCGAAACTGCACCGCATATTGCGTGCTGTTCTTTTCGTCTTGCCCAACGCCCATGTTGAGCACCGAACCCGTGCTCAGCATTTGCTGGCGGGCTAAGGCAGTTTGCAGCCCTTTGAGGTCTTTAATGGCGTCGATGCGGGCCAACTCGGGCTTCAAGGGCGTGATGCCCGCTTTCTCGATGGCCATCGAATCCATGGCCGAGGCGTAGTAGTCGCCTACTTTTTGGGTGTTGCTGCCTTTGGCCGCCGTAGTAGCCTGATTAGCAACATCATTCAGAATATCGTGCATGACAGCCGTATTCCGATCGATGAGCTCATTAAAGCTGCCCCAGCCGGTTTCGGAGGCCGGGATCTGGTCTTTTTTCAGCCAGTTGCCGCTGGAATAATGGAAAAAATCGTCGCACGGCGACACCGACGGATCGATGTTGGCGACGTCAATGCCGACGCCTTTCACGGCGGGTTCAGCGGCTGGCGCAGCTGTTGCAGCCGGAGCGCTGTCTGCTGCTGGGGCGGTGGTAGCCGCCGTTTTCGACGAGCTACAGCTCGCCAAGGTCAAACCCATAACGGCCACGGCGGCCAGGGTCAGACTATTTCGGTTTTTCATGGGTGGAATACGTGTGGATTAGGAAACCAGAAAAGAAAGATAAGTAGAATCTGAGCACACCCCTGAAGGCTTCGACTGCTCATTTTCTAAAATTAATCATATCGAAACAAAAAAGGTGACTAACGCCATGTTAGTCACCTTTTTAACTTAAGCAATAAGCTGAAGCTTGATTACCAGATTTTAGCCCGCACATTTTCGGCGCGCACCATCTTGGCGTCCTGCTTACAACCGAATGCTTCGTAGAACTCTGGCATGTTTTGCAGCGGACCGTTGGTACGGAACTGCGCCGGCGAGTGCGGATCGGTCAATACCTGCTGACGCAAGTATTCCGGCCGCGAATTCGTGCGCCAGATCTGGGCCCAGGCCAAGAAGAAGCGTTGCTCGGGCGTGAAGCCGTCTACTTTGGTTTTGGGCTTGCCGGCCAGCTGCTTTTGCAAAGCCGTGTAGGCCAGGTTCAAACCGCCGAGGTCAGCCAGGTTTTCACCCATCGTCAGCTTGCCGTTTACAAACACCGAATCAACGGGTGAGAAGGCGCTGTATTGGTTGCCCACGAGCGTAGCACGCTGCACAAACTTGTCTGCGTCTTCCTTGGTCCACCAGTCGCGCAGGTTGCCCACCGCATCCGACTGACGGCCTTGGTCGTCGAAACCGTGCGTCATCTCGTGCCCAATTACGGCACCCATACCGCCGTAGTTCACCGCGTCGTCGGCCTTAGGGTCGAAGAACGGCGGCTGCATGATACCTGCCGGAAACACAATCTCGTTCATCGACGGATTGTAGTAAGCGTTCACCGTCGGCGGTGTCATGCCCCACTCGGTGCGGTCGATTGGTTTGCCGTATTTGTTAATGTTCTGATTATAAGACCATTGACGAGCATTCAGTACATTCTGCAGATACGAGTCGCGGCTCACGTTGAGCGCCGAATAGTCCTTCCATTTGTCGGGGTAGCCGATCTTCACGGTAAAGGCATTCAGCTTCTTCAAGGCCTCCGCCTTGGTCGCGTCGCTCATCCAGGTGTTCTGCTGAATGTGCTCGGCAAATGAAGCCTTCAGGTTGTTCACCATTTCCATGGCTTTCGCCTTGGCTTCCGGCGTAAACGCCTTATCTACCCAGAGTTGGCCGAAAGCCTCGCCGAGAGCACCGTTCGTCGAAGCCAACATGCGCTTCCAGCGCGGCTGCTGTTGCTTGGCGCCGGTTTGTACCTGTTCAAAGCGGAATTGCTCGTCGCCGTACGCTTTTGGCAGGGCCGAGGCCACAGAGCTCACCAGCTGCCAGCGCAGATACGTTTTCATATCCGCCAGCGGCTCCGATTTCATCATGCCGCTCAGCGTCTTGAAGAACGCAGGCTGCCCCACGATCACTTCTTTGGCTGCGCCTAACTTGTTCTGCGCCAGCATAGTAGGCAGACCAATGTTCGGAAACTCCGTGTTGGCTTGCACCAACGTCATTTTGTTGTAGTTGGCGTTCGGGTCGCGCAGCTCTACGCGGCTTTTCGAAGCCTCGGCCAGTTTGGTTTCGATGCGCAACACGGCCGCGGCTTTCTTGGCCGCCGTCGCCTCGTTGTCGCCCATGAGCTTGAACGTATTGGTCATGTACGTCACAAACGCATTGCGTACGGTTTTCGAGCGCGCATCATCCTTGAGGTAATAATCGCGGTCGGGCATGCTCAGGCCGCCTTGATTGAGGTTCACGGCATACACCGTGCTCATCTTGCGGTCGGGGGCCACGCCAGCCCGGAAAAACGGACCGGTGCCGAGCATTTGCTCGTGGGCAATAAGGGTTTGCAGGCCCTTCAAGTCCTTGACGGCATCAATGCGGACCAGCTCGGGCTTCAGGGGCGCGATGCCCGCTTTCTCGATGGCCATCGAATCCATGGCCGAGGCGTAGAAATCGCCTACTTTTTGTGCGTTGGTACCTTTGGTAGCGCTGCGGTTGGCCGCGGCTTCTTCCAGAATCTGGCGGCTAACGGCGTTGTTGCGCTCAGCCAGCTGCTGAAAACTGCCCCAACGAACTTCAGCAGCCGGTATCGGATTGCTTTTCAGCCAGCTACCACTTGCGTAATGAAAGAAGTCGTCGCAAGGAGAAACGGCCGCATCAATATTTGTTACGTCCAGACCTACGCCTTTTACCATGGGCTCTTCGGCCGGAGCCGCCGTGGCAGAAGCCGTAGTTGCTGGCGCAGTAGTCGTAGCGGCGGTTTTCGACGAGCTGCAACCCGCCAAAGCCAATCCCGCCATGGCCACGGCAGCCAGCGTTAAATTGTTTTTGTTTTTCATGTAAGCTGTGAATTGTGAGGGACTTAAAAATCAGGCGAGAAATATAAGCGATATTATCCTAGTTTGACTTAACATAGTTATGTGCTAAATTCAGAAAATGGCATTTTGCTAGAACCTCATTATATCTGTGCCCCTTTGATTCCGTGGCGTTTACTTACATAAGCAGGAAAAATGCTTAAGTATGCCGGAATCTTATTTTACATAAAACATTGATTGTTAATTACTTACGGAAAAATGGTTTATTTTTAAATTATTACTTCTCTGGCAACGCCCTCAGAAAATTCTAGCTGGAAATTAAATATCGAAAAAGCAGGCCCAACACTTCCCACGGACTCCACACTAATCAATTAGCATTTGTCTATACTCGACTGAAATTTCGCGTGTAGTGTTATAATCCGGCGCATGTGTTGCTGAACCTAAGGAGCGGTTTTTGGTGTTGCAGCCGGGGCTAAATCCGTACCTTGCTTCCCTATGCCGCCGCTGTTTAATCGCCGTTCTGAAATCGGGTTGTCCCCTTCGCTGCCGCCGGCACCGCTGGCCCTTGCCGAATTGCTGGTGCGCGTGCGCCAAACCCTTGCCGACCGCTTTCCGGAATCGTATTGGGTAGTGGCCGAAATTGCGGATCTTACGCTGCCGCGCTTCGACGGCGCCCATTGCTACTTAGTCCTTACTGATCAGCACGTTACGGGGCGCGGCGCGCAGCTCAAGGCGCAGGCACGCGCTACCATCTGGAGCCAGCGCTTTCAGCAGCTCGCTCCGGCGTTTGAGGAGCAAACCGGCCAGTCGTTGCGCCTCGGCCTGAAGGTGATGCTGCGGGTAAAAGTGACTTTTCACGAGCAATACGGCCTGAGTCTCGACGTGCTGGCCATCGACCCGACGTACACGGTGGGCGAACTGGCCCGCCAGCGCCTGCTGACCATTAAAAAGCTGGAAGCCAAAGGGTTGTTGGATCGGCAGAAGGAGCTTTCCCTAGCGTTGGGGCCTCAGCGCTTGGCGGTTATCTCCTCTCCTACTGCGGCTGGTTTTCAGGACTTTGTGCACCAGCTCGGCGAGTCACCCTACGATTTTGCGGTAGCCCTGTTTCCGGCTTCGATGCAGGGCGAAGACTCGCCCGCCAGCATTCGGGCGGCCCTGGACCTGATTCGCCCGCGTCGACAACAGTTTGATGCTGTGATCATTATCCGGGGCGGCGGCAGCAAAACCGATTTACTGGCTTTCGACGATTACGGCCTAAGCGCCGCCGTAGGCAGCTTTCCGGTGCCGGTGCTCACGGGCATCGGGCACGAACGCGACGAAGCCGTGATCGACTTGGCGGCACATCTTTCTCTCAAAACGCCCACGGCGGTAGCCGCTTTCCTGACCGAACGCTTGGCCCGCCTCGATGCCGTATTTAGCGGATACGCCGGGCGCATTCGGGAGCTGGCAGCCGCCCAGGTGCAGGACGCCAACGACTACCTTACCCGACTGGCCCGCTACACCCAACAAGCGGCTCAAGGCCAGCTCGATCAGCAGCGCGATGCGTTGCAGCAGCGCATTCGGGCGGCTACGGTGGCACCGCGCGCGCAGCTCAGGCAGCAGTTTCGGCAACTAGTCCGCATTCGGCATGCCCTTCCTCGGGCCGCTGGCCGGGCGCTGGCGGGGCAGCAACGGCGGCTGCGCAAGTTCGGGCGGCTGCTGGAGCAGCGGTTTCGGCGCCTGCATCGGCGGCGGCGCGAGCAGTTGCTGCGGCAGCGCTATCACGTGCAGTTGCTAGCAGAGCGTGTGCTGCACCGCGCCGAGTTGCGTTTGGCGCATGCCACGGCCTATCGGCTGCCGGAAGCGCCCGCTCCCATCGTCCAACTTTTGGGCTCCGACGGCCAGGCTCTCCCGCTCGAAGCCGCTACGCCGGGCACCGAAGTATTGCTACGCTTGCCGGAAGCCGATTTGCAGGCGCGCATCACCGCCCGCCAGCCCAGCCCGGCTCCTGCCCTTCCGCTTTAACTTGATTTGCTTTATGACCAACGATATCACCTACCGCCAAGCCATTGCGGAGCTAGAAACCATTTTGCGCAGCCTCGAAACCGAAACCGTGGACGTTGACGACCTCACGGCGCGCGTGCAGCGCTCAGCTGAACTCATCCGGCTGTGCAAGCAAAAGCTGCGCTCGGCCGAATCCGCCATCGACCGAGTATTTGAAAACCTGGACGAGGAAGAGGAGAATCTGGAAGAAGAGGAGGAAGAGTTTTCCGACGGTGAAGAAGAAGACGAGGAGGAAGACGAAGACGATACCGACCGGGGTGCGCCGCGCGGCCGGCTGTTTTAGGCGCTGCCAGCCGCCCTTAAGTCGGAATTTGGTTGAGTCACAATATAGTTTAGACTATATTTGAAAATCCAATCCTTTCTGTACTTCCTCCAGTTTCCACTCCTCGCACCTCATGGCATTCGACGGCACCGAAGGCTCCTTCACGCACAAGCAACACGCGGCTTCGCTCACCAAGAAACACCGCACCGATCATCCGGAGAGCATCTCCTCGCAGTTTTTTGGCAAAGAAAAGCTCCTGCACCTGCTCAACCACCCCGACTGCGTTGGCATTCGGATTTATAACTCCAAAAGCGACGAAGGGCAGCACGGCTTTGTGGTTGTGGGCGTCAATGCCGAGGAAAAGGATCTGCTGCACCACCCCGAGGGTGCTGAGCGCTCCGTAGCTTTAGCAGCACCAGCAGAAGCAACCAGCCTGATTCTGGTGAACGGCCCCTGCTGCCCACCTAGCTGCGCTACCGAAAATGAGCTAAACGCTTGATTATAAGCATTTTAAGATGCAACCTATTTCTACTGATTGGCTGGTTTCCTTCAGTAAAATATTTTACGTTGTATCGGAGCTTACCATATTCTTGCCTTTGGTAGTGGCCTTCCGGCCGGGACGCAACTTGGCTCCTGCCTTTGTGCCATTACGATGGTTTTGCGTTGCTAGGCTGGTCTTGTTTGTGCTATCGGAGCTTGCCAAGCGGTTGCTGCATTACAACATTGCCTTGCTGCACCTTGGTACCCTCCTCGATTCGCTGTTGCTGGGCTGGCTTTTCTACAACTTCCTGGCTTCCGCTACGATTCGGTATTGGCTACGGCTGGCAGGCGTGGCGTTTGTGGCATTTGCTTTCGCCGATAGCCTGTTAATCAGCGGATTGTGGCAACGCAATGCGTACACGGTGGCGTTGCAAACCATCGGATTGCTGTGCCTGTCGCTGCTGTATTTCGAGCAGATGCTACGCTCGGTGCGACACGTTGAGCCCAAGCAGGATCCTATGTTTTTAGTGAGCGTTGGGGTGGCCCTCTATTATGCGGGCACAGTGGGGTTGTATCTGCTGGAAAACATGCTCATAGCCGCTAAGCTGCTCGATGATATCTGGCTGATGTTCAACGTTAGCTCCGTCCTGACCCTGATTTTGTACGGCTTCCTCAGCAAAGCCTTATTATTGGTACCAAGCTCCGATTCTACCTCCGTTTCAGAGGCTTACTCCCAGTAAGCTATTCGCTGTTTCCTATTCTCTTAATTTCTGCACGCTTTTGCTAAATGCCTACTAATCCGATTGTTACCGCCGGCCAGAAAATCTCGTTGAAAGAGGCTGCCAAATGGACGAAGAAATACCAGAAAGATCATCCGGCCAAGGCCGAAGACGGCACCACGCAGGACGTTACCTGGGCCACGGCTTTTAGCCGGCAATACCTCGAGGATTTTATGGCCCAGTGGGGCGACGAGTGCAAGGGCCTGCGCATTTACCAAGCCACCGAAGACTCCGGAACACGCCGCGTGGTGCTGGTAGCCGTCGATATCAACGGCAACGACATCGTGACGCCGCCGCCCGGTGCCGACCAGACCGACGATTATGTGGTGCTGGATCAGGGCAACCAATGCCCCAACGAATGCGGCGTCAATAGCCCGCTGATGCTGCCTTAATCGCACTTGCCTTACGAAGTGCCTATGGACGCAATGGCGGTTTTCCAGAGATTGATGGTAAGGTCAGCCGAGTGCTTCCCGTTGGTGCCATTCGCCGCCGCCTGGATCAGACGCCGGCACATTCCTTACCGCTTTTTGCCCGTTTACTATTTCGTGGCGACCCTGACGGGCATGTGGTGCCTGAGCACCTTCGGCCGGTATGCGTTGCACAACAACATCTTTGTCTTTCACCTGACCACCGCCGCCGAGGTGCCGTTGCTCGGCTTGGCCTACTATCGGCTTGTGCCGTTGCCGAAGGTGCGCGTGGGCATCGTGATCGGGGTGGTGTTGTTCGGGATTGTGGCCTTGCTTGACGCGACCGTGCTGAATGGCTGGATGAAACACCAGAATGTGTATGCCCGCTCGGCGGCAACCTTGGTGCTGCTGTCCTTGGCCTTTGTGCACCTCGATTACCTGAGTAGCCAGCCCGCGGAGCAACTTTCCAACAGCCGGCCGGCACTCCTGCTGAGCATAGCTGTGCTGGTTCTGTATTCGGCTTTGGCGGCTATCCATTTAGCCGTTTACATTGAATACAAAAACCCTGCTTTCTCCTACGAAGAGCATGCACGGCTGGACAATCTTTTCAATCTTCCCTTCCCGTTTATCTACGGCATCTCGATGGGCCTGCTGACCCGGCTGTTTGCGTATTTTCCGCTGAATAAGCCGCCGCGCCAAGCCTTGCCCAAGTGGCTGCGGTTTGGCCGGTTTCGGCCCAAAGCCCCGATCACGGCCGAGGTCGCCGCTGCCCAGGCGTAAGCCATTGGCCGCCGAATTACCAAACAAAATGGCCTATTTGTAACTAATTCATCCTCAATTGCTTATATAGTTAAGTTTGTCTCGAAGTTTTAGCTGATTCGCCCCTCGCACTCCTTACGGGGCCGTTTGTGTATTGGTCTTAACATCCGACCCGGGCCTCAATTTCGGATGCTTTCGGACATATTCCTGCGTATCTTATCCACCCATTTGCCCGCGACGGCGGCCTTTTCTTTTTCTGCTGCTGTGTATGCCTGACGCGCTACTTCCTCTTATCCTGATCACGCCGATTCTGCTCCTGCTGTCCTTGGGCATTGTCGGGTTTGTGGTGCGCTACCAGCGGCGGTTGCTCCAGCAGCAGGGCGAGGTGCGCGAAATCCGGGAAGCAGCTCAGCAACAAGCACTTGAAGCGGCCCTGCTGGCGCAGGAAGAAGAGCGCCGCCGCATCGCTGCCGATTTGCACGACGGCGTAGGCACCACGCTTTCCATTGTGAAGCTGCACCTGAGCACCCTCAATCGCCCCGATCTCACGCGCGAGGCCACGGCCCTGCTCGACCAGGCAATTGGGGAAGTACGCCGCATTTCGCGCAACTTGCTGCCGGCTGTGCTACAGAAATTTGGCCTGCCGTTCGCGCTCGAAGCCCTCGCCCGCACCGTGCCCGAAGACGGCCCCACGCGGGTGCACATCACCCAGAACGGCACGCCCCGCCGCCTCGATCCGCAGCAGGAGCTGACGGTGTACCGGGTGGTGCAGGAGTTGCTCGGCAACGGGCTGCGGCACGCCAAAGCCGCCAACATCGACATCATGATCAACTTTGGCGTCGATTCACTTTCCCTCCAATATATCGACAACGGCGTAGGCTTCGACCCTTCGGCTGGCGATGTGCAGCCCAGCCCCGGCTCGCGTACAGGCTTGGGACTGATGAACCTACGCAGCCGAGTTGCGTTATTACGCGGAACGCTTCGGCACGAGTCGTCGCCGGGACTGGGCAGTCAGGTTTGGATTTCCCTACCGCTTCAGTACCTTGCTGCAAATCAAGAAACTAGCACTATTTCCTCTTTATGACTTCGCCCAGCGTACGCATTGCCGTTGTCGATGACCACATCCTTTTTCGGAAAGGATTGCACGCGCTAGTCAGCGGATTTCCCAGTATGGAGGTCATTTTTGAGGCGGGCGACGGCGAAGAACTACTCGCCCACCTCGACCACGGCAAAGTGCCGGACGTAATTCTGATGGATTTGCAGATGCCCAACCTCGACGGACTGCAAACTACACGCTTGCTGCGCTCGCAGTTTCCGCACGTGCGCGTTATCATTATTTCCATGCACGACGAGCCGGAACTCATTGAAAGCCTGCGGGCCGAAGGCGCCCACGGCTACCTGCTCAAGAATGCCGACCCCGAGGAAGTGCACGCCGCCATCCTGACGGTCATTCGCAAAGCCGAAGCACACACCGCCATACCGGCGCTATAGAGCCAAACTGCTAATTACCAACATGTTATATACCCAGTGAAATACCTTCCATTGGGTTTTTGCTTTAGAGGCCGTTTGCTGCGGCAGGCTACATCAGCTCTATGCTGGGGTCCCAAAACAGGCGCTTGAATTCCTGAACCTCGTCATTTTCGACGCGCACCCCCTCTTCTTCGAGAGCTTCCTGCATGGCGGTAGGCGTGGCGAAGTGGTGCCGACCCGTAAGCAAGCCGTTGCGGTTCACAACGCGGTGCGCGGGCACCGCGTGCAGCCCCAGCGCCGGATTGGAGGCAATCATGGCCCAGCCCACCATGCGCGCGCCGTGGCGGGCGCCGAGGTAATGCGCAATGGCGCCGTACGTGGTCACGCGACCGGGCGGCACCAGGCGCACTACTTCGTGCACATCCTCAAAAAAATTGCGCTGCTTTTCGGTCGGTTCTTTGGGAGTTTTCATGGGGGCAAGTTAGCAGGCCAATAAGGCCGGCAAAAAAGTCAAAACCCGGCCTTTTGGAAAAGGCCAAGCCGTTTAAAATGCTCCGGCAAAGAAAAAAAGCTGCAACCTGCGGGCTTTTTTTGTGTCTTACGATCTTTGTTGACATCCTAACCAACTCCAACCGAACCCTTAAGGCAGCCCTGTCGTTGTGGAACCTTGACTACCTGTGATTTAGGTAGCTTGATGAATTGGGAAGCCCGCCCTAGATCGTACATGCAGACGAAAGAACAAGAACCAGAAGTTGCCGAAACGCGCCCCGCCGGACGCCGAGTGTTGTGGATTGTGCTTGCCCTGGCCCTGATCGGGGCGCTGGCATTTGTCAAGATCCACTACTTCCCTACTCCAACTGCTGGCAAAGGCGGAAAAGGTGGCGGCGGCAAAGGTGCAGCCGGTGGGCCGGGCGCCGCTAAGGGTGGCAAAGGCGGCGGTGGCGGCGCACGCACTCCGGTAAAAGTGTACGTGGTGCAGCCTACTTCGCTGGCCAACGAGGTTTCGTCGACGGGCACCGTGCTGGCCGACGAGTCGGTGGTGGTGCAAAGCGAGATCGCGGGCAAAATCACCAGCCTCAACATTGAGGAAGGCAAACCGATCCGGAAAGGCCAGTTGCTGTTCACTATCAACGCCGCCGACATTCAGGCGCAGCTTAACAAAGTACGCTACAACATCAAGCTCTTCCGCGACCAGGAGCAACGGCAGCGCACCTTGTTGGAAAAAGAATACATCAGCCGCCAGGAATACGAACAATCTAATAATCAACTACTTACCGCACAGGCAGATTTACAAGCCTTGCAAGCCAACCTGGCCAAAACCTACGTTCGAGCTCCATTCGATGGCATTTTGGGCTTGCGCAACGTGTCGGTGGGGGCTTATGTATCGCCGGGCACGTCCATCACCACCATTTCGCGGGTAAAGCCCGTCAAGATTGACTTTTCTGTGCCCAGCCGGTTTGCCAACGCCGTGCGCGTCGGCGATCCGGTGGTCGTGACCGACGAAGGCACTACCAAAAAATACCAAGCCAAAGTATACGCCGTCAATCCGCAGATCGACCCGGTGTCGCGGACGCTGACCACGCGGGCCGTTTACCCGAATACCAACTCGGAACTGCGGCCTGGCGCGTTTGTAAAAATCAACCTGCAACTCGGCGAAACGGCTGACGCTCTGCAGATTCCGACCGAAGCCGTCATTCCGGAAGCCAGCGGATATTCGGTATTCAAGATCAAAGGTGGCAAAGCCATCAGCCAGAAAGTGAAGATTGGCGTCCGCTCCGACAAGGTGATTCAGATCACCGATGGCTTGGCCGTGGGCGACAGCATTGTGCGCACCGGCATCCTACAGGTTAAACCTGGCGACCGCGTAGCCATCCAAAAGTAAATATCCCTTGGCGCTACGGACGTCCTGCTTCATTCGCAACTTTCTAATTATTAGATAGTTTGCAGAAATAGCAAGCCGAGCTACCCAAGACCGATTTGTTGAGCGTTTTTAACCAGCCTTAGTATATGAGTCTTTCATCCGTTAGCATTGGCCGGCCGGTGCTATCCATCGTGATGAGCTTGCTCATCGTTATCTTCGGTATCATCGGCTTCCGCTATCTCAGTATCCGGGAATACCCCAGCGTCGATCCGCCAATTATCACTGTATCAACTAGTTATACTGGCGCTTCGGCCGACGTAATTCAGTCCCAGATCACGGAGCCGCTGGAAGAAGGCATCAACGGCATCGCGGGCATTCGCAACCTGACGTCGGTCAGCCGCGACGGCCGCTCGCAAATCACCGTCGAATTTGACCTTGACACCGACCTTGAAGCGGCCGCCAACGACGTGCGCGACAAGGTATCGGGCGCGCAGGGTCGTCTCCCGCGCGACGTAGACCCACCCACCGTAAGCAAGGCCAACGCCGACTCGCAGCCGATTGTGCTTACCTACCTCAGCAGCGATTCGCGCAGCTTGCTGGAATTGACCGACTACGCCAACAACGTGCTCAAGGAGCGCCTCCAGACCATTCCGGGGGTGAGCGAAATTCGGATATGGGGCGAGCGCAAATACTCGATGCGCCTGTGGCTTGATCCGGTAAAAATGGCCGCGCTGGGCATTTCGCCAGTGGACGTACAGACCTCCCTGACCCGCGAAAACGTAGAACTGCCGAGCGGGGCCGTACAAGGCCAAAACACCCAGCTCACGTTGCGCACAATGGGTCGCCTCTCGACAGTGGAGGACTTTAATAATCTGATTCTGCGCAACGACCCGACTTCGCTGGTTCGCCTCAGCGACGTGGGGTACGCTGAACTCTATCCCGAAAACGACCAGACGGCCCTGCGCCGCAACGGTGTGCCAATGATTGGCATCAACGCGATTCCGCAGCCAGGCTCCAACCAGATCGACATTGCCAACGAGTTCAACAGGCGCGTCAAGCAGTATCAAGCCGACTTACCCAAAGACCTTAAACTCAGTACCGGCTTCGACAACTCGGTGTTCATTCGCGCTTCCATTGCCGAGGTAGAAGACACTATTATTGAGGCCTTTGTGCTGGTGGTGGTCGTGATTTTCCTGTTCCTGCGCGACTGGCGCTCCACGATTATTCCGGTGGTAGCCATTCCGGTGTCGCTGATCGGGATTTTCTTCATCATGTACCTGCTTGATTTCTCCATCAACGTACTCACGCTGTTGGCTATCGTGCTGGCTATCAGCTTGGTAGTGGACGATGCCATTGTAGTACTGGAGAACATCTATTCGCGCATTGAAGAAGGCGACGACCCGCGCGAAGCCGCCCTGAAAGGTTCAGCAGAGATCTTGATGGCCGTTGTTTCGACGACCATCGTGCTGGCGGCCGTGTTTCTGCCGGTTATTTTCCTGGAAGGCATCACGGGCCGTTTGTTCCGCGAGTTTGGTATCGTGCTGGCCGGTTCGGTGCTGATTTCAGCCTTCGTGTCGCTGACCCTGACGCCCATGATGTGTTCGCAGATCTTGAAGCGGCAGGAGAAACACAACTGGTTTTACCGCAAGACGGAGCCCTTCTTTGAGAAAATCACGACGGGCTACCAGCACAGCCTCGAAACGTTTCTGCGCAACCGCTGGATGGCCTGGGGCATTGTAGCCCTGACGGGCGTGGGCATCTGGTTTTTTATGGGTGCGCTGCCCTCGGAGTTGGCTCCTATCGAAGACCGGAACCGCATCAACGTATCGGCGACGGGGCCGGAAGGCGCCTCGTTTGAGTACATGAACGACTACATGGCCGAGCTCACCAAACTGGTGGCCGACACCGTTGGCGATGATGTGGATAACATCTTGACTGTGACGGCCCCCGGTGGCGGTGGCGGTGCTGGCGTCGTCAATTCGGGCATTGCCCGCATACTACTGAAAGATGCTTCTGAACGCACGCGCAGCCAGCAGCAGATTGCCGATGCCCTCACCAACGGCGTGAAGCAGTTGACCGGCGGCCGCACCTCCGTGTCGCAAGACCAAAGCATTGGCAACAGCGGTGGCGGCTTGCCAGTGCAGTTTGTGCTTCAGAACCAGGACTTTGAAAAACTGCGCGAAGCGGTACCGAAGTTTCTGGAGGCCGCCCGCCAAGACCCCACGTTTAGCTTTGTCGATGTCAACCTGAAATTTACCAAACCCGAACTGCGCGTGGTGATCGACCGCGAAAAGGCACAGACGCTGGGCATTTCGGTGCAGGACATCTCGCAGACGTTGCAAGCCGGCCTTAGTGGTTCGCGCTACGGTTACTTCATCAAAGACAGCAAACAGTACCAGATCATTGGCCAAGTGGCGCGCGAAGACCGCAACCAGCCCTTAGACGTACGCACGCTCTCGGTGAAAAACCGTGCCGGCCAGCTTGTGCAGCTCGACAACGTAATCCGGTTGGAAGAACAGAGCACCCCACCCCAACTCTACCGCTTCAACCGCTACAACTCAGCCACAATTTCGGCGGCACTTAGCCCCAACAAAACGATGGGCGACGGCATTGCGGCCATGCGCGCTATTGCCAGCAAGGACCTCGACGATTCGTTTTCAACGGCGCTTTCCGGTGCTTCCCGTGACTTCGAGGAAAGCTCCTCATCCCTGTTGTTTGCCTTCGGCTTGGCCTTGGTGCTGATTTACCTGATTCTGGCGGCACAGTTCGAGAGCTTCCGCGATCCAGGCATTATCATGATTACGGTGCCGCTGGCGTTGTCGGGCGCGTTGCTGAGCTTATGGTATTTCAACCAAACGGTCAACTTGTTCTCCGAAATCGGCATTATCATGCTCGTGGGTCTGGTGACGAAAAACGGTATCCTGATCGTGGAATTTGCTAACCAGCGCGTGGAACACGGTGCCGACTACATGACCGGCCTCGTGGAAGGCGCTACGGCCCGCTTCCGCCCCATCCTGATGACGAGCTTGTGCGCCGTGCTGGGCATTCTGCCGATTGCCGTGGCGACGGGCGCGGGCGCCCTTAGCCGCCGTGCGATGGGCATTGGCGTAGTGGGCGGCTTGCTGTTTGCCACCGGCCTTACGCTATACGTGGTGCCGGTGATGTACTCGTACTTTGCTACGGCCAAAAAGCACAGCAAGAAGAAGCCCGAAGCAGAGCCCCACGAAGCAGTAGCCGCCTAATTTTCTTATTTATAAGTATTTAATTATTAATTACTTACGTTTCCCGCCCGCGTTTTTGCGTTTAGAATGAAGTTGAACACCCGCTACCTCTTTTTGCTGTTGTTGCTCGCGCCGTTGGTGGGGCGGGCCCAGCAACAAAATCAACTAGCAAAACCCCAAACGGTGCCGCAGGGACCGCCTCTTTCGTTGCAGGAAGCCATCCGCATTGGGTTGGAAAACAACTTCGGCATCCAGCTGGCCCGCCGCGACGAAGAAATTGCCAGCAACAACGTGACGCGCGGCAACGCCGGCCAGTTGCCCTCGGTAAACGGTAATTTTTCGCGCACCTTCAACATCAACAACACCCGGCAGCAACGCGAGCAGCAGAAGGCGGTGGTCATCAACGGCGGCAAGGCCAACGCGCTGAATGCCAACGTGGGCGTCAACTGGACCATCTTCGACGGGTTTGGTATGTTCATCGCCTACGACCGGCTGCGGACGCTGGAAAACGGCCAGCGCCAGATCACCCGCGCGACCATGGAAGAAACCGTGGAATCCATTTCCAACGCGTACTTCGCCGTGGTGCGCGAATCGGGCAAAATCAAGTCCCTGGAACAAGCGCTAGCCATCGGTCAGCAACGCATTGACCTGACGCAGGCGCAGGTAGATGTGGGCGTGAGCGCCAAGGTGGAAGTTCTGACGGCGCGCGTCGATTTTAACGCCGACCGCTCGTTGCTCATCCAGCAACAGGAAGCGCTGAAAACGGCCAAAGTCAACCTCAACAACTTGCTCAGCCGCGGTCCGCAACTCGATTTCAGTCCCTCCGACTCGATTGTGGTCACCCGCGATCTCGATCGGGAAGCCATCAACCAAGGCATTGTAGCGCGCAACCCGCGTTTGCAGCAAGCCCGCTTCGGTGTAGATGTGGCGCAGTTCGACCGCAAGTTGGTGCGGGCTTCGCGCTATCCGCAGGTCGATCTGACGGGGGGCTATGGCCTTACGCGCAACATCAACAACGCCTTCCTGATCAATACGGCCCAAGGCAGCGTGCTGGGCTCCAATACCAACCGCGTTTTTGGTCCTAACTACGGCGTGGTGGCTTCCGTGCCCATTTTCGACGGGTTCAACCGCAACCGGCTGGAGCAGAACGCCCGCGTAGCCGAAGAACAAAGCCGCATTCAGTTGGATCAGACGCGGCTCAACTTAGAATCGCAGGCTGAGCAAGCCTATGCGCAATACCAAAACCGACTACAACTACTTGAACTAGAAGAAGATAACATTACCCTTGCCCGCCAAAACGTAGCCATTGCCCTGGAGCGCTACCGCCTCGGCTTACTGACGCCTCTTGAGCTCCGCGAAGCCCAGCGCAACCGCATCGACGCCGAAACCCGGTTGCTCGACATTCGCTACCAAGCCAAGGAAGCCGAAACCGTGCTGCGCCGCCTCAGCGGCAGCTTGGTGCAGGAAGGCGGCGGCCAGTAAAAGCAGCTACGTTACAAAGTAAAAAGGCCGCTCATGCAATATGAGCGGCCTTTTTACTTTGTAAATGTTTAGTTATCAACAAGTTATTAACTTATCCACTATCGCTTTCTGAAGCATTTTAGGGAGTTGATTTCGCGGGGCTTTCGTTAGGCACCAGCGTTAGTTGGCGTAGTTGCTTCAGGGCTTCGCGGGTTTCGGCCTGGGTTTTGGCTTTCTTCTCGTCTTCGTTGACGGGCTGGCGCGACGTATCGCCAAAAAACTGCACGATGTCCTGCTGCTGAGGCAGGCTTATGCCCTCAAACTTTTTGTCGGCCAGTTTGCGCAGCCACTCGCCGTAGGTTTCGTCGGCCAAGCCGTATTCGCCAGCTCTGGTGGTGTGGCCCGTGTCGAAATCGTAGTTGGGCAGAGGCTTGGCCGAAGCGGTAGTATTTGCCTTTTCGCGCTCCAAGATCTGGCAGTAGTCGGCCATGACATCGGCGAAACTCTTTTTGAAGTACGCTTCGGCCTTCGGAGTAGGCAGGCGGAAAGCAAAGGGCTTGAGCGGCCCGATTTTGGGCAAAATGCCAATGAATTTGGAGGCCAGCCGCGCGCCAAAACCCGGCTTTTCGTACTTCACGCCGTACTCGCGCCGAAACTTACGCTCGCTCTGCCGATACACGTAATCGCGACGGCGGGCCTGCGGATCGAGCTTGCGAATATTCTTCCGCTCCGCGTGCCAGGCTGCCCGGGCCGCCGTCGGGATCAGTTGCTGCACCGCAAAGCGGAAGCTGCCAATGGAAACATCGACGTTGAGCACTACCTGCCCCAGTTCCAGCCCGTACGTTTTCTGAAAAGCCCGCTCCAGCACTGGCTTACTCACCTGAAAACCAATGAAATCGTGGTAATTGTCGGAGCGATACCGGCCGGCGGCCAGTTGCACCACGTCAAAAGCAAACTCGAGTTGGGTGTGCTGCTTGGGCGCTTCGAAGTACGTAATGACATCGCCGTACTTGGCCGCCAGCTCCGGATACACCGAAGGCATGGCGCGGTTGGTGCCTTCCGAATGCCCCTTGATATCGGCCACGTAATGCGCCATCGCGCCCAGCGCAAACGCGTATTCGTTGCGGTCTTGGGCTTCGTCGAGCAGATTGCGGACAAAGTCGCCGCTGCGCACGTAATGCGTCAGGTTTGTAAATAGCTTAGAGCCAAATGGATAGAAGCCCATGTCCTGGATAATGGAGCCGCCGTAGGCGTAGGATTTGGCTTCTTTCCACTGCTCCGGAGTGGCACCGGGGTAGCGTTGGGTCAGCAACGGCACCAAGCAGCGCCGCCAGCACGAATCGACGTTGGCCTGATGAGTCAGGACGGAATAGCCAGCAGCCGATGCCGGAAGAAAACAGAGAGCTACGAAGCTCAGGAAAAGCCATTTCAGCATGAAAAAAAGGGTTGCCTGCTCCGATTTTGGCACCGAACCCAAGCGGTAGGCTCTACGCAGAAGCCCAACAGTGGTTGTGGATACGAATAGGATGATATGCCGATGGAAATGTGGCTGTTAAGCAGATTTCACTATTTCAATATAAGCCATTAATAGTCAGAATGTTATGAATAACTTTATTCTCGTAGCTTGTAACTTAGCGCTGTCGAATCATCCCCCAGCAACATTTCTGCGAGTGGCAACGCAACCGCATGGCCAGACCAGAAATAGAGTATCACAACCGTTTCCGGAAACGGTTGTGATACTCTATTTGGCTTATCTGCAGCTCGTAGCAGCTTGGCCCTCAGACTATTTCCTTACTTAGCATCCACTTCGCCCAGACTTGCCGATTGCGAGCCCGGAGATGAAAGACCAAGCCAGACGCTATAATGACGATGAAATATTGGCTGATTCTGCTTTTCGCCGGGATGCACACCGTGGGGGTGGCGCAAAAAATTGCAACACTGGAAGTTAATCTGGCGCAACCTGCCAACGGATTAAGCATCCCGGTCACGACGAGCTTGGACGCCATTACGTTTCTACCCGATTCGGTTTTGCAGCTGGTAGAGGTACAGGGCAGCCAACGGACGCCGATTGCTTACCAGATAGAAAGCGGGAACGCACGGTTTATCCATTGGATTATTGAAACCGCAAATGCCAAGTCCGCGAAGCACACTTACGAACTGGTAAAAGGAACCGGCAAAAAAGCTCCGGCCAGCATCAACGTAAAAGATGAAAAAGGCGCGCTGACCATTCAGGCAGGCACTAAAAACCTGCTGCGGTATAATTACAAAACGGTGTATCCGCCCACGGGCATCGATACGGCCTACAAGCGCAGCGGCTTTATTCACCCCCTTTGGACGCCGCATGGGCAGGAGCTGACCCGCATTCAGGCGCCGGACCACTACCATCATTACGGCATCTGGAACCCGTGGACGCACGTGTTATTTGAAAAAGACACGGTTGATTTCTGGAATATCCGCGACCGCAAAGGCACGGTGCGCTTTGCCAACACGGTGGCTACTACCAGCGGGCCGGTGTTCAGCGAATACGAGGTGTTGCAGAAACACGTGGCTTTCAAAAAAGGAGGCGGCGAAAAAGTCGCCCTGAACGAGCTGCAATCGGTGCGGGTGTACCAGCCTACGAATCAGGACTATTACATTGCTGACGTAACCATCAATATGAATTGCGCCAGCACCAGCCCGGTGTTGCTGCTGGCGTATCGGTATGGTGGGTTTGGCTGGCGCACCACCGAAAAATGGAACAAGGATAACAGCGAAGTGCTCACCTCCGAAGGCAAAACCCGCAAGGAAGCCGACGGCTCGACGGCCCGCTGGTGCATCGTGCAGGGACAGCTCGACAACGATTACGGCGGCTTAGTAATGATGTCATACCCAACCAATTACAACTACCCCGAGCCGTTGCGCATCTGGCCCGAAACAATGAACGGCCGCGGCGACATGTTCGCGAATTTTTCGCCTACCAAGAACAAAAACTGGCTGCTCAATCCGGGCCAGACTTACACGCTCAAGTACCGATTGATCGTGTACAACGGGCATTTTACGAAAGAAAAAGCCGAGAGCGGCTGGCAGTATTTCGGCCACGCGCCCAAAGTCACGGTGAAGCTTAAGTAAGGATTTTCTTCTGGCTATTTTAACCCACAAAGCGCATGAGCGAAGAAAAAACACCTCAGGTTTCCAGGCGGAATTTTCTGGAAGCTTCCGCCAAAGCCGCCGTCGCGACCATTGCATTTAGCGGCTTCCCGACGATAGTGCCGGCCAGCGTTTTCGGGAAAAATGCGCCCAGCAACCGCATCAACATCGGCGCTATTGGCACCGGACGGATTTCGCGCGGCCACGACATGCCCGGCGTCTGGCAATACGACCAGGCCCAGATTATGGCCGTTTGCGACTTGGATACCAAGCGCGCCGAAGACGCCAAAATGTTGGTCAACGACTATTACTCCAAGAAAAACGGCAAGCCGTTCGACGGGGTGAAGGTTTACCACGATTACCAGTCTTTGTTGCAGAACAAAGACGTGGATGCGGTGCTGATCAGCACGCCCGACCACTGGCATGCGCTCATCGGGATGGCGGCGGTAAAGGCGGGCAAGGATGTGTACTGTCAAAAGCCAACTTCCCTAACCATTGCGGAAGGCCGGGCGCTGAGCGACGCGGTGAAAAAAACCGGCCGCATTTTCCAGATTGGCAGCCAGCAGCGCTCGACCAGCCAGTTTCGCTACGCCGCTGAATTGGTGCGCAACGGGCGCATCGGCAAGCTCAAAACCGTGTACATCGGCTTGCCCGGCGACCCTTCCGGCGACGAAGAGCCGCCCATGCCGGTGCCCAAAAACCTAAACTACGATATGTGGCTGGGCTCGACGCCGGAGGTGTATTACACCGAAAAGCGCGTGCACCCGCAACAGGGCTACGACCGCCCCGGCTGGTTGCGCTGCGAGCAGTTTGGCGCCGGTATGATTACGGGTTGGGGCTCCCACCACGTCGATTGCGCGCACTGGGCCATGGACACCGAGCACACCGGCCCGATAGAGGTGTGGGGCACCGCCGAATTTCCCAAAAAAGGCCTCTGGAACGTGCACGGTCCCTTCAAGACCGAAGGATTGTATGCCAACGGCGTACACATGATCATCAGCGACAGCTTCCCAAACGGCATCAAGTTCGAAGGAACCGACGGCTGGATTTTCGTGTCGCGCGGCGACGCCAAGGCTACGGCCAGCGACCCGGCCAGCATTCAGGCGGCCAAAGCCCTGGACGCCAGCGATCCGAAGCTCATCCAGTCGGTGATTGGGCCAAACGAAATCCACCTCTACGAGAGCAAAGAACACCACGGCAACTGGCTGGAGTGCATCAAATCGCGCAAGCCGCCGATTGCGCCCGTAGAAGTGGGGCATCGCTCCTGCTCTACTTGCCTAATTCACCACATCGTGATGAAGCTGCAACGCAAAGTGTACTGGGACCCTGCCAAAGAACGCTTCAAGAATGATGACGAAGCCAACAGCATGCTTTCGCGTCCTCAGCGCAAGCCTTATACCATGATTGGCTAATTAATTAATTGTCAAGTATTTATCACAGAACCCAAATCAGGTAACTAGATTGCGGTTTACCAAACCCTCTGTTCGAGAAAATGAAGACTATTCGCCTTGCCCTGCCCTTCATTTTTCTGACTACCCTCTCCTGCTTGGGGCAAACTACCAACAAACCGAGTGCCGCCGTGCGATTGGTAACGCTTGATCCGGGGCATTTTCATGCGGCGCTGGTGCAAAAGTCCATGTACCCAACCGTCGACCCGACGGTGCACGTGTATGCCCCGGCCGGCCCCGACGTGCAGCTGCATCTGGATAGGATTACGGCGTACAACACCCGCGCCGACAACCCCACGCACTGGCAAGAGCAGGTGTACACCGGCCCCGATTTCTTTCAGAAAATGCTGGCCGAGAAAGCGGGCAACGTGGTGGTTATTGCGGGCAACAATCAAAAGAAAACCGAGTACATCGCCGAGTCGCTAAAAGCTGGCTTTAACGTACTGGCCGACAAGCCGATGGCAATCAACAGCCAGGAGTTTAAAACGCTGGAAAGCGCCTTTGCGACCGCTCGCCAACGCAACTTGCTGCTCTACGACATCATGACGGAGCGGTTTGAGATCACCACTGTGCTGCAAAAGGCGCTTTCTCAGCTGCCGCAGGTGTTTGGCACCCTGGAAAAAGGCACGCCCGACAACCCGGCTGTCGTAAAGGAAAGCGTGCACTACTTTTATAAGTATGTGTCAGGCAACGTGTTAACGCGTCCGCCGTGGTTTATGGATGTCCGGCAGGAAGGCGAAGGCATTGTAGATGTGACCACGCACCTCGTGGACTTGGTACAGTGGGAATGCTTTCCGGAAAAGGCCTTGGATTATAAAAAAGATATCCAGGTTCTTTCGGCCAAGCGCTGGCCTACCGACATGAGCCTCAGTCAGTTCAAGACCATTACCCAACTCCCGGCCTTTCCGGCTTACTTAAAACCAGACCTGGCCAACGACAGCCTGCTGAAAGTATACAGCAACGGCTCGATTGTGTACCGGCTGTTGGGCGTGCACGCCAAGGTTTCGGCCATCTGGGCGTACAAAGCGCCCGAAGGAGCCGGCGACACGCATTATTCGATGCTGCGGGGCACCAAAGCCAATCTGGTGGTTCGGCAGGGCGCCGCGCAGCATTACCAAACGGCCCTGTACGTGGAGCCGCGCACAAACAATGCGGCGTACGAAAAGACCCTGCGGGAAGCAGTCCAGCCGATTCAGGCAAAATACCCCGGCGTGGCACTGAAAAAATCGGATAAAGGCTGGGAGGTGCTCATCCCCGATAGCTACCGCGAAGGCCACGAATCGCATTTTGCCCGCGTCACCCAGCAGTTTCTGGAGTATCTTCAGCAACGGAACATGCCCCAGTGGGAAGTGCCCAACATGCTGGCCAAATACTACACCACCACCAAAGGGCTGGAAATGGCTTTGCAAAGCCCCAACAAGTAACTTATTAACAATCTGGTACTTACGTTAACAACCACTCAAATCATCCTTCTGCTTTTCCTCCTTCTCACTACCTGAGTTTACCCACCTGCTTTATGAAAATGACATTGCTGGCCCTTGGCGCCTTGGTTACTGCTGGTTTCGTGCAAACCGATGACTTGCCCTCGGCAGTGTATAGCCCTACTGATCAAGCGGTAAAGAAGGACGGCGGGCGCGAAAGCCGGCAACTGGCCAAAGGTAGCACGCTTGACTTGGCAGAGCTGACCATTCATACCTCCACGCTCGGGCCGGGGCAAATGAACCACCCGCTGCAAGGCTACAACGATGCGGAAGAGCTCGTGATCGTGAAGGAGGGCACCCTGACGGCAACCGTGAAAGACTCGACCAAGGCGCTGGGCCCCGGCGGCCTCGCGCTCATTGTGGCCGGCGACAAACAAAGCTTTCGCAATGCCACTAAGGTACCGGCAACGTATTACGTGCTGAAATTCAAGGCGAAAGACCCCGTGGACATGCAGCGTGGCCAGGCTGGAGGCGGCTCGTTTCTGAAAGACTGGAGCCAGTTTAAGATGACCAAAACCGACAAGGGCGAAACCCGCCCCGTGTTCGACCGGCCCTCGTCGGTGTTTAAACGGTTTGACGTGCACGCAACGGTACTCAACCCCGGCAAAGCCAGCCATCCACCGCACACGCACCGCGCCGAAGAAATTATTCTGATGACCAAAGGCAACGGCGAAATGCTGATCGGCGACAAATCACACAAAGCCACGACGGGGGACGTGATCTTGCTGCGGTCCAACGTGCCGCATGCCTTTACCAACACGGGCAGCACGCCATGCGGCTATTTTGCCATTCAGTGGCACAGCAACGCTGAGTAATACGCTTTCGCTTCTTACCGACTGGCAAAAAGTACGCGTCTACCGCACGACCATCAGGGCGGAGGGCAAGGGACGGATGCGTCGGAGCATGCGTCGTTGGCGCCGGATGGAAAGGATCTGCAGGCCCAGCAAACGCGGGCTGCGAAAGTGATCACACAAATCCACAAACAGCTCGTTAAGCTCGGCTGTGTAGCTGGTCACTTGGTGTTCCTCTTGGTGCAGGCCAACTACCTGACCACAATCAAGTTGCGCCAAAGTAACCTGGCACCGAACCTGATATCGCAAACGCTTATCCATAGAAGTAAAGAGCTAGTGGGTGGCCAGAAATACGATATACAAATCTAATATATTTAGCATTATATCCAATGATATTAGCTAATATTTTACGCATTGTTTCCCACAAATTCGCATCAGCTACCGTGTTGTAAACACTTATAAACGAGAGCTAAAGCTGCGCATAGCATAGTGTCTCTTCACACGAAAAAGCCCGCTTCCAACATGGAAGCGGGCTTTTTTAGCTAAATAAATTATCCGGCGAGTTCCTAAAGCACTTCGGCAGGCTTGAGCAGATTGGGAAAGGCCTTTCTGAATTTCTCAACCTTCGGCCGTGATACATGGTCGATGTAGCCTTGCGTAGGGTGCAAGCGGTAGTACCCTTGGTGGTAGTCTTCGGCAGTCCAAAACTGCGTGTAGGGCGCCACCTGCGTTACGATGGGCGCATCGTAATGGTGAGAAGCGTCGATGCGCTTGATGGTTGCTTCAATAAGCTGCTTTTCCTGCGGAGAGCGGTAAAACGCCACCGAACGGTATTCGGGGCCGGTATCGGGGCCTTGGCGGTTGAGCTCGGTGGGGTTGTGGGCACCGAGGAAAAACACGTCGAGCAACTGCTGATAGGTTACCTGCTTGGGGTTGTAGTACACCTGCACCGATTCGGCGTGGCCGGTTCGCTGACTAGCCACATCTTCGTAACTCGGATTTTTGACAGTGCCGCCTGCATAGCCCGACACCACGACTGTGACGCCGCGTACTTCTTCGAATGTTTCTTCATTGCTCCAGAAGCAGCCCCCGGCAAAAGTAGCCACCGCCAAGCCCGTCAGGTCTTTGGGTGCAGGGTTAGCCGTGGAGCGTTTCAAGCTTACAGTCGGATTATCGGGACTCAGCGGCACGAAGGCAAGCGAAGCCAAACTGCTGGTTGCGATAGCTAGGGCAAGAAAGAAATTACGGGTTTGCATAGGTATAGAGAGTCAAAAAGGATGGGTGGTTTCGGACCGGGCCGACGCGCTAGGCGGTAAGCCCTTACAACAACAGAACGAGGCGATTAGTGTGATCTGTAACGCTGTATTTTACGCTGTTACTGCTTCATCACTATCTAATGGCCAGCGTGCCAATCGTAGCCCCGAACGGCCCAATAATCGGGCGGGCGTTGGTCGAGGAAGGCAATGGTACCGATGCGCTTGATGTGCTTGATGCCATACTTGAGCGGCGTAACCAGCCGCAACGGTGCCCCGTGTTCGGGCGTGAGCGGAGTGCCGTTCATCTCGTAGCACAGCAGGGTTTGAGGATGCAGGGCACTTTCAATTTCGAGTCCCACGTAATATTCTTTATCGGGCGTAACCAAGCTTACATACGGCGCCAGATCGGTGGGCGGATTGTTGGGATCGACGGGACGGCCGGAACGGGTAGCCAGCGGGTATTTCGCCAAAAAATCGGAGAGGCGCGTGCCAGCCCAGGTTACGATGGTGCTCCACCCTTCGATGCACTTAAACTCGGTAGTCATCTCGACGCGGGGCAGCGCTTTCACCTCATCGAGGGTAAATTCCTGCATGCGAGGCGTGGTGCCGGCCGGGGCGTAGCGCTGGACCTGTAAGCGCCAAGCTACCGCGTCCAGTGCCGATTTCAAGCCTTCGGTGCCATTTTTTCGCAGGGGCTTGGCGCGGCTTTTCGGAAACTCGGTGGCGAGGCGTGTATTGCGAAAATACGCCGTGGCCAAACGGCCGTTGGCATCGAGCACGCGGCGCAACGGCGCCGCCAAGCCATCTTCCTGCGGCGCATCGAGCAGCCAGTTCCAGCCTACAATGCCCGCCAAAGCCGCCACACCGCCCACCAGAAAAGCCCGGCGCGTCCGGCGCGCAGCCTGGCGCTCCACGGCTTCATCTGAAACGGGGGTTGTCGGTTGGGACTCAGGCAAAGCCGGACCGGAAGCGGCAGGTTGGGAGGATTCGGGGTAAGCCATGAGACAAAGAAAATTAAGCCTGGGACGAAGGCGCGGCAGAGGCCACCGTCGGTAATGAGGCGCTTGACGGCTGCACGGCCGGTTCGTCCACGATTTCAAAGCCGGCGACCATGGCGCGGAAGTTGTTCCAGCCCGCTCTGACCACCTGCGCGATGTGCACCACAAAAAACAGCACGTAGCCAACGGTCAGGGTGAAATGCTCGATGCGCGCCCATTCGTACCCCCCCAGCAGCGAGGTCAGCCACGCGAACTGCACAGGCTTGTAAATGGCAAGGCCCGTCAGCAGCGACCCCGCCCCCATCAGCACCACCGACGTGTACGCGATTTGCTGGGCACCATTGAACTTCTGCGGCGGCAGCGGCTCCTTGCGGATGCCCAGGTCGTGTAGCACAGTTTGCCAGGCGCTGGCGAAGCTGTGGCGGTTGGGCACCAGCGCTCGCCACTCGCCCGACACGAGCGTGTAGCTCACGTACAGCAGCCCGTTCAGGGCAAAAACCCACATCAGCACAAAGTGCCACGCCATGCCTTGCGCCAGCTTATGATCGACGTGAAACGCCTGGTAAAACGACTTCGGAAAAAACTTCAGCAGCGTGACGTTACCCCAGCCAAGGCGGTACACGTCATTGGCCCAATAAATCAGGATGCCGCTCCAGATCATCAGGGCCAGCACCGGGAAGTTGATCCAGTGAAACCAACGAATGGCCAACGGATGCTTTTCAACTAATTTTTTCATCGAATCCACGGACGAAGTGAAAGTAGCATCAGGAAACGAGCTTGCCAGCAATAGTAACAGCATTGGCGCCTTACTTGTGCCAACAGACGCCCACATCTGCTAAACAGTGCTTGCGGCGCTACTTCTTTTTCAAACTGCTAAGTACATAGCTATTATATTGATAGTCAATTATTTATATTTACGATAAGTTCTGGCTACTTCACTGCTCTCTGCTCCTTCTTACTCACCATCAGCCCTTGTTGCCTTTGCACCTCTAGCAACCTCCACGAAACCAAGGCGTTAGACTATAGCGGCGTTTTTCTCCATTCCGGAAAGGTTTGGAAAAGTGGCCCGTCTACCCTTACGAAATGCCAAACGTCCGTTCCTATGAAACGCTTCGCCTTCGCTCTGCTGCTTTGCGTGACGGCCGCTTCGGCCGCAGTGTTCAGGAACGTCTTGCCGATGGGGCGCCAGCAGGATGCGGCGGGCAAGGTGCCGGTAGTGGTGGAGCTCTTCACTTCGGAAGGATGTTCGAGCTGCCCGGCGGCCGATGCGGCCTTGCGCGAACTCGAAACCACGCAGACTATTGCGGGCGTGGAGGTGATCGTGTTGGGCCAGCACGTCGATTATTGGAACAACCTGGGCTGGAAAGACCCCTTCTCGTCCGCCGTCTTCACCCGCCGCCAGCGCGACTACGCCGCCCTATTCGGCACGGGCTCGTACACGCCCCAAGCCATCGTAAATGGCCAGTACGAATTTGTGGGCAGCCAGCAAAAGCTTGTAGCACAGTCCATTGCCAAGGCTGCCAAAGCGCCTCGCGCCACTGTTACCCTGGCCCGCTCGAATAATATGCTGGTCGTAACCGTAGCCAACCTGCCCGCCGGCACCGGCCCAGCCGAGGTGCTGCTTGCCTTGAACGAAAGCGGCCTGTCGAGCCAAGTGGGCCGGGGCGAAAATTCGGGCCGGTTGCTCCGACACGCGTCCGTGGTGCGAAGCCTGCGCCCATTGGGCACTACCCTCGACAACGGCACCTTCTCGGCCACAGCCCCGCTAAACCTGAATGCGCAGTGGAAAGCCCAAAACCTGCGCGCCGTAGTGCTGGTACAGGAAAAAGCATCGCGCCACATCGTGGGCAGCGCTAGCCTACCGTTGCACGAGGCAGCGTTAACCTCTCGTAACTGATATAAGTATTTGACAATCAAATATTTATATCAGTTACTTTTATTAGCCTTTTGATAAATTTTTCTTAGCGCACGGCAAAAATTGTGCTGCTTGGCATCGTCTCAAGGACGGGGCCGGTGTGCACCAAGCCATCTAGGTCAACTTGCCGCAGTCGGTATTGCGCGCGTCCCTGTACCGGCGTTGTATCAACGAACTCATGGCTGCGAGCGCTCACGGCCATGGCATCGCCGGGCACGCGACCCAGCGCCTGAAACGCTCCTTGCTCGGTGCGGCGCTCGACCACAAAGTAAGAGCAAGCCAGTTCATCGGGAGTCACCCATTGCACGCGCTGCCCACTGGCATCGGGCACGAGGCGGAAACGCAGCAGTTCCAACTGATTTTCCGGCTGATGGCTTTCCTCCGGTTGTTCCTGCACAGCATACGCTCGTTCGTGAATGCTGGCACAGGCCGTACCTGCCACCATTAGCAACGCGTAAGAAGCCCGACGAAAAAGACGCAACGAAGTAGAAAAAGCCATATAAACTGATCGTAAACCCTAAAAGAACAGTTCAATGTAAATGCCTTTTCTGACATAGAGAACAACATGTATATTAAAAATATTATAAAATACAGAAGACAATATTCATTCTTCGACTAATGCTATTGACAGCCTTACTTGCTCCGCTGTAACGCGCCTCGGCAGGTCACAACAGGCCAACCTTCCCTTTCGATAGTTGATCTGGTTAACTTTGCCTACTTGCTATCGAAGAAAGCTGTTAGTAGGCTCTACTTGCTTGCCTCTATTGCCAAACAACAATCTGGTAATCAATTAACTATTTCGCTCTAACGCGTGAACGAGCTTTGGCATTTTTTTGCTGTAGCGCCTTTATAGCCAAGGCATACCGACGGCCCATGAGGCGGGCCGAAACCGCGTCAAAATGTAGCCTATCGCCACGGTCGCGGGTACCTTCGGCCGTGACGTAATCGTAGTGTGGCACCGTCTTTTTTAGCTGGGCCACGGCTTGGTTGACGCGAATTGCATCTGCGTTAACGTGTTGTTTACCAATACTATCTGTTTGCACGAATTGAAATTCCGGCAATTGCCCCGCCACGAACGGCACGTCGGGCGACTGCAAATCCCTGCGGAAGCGGGCAATTAGTTCTGTAAGGTTCTTGCCGTAGGCCGAGCTCAAGTCGGGCTTGCTGTCCGACTCTCCCTGATGCCAGATAATGCCCGCTAAGGTGCCGCTTTGCATGGCCGCTTTGGCCCGCCTGATGGCATCGTCGTAGGGGTTGGTATTGGTGGCAGCGTAGAAGGCGCCCGGCTGCCAGACATTGATGCCGGAGCCCCCTACCGCGCACGGAATCAAGCCAATGACTACGCTCGTATCCAAGGCGGCCAGCGTTTTGCCGAACGTCAGGCCAGGCCCTACGCCTGCCGCCGCTTTGTCGAAGTGCACGGGGTCTTTGGCAATCTCCCAGGCGCCTTCTTTGTTCAGGCGCAATACCCGTCGGTTGGGTACAGTATCCTGCGCTTCCACTGCACCTCGCCCAGCCATATTTGATTGACCTACAAGTAGATACAGCTTAAATTTCTCCTTCGTTTTAGGCGGCGTAGCCTGTTCGCAAAGTCGGGGTTGCAGGCCCTGCGCCGGTAGCCTTTCGGCGACTAGTAAGAGCAACAGCAAGCTGAGGAAGCCGGGCCATTTTGCAGCAGCGCATCGCATGGGGGCTACCAAACGGGGAGGTTATTTGCCATCGTATTTCTGCGCCATTTGGCGGTAATATTCCTGCACGGTGTAAAAAGCTTTCTTCTTTTGCCCCGTATTGGAAATCAAGCCTTTGCGATTGAAGCCGTTTTGATATACGGGGTGCTGGCGGCGCGTGGCGCGGAAGTCGGTCAGAATCCAGGGGGTCAGACCGCGCAGGCCGGCAATGCCGCTGAGCATTTTGAACTGGTTTTGGTACAGCGCCTCTTGGTATTCCTCGCTCCAGCGGGTATCGGCGTCGGCGTGGTAGCCACCCAGGGCGTCGCCGCCAAACTCACTGATTATGACGGGCTTGTTGTATTTGATGTCGAAAGTATACTGCGTGATTTCGCTGGGCTTGCCGCCCCAATACCAACCGGCATATTCGTTGAAGCTGGTCAGGTCGAGCTCGGCGCCCAGCGGGTCGTCTACGGTTATTTTAGAGCCATCGCGGTGCAACTCTAAGGCAGCCGAAATCAGGCGGGTATCGTCGAGGCTGCGGGCTTTCTTGACCAGGCTGGTCATGAATTTCAGACGCGGGTCGCTGGGCGGCGTTTCGTTGCCCACCGACCACACCACGATGCTGGCGCGGTTTTTCCCCATCGAAATGAGGTCCGTGAGCTGCGTTTCGGCATTTTGGTAAGTGGCGGGGTTTTCCCAAGCAATGGTCCAGTACACGGGGACTTCGGCCCACACGAGCAGGCCCATCTCGTCGGCAAGCTTCAGCATGGCTTCGTTGTGGGGGTAGTGCGCCAGGCGTACATAGTTGCAACCGAGCTCTTTAGCCCAAGTCAGGAGCATGCGCAGGTCGCCTTCACCGCGCGCCCGACCTGGAATGAGCGGGTTTTCGTCGTGGATGGAAATGCCGCGCAAAAAGGTCGATTTTCCGTTGAGTAGAATGTCCGTGCCTTTCGTCTGGATGGTGCGAAACCCGATGCGGTCCTGCACCGCATCGGAGCCGCTGGTCAGGCTCACAGGGTACAGCTTCGGGTTTTGGGGCGACCAGCGCGTAAGCTTCTTGGCCGGAACCGCAAACGTGGCGCGGCCTTCGGCGTCGGTCTTCAGGCTCTTCTTGATGCCGGCTTCGGCAATGTTGAGGGTCACGGTTTGCCCGGCTTTTCCCTCGCCGCTAAGCTGCACGTAGCCCGCCAGCGTGTTGGGGTCGTTTTTGGCCAGTTGAACCTTGTAATCGGTGATGTAGGTGGCCGGGGTTTCGGCAATGAACACGTCGCGGGTGATGCCGCCGTAGTTCCACCAGTCGGTGTTGATGGTCGGTACTTCGTCGGCGTGGCGGGTGTTGTCGGCCTTCACGATCACGAAGTTGTCGCCGGTGCTGCTGAGGCGATCGGTGATGTCGTACTGGATGGGCGTGAAGCCGCCTTTGCGCATACCTAACTTCTTGCCATTCAAATAGATATGCGATTCGTAATTGATCGCTCCGAAATACAGAAAATAGCGCTTGCCGGGTTTCGGCGTCAGGCTGAAGCTCTTCTTGTACCAAATGGTGCCTTCGTAGTAGAGCAGCTTCGGGTCCTGCGAGTTCCAGTCGCCGGGCACCTGCAACGCCGCCGACTTATCGAAGTCATACTCAATCAGTTCGGTTTCCTGCTTCGAGCTAGGTTTCTGATTGTCGTAGTAGCCGCCCTTGCCCGACTTCGACTGGTCAAAAGCTTCGCGGCGGTAGTCGTAAAAGCCGTTTTCGTACGGATCGATGATGTAGTTCCAGCTGCCATTTAAGTTGAGAATGCGCCGGCCGGGCGCGTTCTGCAACTGGGCCGACTGCGCCCGCAGGTTGTGGCTAGCAAAAGGGCCCACAAGCAGCACCAGCGCCGTTAGGGCGTTCAGCAGAGGTCGAATATTCATGCGGTGAAACGGAAAGTGAGCGAAATAAAAGCGAGGGAAACGCAAGCCCATACCGGTTCCTGCATTTTACTTAAGAGCAGTAAGTACCGAAAACTTGCGCCCGCGCAACGGAATTTATCCTATTTATTCACGAAAACGTTTTCGAAATCGATTGCAAACAGCCTATCTCGACAGTACAAGAGTAAGTGAGTAAGACTACCCTCATTCGGGCAAGTAGCTATTAGCTAGTGCGTTGCAAAGACGGGTACTATGTCCTTGATTCTGTGCGCAGAATCGCGCTCCAAACGCCGTATGCACTGCTTTGCAGTAGGCTGACAGAATGAGCACCTAGGTGAGTTGTCCTTAATTTTGCGGAATTTAGGGGCATGAGTAGCGTTAACCTGAAAAGGCTTGCCCAAGAATTAAATTTATCCATCTCGGCTGTTTCGAAAGCCCTTCGCGACAGCCATGAAATCGCCGTTGATACCAAAGAGCGCGTCAGGGCGCTGGCACGTGAGCTGCGGTACGAGCCCAATCCGCACGCCAGCAGTTTGCGGCGCCAAAAAAGCAAGACCATCGGCGTGGTTATTCCGGAGGTCGCCAATAGCTTCTTCTCGTTGGTAATCAACGGCATAGAGGAAGTAGCACGCCACAACGGCTACCACGTACTCATTTACCTCACCCACGAAGACCACACCCGCGAGGCCGCCATCGCGCAATATCTGGCCAACGGGCGCGTGGACGGCATCCTGATGTCGGTGGCCAGCGAAAGCGCCGATTTTGCGCACTTGCAGGAGCTCAAAAACAAGAACATTCCCATCGTTTTCTTCGACCGGGTGTGCGAGGAAATGGCCACGGTCAGGGTAACGACCAACGACTTTGAGAGCGGCTACAAAGCCACGCAGCACTTGTTGGAGGCCGGCTGCCGACGCATTGCGTACCTGCTGATTTCCGAACATCTGTCCATCGGGCAGAAGCGCATGCAAGGTTACCAACAAGCCCTTGAAGATCACGCGATTCCATTTGATGCCAACCTGATTGTAAGTGGCCACCAGAGCAACGAGCACAACCGTATGCTGATTCAGCAGCTGCTCGAAACGCAAAAGGTCGACGGCATTTTTGCTTCCGTAGAGCGCTTGGCCATAAGCAGTTACGAGGCCTGCAAAGCCCTGAACCTGAGCATCCCCGGGGACGTCAAGATCATCGGCTTTTCCAACCTGGAAATCGCTTCCCTGCTCGATCCGCCGCTCACGGCCATCAAGCAGCCGGCCTATGCCATGGGCCGCGAAGCCGCCTGCATCCTGTTTACGGCCTTGGATAAAAACCGAGCCCTAACCGCTTCGCAAAGCCTGGTTCTGAACTCCGAGCTGATCGAACGGAAGTCAACGGCCCGCAACTAACGCTGCCTAGAGCAGCCGGCAGAATCTTATCTAAACCCTCCCTTGCAACTACCTGTTGCACAAATAGTTACAAGGAAACGCAAAAGCATTCTCCGGCTTCCCCAGCCCGGAAATTCTTAAAATACGCTTAAGAACACGTCGTAATGGAACTGTAATCGTATGGTAGCACGGTTTGTGAATTAATTTGATTTTAATTTCCACTCTGACCTTTCTTCTCCATGCGTTTCCTTGCTCTGTGTCTTTTCGCGCTGCTGATTGCTTTCGGGGCTACCGCGCAGTCGGTGCCCGCCGTTACCTGGACTGCCGACCTGAATGCGGCTTTGCAACAAGCAAAAGCTTCCAACAAACCGGTACTGGCGGTTTTTTCGGGTTCTGACTGGTGCAAGCCCTGCATCATGCTCAAGCAGGAAGTATTTGATAAGCCTGAATTTGCGCAATACGCGCAGGACAAGTTTGTGCTGGCCCGCTTCGACTTTCCGCGCAGCAAGAAAAACAAGCTGCCCGCCACCCAAACCAAGCTCAACGAGCAGGCCGCGGCCCAACTAAACAAAGAAGGTTCGTTTCCGCTGGTGGTGCTGTTGTCGCCCGAAGGCAAAGTGCTGGCCAAGACCGGCTACCGCCCCGGTGGTCCCGCCGCCTACGACGCTTACCTGACGCAGTTGCTGGCCAAGAAATAAGCTCTGTGCGCAGCCCTCTGACCCTCCCCGACGCTTTCTGGCAAAAGGCGTCGGCGCTGCTCCTGTTCAGCATTCTACTGACTAGCAGCTTTATAGCCCACGCCCAACCGACGGCGCCTAAAGCCCGCAATTTCACGCGCAGTGCTCATTTAATGGGCTCTCACTTTACGTTTACGGCGGTTTCGGCCGACGATTCGCTGGCGTGGAGAGCCATTCGGGCGGGCATACGGGAGGCCCAGCGCATCGACCGACTGTGTTCGTACTGGGATTCTACGTCGCAGATTACGCAGGTTAACCGCGCCGCGGGCCTGCATCCGGTGGTTGTGGATCAAGAGGTGTACGATCTGATTGCTCGCACGCTGAAGCTCTCGGCGCTGAGCGGCGGCGCTTTTGACGTCACCTTCGCCGGGGGCGAGAAAATCTACAAGTTCGACCGCCAGGAGCACGCCGCCCTCCCCGACTCGGCCGTGGTGCGCGCTTCGGTGCGCCGCATCGGCTACGAGAAAGTGCTGCTTAACCCGGCCGCTCATTCCGTGATGCTTCAGGAAAAAGGCATGCGCATGAACCTGGCGGGCATTCTGCAAGGCTACGGGGTGCGCCGCGCCCAGGCCCTGATGAAGCAAATGGGCATCCAGGGCGGTCTGATCAACGGCTCAGGCGACGTATCGTGCTGGGGCCGGCAGGGCGATGGCTCGCTGTGGCGCATTGCCATCGGCGATCCGGCTTATCCGCAGTCGGTTTCGTCGTGGCTTACCGTGACCGACATGGCTGTGGTGACGGCCGGCAACTACGAGCAGTACTTCACGGTAAAGGGCAAATACTACGGCCACATCATCAATCCGCATACGGGCTACCCGGCCACGGGCTTGCGCTCAGTGACTATCATCTGCCCCGACGTAGAAGTAGCCGATGGCCTCGACGAAGTGGTGTTTGTGAAAGGTCCGGAAGAAGGGTTGGCCTTTATTAATCGCCTTCAGGGCATCGATTGTGCACTTATCACCAACGCCGGCCGTACGCTGACTTCCAAAGGCATGACTGCCAACTACTACTCCAACCCTAAGTCTCAGGCAGCTTCTGCTTCCAAACCATGACCAAGATCCTGAAAACAAATCCTTGGCCTCGCCTGATTTTGGGGCTAGTACTAGCGCTGGCAGGCAGCAGCGGCTTGGCAAGCTGTGTATCGGTGGCGGCTTACCAGAAGGTGTACCTCAACGACGAGGACATGAAGCTAGCCAACAAGCGCATCGAAGTGTACGAAACCAACTTCGAGAGCTACCGCGAAGGCGCTGGCGGAGCCAACGGAGGCAAGGTAGGTGGCGGCTGCGGTTGCAACTAATTGATTATAAGATCATTATATATGAACCGCGATTTTAGCGCTTCTTTTCTGCGCTTTGCTGCCCCGCTGCTCCTGGTGCTGGCCCCTACGCTCACCTGGGCGCAGGCCACCCCGACCCCAAACCGGGTCGATGGGTACGGCGCGCCCAATACCACCGTTCCCAATCCGCCTAACCCTACCAACCAAGGCGAAACGGAAGTCAATATCCTGACCAGCTACTACCAGCAGGACGGCGACCACGGCGCTGTGGAAGGGGGCCGCGGCACCCAGCACCTGACCGACCTGACGCCCACCATCATCCTGAACATTCCCCTGGATTCCGTGACGCGCGTATCGGCCAACGTGGGCATGGATTACTACGCTTCGGCTTCCACCGACCGGATTGATCAGGTACTGTCGTCGCCCTCGTCGAGCGACACGCGTTACCACGTCGATTTGGGCTACTCGCGCCAGCTGGCCGACAAGCAAACCATCGTGGGGCTGGGCGGCGGGTTTTCGAAAGAGTATGATTACCTGTCGTTTAACCTGACCGCTTCGTGGGCACACGCCTCTGCCGACGGCAACCGCGAGCTAAGCGTCGCGGGCCAGGCGTTCTTCGACCGGGCCACGCTCATCTTGCCAGCGGAACTGCGTCCGGCGGGCCGCGGCCAGGAACACGGCTCGGGTTTCGACACGCGCCAGAGCTACAACCTGAACTTGGTGTACTCGCAAGTACTAACCCAGCGTCTGCAACTGGCCGTGAGCACCGAGCTGGTAGCCCAACGCGGCCTGCTAAGCACGCCGTTTCACCGGGTGTATTTCCGCGAAACCGGTGGGGCGCTGGGCACGGCCAAAACCGAGCTACTGCCGCGCCAGCGCTACAAATACCCAGTGGGCCTGCGCGCCACGTACTACGCCACCGACTTGGTGCAAGTACGTGGTTTCTACCGCTTCTACAACGACAATTTTGGTATTCAGGCCCACACTTTTGAGCTAGAAACGCCGGTGAAAGTAACGCCGTTTTTTGTGGTGTATCTCTTCTATCGCTACCACACCCAAACGTCGGCCAAGTACTTTGCGCCTTACATAGCGCACTCACTCACAGACACTTACTACACTTCCGATTACGACTTGGCTTCTTTTTCGGCCAACAAGGTGGGCCTGGGCCTGCGCTACTCGCCGGTGTATGGGTTGGGCCGATTCAAAACGCCGTTTGGTGGGCGGGTGGCCAAGTTCAAAGCCTTGGATTTGCGTTACGCTTATTACCGCCAAAGCACCGGCCTAACGGCCAACCTCATCAGTGCTGATTTGTCGTTTACCATGCCGTAGCCTAACAACGCTAGCCGCCTTATTGCAAGTAATTAATAATCAATACCTTACCCAATAACTCATTCTAACCCATTCTGCTATGTCCGGCGCGCACCCGCATACCGAAGACCACCTGACCAGCTCGGCCATGTTGCAAGACATCGTAATTGGCTTGTCGGATGGGCTTACGGTGCCTTTTGCACTAGCGGCGGGGCTAAGCGGGGCAGTACAGTCATCGGGGCTGGTGATTACGGCGGGCTTGGCCGAAGTCGTGGCCGGGTCCATCGCGATGGGGCTGGGCGGCTACCTCGCCGGTCGCACCGAAATTGAGCACTACGCTTCGGAGCTTGCGCGTGAGCACCGCGAAGTGCTGGAGGTGCCCGACCGCGAGCGAGCCGAAGTAGACGAATTGCTGGCCGAAATGGGCCTCTCGCCCGCTACGCGCGCCGCTGCCGTGCACGAGCTAACAGCCAACGAAGAGCAGTGGGTGCAGTTTATGATGAGGTACGAGCTGGGCCTGGAGAAGCCCGACCCCAAACAAGCGCCCAAAAGCGCGGCCACCATCAGTATTGCCTATGCCGTGGGCGGCCTGATTCCGCTCAGCGCCTATTTCGTCACCGATTCCCCGGCGCAGGGGTTGCTGTGGTCGGCCGTGATTACGCTGGTGTGCCTGCTGGTTTTCGGGTACTTCAAAAGCCGCATGACCGGCCAGCCGCCTGTGTGGGGCGCCTTCAAAATGGCCGGTACCGGCGCGTTGGCCGCTGCCGCCGCTTTCTTCGTTGCCCGCCAGTTCGATCAGTCCTGATAAAGCCGGCTTATATCCGGCGCTCGTTTACAGAAACCCCGTTTTCATGCTGAAAATGGGGTTTCTGTTTTAAGAATGTGCATGAGTGCAACACTGCAAAAGCCTGAGCAGCGCAATCCCGTTTCTTGCGCTTCACGCCCAGTACAAGCGGCTTGGGCGCCAGGCTAGTTCCTTAGCGGATTTTGTTCGAGTTTGCGGAAACTCTTGTGCTCTTATGAAAGAAAAGCTACTTCTGCTCTGCGGTTTGTTATTTGCGCACTCCGGTTTTGCCCAGCCTAGCCGGGAGCCGATCAAAGTCACCGATTTGCTCAAAATTCAGCAAGTAGGCGGCATTACGCTCACTGCAGATGGCCGAAAGGCGGCGTTCACGGTGCTGAGCACGGAACCCGACGCCGCCAAAAAATCCGATTACAAAAACGTCAGCCAAGTGTACGTGGTCAACACCGACGGCACGGCTACCGTCCGACAGCTAACCTACGCCAAGGAAGGTGCGGCCCAGCCAGCCTGGAGCCCCGATGGCCGCCAGCTGGCTTTTACCCGCACCGTGGACGAAAAGCCGCAGGTGTTTTTATTAGCCAGTGAAGGCGGCGAAGCCGTGCAACTGACGCATTACACGCTGGGCGCCTCCAGTCCAAAATGGTCGCCGGATGGCAAGCAGATCCTGTTTTCGGCCTCTATTCCGATCAATACGCTGCTGCGCGATTCGCTGCTGAACCCAGCCAAAGCCTTGCCCCGGTGGTCGTTTGAAAAACCGGGCTTCGATAAAAACGAGCAGTTAGTTACCTCTTCCGCCAAGCCCAACGCCGACGGTAGCTTGGCCGAAATTCGGGCGTATCTGGAGAACGACGTGGTCGATAAAAAAGCAAAAGTGCTGACCAAGCTCAATTTTCAGGATGAAAGGGATGTGTCTGCTGATCAATCCTTTACACAATTCTTCGTTGTCGATGCCGTGGCCGGTGCCAAACCGGTAGCGGTTACGCACGGATTCTATGACTTTAAGCAAGTTGACTTTACGCCCGACGGCCAGCACCTAATTCTGACCGGGCAGCTCGACTCCCTGCAAAACCCCGACCGCTCCCGCGAAAGCCAGATTTTCATGGCCAATCGCAACGGCACTCAGTTGCGGTTGTTGCTGGGCCAAAAAGGGGTTTCCTACACCAGCGCGACCGTATCGCCCTCGGGCAAATGGCTGGCGTTTCAATTTGGCCCCGCTTCCTACGCTTCGGTAGCTACGCTGGCGGTGATGCCGCTGGCCGGCTCATCCAAGGATATTGTGACCCTTCCTCTGGACCGAGCCAAAGCAGGCCTTGCCTGGAGCCAGGATGATAAGTACCTGTATTTCACGGCCCAAAGCAACGGCGGCGTTCCCCTGTATCGGGCGAAGCTCAGCAACCGGAAAGTGGAGAAACTCGCGGATTACGATAGCGGCATTACCAGCTTCGGCGTCGCCCGCGACAAAGTGGTGTTTGCCCGCACCGAAATCGCCAATCCGTCGGGCCTCTACCTCGCCGACGCCGAGTTAAAGAAGGTAAAAAGCATTGGCCACTTCAACGACTGGGTTCAAACGCGTCAGTTGTCGCGCCCCGAAAAGCATACGTTTGTCAACGACAAAGGCTTGAATGTGGACTATTGGGTGATGAAACCCACTGCTTACCAAGCCGGTAAGAAATACCCGTTGCTACTCGAAATTCACGGTGGCCCCGCGGCGATGTGGGGACCCGGTGAGGCGAGCATGTGGCACGAATTTCAGTATTTCTGCAGCCAAGGCTACGGGGTAGTGTATGCCGACCCGCGCGGCTCGGGCGGTTACGGCCTGGAGTTTTTGCGTGCCAACGTCAACGATTGGGGCACTGGCCCGAGCAAAGACGTGCTCACGGCCCTCGACAAAACTGTGGCCGAAGGCTGGGCCGACGCCGAAAAGCTTGCCATCACGGGCGGCTCGTATGGGGGCTACCTCGTCGCCTGGATTATCAGCCACGACCACCGCTTTAAGGCCGCTTGCTCGCAGCGGGGCGTCTATGATCTGGCCACGTTTTTTGGCGAAGGCAACGCCTGGCAACTCGTGCCCGATTACTTTGGCGGCTACCCCTGGGAGCCCGCTGTGAAAGCCACGCTCGTCCGCGAATCGCCCATTACGACCGTGCAAAACATCACCACGCCCTACATTATGTTTCACGGCGAAAACGACCGCCGCACCGGTTTTGTGCAGGGTGAAATGCTCTACCGGAGCCTGAAAGTGCTGAACCGCCCCGTGGAATACGTGCGCCACCCTGGCGGCACGCACGAACTCACCCGGTCGGGCGACAACCGCCAGCGCATTGACCAGATGCTGCGCACCTACGAATTTTTCGCCCGGTACATTCAGCCATAGCCCAGCAGAAAAATCAGAAAACGACAAATATATATCTCGTTGATATTCAATAACATATATATTTGCCGTTTTCTCTAAAATCCCTATTAGCTGCGCTTACAGTATGCAGACAAAAGCCGCAGGCCACAATGCACACGAGGTGCGTTGTGGCCTGTTGGGTATACCACATAAATACTACCCGACCGAGAAATCAGAATAAAATTTGCGTTTTTGAAAAACGCGTCCCTACCTTTAGGACATCAATTCTTTCCCCATCAAAGGATTGTTTTTATACAGAGGCGTGGAGAGACAGGCTCTATGAAACGCCGACAACCCTCGGATCATCCGAAACGGTGCCAAGTCCTGACCATATAAAAACAACAATGCCGTGAAAAGCTTCGCCAGCTCCCCCGCCATCAAAATCAACCTCGCTGCTGTACAGCATGGGTGTTGTATTATGCTGCGCCCAGTGGTCTGTATGCCAATTCTGGGCATGAGCTGCTAAGGATCAGGCTGTTCCCTTTCTCCTTCTGTTTGCTCGCGTACGGCTCTGATCTAGCACCTTGGGTCCGTACCACCTGTTAAGGCCGCTTCTCGGCCTTGGCCCCCTATGTCGCACTCCCGCCGGACGGGTGCGACTGTAGGTGCCGGAAATCCTTCTGGCAAACCGCTTCTCCCCTTCCCACTAGAGGTTCTGCTCTCCGTTTCGTGAGGCAAATGCGCCCGACTGTGCACAAGTCGAGGCCGGGAAGGAAGCGCTTCAATCTTCCGCTTACCCATCCTTTTTAGCCTTCGCCGCAACAGTGGTGAATGCGCTACGAGTTACGCCCACCAATAAGTATAAATATCTGATAATCAGAATATTATACAGCTATCGGTGGGGTAAAGGGAAAGCGAAACCGGAAACCAGCCAAGCTCATTTTGGCGCACATCTGTAACCTCCTTCCACATGAGATTCTTTACTTTTCTGACGGTGCCAGTAGCTGTAGTGAGCCTCGTCAGCGCGGGGTATGCCCAAACGGCCCCTGCACAAACCGTGAGCGGCACCATCACCGACGCCACCGACCGCAGCCCTTTGCCGGGCGTGACGGTAGTGGTAAAAGGCACCACAGCGGGTGCCTCCACCGACCCCAACGGCCAGTTTTCGCTGGCTTTGCCAGCGGGCAGCAACACCCTCGTTATTAGCGCAGTAGGTTATCAGAGCCAAACCATTGAGGCGACTTCGAGCCCCTTGCGCATTGCCCTGACAGCCGATGTCAAGCAGCTCAACGAAGTGGTGGTGACGGGCTACAGCGAGCAAAACCGCAAAACCCTGACCAGTGCCATCAGTTCGGTGAAGGGGGATGCGTTGAAAGACATTCCGGCCGCCAGCCCCGACCAATTGTTGCAGGGCAAAGCACCCGGCGTGCAGGTATCGGCCAACTCGGGCGTGCCGGGCGGCGGCGTGTTCATCCGGATTCGGGGCAGCAACTCCGTTAACGCCAGCAACGACCCGCTTTACGTGGTGGATGGCGTGTTTATCAACAACACCAACCTGATCGCCACTGGCCTCGGCAACCAAGTGTCTTCCAACCCCTTAGCCGACCTGAATCCGCAGGATATCGAAAACATCGAGATTCTGAAAGACGCCAATGCCACGGCTATTTACGGCTCGCGCGGGGCCAACGGCGTGGTGCTGATCACCACCAAGCGCGGCAAGGCCGGTGACAAAACGCGGATCACGTTCAACACTTACCATGGCTGGTCGAAGGCGGCCAAACAGTATAAGTTGGTGAATGGTCCGGAGTTGGCAACGCTGGAAAATGAGCGGTTTCTGAACGACGGCGGCAACCCAGCGCAAGTACCCTATCGCTCAGTGGCTTCCGGCGGCCGTGGCTTGCCGGAAGAGCAGCAGACGTATGACCGACTCAGCGATGTGTTTCGGACGGCCCAGACGCAGAGCTACGAGCTTTCAGCCGCTGGTGGCTCCGACAAAACACAATTCTACATCGGAGCGGGCTATTTCAGTCAGGAGTCCATTGCGAAGCCAACGGCTTTCGACCGGTTCAGCCTGCGCGTAAACCTCGACAACACCGTGACCGACAAGCTGCGCATCGGCACCAGCACTGCCCTGACCCGCACGCATCGCAACGTAAGCAGCAACGACAACAACCCGGTGGGCGTCATCAACTCGGCCCTGTTTCCGCGGACGAATCTACCGATTTACAACGCCGACGGCTCCTATGCTAAGTACGGCTCGTTTGACAATCACCAAGCCCTCATCGACAACCTGAACAACGATGCGGTGGGCTCACGCATCATCTCGAACGTGTACGGAGAATATCATTTACTCAAAAACCTGACCCTGCGCAGCAGTTGGAGCATCGACTTCAACGACATGTACGAGAACAACTTCAACAACACGCTCATCTTGGCCGGGCAGCCCCGCGGCACGGCTTCATCCTTCCTCTCGCGCGACATTACCCTGCTCAACGAGCAGACGCTGAACTACAACGTCAACTTTGGCGAAGACCACTCACTGCAAGCTTTGGTGGGTAACACGCTGCAAAAGAACACGTTCCAGCGCACGAGCCTGGCCGGTCAGCAGTTTCCCGGCAACGACCTGACGACTATTGCTTCCGCGGCCACGCAAACGGGCTCTTCGTCGCGCTCGCAGGCTGGGTTGGTATCGTTCTTTGGCAAAGCCACTTACAGCTTCAAGCAGCGCTACACCGCCGACCTGAGCGTGCGGGCCGACGCTTCTTCGCGCTTCGGCAGCGACAAGCGCTGGGGCTATTTCCCGGCCGTTGGGCTTGGCTGGCGTTTGGGCGAAGAAAGCTTCATTCGCGACCTCAATGTTTTTCAGGAGTTGAAGCTGCGCGCCAGCGTGGGCAAAACGGGTAACCAAGCCGGTATCAGCGACTTTGCGGCGTTGGGCTTGGTGCAAGGCGGCGCCAACTACCTCGACCTACCGGGCACCGCGCCGCTCCAATTGGCCAACCCCAACCTGAGCTGGGAATCGACGCGGCAATGGAATGTGGGCTTAGACGCAGCCGTGCTGCAAAACCGCTTGGCCCTGGAGCTGAATTACTACGACAAATACACCTCCGGCCTGCTGCTGAACGTGCCCGTGCCGCGCAAAACGGGTTTCTCCTCGGTAGTTGAAAACTACGGCGCTGTGAGCAACAAAGGCATTGAAGCTCAGCTTACTGCAACTTGGCTCTCGAAGCCAGTCGTGCAGTGGAGCACTACCTTCAACGTGGCTCGCAACGTGAACAAGATCGAGAAGTTGGCGGCCCCGATCACCTCGGGCTCGCGCGATATTTTCCGGTTGGAAGAGGGCGCGCCGCTGTATTCTTTCTGGCTCTATCACCAAACCGGCGTGAACCCCGAAAGCGGTGATGCGCAGTACGAAGACGTAAACGGCGACGGCCAAATCTCGGTGGCCGACCGCAAATTAGTAGGCAACGCCTGGCCCAAGTATTTCGGGGGCGTAACCAACTCCTTGACTTACAAAGGTTTCGACTTTGGCGTCACGCTGAACTTCGAACAAGGAGCGAAGATCATGAACATGAACCGCTTCTTTCTGGTGCACGGCGGCACCCAGAGCAACATTGGCTACCTGCGCGAACAACTGGACCGTTGGCAGAAGCCCGGCGACATCACCGACATCCCGCGCCTGACTACGGTGGCTTCCAGCAACAACTACGGCGGCGTGGTGCAAAACCTCAGCGACCGTTACCTCGAAGACGGCTCTTTCCTGCGCCTGCGCACGCTCACGCTGGGCTACACCGTACCGAAAGATGCAATCGCCAAGGCGCACTTGAATTCTCTGCGCGTGTACGTGCAGGCCGCGAACCTCTTTACCATCACGCCTTATTCGGGCCTCGACCCGGAAGTCAATTCGCAGAGCGGCGTGAGCAATACCAAGAACATCGACTGGGCCACGGTGCCCCAGCCCCGCACTTTTCAGGTGGGCGTAACGGTCGGATTATAAGCCTTTTACAAAGATGAGACAGTCGATATACCGCCTTCTTTTTGCCTTCCAGGCCGCTGCCGTTACCCTGAGTTTCACGGCCTGCAACGACTTACTGGAGCCCACCCCGGCTCAGCAACTGCCTGATGACAAGGCCATTACGGATGCCGGCAGTGCCCGCTCCGCCACCATCGGGGCCTACGACCGGGTGCAGGCCTATTACCAGCTCAACTGGCCCGTGCTGGGTTTTCTGCCCGGCGAGAATGTGCGCTTCAACGGCACGCTTAATCAATTCCTGCAAATTGATCAGAACCAGCTAAGTGCTGATAATGTGCTGATTACCGAAGCGTGGACGCAGATGTATCAGGCCGTTAACGCGGCGAATAATGTCATTGCCGGAGTGCCGGGCGTCAACGATCCGTTGCTGCCTGTGGCCGAGAAAAATCAGCTGCTGGGCGAAGCCTACTTCCTGCGGGCGCTGGTGTTCTTCGACCTCGGCCGCGGCTGGGGCGGTGTGCCGTTGGTGCTCACCCCTACCCGCACCAAGGAAAACGGCAAAGGCGTAGGCCGGAGCACCCTTGCCCAAACCTACGACCAGGTGCTCGCCGACCTAACCCAGGCAGAAACCCTGCTGCCCGACGGCACCACCCGCAACCGGGCTGTGAAGTCTACCGCTCGTGCCTTGCGGGCGCGGCTGCACCTTTACCGCCAGCAATGGGCTGATGCTGAGACGTATGCCACCCAAGTAATCAGCACCAGTAACTACCGCTTAGCAACGCCTTACCGCACCTTCTCGACGGCACCTTTTCTGAGCCAGGAATCCGTATTCGAGCTGACCTTCAGCAATTCCGACGCCAATACCATGTGGAATAACTGGTTCCCCAGCGCTTTGGGCGGCCAGTTTAACTTCCAGCCGGTGCCAGCGGCCATTGCCTTGCTCAATGACCCGGCCGTGGGCGGCAGCCGCTCCGCGCTGCTGGCTACCACGGTCATTGCCGGTGCCAACGTCACGTATGGCAACCTCTACAGTCGCTCGGCCCAGCGCGACGACCCCAGCTATGTGTTGCGCCTCGCGGAGCAGTATTTGATCCGCTCGGAGGCTCGCGCCAAGTTGGGCAAGCTGCCGGAAGCCATTGCAGATCTGAACGCCGTGCGCAGCCGCGCCGGGGTGGGCCCAACCACCGCTACCACTGCCGATCAGTTGTTGCTGGCCATTGAAAACGAGCGTCGGGTAGAGTTTGCCTTCGAGGCCGATCGCTGGTTTGACCTCGTGCGCACGGGCCGCGCTGGGACCGTGCTCGGCGTTACCGATCAGAAGCGCTGGCTGTTCCCGGTTCCCTTCAACGACCTCGTGGCCGACCCCGATTTACAGCAAAACCCAGGTTACTAGCATCTTGTGAATTTTATACAAGTGCTTAATAATCAATAATTTACAACAACAGCTTTCATGTTGAAATCATATTTTTCCGCGGCACTGCTGGCCTTGGGGCTCAGCTTGGCCGTACCGGCTAGCGCGCAAAACAGTTACTACTTCCCCGCGGCTCAGGCCAACAGCTTCGATGCTAAAATTCCTACTCCGGAGCAGTTTTTAGGCTACCCCATTGGCTCGCATTACACGCGTTCCGACCAAATCGTGGCGTACCTACGCGAGCTGGATCGGGTGTCGGATCGGGTGAGTTTGCGGGTGATCGGCAACACGTTTGAGGAACGCCCACAGGTGGTGGCCACCATCACCACGCCCGAAAACCAGCAAAATCTGGCCGGCATCCAGCAGGCCCGGCGGGCGCTGGTCGACCCGAAATTAGCCGCGCCCGACTACCGTAAGTTGCCCGTAGTGGTAAGCCTGAATTTTGGGGTGCACGGCAACGAAAGCAGCTCTTCCGAAGCTGCTTTGCTGCTGGCCTATTACCTCACGGCCTCCACCAGCCCCGAAACCCAGCAGTGGCTGGAACAATCGGTTATCACCCTCGACCCGCTGGAAAACCCCGATGGCCGTGACCGCGCCTCGCATTGGTTTGACCAGAATAAGTCGTGGCCCAACGTGACCGACCCGCTGGATCGTGAGCACACTGAGGCGTGGCCGGGCGGCCGCACCAACCACTTTTACACCGACCTCAACCGAGACTGGCTGCCCCTGACGCAGCCCGAAAGCCGCGCCCGCATGGCGTTCTTCCACGAATGGTATCCCAACGTGATGATCGACTTTCACGAGATGGGCACCAACGGCACCTACTATTTCGAGCCTTCCAAACCCTTCAGCACCGAAAATGACCTGATTCCGCGGGCTACTTACGAAGTACTTAACGTGCACATGGCCAAGTACTTCGCCAAAGCCCTAGATAACTTAGGTTCGTTGTATTGGACCAAGGAACAGTACGATAACCTGTCGCCCATTTATGGCTCAACGTATCCCGATTTTGAGGGCGGCGTGGGCATCACATTTGAAGTCGGCAGCTCGCGGGGCCTGGCGCAGGAAAGCGTCAACGGCGTGGTGAAATTTCCTTTTACTATTCGCAACCACGTAGCTACGGGCCTGGCAACCGTGCGCGGGGCAGTAGAGGAAAAAGACCTGTATCTGCGCCACCAGCGCGATTTTTTCACGTCGGCGCTCACCGACGCCCGCAAGTTTCCGACCAAAGCCTACGTCTTCGGCAACGCCCAAGACGAGACGCTCACCAACAAATTCCTGTCGCTGTTGCTTCAGCACAAAATCGAGGTGCACGAACTGGGCAAAGATGTTACGCTCGACAAGCAGCAGTTTGAAAAAGGCAAAGCCTACGTAGTGCCCACCAGTCAGCCCCAGTACCGCATCGTCAACTCATTGTTTGAAGAGTTGACTACGTTCCACGACAGCGTATTCTACGACGTAACCGGTTGGAGCCAAGCCCACGCATACGGCTTGGCCGTGTCGAAACAGAAGAATACCAACTTGGTGCAAGGCGCGCCGGTCCAGAAAGTTAAAGAGTTGACTGGCAGCGTAATAGGCGGACAGAGCAGCTACGCTTACCTGCTGCCCTGGTCGGACTACAACGCTGCCAAATCGCTCACGGCTCTGCAACGGGCCGGCGTCGTAGCGAAAGTCAGCTTCAAACCGTTTAGCGCAGGCACCAAAGAAAAGCACACCGATTTTGGCTATGGCACGTTGGTGATACCCGTAGCCGGCCAAAAACTCTCTGCTGACACGGTGTTTCAGATTGTGAGCCGCGTGAGCCGACAGAATCAGGTGACGTTTACGAGCGTGGCCACCGGCTTCAGCGCAGGCGGTATCGACCTGGGTTCCAGCAACGTGCGGGCCGTGCCCGAAGCAAAAGCAGCTATTTTAGTAGGAACGGGCACCAACGCCTCGGAAGTGGGCGAAGCATGGTTTGTGGCCAGTCAGCAGCTCGGTCTGCCAATGAGCCGGATTGAGTTGGGCAACTTCGGACGGGCGCCGCTGGGCCGCTATACCAGCATTGTGTTGGTGGGCGGCGTTTACACATCACTGGACAAAGCCGCCGTGGCGAAACTGCGCCAGTGGGTGCAGGAAGGCGGCACACTCATCACCCTGAAGAACGCTTCGGAATGGGCTGTTAAACAAGGCATTGTAAAAGAGAAGCTACTGATTCCGGCCAATAGCGGCTGGGCCGATACCACGGCTACCGCCTCCGCAACAGGCAAGCAATCTGCCGCGCGCCGCGCCGATTTTGTGCAGCAGGAACAGGAGGGCACCCGTGCCATTGCGGGCTCTATCTACGCCGCCGATATCGACATCACCAACCCCATTGGCTTCGGTTTGACCAACCGCCGCCTGTACGTGTTCCGCAACGGCACTACCTTCCTGCGCCCCAGCCGGAACCCCTACGCAACGGTGGTGCAATACGCGGCCAAGCCACTGGTAAGCGGCTATGTATCACAGGCCAACCTAAAGCAGATCAGCAACTCAGCGGCCGTGGTGGTCAGCAAAGTGGGAGCCGGGCGCGTCGTTCTTTTCGCCGACGACCCCAACTTCCGCCACTACTGGCACGGCACTTCGCGCTTGTTTGCCAACGCCCTGTTGCTGGGCCCACTGCTGAACCTGACGGAAGGCCCCGCGGCCATATCGGCTGAGGAATAGCCCGGGCGATCAGAAGCAACCCTGAAGCAGGCTAGGGCATCTTTTTGGTTGTCGGCAACGGTGTCGGTCCTTACGTCTGCTTCATGGTTGCTTCCCGCTGGTGCCCCGGCCTACTGTTGGCGGGTTTGTTGTGTTGCTTGCTGCCAGCCGTGCCGGCCAACGCCCAGCGCCTGCTCCCGCTCTCCCCGACCCAGTGGCAACAGGATTTGCAGGTGGCCTGCGACTCGCTGCTGGCCCACGACCGCAGCTTTACGCCGGCGGCGCGCACTGCGTTCCGCCAAGAAGTAAAGCACCTGCAAGCCGTAGCAGTCAACCAGACTCAGCCCCAACGCGTGGTGGGCCTGGCTCGCGCCGTAGCCGGGGCTGGCAACGCTCATACCCGCCTCTATCTGCTGCGCAACCGTACCGAGCTGCGACGCTATCCCATCCGGGTGTGGTGGTTCCGCGACGGCCTGTACGTCGTCAAAACGAAGGCCGAATACGCGGATCTACTTGGCGCTAAAGTATTGCGCCTAGCGGGGCTTAACGCGGCTCAGGCCCTGCGGCGGGTAGCACCGCTTTATGCAGGCAATGCGTCCTGGCAAGCGTACATCAGCACGTACACTCTCACCAGCCCGGAAATCCTGCAAGGACTAGGAATACTTACCGACACGGCCGGGACCTTGCCGCTCGTGGTGCGCACGCGCACCGGGCAGCACGTGGCGCGACAGTTGGTGCCTCTGTCGGGGCAGCGCAGCCGTCAGGCCTTGGAGGCGTGGTGGGACCTCTCGCCTTTGCATCCCGGCCGCGGGGCCGCTTGGCAGAGCGTGCTGACGGCCGACAGCACACGGCTGCCATTGTATTTGCGGCGGCCCGAGCAGGGATACTGGCACCAGGCTTTGCCAGCGCAACATGCGCTCTACCTGCAATACAACCGCGCGGGCGACATGCCCAGCGGCGAATCGGTGAAGGCGTGGGGTGCGCGAGTGTTGCCTCTGTTGCCCGCGCTTGCCGGGGGCAAGCTCATCGTAGATCTGCGCTTCAACACCGGTGGCAACCTAGACGTAGCCTCCCCCTTCTTCGAGGAGTTGGCCGCTCAGGCACGGCAACACGCGGTGCGGGTGTATGTGCTGACTGGGCGAGCCACATTTTCGGCCGGCTTGTACCACGCCGCCCAACTACGACAGCTGGCCGATGCGCAGGTTGTGGGCGAACCGGCAGGCGACGCGCTGGATTTCTGGGCCGAAGGCGGCAACTTCGTGCTGCCTAACTCCGGCCTGACTGTGCATTACGCCGACCGCTTTCACGGGTACTCGCGCCGGGCCCCAACGGCCGATGAGGCCCGGTGGCTATACCGCGATTTAGCCGTAGAAACCTTGCAGCCCGCCCACCGGGTGCAGCAGCGGGCCAGCAGCTATTTGGCCGGCCAGGACCCGGCGCTGGACTACGTACTGCGCCCTTAGCTTCTCAAAATTTACTGGCGCAGTTTTGCAAGTGCTTGCATTCATGATAAACTATTGATAATCAATAATTTAATTCCTTTAACAAATCGAAAAACAACTTGGCGCGTTACGCTAAGCCAAAAGCCCCGTTTCCAGTCTGGAAACGGGGCTTTTAGTAGCAGACGAATTGCGTACGAATTCGGACGGGTTATACTAGTGGGTTGTTTCCATCACGCTGATGGCGTAACCGCCGCCCGGCGCGCAATACTGCGTCAACTTCGACTTGCTAGTCACGTTGACTTTGCGGATGGTGTAGGCCTGCGGGTTCTTCTCGTAGTGGGCGTTCTTGGCGTCGGCGTAAATCGTGGCCACGTACTTCTTGCCGGGGTCCAGGAAGTTCAGGTTAATTTTCGACGTGCGGCCCTGCTCGTCGCACGAGCTGCCAATAAACCAGCTGCTTTTCCCCTTGGCCTTGCGGGCGATGGTTACGTAGTCGCCGGGCTCGGCTTCCAGCACGTGCGTGTCGTCCCAGTCCACGGCCACGTCCTCGATGAATTGGAAAGCGTCGAGGTGCTTATTGTAGTTTTCGGGCAGGTCAGCCGCCATTTGTAAAGGGCTGTACATGGTCACGTACAGGGCCAGTTGCCGGGCCAACGTGCTGTGCACAAACGACGTGTTCTGGGGGTTGATGGCGCTGATTTGCGTCTGAAAAATGCCGGGCGTGTAGTCCATTGGCCCGCCCATCAGGCGCGTAAAGGGCAGGATGGTAGTGTGGTCGGGGTTGCTGCCGCCGAAGGCCTCGTACTCAGTACCACGAGCCGCTTCGTTGCCGATCAGGTTGGGATAGGTGCGTGCCAAGCCCGTGGGGCGCACGGCCTCGTGGGCATTGACCATGATTTTGTACTCGGCCGCTTTGGTGATGGCGTAGAGGTAATGGTTGTTGAGCCACTGCCCGTAGTGGTGCTCGCCGCGCGGAATAATGGGCCCCACGTAGCCGCTTTTCACGGCGTTGTAGCCGTTGTCGACCATGAACTTATAAGCGGCATCCATGTGCCGCTCGTAGTTGCGCACCGAGCCGGAAGTTTCGTGGTGCATGATGATTTTCACGCCTTTGCTGGCCGCATAGCGATGCAGCTCCTGCACGTCGAAATCCGGATAGGGCGTCACGAAGTCGAAGACGTAGTCTTTGCTCTTGCCAAACCAGTCTTCCCAGCCCGTATTCCAGCCTTCTACCAGCACGGCGTCGAAGTGGTGTTTGGCGGCGAAGTCGATGTACTCCTTAACGTGGGCCGTGTTGGCGCCGTGCGTGCCGTTGGGCTTGGTTTTGGAATAGTCCAGCGAGTCGAGCTTGATGTTCTCCAGGTTGGTGTACGACCAGGTGCTTTTGCCCGTGATCATCTCCCACCACACGCCCACGTATTTCACCGGCTTGATCCACGAAACGTCCTTGTACTTGGTGGGCTCGTTCAGGTTCAGGATCAGGTGCGACTCAAGAATGTCGGCGGCTTTGTCGCTGACCACTACCGTGCGCCACGGCGAAAGGCAGGGCGTTTGCAAATAGCCTTTGTCGCCCAGCGCATCGGGCGTCAGGTGCGAAGTCAGCACAAAGTTCTTGTCGTCGAGCTCCAGCGACATGGTGGAGTAATCGATCAGGGCCGCTTCGTGCAGGTTGATGTAGAGGCCGTCCTGGCTTTTGAGCATGAGCGGCGTTTGCACGCCCGTGTCCGAGAACGTCGTTTGCGAAGCGTTGGGCGTGACGGCCGCTTTCATTTTGCCACGCACTTCCGAGAGCTTCGACGTGACAGTGCTGTATTCCTGCGTGTCGTAGTCGCCGGGCAGCCAGAAGGCTTTGTGGTCGCCGGCCAAGGCAAACTGCGTCTGCTCTTCCTTCACCACGAAGTAGTCGAGGGCTTTCTGCCGCGGAAATTCGTAGCGGAACCCAAGGCCGTCGTCGAACACGCGGAAGCGCACAAGCACGGTGCGGTTGGTGGCCGCCTGCGTCAAGGTCACGGCCAGCTCGTTGTAGTGGTTGCGGATGGTTTTGACCTCGCCCCACACCGGCTGCCAGCTCTCGTCGAAGCTGCGTTGCTTGGAGTCCGCCACGGCAAAGCCGCTGGTAAGCGCGGGGGCATTTTTCAATTCGAAGCCTAGCTTACTGGGCTTAATTACGTCGCGGCCCTTGTACGTCAGGCGGTAGGTTGGCACGCCGCCATTTTGCAGCGCAAACCGAAGCGTAAGTTGGGCATTGGGCGATTTGACTTCTTGCGCCTGCGCCAACACGCTAAGCGCGCACAGGCAGAGCAGCAGAAGGGCTTTGCGAGCCGGGGGTAAAAACAGCATACGGAAAAGTTGAAGGGGACTGTATGTAGGGAGAGCGAGTGTGATCAGGGTTGAAAAAGCTAGTCGATGGCTGCGCGGCTTGGAAGTAGGAGAAAAATCATTGCTATCTTTTTATTACACAAGTAATTGATTATAAAATATTTATAAATTAACGACTGGCTGTGGTTTTCTGTTCTAGCATCCTCTTAGTGGCTTGCGGGGCCCTAACGCAAAAAGGCCCGGCTGTACCAAGCCGGGCCGTAAGTTCAAAAATATAGCGCATAAGCGACGAATACGCCCCAGTAGCGGCGCTGGAAAGGCACTTCCAGGTGGGCTCACTCTGGCCCTGGCAAGGACAGAAATCGCCTTTACCAGCACCGGAAAAGTAGGCTGCTGCGATTATTAGCTGTGTGGTCATACGCTCTCGAAGTAGCGCCCATGCTCAAGGTCGGCCAGCAGCGAGCGATGGCTTGGGTGCCAGCCTAGCCGCTGCTGCGTAAGCGCGCTGGAGGCCGGCGCATCCATTCCCACAAAGCGCGCCATCCAGCCAAAATGGTCGGCTGCTTCTTCGGGTGATTTGGACACTACTGGCACATCCAAGTGCCGACCGATGACGGCTGCGATGTCGCGCAGCGGCACGCCCTCGTCGGCGGCCCCGTGGTAGCAGGCGCCCGCTGCCCCTTGTTCCAGCACCAACCGGAACAGGTGAGCAGCATCGAGCCGATGGACCGCCGGCCACCGGTTGAGCCCCTCGCCCAGGTATGCAGCCACACCTTTCTCGCGGGCAATACGGATGAGCGTCGGCACAAAGCCGTAATCGCCGTCGTCATGGACTGAGGCCGCCAAGCGCACCACGGATGCGCGCACTCCCTGCGCCGCCAGTTTCAGGGCCGTCTGCTCCGACATACGAGGCCCGGCGGCGGGGGTATCTTCTTCGGTGGCGGGGCGGCCCAGGGCAAACCCAGCCAGCCCCGCAGTAACGACTAAGGGACGGTCTGAACCGGAAAGTGCTTCGCCAAGCGCTTCAATGGCTAGCCGGTCGGTTTCGCCGGCGGCCATATACTGTGAGAAGTCGTGGATGAAGGCCGCGTGGATGACCCCATCCGCGGCCGCGGCGCCGCGCCGCAGGCTGTCTACATCCTCGAGGGTGCCTCGATGAACTTCGGCGCCCGCGGCCGTGAGAGCCTGAGCGGAGGCCTCGGAACGGGCCAAGCCGAGCACCTGGTGGCCCGCGCCGCGTAATTCCTGAACAATAGCCGAGCCGATGAAGCCCGAAGCGCCGGTGACGAAGACTCGCATGTGGCAGTGTGGTTAGACGGTGAATTAATACTCAGCAAAGGTCCAGAGGCGCGGCAGCAACGTAGTTGCGCGGGCCAAACCATTTACTGTATAATTCAAACAACCATCTCACCCCCGGAAGGCGCTCGGGACTAAACCCGTTTGCCGCTTGAAGAAATGGCAGAAATGCGCTACGTCAGCAAAGCCCAAGCTGTCGGCAATTTCGGAAACCGTCCAGTTAGTTTGCTTCAACAACATCTTGGACTCCTGCGCTACCCGGCTGCTAATCAATGCAGTAGTGGTGTGGCCGGTCGTTTCCTTTAGCACCCGGTTGAGGTGGTTGACGTGCACGGCCAAATGCGAGGCGAAGTCCGTGGCGGTACGCAAGCGCAGTTGCTGATGCGGAGTTTCCAGAGGAAACTGCCGTTCCAGCAGGTCAGTAAACAGGCCAACCAGCCGGGCCGACGCATTGGGGGTAGGCGCCAGGGCGGTAGTCGGTTGGAGTTTCTGCCCGTGGTGAATCAACTCCACCAAATAGGCGCGCAGCAGGTCGTATTTGTGCAAGTAATCGGAGGCAATTTCTTGTTCCATCTTCCGGAAGATGAGTTCAAGCGCCGCGTATTCTTCATCCGTTATGATCAGCACCGGTACCCCACCCGGTTGGAAAACTGATAGCTCGCTCGGCACCATTCCGCTTTTGGCAGGCAGTAGGAATTCTTCAGTAAAAACGCAGAAGTAGCCGTTCTGCGCCAAGTCGTGCGGCAGCCAGCGATAAGGCACGCGGTGCGTGGCAAACCACAGGGCGTTGTGGTTCACCTCTACTCCTTGGTCGGCGTACTCAATCCGGCTGCGCCCACGAATTAGGCTGATTTTGTAGAAAGCCCGACGGTCAAACGTCATCGGCGGCCGGCTGCGGTAGCTGAGTATAAGGTCCGCTACGTTGAACACGTTGAAATGCCCAACTTCCCGCTGCCGGTCAACGGCTGGCGACGTCCCAGGCGGGAATTTGGTGTAGAGTTCTTCGAGCGAGTCAGATTTCATGGCTTACGATTGTAGAAATCAAAGATAAACTCCTTTGCTTTCTACGCACTATCAAGAAAAAGCTGCTCCCCCTATGGCACGTCCCAGCGATAGAGACGCAACTTGCCCGACGTGGCCAGCAACGTGAGGTGCTGGCGGGCAGGAAAGGATCCGCCCGCTTCGATGAGCGCTCGCGCCTGGGGGTTGCTTTGCTGGGCACTCAGCGGGTTGGTGCCGTCGTAGTAGCTCTGGTCAAACAGCACTAAAATGGGTTTGCCCGCCGCCCGCAGCTGGGTGCGCAGTTCGGGAGCAGGCCCGTCAGCATCAAACAGGGTACGCAGTGCTTGCACGTGGGCCGGGGGCGTGCGCGACATCTTGCTGGCCATCAGCGGCAGATTGGTGCGCAGGGCCAACTGATAGGCATGCAACGAATGGGGATTGTCGTCGTCCACGGTCAAAGGCAGGTCCTCGCTGCCCACGTGGAAGAAGGGCACCGGCAACAGGGCTTGGTACTGCTCGGGCCGAAGGCCTTGCAGCAAAGGCGCCAGCTCGGGAAACCGGGCAGGATCGGTGAGCACGTTGGGCAACAAGCCCTCGCGGTTGTGCTTCACGGTATCGTAGGTGTCGAGCAAAGTCAAGGCAGCCAAGCCAACGGCCACGGCCCAGCGCCACGGCCAGCGGCTGACGCGCAGCCAATAGTCGAGGCCGGCGAGCACGAGCAGGTTCACGGCCCAGAAAAACGGCCAGCTAAATCGGCCCACTGTTCGGAAATGGGCCACGGCGCCGGTCAGCTTCTGGAGGTAAAAGAAGACGCTGAAGTAGTTGTAGACCTTGTATTGGCCGTCGGCTACGTCGTACTCGGTGCCCAGCGCCACCGCCAGCCCCAAAAGAGAAGCACCCAACCACAGGCCCAGAAATTGCCGCTCCGGGGTGGTCCGCCACGCAGCCCGGAACGCACGTACTGCCTGTGGCCGGAGCGCCCAAACGGCCACCGCCAGAGCGAGGCCAAATAAGGCAAATGCCCCCAAGTACGCCGCCGATTCGTAGGGAGGCGGGTCGCGGGGCTCCACCAAGAAATGCACCCGCTGGTAATCGTAGGCCCGAAACAAGGCCGAGAACTGCAACCGCCAAGGGCCGTAATTAAATCCCGTGGCCTCGCGCCGCAGCGAGTAGTAGCCGTCCGTGAGGCGCACCACCGCGTAGCACAGGGCCACAGGCGCCAGCGTGAGCACTGCTCCCACTCTAGCGGTACGCGCCCGCGGGCTACGCAGCAGCCAAACAGTGAAGAAGCCGGCCGTGGTCAGGGCCAGGATGAGTAGGTAGTAGAGGTGCACCAGCCCAGTTAAGGCAAAGGCCCCTACCAGCCAAGCAACCCACCGGCCCACCGGGCGCTCCGCCTCAATTCGGTCGTAGAGGCCCAGCAGACCCCAGATGGCCAGCAGCACAACGCCGCTGTAGGCTAGGTTGAAGTGACCGACCAACAGGCGACTGGTTTGCGGGTTGAGCCAAGGCAGTAGCACGGCAAAAAGCAGCACCAGCCCCCAGTGCCGCAGCAACCGATGCAAAATCAGCGTCAGCAGGGCCGTGCTTAGGAAAAACCCGGCCAGCAGCAGGGCGTGGTACACGTCCAGGGCATGAGGCGCAAGGTCGAAGACGTAGTGCGACCAAAGCCGGACGGGCACGGCCAGCAGCGGGGTGTTATCGGTGTAAAAAAGGTAGTCCCCGTAGGGGTAGTTCATCTGGCCAAACCAGCGCAGGCCGTTGGCCCAAGGCTGCTGCACGTAGGCCTGAAAGGTGAAGTAGTTCTTGGCTCCGTCGTAGGTGCTCATCAGCAGGTGCTGGCCGGGCTCGCGCAGCAAGGCCCCGAAAGCCCGCCACACCAAAACCGCCTGCAGCAGCAGCGCCGCGCCCAGCAACCGCACCGGAGTCGGCTGCCACCGCCGGGCCGCGGCCCAGGAAATCTGCATAGATAGTCGTTTGGGTGAAAGGCCAAGAAACACATTATTCTGCAAACGGACCCGCTTTTTCGCCAGCCTGAATGTGAAGCATCTTGCTCCATACTACCTATCTGGCAGTGGGCGAAATGGCTGCCGCTACCGCGTTATGGATCTGATGATGTGCGGATGGGTACAGCACTAAGGGTCACTCCCGTGCTCCGGCTGAATTCCCTCGCTGACCTGTGCCCTCCAAAGACGATTAGATAGAGCGGTTTTCCCGTTGCTAAGCGATTTCTTGCAGATTCATAAAGCATTCATAATCAGACGTATATAAATACTAGATATTAATACGCGATGCGTACTACGGCGGGTTAAATGGGAGAGCAACCGGGAGTTGTTCGCGCTGCCCGTCGGGCCGTTGGCCGTTGTAAAGGTCATATTAGCTCTGACTCACTGCATTGAGCACACTTTTGGCCCGTAAGCGAGAGTTAACTAAAAAGGAATCAGTAAGTTGCGACACCCTCCTTCGATGCCGGCCGCATCCGACTCCGGCTCATCTCGCCACCAAGCTACTGGCTGCCCAGGTAATTAGCCACGCGCCCCCGTCCGCACCCCACTACCTTCTACCATCTCCTCCGACCTCCTTCCTATGCACCCCGCAGGTCTTCCCTCCCCTCGGTCGGCCTTTGCTATTGGCCGGCGAGTAGGTTTGCTTTTGTTGTTGCAGTTAGCTGCCGCGCTCACACTGCCCTTTATCTTAACCCAATCCCTCGTTGGGGGCTCGCTAGCGTTCCTGACGGGAGGCGCAGCGCATGCGGCAACGATTCGCGCGGCGGTGTTGCTTTCATTTGTCGGCGCTACATTAACTGTGTTGTTGGGAATCACGGCGTTTCCAGTCTTGCGGCGCCATAGCCAAGCGGCAGCGATCGGGTTCGTGGTCGTGTGTGCCGGCAGTGCCACCCTGGATCTGGTTCAGGCAGCACACACCTTGTCCATGCTGGCCGTCAGCCAGGCGTTTGTGGCCGCTGGGGCCGCCGAGGCCGAGCGCTACCAAGTGGTCGGGGTAATTGTCGCGGCTGCCCGGCGAGCGGCCCATACCACGCAGTTGGTGGCAATTGGAGCTTGGCTGTTTGTGTTTTATGGTTCGCTGTTGCGCTTTCGCCTGGTGCCGCGGGTGTTGGCTGGAATCGGCCTGCTGGGCGTCGTCCTCCAATTCAGTGGCGTCACCCTTATGATGTTGCTGGGGCAGCGCGCCATCGGCACGCTGGCGATGCCGTTGCTCCCCATCCAAATCACGGTGGCGATCTGGCTGCTGGTTAAAGGGTTTGACGAACACCTCCCGCCGCCCGCCGGGTCGGCAAGCGGGTCCTAATATTCACCTAGCAACCGAATACGAACCAAACCCGACCGCAGCATAGCTTCCTACTTGCTTTGTAAGAAATTCACTCGCAAAAACTCGGCAAACACCTGATAATCAGATAGAATAATGCCGTGACCGCCCTCGTGCATGTAGTAGCTAAGTGTTTGTCCAACCAATTGGCCGGGCGCTGGCATCGGCCCGGCCGGCACGCCCTGCCGACCCAGTAAATTGTACACCGGCGTAGCGGCTACGGCCGACAGAAACTCCCCTTTAGGGTCGCTCCAGTAATCGGTGTTGCCGGTTTGCAGCAGCAAGGGTCGTGGCGCCACCAAGGCTACGAGCATGTGCGAATCCATGGGCGCATCGGTGCGGTTGGCGAGCCGCTGGTAATTCTGGCAGAACTGGTACGGATACCGAGTAGGTGCCACCAAGTGGGCGATGGTTTCGCCGTAGTTGCGCCGGGCCAGGGCTGCGCCGCCTTCTCCCGACACGCTGGCAATGACCAAGGCGAATCGAGGGTCGTTGGCGCCGGTCCAGAGTACCGTTTTGCCCAGCCGTGAGGCGCCGAGCAGGGCTACGTGCTTGCTATCCACGGCTTTATCCGTTTCGAAATAGTCCAGCGCCCGGCTCAGGCCCCAACTCCAGGCGGCCACGGCGCCCCACTCGTCGGGCGCAAATTTCTCTTGGCCGGCCTTGAGGTAAAGGCTGCGCACGCCGTATTTGACGCCACCATCAAAGTCGGGCTCGATGTCGCCGTAATACACCGAGGCGACGGCAATGCCTTTGTCGAGGAATGGCTCTACAGTGAGCTTCATGGGGCCGCTGGGGTTGTAAGCGGGCGCAGGCACCTTTTGTTTTTCCTTATTCCAGAGCTGCCCGGGCCGCACGCCGGGGTCATCGATGAGCGAGGAATTGGGCATGAAGTTGACGTTGAGCAGCAACGGCACCGGCTTGGTGGCATTCGCGGGCAGGTACACCAGCAAGTCCATCTTCGGCCCGTCGTTGCGCTCGGAGAAATATACCGTTACCTGCTTGCGCATGGCTTTCCCATTGAAGGCGGGCGTGCCTTTGTCGAACACCTCAAAACGCAGGTTGCGCGGCTTGCCGGGGGCGCGGCCGTACACGTTCTGCTCAAACCACGTCCGGATTTCCGGCCGCCGCTGCTTGCTCCAGGTGGCGGCATCGGTCACTTTTTTGCCATTACCCAACGCCAACGGGTCGGGCAGCGTGTAGGTGCCAACAGAATCTTCGCTGTAGTTTACCGGAATGCCGGCCACCACGCGCGCCGGCTTCGTTACGGGGGCAGGTGCCGGGGCTGGCGTTTGACTCTGAGCCAGTAAAGCATTGGGTAACAGACCAATAGCCACAATACCCAAGATAGCAGAGAAGAAGAAAGCAGGTTTCATTTGGTTTGCATGATTAAAGAATGAGGCTTGCCGCCGAGGCACTGAAGTTGGGGAGGCCGTGTCTTGCTTTGCCGTGGGTCGCACGGCCCACGACGTATTCGAAGCATCGCCTCGCAGCGCCTGCGCATCAATAGCGCCAAGGCTGCTGTCGCACCCAACTGCAGGCGTGCCCCTTCAGCTTCGGCGTCGTACTTTGCAGCCTCGCGCCATGTGGGCGGGCCGAATCCTACCTTTTCGTTTACGGTTTGCTCGCCGCCGGCACTCCCGTCGGCAAGTCGAAAGCCGGCGATACCGACCCGCTTCATCCGTTCCAGGGTCTTGGTAACACCTTCTTTGGTAACGTTGCTATTGGCCCAGTGCCACCGAGTGCGCAGGCGGGCAGCCTCGGGCGTGTTTTTGAAGCCCTGTTCCGGCAATGCTCCGGCGTCCGGCGTCCACATGGGGAGCGGCGCCGTAAGGGCTAGGCAAACCAAGGCCTTGGTCATGAACCCTCGACGAGAAACAACCATATATTTTGGTAGGGTGGAATAGGTTGGGCGCGTAGTAAGTATAAGCGAAAAGCCGTCGTGCTCCCTCCTGCTCCGTCCTGCTGCAAGTAGGTATTTCGCAATCAGCGGTTTACGTGCTTAAGTTTAGCCCCCGTGTAGTATCAAAGCGGGAGTAGTTTCTCATAAGGCTTCGCATTTCGTTAAAACTGTAAAAAGCCCAATTAGACCATTGGCTGGCTCATGCCTAGCTCCTGCGCTGCGCCAGCCGCTGCACGTTAAATTGCGGCATGAGCGAGTTGGCTTCCACCGCGCGCCTGGCATTTTCCAGATACCCGGGCTTGCCTTCACGTATAGCCCTGCTGGTCGGCATCGGGGAGCGTAACGTCCGCTCATAGAGCAGGCTTCTAGGCGCTGCGCTATTGCAGCTCGGAGCCATTAGGTAGGGTATCAGACAACTTTGGGCCCCTTAGCATGCAATGGGAAATGAACGGTCGGTTTCTTTCTGGTACTTAACCCTGGCCCTCCTCACTCTTGCTGCGAGTTTTGCTTATACGCTACCTCCCTACTGCTTCGGCCACTTAAGTTAAGCTACGGCACAATCCATTTACCTTGCTGGCATCGTAGCTTGGCTTATTTCTTGGGATGGATGCTGCCTTATCCTGTATGCGCTTTTTATACTTGCTTTTACTAGTTTCTATGGTTTCCGGTCCGGCGGTGCTGCGCGCCCAAACCCTGCCGCCGGTGCCCCTGGCGGAGCCCGCATCGGCTCCAAAAGCCAAAGGCGACAAGCCCAGCTTTATCCCTTTCCCCATTGTGTTTTCGCAGCCCGAAACGGGGCTGGGCTACGGGCTGGCCGTGCTGCCGGTGTTTCGCTTGGGCCCTGACTCGGCCACGCGCAAGTCCAGCGCGCGACTTATTGGCTGGCGCACCCAGAAAAAACAGAGCCTGATCCAGCTCACCCACAGCATTTTTACGCCGGGCGAGCGGTTCTTTATCGCCGGCGAGGCCAGCTTTTACAACCAGTTTCCGATCAATTATTACGGCTTCGGGCCCGAAACGCGGCTGGCCGACAAGTCGGTTATTCAGTACAAGGTCTTCATCTTTCAGGAACGGGCGCTGAAGCGGTTGGCTCCGGGCCTGTTTGCCGGCCTGCAGTACCGGCTGACCGATTTGCGCGACGTGCAAGTGAATGAGGGCATCGGAAACGACCCGCTCAACAGCCGTCTTTTCGACCGGCCTGCCCGCGAGTACCAGCAAAGTACCCGCGTTTCCGGCTTCGGCCCGGCCCTGCTCTACGATGCCCGCGACAACGTGCTGAGCACCTACCGCGGCAGCTACCTGGAGGTGTCGGCCCTGCTCAATGGCAGTGCCCTGGGCAGCGATTACCGCTTCAGCCGCTACTTGCTCGATGCCCGTCGCTTTCAACCCCTGACTTCCGACAACAAGACCATCCTGGGCGTGCAGCTCATAGGGCAGTTTCAGAGTGGCGAGGTGCCGTTTCGGGAGTTGGCCAACCTGGGTGGATCGAACCTGCTGCGCGGCTACTACGAAGGCCGTTACCGCGACCGGCAGCTGCTGGCGGCACAGGCCGAAGTCCGCCGCGTGTTGTTTGGCCGCTTCAACGGGGTGCTTTTCGTCGGGCTGGGGCAGGTCGGCAATACGTTCCGTGATTTCGGCAAAGGGGGCCTGAAGGCGGCCGGCGGGGCCGGCCTGCGCTTCCGCTTCAACCGCCGCGACCGCCTCAATGTGCGCCTCGACTACGGCGTGGAGCGCGGGGGCTCCAGCGGTGTGTATTTCAGCATTGGCGAGGCCTTCTAAAAACAGATTCTATGTGGCTGCTCGCCTTCTTCTGGGCTCTTTATTTCGCCCTGCATAGCCTGCTGGCCACTACTTGGCTCAAAGCCGCCGTGGCCCGACGCTGGCCCACGGCGGCGCGCTTCTACCGGCTGGCCTACAATCAACTATCGGTATGGGGCTTTTTGCTGTTATTTCGCTACCAAAGTCATCTTCCTGATAATCAGCTATTTGCAATTACACCGCTAGGACTTGGCATTGGCTGCGGGCTGCTAGCGGCAGGCGTGCTGGTAGCCGTGGCCGCGTTGCGCGGCTACGACCTGGCCGAGTTTGCGGGCTGGGCCTACGCGCGCCGCGGCCCAGCCGCTGCCGATGGCCCCTTGCGCACTGAGGGCCTAAACCGGCTGGTGCGCCACCCGCTCTACCTGGGCTTATTGTTGGGGTTGCTGGGGTTCTGGCTACTGGCGCCTACTGCCGTACGCACCGTGTTTGTGGGGTGTAACCTGGCGTATCTGCTGGTAGGCACCCGGCTGGAAGAACGCAAGCTGGCCCAGCGTTTTGGGGCGGCCTATGCGCTTTATCGGGCGCGCGTACCGCAGCTGCTGCCGCTGAAAAGACGAGCCTGAGGGCAGTTAACCGACCTTAACCCAACATGCTATCCATCAGATGTTTATAACTAAAAAGCCATCCAGACGGCGTAGCGCCCGGATGGCTTTTTAGTTGCTGGCTTAAGGATTTACTTCTGCTCGTTGAGCGCCCAGTTGTAGGTCAGGTACTTGAGCGGGGCATCGGCGGCAACTTTTGGGCCGGCCGAATACTTGTTCAACGTCTTTTGGATGGTGTTGTCCCCTTTTTTGAAGTCGCCGGGATAGAAGTTGAAGATCTCCGACACCTGCGGCGCATTGGCAGGCGCGAGCTTGTTTTTGGCCGGGTCGTTGATAAAATCCCGGGCCTGGTCTTCGAGCTGCTGGTTGAGGCGGCTGCCCACGTAGGCCTCGCGGCGCAGCTTTGGGCACGACATGGCCGCGCAGACAAGAGCAAAGTGCACCCGGTATTCATTGAACTTGCGCCGGATCAGACGCTGCTCCAGGTCGTTGAGCGAGTATTTTTCCTTGTCCAGACGAATAAAGCGCTGGTCCCATACGGTGTTTACCAGGGTTTTGTCGCCGCCGAGCTGGCGGATACTTTTCACCGGATAGCCGCGCAGCACCCGCTGGATAGTGAAGGCGTTGTAGGCATTCAGCCAGTAAGCGAGCTGGTCGTTTTGGCTCCACTGCTCGTTGGGCAACGTGTTGCTGACGGTGGTCAGGTAAGCGTTTAGCTTGCTGGAATCGGCCCGGAAGGCGCGGTAATTGACCATTCCCTGCTCATCCACATACTTTTTCAGCAGCGCATCAAACGGCTCCTGGCTGATGGGCTTGGTGCCAGGCATCGTGGGGTTCAAATCTCTCAGGTAGCGCAGGTATTGGCAGCTGCCCAGCAGGGGCCAGGTGAGCAGCAGCGCCAGCACAATCAGCCGGGAAGAGTAGATAGAAAGCGGTTTCAGGTTCATAGAAGCGAAAATCAAAAGAAAAAGGGTCAGAATCGGGGTACGCCACAAACCTACGCAGGAGCTTTTAGTTTGGATCCTGGTACGCCGGCCCGGGTTCAGGCGAGCATTTCTTTCTGCTCTTCCAACAATCCGCCCGGCAGCAAGTGCCGTAGTTCTAGGCGCCGCGCCTGCACCGCAGCTTTCATTCCGTTTTTTATTTCCCCGTTTTTCATGCTTCCAACCTCTACTTTCTTCGGGCGGCTGCTTCCGGCTGCGGCCGTAGTCTGTGCCTTGGCTCCTGCCGCCCACGCTCAAAACGCGGCTTCAAGTTCGGTAACGGGCACCATTACCGATGCCCAGGGTCAGCCTCTGGCGGGCGCTACGGTGGTGCTCAACCCCGGTCGCATTGGCACCGCTACCGACCGCAACGGCGCCTTTACGCTTGCGGCCCCGGCAGGCACCTATACCGCCACCGTATCGTACCTGGGATATAAGGTTGCTAATCAGACGATTACCGTAGGCGATGGTACTACGCCAGCGCTGAACGCCGCCCTGGCCCCCGACCCGCTGCTGATGGACGCGGTAGTCGTGACCGGCTCTTTCAACCCCCAGAGCAAGCTGGAAAGCGCCACCGCCGTGACCTCGCTTAACAACCGGCAGATTCAAAACCGGGTTTCGCGCGGCACGGCTGACCTGCTGATGGCCGTGCCGGGCTTCCGGGTGAACTCCGACGGCGGCGAGGCGGCCAACTCCGTGTCGCCGCGCGGCCTGCCGGTAAATGCCGAGTCGGGCTTCGGGTTTTTGCAGCTTATGGAAGACGGCCTACCGATTCTGGAAGTCGGCTCGCTCACGTTTGCCAAGTCCGATATTCACTTCCGTGTCGATGAAACCATCGACCGGCTGGAGGTGCTGCGCGGGGGCTCGGCGGGCATTTTTGCCAATAACGCGCCCGGCGGCATCGTCAACTTTCTGAGCAAAACCGGCACCGGCGACAAAATCCACGGCATTGTGCGCCTTACCGGCGGCGACCAGGGCTTTCACTCCGACCGCACCGGCGCGGCCCAGCTTGGGGGCCTGCAGCGCTTCGACGCGAACGTGGGCGGCCCGATTGCCGGCACGGCGCTGCGCTTCAATATCGGCGGCTTTTACCGCTACGACGTGGGCACCCGCTACGCCGGCTTCCCGGCCAACGTGGGCGGCGGCGTGAAAGCCAACGTGACCTACAACCTGAAAAATGGCTACGTGCGTCTCTACGGCAAGTACCTCAACGACCGGGTGGCCTACTACACCAGCATTCCCTACCAAAACTTGAACCACCCGCAGCAGATTCCGGGCGGCCCCGACTTTCACCACGGCACGATGGAGTCGCAGTACCAGCAGGTTACCACCTTTCCCAACCCCTTCAACAACGGCCAGGGCGACCTGACCCGCAACCTGGCCGACGGCCAGCACACGCGCTACAAGGCCATTTCGTCGGAGGTGTTTTTTGATCTGGGCAACGGCTTCTCGCTCACCGACAACGCTCGCCTGCTGGACGCCAACCTGAGTACCGACGGCGTGTACGACATTCAGCCGCCGGTGCCGGGCCTGGGCTTGGCTGCACAATATGCTGGTCTGAAAGCCTTTGGCGCGGGCACGCCACAGTTTTCCTACGCCGACGACCCGGCCCATACGCCCCTCAACATTGCCACCCTCAACGGCAATGGCCTGGTGAACATCGCCGGCATTTTCCCCGACGACAAGCCCGCGACCAACGCCATCAACAACCTGAAGCTGCAAAAAACGGTGGGCCAGCACCAGCTGACCGGGGGCTTCTACGCCAGCCGCTACACCATCAAGGAGCGGCTGAGCTATAACCTTGTGTTACAAGAAGTTGCCAACCGCCCCCGGTTGCTGAACATCATTATCCCTACGGCGGGGCCACTGTTCGGAGGCCAGCCGATTGAGGTCACGAAAAACGGCTTTCTGTACGAAAGCTACGGCAGCGGCATCCTGTTCAATTCCAGCAACACGACCCAGGTGCTGAGCTACTACGCCGGCGACCAGTGGCAGGCCACCGACAAGCTACGCCTCGACGGCGGGGTGCGGCTTGAAACCAGCCATGCGAAAGGCTACTCGCCCAAAACGGCCATTCTCAACCGCCCGGATGCCACGTTTACCCCCTATCTGGGCGCTCCTTCGGCGGCCAACGGCTACGCCGGCTCCAACGGCGGCCTCGACGGGCAGTACCGGACCTTTTACGACAACCGCTTTTTGCAGAACATCAGCGACGTGCGCAGCTGGGACTTCAACTTCCGCACTTTCAATTACTCGCTGGGCGCCAACTACAAGCTCTCGGACAACGTGGCTGCCTATGCCCGCTACAGCAACTCGGGCGTGGCCCCTAGCAACGACCAATTTGCCTACGGCGTCAATCCGCGCGACCAGAACGTGACCATCCGCGGCGAGGTGCAGCGCGTGCTCCAGGCCGAAGCCGGCCTTAAAGTTGCTACTGCGCGCTTTAGTGCGGGCGTGGTACCTTTTTACAGCCGCAACAAGAATATTCCGTTCACGATCCAGACCTCCGATGCCAACGGCGGCCTGACCCTCGTGCCCCAGCGCGGCGACGTGGATAACCTGGGCGTAGAGCTGGAAACGACCTACTCGCCGGTGCAGGGCCTGACCCTGCGCGGTATCGGTACGGTGCAGCGGCCGCGCTTCCTCGATTTCAACATCCAGGTACCCTACGATCCGCAGACCCCGGCCAAAGCCGGCACCCAAATAATCAACCTCCGTGGCAACAAGCTGGAAGATACTCCCGACGTGCTGCTGGAAGGCGGTGCCGAGTACGCTTACCGGGGCTTTAGCGTATTTGCCAACTACCGCTGGTTTGGCGAGCGGTACGCTACCAAGCGCAACAACCTGCTACTGCCGAGCTACGGCGTGCTGTTTGGCGGCATCGTGTACGACTTCACCGACGGCGCTCTGAAGGGCGCGCAGCTGCGTGTGCAGGGCTCTAACCTGCTTAACACCATTGGCTTTGGCGATGCCGCGGCCCGCAACGGCGAAAACTTCTCGGCCGAGTACCTCAAGGCCCAGGCCGCCAACGGCAAGACCAACGCCGAAAACGCTTACAACCTGGTGCGGCCCATTCTGCCGCGCAACATCACGGCCAGCGTGGCCTACTCGTTTTAGCCGTTGCGTTAGTCTTTGGCAATTAGGACTGTTTTTCAGGTTTCCAGGCTACTGTAAAAGCCACGGCTGGCCTTTGGGAAATCAAAAAAGCAGCCTTTTATTGCGTAAAATACTAGTAACCATGCACTTGCAGCTAGTCAGCACCCGTCAGCACGCACGCGAATTCCTGCGGTTTTCGGTGCGGCTGTACCAGCACGACCCCCACTACATCCGCCCCCTCGACCACGATCTCGAGCAGGTGTTTGACCCGCTGCAAAACAAGTTCTTCCGCTCGGGCGCGTTGTGCCGTTGGTTGCTGCTCGACGCCCAGGGCCGCACGCTGGGCCGGGTGGCGGCCTTCGTCAACGAGCGCACAGCCCGCACCTTCGAGCAGCCTACCGGCGGCATGGGCTTTTTTGAATGCGTGGATAATCAAGAGGCTGCTAACATGTTGCTCGATGCCTGTAAGCAATGGCTGGCGGCCCGCGGCATGCAAGCCATGGACGGCCCCATCAATTTCGGCGACCGCGACCGGTGGTGGGGCCTGCTCATCGACAACTTCGGCCCGCCAATTTACGCCCAGAATTACAATCCGCCTTACTACCGTCGGCTGCTCGAAACGTATGGGTTTCAGCTGTATTTCAACCAGTACACCTATTTTCGCAAGGTAGCCGCGCCGCTTTCGCCCGACTACCGGAGAAAGGCCAACCGGCTGTACGCCGACCCCGATTACAGCTTTGAGCACCTGCGCCTGCGCCAGCTAAGCAAGTACACCGAGGACTTCCGGCGGGTGTACAACGCAGCCTGGGTCAAGCACTCGGGCGTGAAGGAGATGAGCCCGGAGCAGGCCCAGGGCATCATGCGCAAGCTGCGCCCCGTACTGGATGAGCGCATTTGCTGGTTTGCTTATTACAAAGGAGAGCCCGTCGGGTTTTTCATCGCCCTGCCCGAGCTCAACGAATTGTTTCGCCATGTGGGTGGCCGGCTCGACTGGTGGGGCAAGCTCAAGTTTGCGTACCACCGCTGGCGCGGGGCCGTTCGCACGATGACGGGCATTGCCTTCGGCATCGTGCCCGATCACCAGGGCAAGGACCTGGAAACGGCCTTTATTCTGGCCGCTTCCCAAATAGTGCAGGACCCGCGCCAGGTCACCTACGAGAACTTCGTAATGAACTGGATCGGCGATTTCAACCCCAAAATGATGACCGTGGCCGTGCGCGTCGGCGGCACCATCTGGCGCACCCACGCCACTTTTCGCTACCTGTTCGACCGCAAGCAGCCCTTTGAGCGGGCACCAGAAATTGACTAAGGCCCCTGTGCTCATTTGCGTTTTTTGCTCAGCCTCAAGGTGTTTATTGCCAGGCAACAAACAGCAAGAATCTGCTAAAGGGATGCTACATCACCCCAAAGCGAAAGGCTGCTTAACTTCGAACGGGCTTGCCAACTGGCAGCAGGAGTGGTTGGTCGTTCCACACAGGTTACTTCCCAATTTGATTGGGCCTAAAGTCTGCTCAGTAATGCAGACGCGGCCTACTAAAGAGGTATAGCTCTACAGTAGCTGAGTGACGCTTGGCCGGAGCTTTTTTGCCGAACAGCACTCCCACGGCACCACCGCCGTCGATCGTGCGTATCCACAGAGGCACTTTTTCCGGGTACATCCAGTGATTGTGGCGCCCAGCTTAGAAAAGCCCCCGGCCGGCCTCAGCCATGCCAGAGAAATGGGTAAGCGAAGTTAGGGCTAGCAAAGTCAGCCGGCTAGTGAGCTGACCCTAATCATGTTCCCTTAGCTTTTCCTCGTTCAAACAAAAAGCCCCGTTTCCGAGCTCGGAAACGGGGCTTTTTCTGCAGAGGAGGAGGGATTCGAACCCCCGGAGGTTTAACCCTCAACGGTTTTCAAGACCGCCGCAATCGACCACTCTGCCACTCCTCTGAATGGCTGTTCGCTTAAGATACTTGCAAAGGCTTTTCAGCGAACGAAAAAGCCAGTTGCAGAGAGGGGGGGATTCGAACCCCCGATACCCTTGCAGGTATAACGGATTTCGAATCCGTCGCATTCGACCACTCTGCCACCTCTCTAAGGCCCCAATGAGTGGTTTGGGGACGACAAAAGTAGCAGGGCGCAGCACGCCGTGCAAGCCCGGCCCGGCAAATTTTTCCCTTTTCTACGTGAGCCAGCAGCTTGCGTGGAGGCTAGAGGCCAAGCGTTAAGCGTTACTTATTCGCTGTGAAGCCGTTACCGCACTTTCAATCTTCCGGTCACCGCGTCGATGCTGACGTTTACTTCAAAGCCCAAAATCAGGGTCATACACACAAAGTCGAGCCACACCATGAAGCCTACCAACGCGCCTACCGACCCGTAGAAGTGGTTGTAGCTGTCGAAAATCTTGACGTAAAGGATGAACAGAAACGACACCAGGAAGATCAGCAACGTGGCCACTATTGCGCCCGCCGAAATGAAAGGCCATTTGTCGTGCACGGGCGGCACGTAGTAGTACACCAGGCATGTGGTCATCAGGAATAGCCCCACGACCGATCCGTACTTGATCAGGGCAATAAGCTGGCTGGTAAACTGCTCGGGCACTATTTCGTTAAACACCAGATCATCAATGATATATGTACCAAAGAAGATACCAGCAATCGCAAACAGCAGCACGAAGGAAAGCACCACCGTCAGTAGCGTAGCGATCACGCGCTTGCGTAGGTAAGTACGGCGCTTGAACGAGGGGTACTTCTTCTCGAAGGCGTCCAGCAATGCCATGAGCCCGTTGGAGCTCAACACCAGCGCCGTGGCAAATCCGAAGGAAAGCAAGCCGCCGTGCGGAATGTTCACGATGTCTTCGATGGTCGTGGCCGTGGCGGCGTACATTTCCTTGGGCATTAAGTCGCTCAGAAATTGCAAGATATCCACGTTCAGGTTCGGGACCGGGATGTACGGGATGAGTGTAAACAGGAAGATGATGGTCGGGAAAATGGCAATCGTGAAGTTGAACGCCATGTAGCTCGCCCGCTTCGTGATGCTGTCGAGCTTGGCTTCCTGAATCATCCGATCCACGACATCGTACACCGAGGCGCGCCCTTCGGCAATGTGCAACCCCTTGAGCCACACGATAAACTTGCGGTACGTACGCCGCTTGCGCACGTCGGAAAACTGATAACGGCGAACGGGCAGATGCATAAGCTATTAGGTAGGGACGCGTTGCCACGTCCGAGATTTTATAGTTTTATAACCTTCTTTTTGTCAATAACTTATAAAAATAAAAGGGCTAGTCTACTTGCCAAAAGTAGCTGGTGCCGGTGCGTCGTCTGGGCGCTTTTGCACGGGCGGAATAACCGGACCCACAATCTCCTCATCCGTAAAAAACGGGGCCAGCTTGCCCTGAATGTCCGCCGGAATCGGGACGGGCCGACCGGTGGCCGTGCTTACGAACACCATCAGCGTGTGGCCTTCGGTAAGCAGCGTCTGGGCTTCGTTGTAAATCTCGTACTCAAACAGTATCCGCGAGCCTTCCGCTGGCTGACGCAACAGCAAGCGCACCGTCAGCAGGTCGTCGTAGCGGGCGGGGCGACGAAAACGAGTGCGGATCTCCCCTACCGGCATTCCTACGCCATCGGCTTCAAGGTCCTTGTAACGAATGCCCAATTGGCGAAATGCCTCAGTACGAGCCACTTCGAAATACGCTGCGTAGTTGCCGTGGTACACGTAGCCCATTTGGTCAGTTTCGGCATAGCGGACTCGGATTTGGACGTCGGAGGTATACATCTTTGAAGGTATTTAAAGCGAATTATGGTATACCATACGATTCCCGCAAATCAAGAATGAGGTGCCCATGAACAAGATTACAGCTTAGATCCACAACAATAACTAAGAATACATTAGGCTTCTTAGCTGGAATTAGCACATGGTCAAATCGTTGATCACCACTACGATAAACAAGTTCAACTATACCATTTTCTATGATATGTCCGTTCAAATCGTTTGGAGTGATGGCATCAACGTATGGCCATATATCAAGTTGAGGATCAGCTGATTCTGTAACATTCTGCATCGGATCGCAAAATGTTTGCTGGAATTCATCATCGCTCAGGAGACGAGCAATCATGCTACTTCATAATCGCCATGCGGTTCAGGGCAGCCTGGTACCGACGGGCGTTGACGAGGTGAGCTGCTTCGTTGGTCGCAAAGGCGTGGTAGCCGCTGAAATCCTCTTTCGCGCAGAAATACAAGTAGTTGTGCTGCTCCGGGTTCAGCACGGCGTCGATGCTGGCGATGCTGGGCAGGTTGATGGGGCCGGGTGGCAACCCCTTGTATTTGTAGGTGTTATAAGGCGAATCTTTGGCCAAATGCACGTTCAGGACGCGCTTGATGGTGAAGTCGCGGTTGGCATATATTACGGTAGGGTCGGCTTGCAGGAGCATACCGCGCTTGAGGCGGTTGAGATACACGCCGGCCACGCGGGGGCGTTCGTCGGCGTGCTGTTGCTGCTCGGCTTCCACAATGCTGGCCAACGTACTGACTTGCTGACGATTGAGGCCCAGAGCTTTGGCCTTGGCATCGCGGGCCGGCGTCCAGAATTTCTCGTACTCCTTTTTCATGCGGTGCATGAGGTTGTCGGCCGACGTATTCCAATACAGCTCGTAGGTGTTCGGGATGAACATCGACAGAATGGTCGTCGTGTCGAAGCCTAGGCCGCGGGTGTAGCTGGGGCTGCTCAGGAGCGAGTCGAACTGATGGGGCCGGGAATCGATGGCGGTGCTGAGCTTTTTGGCCAAGTCTTCGCGCAGCCGGATGTTCTGAAACGTCAATTTCAGCGGCGACTGACGGCCTGCTCGCAAGTCGCTGACTAACTGACGGTTAGTGTAGCCATCTTTCAATTCATACCGACCAGGCTTCACCAGCCGATCGTACTTCATGAGCTTGGCTACGAAAGCAAAAGACAGCCGGTCGACAATCACGCCAGTAGCGTTGATGCTGTCGAGCACGGCTTTGTACGGCTGCCCGCGCCGGATGAGCACGTAGGTCGGCTGGCCTTTGGTTTCGACGTTGGCCGTGAAGAAAATCTGATAGAAATAATAGGAAAAGCAGACGAAAAACAGCCCCAGAACGGCCGTTATGGTAGCGTACCGATTGCGTCGCTTGATTGCCTGCGCTTTGTAGTCGAGGTGGGTTTTGGCCATGAGTGGCAACGTAACAGAAAGAGAAGTAAGGCCCGTCGTCAATCCTTTGCGCGGGCACACCGTTTAGAGTAGCTAGAAGACGCCAAAAGTACGAGTTCTATCTCTCAACGCTTTTTCTTTATCCGTTGCTCCATGACGAAAAACTTCTTCCGCAATTTCACCAAAACGGCGGGCGTAGCCGCCGTGCTTTGGGCGGGTGCTGTTTCGGCCGCGCAAGCTCAGTTGGCGGTATACTCCTTCACAGCTGCCCGCGGCAACGAAGAAAGCTATCAGGTTGATGCCCAACCGCTTAATGCTACGTTTACCCCGATGACGCGGGGCGCGGGCGTTGCTCCGACGCCGGCCGCCGACGCTTTTGCGGCCATCGGCTGGACTAGTGCCGCCGCGCCCGATGCGGCCGATTATTTTTCTTTTTCGGTGCAGCCGGCCAAGGGCTACGTCATTCGCCTCGACAACTTTATCCTCGACGAGAAGCGCTCCGCTACCGGCATTGGCGAGTGGGTGCTGCGCTCCAGCCTCGACAACTTCACGGCGGATGTGGCTAAGGTTTCCGTGCCCGACAACGAGGACCCGCGCACTAACCGCCAGATTAATTTGCCGGCGCCCTTTTCCAAAATCGAAGGTTTGGTAGAGTTTCGGTTGTATGGTTACAAGTCTGAGAATGAAGCAGGTAGCTGGGCCATTGATAATGTGCGAGTAAACGGAGTTACCAACATCGTGACGGGCACCAACTCGTCGGCGAGGCAGCTGGCTGTTTCTGTGTTTCCCAATCCGACGACTTCGCAACTGGTGGTGCGGCTGGGTGCGGCGGGGCGCGGCGCGCAGGTTGATATCCTCAACGCCTTGGGCCAATGCGTGCGCCACGCCGTTGCCACCGCCGATGAGCTACCACTTGACGTTACGGCCCTTAGCGCGGGCCTGTATTCGGTGCGGCTCACGACCCAGGCGGGTTTGGTGACCCGCACTTTTATAAAGCAATAAAAGCTTAAAAAACGCGGCCTTACAGTACGCCATGCGCTCAGAAACGGCTTTTGGGAAGCACCGAAAAACTATACCACAACTTTCCGGGTAAAAAGCGCGAATGAGTGGCAGGTATATGCGCCACGTATTACCTTGCCCGGCGCCCGTCGGCGTTCCCTTTCCGATTGTCCATCTACTTCCGTCCTGCTATGCCAGCCACACTGCTTCGCATCCATCCCGATAATCCGCCCCTCAACCGCATTCTGCAAGCCGTAGAAGTGCTCCGCAACGGGGGCGTTATTATTTATCCTACCGACACCATTTATGGCCTGGGCTGCGATATCCACAACGCCAAAGCGGTCGAGAAACTCTGCCGCATCAAAGGCATTCATCCCGATAAAGCCAACCTGTCGTTTATCTGCCAAGATCTTTCGCACATCACCGACTACGCCCACGGCATCACGACGCCGGTGTATAAAGTGCTGAAAAAGGCGCTGCCAGGGCCCTTTACGTTCATCTTCGAGGCCAGCCCCAAAGCCCCGCGCTATGGCGGCGTGAAACGCAAAACGGTGGGCATCCGGGTGCCCGACCACGCAATTTGCACGAGCTTGGTGCGCGAGCTCGGCAACCCGATTGTCAGCACGTCCATCCGCGACGAAGACGACTTGGTTGAATACACCACCGACCCCGATTTGCTGTATGAAAAATACCGCCTGCTCGTGGATATGGTCATCGACGGGGGCTTCGGCAACAACATCGCCAGCACCGTAGTCGATTGTACCAACGAAGATTTCGAGCTCGTTCGGCAAGGTGCCGGCGACATCGAGCAATATTTATAACACCTTAATAATCAAATACTTAACAAAACAGCCCGGTATACCGGGCTGTTTTGTTACTCCTCTTCGCGCTTCAGCTTCCAGCGCCGATGCGACCACAAATAGTCGGAAGGCTGCTGGCGGATGTCGCGCTCAATGCAGCGCGCAAATGCCTCGGTGATAGGATGTTCGGCTAGGTTCAGTGTGGCATTGCCATCGTAGATTTCGTGCAGCGTGAAAGTGTAGTGCCCCCGTTTTGCCCGCTGAATGCTGGCGTAGAGCACCGGACAATTGTATTCGACGGCCAACCGGTCGGCGCCGGTCAGGAAAGCGGTGTCTTGGTGAAGCAGGCGCGTCCAGTACGCGTATTTGCTTTTCGAAGGACTTTGATCGCAGAGCATGCTCAGCGACCGCACTTCGCCGCGCCGCGTTTCCATGTCCTTCATCGTTTCGCGCATCGGAATGAGCGCCGTACCCAACCGCGTGCGCAGCCGGTACACGAAGTAATCGAAGAACTTGTTGCTCAAGGGCTTATACACAGCATCTACCTTGCCGGGCCAGCGCATGGCCGCCGCCGGCGCCACCCACTCCCAGTTGCCGAAATGCGAGCCCAGGGTCATGATGGTGCGCCCTTTGGCAAAATAGGCATCGCCCAATTCGCCGTTTACGATGGTGATGCGACGGTTTAGCTCGGTTGGGGTGATGGCTGCCAGCTTCACGATTTCCACAATCAGGTCGGACAGGTGCCGGTAGAAACCTGTTGCCACTTGTTGAATCTCCGCTTCCGACTTCTCCGGAAATGAATTACGCAAGTTACTCACAATCACCTTCTTACGGTATTTTAACCCGTGTTGCATCAACAAGCGCAGGAAATCGGAAACGAGGTAGAGCACCGGCATGGGCAAGTACGCGAGCGCCATCAACAGCCCTTCTAGGGGCAAGAAATACCATGCAAACTGGCGAGTTGGCTTTGGGTGATGGGTAGTGGCAGCCGAAACGGCATGGGTGGGCATAGGCAAGGCAAATCTGTAAGCAGGGGAAGAAAAACAATCGCGCCAACTATGCGGGACTACTAGATGCAAAAAAACGCAGACTGTTCAGCTATACGGCGGGCTTTGGGGTGCGCTTGTGCTTCCAGCGCCGATGCGACCAGAGGTATTCGGTGGGCGCCGCCTGAATGTCGAGCTCCAGTTGCCGGGCAAATTTTTCGGCCAGAACAAAGTCGTTTTTGTCGAGCGGGCTGTTGCCGTCGTACAATGGGGCAAGCCAGACCTCGTAGTAGCCGCGCCGCACGCGTCGGATGCCTACGTACACCACCGGGTAGTGAAACTGGGCGGCCAATTTGTCGGCACCGGTATAAAAACTTGTGTCCTGGTGCAGAAAGGTCGTCCAGTAAGGCTGGTCTTCCGGCCCGGCCGCCTGATCGGACAGCAGGCTCAACGACCGCACTTCGTTGCGCCGCCGCACTAGGTCGCGCAGAGTGTCGCGCATGGGCACCATACGGGCGCCGGTACGGGTGCGCAGGCGGTACATAAAATCTTCGAAAAACGGGTTGCTTAGCGGCTTGTACACGCCATCGGCTTTGTCGGGAAACCAGAAAGCGCCGGCCGAAAGTATCCACTCCCAGTTGCCGGCGTGCGAGCCCATCGCCAGCACCGTACGCCCTTGGTCAAACAAGTCCGTCATCACCTCTGGGTTGCGCATGCGCACGCGGCGCTGAAGCTCGGCGTGCGATATGGTACGCAGCTTCAGAATCTCGACCAAGATTTGCGAAAAATGGCGGTAAAACCCACGTGCCAAGGCGGCAATCTCGGTTTCGTTTTTTTCAGGAAAAGAATTGCGCAGGTTTTCCGTCACTACCCGCCAGCGGTAGCGCACGACGTAGGCCACGAGCAAATACACTCCGTCGGCAATCACGTACAGCACCGACAGCGGCAAGCTCGCCAAGGCCACCAACAGCCACTCAAGCGGCCGATAATACCACGGATACGGTTTTGAAATTGTGCTCATAACGATCAACCACGCGTCACCGATTTGCCACCGAAACCGGGCGTATACAAAACCCAAAGTCCTGCTACATAAGCAGGACTTTGGGTTGCAAAACAACTAGGTGCGCACGGCTTAACCAATCCCTTCCGCAACTACTTCATTATCAATTAGTTAATTAGAAGAAGCGCCAGAAGGTGCATATTCTTCCATATCGCGTTGCAAATGAGTGGTTTGCGTAGCGATCAGCTGTTTCTTCGAATCGCGTACTTCCATCGTGAAGGTGTACTTTCCGGAAGGCAGCGGGCCCAGCGGCAGCTCGCCGACCACGGGCGTAGGCCGGCCCGCCGCCGCTTGATCTAGTTGCACTTCGGCTTCGGCAGCCGCTCCCTCTTCGGAGACTAGCTTGTACCGAACGCTCAGCGGCTGCCCTTGCGGAGCTTGATAAAGCTCGGTGTAAAAGAAAATCTGGCTGGTGCCGCGGGCGTACAAACCGCCGGGGGTGCGCACCAAGTTGTAGCCACCCCGCGCAAAACTGTTCTGGGCCGGCGATTTAGCCGCTGGCCGCGAGAGCAGCACGATGTCGCTCAGGCTCGCCTTTTTGGCGCCGGCTTCTAATATCAGAGGCACCTCTACAGTAGTTTCCTGGCCGGCGCGGTACTGGTCGCGCACTTTGCCGCGCAGCGTGTACTGGCCGTCGGGCAAGGCAATGCGCTTTTGAAAGCTAACCGGGTTTTTGAGGGCAATGGAAGTATCGCTGAGTACCGGCGGCTTCAGCGTGATGGTTTCTTGGTAGGCCGGTTTGCCATCGGCCTTCAGCACTTCCAGCGTCACCACGGCGGCGGCCTGAAAAGCTTTGGGCGCCCGGCGCATGTACGTGAGCGACTGCCCCGGCACGGTCGCATAAATCTCCACAATGGCACCTTTCACGGCCATGTCTTCGTTATGAAACCGAGCTACGTCGAGCAAGAGCTGGGGCGAAGCCGCGCGGGACGTGCAAGCAAGCAGCGCAAAAAGCAGAATAAGGAGTGGACGCATCGTGTCAGATTGTCGGGTGAAAGTACGCACTACTGCGCAAAAGGCTTTTTGGTAGGATAATGGTTCAGGCGTACGTGCCCCTTGGTGCGGCCGGGCGAAAACAACGCCTTTCGGCAGCTGCTTTTACCCTTGAACATTCGTCGCGTGCCCATCTTATTTGAATCGCAATACAATCCTCCGGCGGCCTTCTTTGCGGAGCTGGCCGGTGCCGATGCCCTGTGGCTGGAACGACACGAGCACTACCACAAACAAACGTATCGTAATCGTTGTCTTATACTTACCGTGCAGGGCGTAAAGCCGCTTACCGTGCCGGTGGTCAATGGTAACCGTAGCGAGAAAGTAAAGACTTCGGAGCTCGAAATTGACTACAGCCAGAACTGGATTCATCAGCATTGGCGCACCCTGCAAACCGCATACAGCAGCAGTCCGTATTTCGAATACTACGCCGACTACCTGCACGACATTTACGTACAGAAACACTCGCTCCTCTTCGACCTGAACCTGACGCTTTTGCGTTTCTATCTGCGCTGCCTTCGGCTGCAAATTCCCGTGGAGTTTACCGCCGAATATCATCCCTCCTACCCTACCGAAGCGGTCCGGGACCGACGCGATTGGCTGACACCAAAAGCTGCGCATCCCGCGGAGCCTGACAACACGTCCGACCACGGCGGCGTCCGGCCCTACCCGCAGAGCTTTGGCGCATCTTTTGTACCGAGGCTCAGTATCTTAGACCTGCTGTTTATGCAGGGTCCGGCCGCGGGCAGATTTCTTACGTAGTATCTGTACCCAGCTCGAACCTTCGCCCGAATCAACCTGTTTTCAGGTAGAATCGGCCCAATCCGCCGCTCCGGTTGCGGGGTTCCGTTTTTCTTCATTACTTATCTGCATGGAAGCTAAATTCTCAAATCGAGTCAAGGAGGTAATCTCCCTGAGCCGGGAAGAAGCCATCCGGCTCGGTCACGACTATATCGGTACCGAACATTTATTACTGGGAATGATCCGCGAAGGGGAAGGCACCGCCATTGGTTTGCTCAAGAAATTGGGTGTATCGGTGGAGGAGCTTAAGTACGCCCTCGAACAGGCCACCCGTAATACGGCCACGCAGGGCACGAGCATCACCGGCTCGATACCCCTGACAAAACAAACCGAGAAAGTTCTCAAGATTACCTACCTGGAGGCTAAAATCTTCAAGAGCGAAATCATTGGTACAGAGCATCTTCTGCTATCAATTCTGCGTGACGAAGACAATATTTCTTCTCAGATCCTTAGCAAATTCAACGTGAACTACGAAGCCGTTCGCGACTCGCTGGATTATCACGGCAATACTGCCCCCACCGACCGCGCCCCCGATACCGACGACGACGACAACGACAAGCTGTTTGGTGGCTCTAGCCGCGGCGGGGCTGGCAGCAGCTCTTCGGCCGCTAAGAAGCCCGGCGAAAAGTCGCGCACTCCGGTGCTCGACAACTTCGGCCGCGACCTCACTAAACTGGCCGAAGACGACAAACTCGACCCCATCGTGGGCCGGGAAAAGGAAATTGAGCGTGTAGCTCAGATCCTGTCACGTCGTAAAAAGAACAACCCGATCCTCATTGGTGAGCCCGGGGTTGGTAAAACGGCCATTGCCGAAGGCCTTGCCCTGCGCATTGTGCAGAAGAAGGTATCGCGTGTGCTGTTCAACAAGCGCGTGGTTACCCTCGATCTTGCTTCGCTGGTTGCTGGTACCAAGTACCGCGGTCAGTTTGAAGAGCGCATGAAGGCCGTAATGAACGAATTGGAGAAGTCGCCCGACGTAATCCTGTTCATCGACGAGCTACACACGATCGTGGGCGCTGGCGGGGCTTCGGGCTCGCTGGATGCTTCGAACATGTTCAAGCCGGCTCTGGCCCGCGGCGAAATTCAATGCATCGGTGCCACCACGCTGGATGAGTATCGTCAGTACATCGAGAAAGACGGCGCTTTGGCCCGTCGTTTCCAGATGGTAATGGTTGACCCAACTACGCCGGAGGAAACCATCGAGATTCTGCACAACATCAAAGACAAGTACCAAGATCACCACCACGTGGTGTACACCGACAAGGCTATCGAAGCCTGCGTAAAGCTGTCGGATCGGTACATGTCGGATCGTTTCCTCCCAGACAAAGCCATCGATATTCTCGACGAGGCCGGCGCCCGGGTGCACATCAACAACATCGTGGTGCCGGAAGATATCTTGAAGCTCGAGGAGAGCATCGAGAACATCAAGACGGAGAAAAACCGCGTGGTGAAGTCGCAGAAGTACGAAGAAGCTGCTCAACTCCGCGATAAGGAGAAGAAGCTTCTCGAACAGCTCGACCAGGCCAAAAAGAACTGGGAAGACGAGACCAAAAAGAAGCGTTACACCGTGAAGGAGGAAAACGTGGCCGAGGTAATCGCCATGATGACCGGCATTCCGGTAAGCCGTGTGGCCCAAAACGAAAGCCAGAAGCTGCTCAACATGGGCGAAGAGCTTCAGGGTCGCGTAATTGGTCAGGAGAAGGCCATCAAGCAATTGGTGAAAGCCATCCAGCGTACCCGCGTTGGCTTGAAGGATCCGAAGAAACCCATTGGCTCGTTTGTGTTCCTCGGCCCAACTGGGGTGGGTAAAACAGAGCTCGCCAAAGTGCTTGCCACGTATCTCTTTGATAAAGAGGATGCTCTGGTACGTATCGACATGAGCGAATACATGGAGAAATTCAGCGTATCGCGCTTGGTTGGTGCACCTCCCGGCTATGTAGGTTACGAAGAAGGCGGCCAGCTCACGGAGAAAATTCGCCGCAAGCCGTACTCCGTAATCCTGCTTGACGAGATTGAGAAAGCTCACCCTGACGTCTATAACTTGCTGTTGCAAGTGCTCGATGATGGCATTCTAACCGACGGTCTGGGCCGCAAGGTGGACTTCCGCAACACGATCATCATCATGACCTCTAACATTGGCGCTCGTGACCTGCAGGACTTCGGTGCTGGTATTGGTTTCGGCACCAAAGCCCGGTCAGAGAACATCGATGAGATCACGAAGGGCACGATCACCAATGCGCTCCGTAAGACGTTCTCGCCAGAGTTCTTGAACCGCTTGGACGACGTGATCGTGTTTAACTCGCTCGATAAGAAGGACATCCATCGCATCATCGACATCTCGCTATCGAAGCTGCTGTCGCGCATCCAAACGCTGGGCTACAAGGTCGAGCTGACGGAGAAGGCCAAGGACTTCGTTGCCGAGAAAGGCTACGATCCGAAGTATGGGGCACGTCCGCTGAACCGAGCCATTCAAAAATACATTGAAGACCCGATCGCGGAGGAAATCCTGAAGGCGGAAATCGCTCAAGGTGACGTGATTACTGCTGATTTTGAAGATGGTAAAGAGGAGCTCAACTTCTCCGTCTCAAAAAGTGGTGAGAAGCCGAACCTGCCGAGTGATGAGCGCCCCGCTGAAGCACCCGAATCTCCGGATGCTGAGAAGGGCAAGTAAAATATAGCGTTAGATTAAAAACGGCCGAACCTTAATTGGTTCGGCCGTTTTTATTTTTTTAATACTTGTAGGATAGGGCTCATAATCCTACCTTCATATTACAATATTTAATGGCTTTTGTCCAAAGCAGTTAAATACTGATAATTTTAGTATGCAACGTATGCCTTCGCCACTGGTAAGTGTAGTAATGCCGGTTTATAATACTTCTGACTATGTAGAAGAAGCAATACTCAGCATTCTAAATCAAAGCTTTACAGACTTCGAATTCTTAATTTTCAATGACGGCTCAACAGATAATAGTGCTGAAATCATCAGAAGCTTTAAGGATAGGCGGATAAGATTTTATGATCATCCCCTAAACACTGGCTATGTTGTTCATTTGAATAAAGGGATCGAATTATCTAGAGGATGTTTCATAGCTCGTATGGATGCAGATGATATAGCACATCCTGATCGTTTAAAAATTCAGGTAGAATACCTTCTAGCTCACCCATGTGTGGGAGTATGTGGAAGTCAAGTACGGTACATTGGAAGGCACAATGGTGAATCTGCATTCCCCACTGATAACGATGGAATCCGTATTGCACTGATGGCGTATTGCTCGTTGTGGCACCCTTCTGTTATGATCCGGAAGGAAGTGTTAACTGCTCACAAACTTACTTATGACCCTGATTTTTTATACACAGAAGATTATGACTTATGGTGTAAATTAACCAAAGTCACGCAGCTAGTTAATCTACCTGACTATTTATTAAGCTATAGAAAACATGATAATCAAGTAAGCATTGTAAAAGAGCAACTACAAACAGAAGCTATTCAAATAATTGGCCAAGAATATCTAAAGTCATTAGGATTTGATTTATCACAGAATCAAAGCGAATCCTTAAAGTACCTCAGTGAATATCCAATCACAATAAATGACCCTACTGAACTTAAGCATCTTCTTGAAGCAATGAATAAGATCAGAACTCAGAATTTTACCCTTAAAATATTTAATCCCGAGAAATTAGATGCATTCTTACAGCGACATTGGATTAAAATAGTAGATAGTATCAAATATTTTAATCCTAAATTCATTATTCCATTAGTTAATACTGAAAAAACATTCATAAAGAATTTAAATATATTTGAAACAATCAAATATATAATAAAGAGTCTATTATATTGGAACACAAGAATATAATATCAAATTAATTGCATAATAAGAAATTATCATTATAAGTATTTTAAGATAAAGTATATTTACTTTTTATAATTTTATTCTTTATGCTATCGCCACAAATTTCTTGATATCTGCACAATATTCCTAAATACAGGACAAGCATCGTAAATTGGCTTAATTATGGACAGCGGGAATGGTTGCTTAAAGATAAATTTATCTAATTTTTGAAGCATAGCTGGATGTCTATCCGCTTGATGAATGGTAAGTGCGGGGTAGCCTTTTTGATTCAATAAGCACCCTTGGCTATTGTAATTGTACTTAGAGGGATCGTCAGTGCCAACTGTTACAATAATGCCCTCCTCATTATGTAGCCGTATAGTTGGCTCTAATACACCTTGGTAGAGTAACACATTCTGAATAGCCTGATCTACACAATTTACGGCATCATTTGTGGCAACAATTGCTGTCAGCATAATTTTCAGATATCGCTTTATTTGTTCAGTCGGTCCCATTGTAGTTCCGGCACAAGTAACCCTTTTATTTTTGATTCTATCTAATACTTCTTTGTCATACCCAGCTAAAAGCCATTGTTTAGTCCAAATGCAATCGGAGATTATATGTGCCTCGATCGCAACGTATAGAGCGTCTTCAATTGTGAAATCAAATGGGTCTTTTTGAAAAATTACATCCTTAATATCTGTTAATAAAACATTGTCATATTCCTCACCATTCTCAAGCAAATAGTTGTAATACATAAAATGCCGATAATTATAGATATGGATTGGCGAAGGCAAACTAGGGAAGTTATCAGGATGCGGTGTATCAATGAATGGAAAATCGAGCCTATATGAAATAAGTTCGATTTTTTTATTTTTCAGATTATATACAAGGTCTGGCTTATTATTAGGGCCAATAAAAATACAAATGTGTCCCTGAAAATTAACTTTTGATAAAGATTTAAAAAACCTAATCAGATCAAAATAACTATAATTATCAGCAATACCAAGAATCAAGTTTTTTTTCATAATTAGTTATCTTGAGTAAGTGGATTTTATTGAAGCTTCTTATACACACTAAAACCTTAATATTAAGGCATACAGCCAATACGACACACAGAGTGGGTGGGCACTGTATTAAACTAAGTATGAGAACTAATGCACAGACCTTTATTATCTATCAACAACAGGCTGGCAGCTAGCAAAAGCTGCCAGTTCTATTAGAGACACCTACATTGGCGTAAGTTGTTACATCTTGGCTTTATTTAAGGTAAGTTTGTTCTTTACAAACTTCTAAATTGTACTTTCTAAACGCAAATACTTAGCTATACTACTGATGACCAGTGAATTGCGTTTCAAATCAGCCGCCTTGCTGGTATAGGGCCTAATTACCCAAGCAAAACATGTCGATTACCTCAGAAAAAAAGTGGGACTGGGAAATCGCGCCTGCTACCAGTTGGTGGGGAGCCAGTATGGAAGCACTCTGGTCATACCGTCACTTAGCAATTGGACTTATCAGACGTGATTTTCTTCTCATCTATCAGCAAACCATCCTTGGCCCATTTTGGGTGTTATTGCAACCAGTACTAACCTTGGTCACTTATGTGCTGGTATTTGGGAAAGTAGTAGGGATCTCGACCGGCGGGATTCCGCCAGTATTATTCTACTTAGCTGGCATCGTACTCTGGAATCTTTTTAATGAATCTTTTACCAGCATTACTTCCACTTTTCGCGACAACGCCCACATTTTTAGTAAGGTTTATTTTCCTCGCCTTATTATACCGGTTTCGCGCCTCAGCGTTTATCTATTGCACTTCACGATTCAGTTTAGTTTACTTGTACTAGCACTATTATACTATCTGATTTTCAGCCCGTTGCAAGCCCCAGAAGCTATTTCGTTGATGCTTGTTCCGGTTGCTGTTGTGTTAGTGAGCATTATCAGCTTCGCATTAGGTTTGCTGTTTTCGGTAATTACAGCCAAGTATCGAGATGTAGGTCATTTATTAGGCCTCGTTGTGCGCCTGCTTATGTTTCTAACTCCCGTTATTTATCCTATAAGCTACGTATCAGAGAAGTGGCGTTGGATCGTGCAGCTGAACCCTCTAACACCTTTGTTTGAACTTTTCCGACGCGCGCTGCTAGGGCAAGGCGTCGTGACGATTCCACAATTCGTTTATAGCTTCACCTTTGCTGGCCTTTTGCTGATCGTTTCACTGCTCATTTTCAATAAGCAAGGGGACAAACTAATTGATATTTTGTAAGTATTTATGGCAGAGCCAGTTATCCAAGTAGAAGGTTTGTCTAAAATTTATCGGTTAGGAAGCATTGGTACGGGCTATTTGCTCCAAGATTTGCAACGCTGGTGGACGACAGCTATTCGTAGAAAAGAGGATCCTTTTTTTCAATTACAGCCGCCGGCTGCATTATCGAGTGCACAGAACCAAACTTTGTGGGCTCTACAAGACATTAACTTTGAAGTTAAACAAGGGGAAGTTTGGGGCATTATTGGCAATAATGGCGCGGGCAAATCCACCCTGCTAAAAATCATTTCTCGCATTATCCGTCCCACAAAAGGCATAGTCAGAGGAAAAGGCAAGGTCAGTAGCTTGTTAGAAGTAGGCACGGGCTTTCATCCGGAGCTATCAGGCCGGGAAAATATCTACTTGAGCGGCTACATCCTGGGGATGAGCAAGGCAGAAATCAACGCCAAGTTTGATGAAATAGCGGCATTTTCCGGAGTCGAGAAGTTTCTGGACACGCCTGTAAAACGTTATTCTTCAGGCATGTATGTCCGGTTGGCGTTTGCTGTGGCAGCACATTTAGAGCCGGATATACTCATCATCGACGAAGTATTGGCTGTGGGTGATGCCGAATTTCAAAAAAAGTGTTTAGGCAAAATGCGGGAGGTCTCACATCGCGACGGGCGCACCATTCTCTTCGTAAGCCATAGCATGCAAGCCATTACCAACTTATGTGACAAAGGCTTGTGGTTGCAACACGGAAAAATTCAGGAAATAGGTAATGCGACACAAGTTGTAAACCGCTACCTAACTGGCTTGCAGCGCTTGCAGCTCAAACAGAGTTGGGATAATATGGAACAAGCTCCAGGCAACGAATACGTCAGGTTCAAATCCGTCGAGTTGATACCACATTTGCCTTTTCCCGATTCTCCTCTAGACATCCGCGCATCCTTGACTGTAAAGTTCCAGTTTTGGAATTTGATGGAAAATGCCGTGCTCGGTGCGGGCCTGCATTTGTTCTCTTACGCGGGCGAATGCATCTTCGACGTGCCTGCCCCGCCTCTGGTATGCGAGAAAGGAGTCGTGTCCGGCGAGTGCCACATCCCGGGCAATTTCCTTAACGATGGTTCCTATTACATTTCACTTATTATCATACAGAACGCTTCAGCAGAAGTATTCTATTACGAACAATGCCTGTCCTTCGACTTGGAGGATGCAAGAGGCGAAATTCATGGGTTTGGCAAATGGATGGGAGCCGTACGACCCAATTTGCCATTTCAGCTGAAACAAGAGAAGGTTCTTTTCTAGTAGAAAACCATGAGCTACTTCTTTCCCTACCAAATTACCCATGTCTATTTAAACCAACAGCTGACATTGCCCGCTTTAACGTATCATCGGCAGGGAAATTATTTAGTCTTTTGGTGGAAAGAAACGGCAGTAGGGCACTTGTATATTGAGCCTGAACAGACGCTTTCTGAGGAGCAATACTACTCCGCGCTGTCAATGGCAATTACTCCTACTATTCGACATTTTGCAAACAAAAAGCATACGAACTCTGATTCTTGGCAGACTTGGTTAGCTCAACGAGATAATGCGCGTTTGGCTACTTGGATGGATTCCATTTTTCCAACTCCGCCGACGCTGCCTAAGCAGGTACCAGTTTCAGTAATTATCTGCACTCGGAATAGGGCCACTTTGCTGCGGAGATGCTTGCTTATGCTGCGTATGCTGGCATGTATGCCCCGCGAAATTATAGTGGTTGATAATGCTCCAATAGATGAGGCTTCTCAAAAAGTCACCCAAGATTTTGAAGAAGTAATTTATGTCGTAGAACCCCACCTTGGCCTCGATAGAGCGCGCAATACAGGCGTTAAAACGGCCCGGTTTCCTGTGGTTGCTTTCGTGGACGATGATGTAGTTGTGCATCCTTTTCTGGTTTACAGGGTTTGGGAAACTTTTCAGGAATCTTCTGTTGCTGCAATGACAGGTTTGGTTATTGCCATGAGCTTGGAAACAGAAGCGCAATTCATCTTTGAGCAATATTGGAGCTTCAACCGAGGCTACATTAATAAAATGTATACCCCTGATTATGTGCGGGTTGTCAATAAGCAAGCACCTCCAGTCTGGGAAATCGGAGCGGGCGCCAATATGGCATTTCGAAAATCAATTTTTGAGGAAATAGGTTATTTTGACGAACTGCTGGATGTGGGGGCAGCAGGCTGTAGTGGCGACTCAGAGTTATGGCACCGTATCTTGATTCGCGGACATTCCATTGAATACAATCCTTGGGCCATAGTATACCACGAGCACCGCAGGGACGCGACAGCTTTGAAACGCCAACTGTTTTATTACATGCGCGGCCACGCTGCCGCTGCCCTCATCCAACAAGAGTATAACCCACAAGCAGGCTATGAGCAGTACCTCTACAAAATTCTTCCCAAATACTACTTTGATTTAGCAAAGACCGATTTTCCTCATTTTCGTTATCGCAGCCGCACCTTGTGGGCCGAAATGAAGGGTCTGGTGTCTGGCATAGCTTTTTATTATCGTAACCGAAAGGGTGCACCTAAGCCTTCGCGCTAAATCATGAGTGCGTCAAATGCTCCATCTGCTTGTCCTTTGGTTTCAGTTATAATTCCGTGCTACAACCACGGGGCTTACTTGCAGGAAGCTTTTGATAGCATCTGGCAACAGGATTATCCGAGAATTGAAATTGTAGTAGTTGATGATGGCTCGACCGATACAACAGCGCAGGTAGCGCAACGCCATGCCTCGGTTAAATACGTTTACCAAAAAAACCAAGGACTATCAGCAGCCCGCAATACGGGCGTCGTGCATAGTACGGGCCAATATCTGGTCTTTCTGGATGCCGATGATTGGCTTCTCCCCGATGCTTTAAAAATAAATGCTCAGTATTTAGAGCAAAACCCTGAATTGGCTTTCGTATCGGGAGGTCACGATAAAATATTTGTCGCTACCGGCTTACTAAAAATCTATACCCGCGAAGTAACTGACAATCATTATCTACAGCTGCTTCAAGGTAATTACATTGGGATGCATGCGACAGTGATGTTTCAGCGTTGGGTATTTGATGCTTTCACCTACGATCCGACGCTGAAGGCTTGCGAAGATTATGATCTGTATTTGCGAATTAGCCGCAAGTACCCGGTCGCTCATCATACCCAAAGAGTTGCCGCATATCGTCTGCACAGCACTAATATGTCTGGTGATATTCCTTTGATGCTGTCCACTGTATTATCCGTATTAAAACGGCAGAAGTCTTTCTTGCACACCGGCGAGGAGAAACAGGCCTATGCCCGTGGCCAGTTAATTTGGAAAGAGTATTATGGCAACGAGCTTTACCATAAAATCACGTCTTCACCGAGAGCCACTAAGGCTGAATTGGCGACCCTGTTGGCAATCCGGCCTGCACAAACTGTGCGCCACCTTCTGCAACCGAAAATGTTTATGTTGAAGAGAATTTTAAGAAAGTATACACCGGACGCAGGGTTGCGATTATTGCACAAAGCCGGAATTTATAAAAACTATCGGCCAGCAGTCGGACAAGTAATAACCGGTGATTTTGCGCGTCATACGCCGTTTAGCACTGAATTCGGTTACGACCGGGGCGGCCCTGTCGATCGGTATTATATTGAAAATTTTCTGCTGCGGGAATCACAGAGCATTCGGGACCGTGTACTGGAAATTGGGGATAATGAATACACTATGCGGTTTGGACAGAACATTACGCAAAGTGACATTTTGCATGTAGATGCTCGCAATTCCAAAGCCACTTTTGTGGGCGATTTAAGTGATTCCCCGCACATCCCAGACAACTTGTTTGACTGTATTGTACTTACGCAGACACTACACCTAATTTATGACTACAAGCAGGCTTTAGCCACTTGCTATCGCATTTTGAAGCCTGGTGGCACTTTACTGCTTACAGTACCTGGGATTACCCCTATTGATCGTGGCGAATGGAGAAAGACGTGGTACTGGTCTTTCACGGATGTGGCATTACATCGCTTGCTGCATGATACTTTTCCGGCTGCAACCATTACCATCGGATCATTTGGGAATGTATTCATTGCTACTGCATTCCTATATGGCATGGGTATTTCAGAAGTCACAAAAGAGCAGTTGGATATGTATGATCCACAATTTCAAGTTATCAATACTGTGAAAGCCATTAAAGCTCATCGTAGTGCTTAAAAACCTGCTTTCTGCAATCAATTTTCTCCCCGAAGCGCATGCATGCGTGCTAATGTATCATCGCGTTGCAAAGTTGGAATCGGATATATGGGAAATTGCCGTAGACCCTGACAGATTTGAGCAACACATGCAGCTGATTAAAAGAAAGGCAAATGTTATTTCTGTTAAAGAATTAACGGAAGCCCTAGGGAAAAAGTCCATCAAAAAAAACACTATTGCAATCACCTTCGACGACGGCTACGCCGACAATTTCCATGTAGCTAAGCCTATACTCGACTACTATAATTTGCCAGCTACCTTTTTTATTACGTCGCAAACAATTGGAAAAGAGGAAGAGCTATGGTGGGATGAGCTTGAAAATATTATACTTTTTTCTGAAAGACTTCCAGCCAAGTGCTCATCAATTCTGGTTGGTAGCATAACAGATTTTGATTTAGAGCAGGAAGTATATCTAAGTAAAGATTTGCTACTGAAGCATCAAAGTTGGAATGCGTGCGAACAAAGCCCGCCAACTTTGCGATGCGTACTATTTTTTCACTTATGGCAAAAATTAAAACCTTTGCCGTATGCAGAACAGCAATTGCAGCTACGGAGTATCAGGCAGTGGGCTGGCAGAATACGCAACGCTAGACCCCAATACAAGTGCCTATCTTACAATGAGTTACAAATATTAGGCAACAGTATTTTGCACGATATAGGCGTTCATACCGAAACGCATCCTGCACTAGCTTTTCATGCGCCCATATTTCAAAAGCAAGAGCTGTTAGGAAACAAAACCTTTTTAGAAAAGGCGACCGGTAAAGACATAAACTTAGTGGCTTACCCTTATGGAAACTACAATCAGGACACAACTGATGTTGTTAAAGAAGCAGGGTTTAAAGCAGCCTTTACAACGGAAGGAAAACCCGTTACTAACGACTCAGACAGGTATCGTTTGGGCAGATTTCAAGTAAAGAACAACCTGGAATACCAGTTCAGCCAGCAACTTCAGCACTGGCTGAACTCTTAAGAACAAAATAAATATGAATCCTGATGCTCTTCCGCTTGTCTCAGTTGTTATAGCGTTCTTAAACGAAGAGCAATTTCTAGGCGAGGCTGTTGAAAGCGTTTTGTACCAAGATTATTCTAATTGGGAATTGCTGCTAGTAGATGATGGCTCAACGGACCGCAGCACTGCTATGGCTAAGCAATATGCAGCGCAGATGCCCGATAAAATTATTTATTGTGAGCACGACGGACACCTTAACAAAGGACTTAGTGCTAGCCGCAATCATGGCATTAAGAAGGCAAAAGGAAATTATGTTGCTTTTCTAGACGCTGATGATATCTGGAAGACTAGTAAGCTTTCTAATCAAATAGCTATTTTTCAGAAATACCCGGATGTAACCATGGTAGCTGAGGCTTCGCTGTACTGGAACAGTTGGAGCAACCCTGAGAACAAAGATATTTCAATCCCTGTGGGTGCCCCAGGAGATCAAGTCTATCAGCCTGGCGAACTTTTGCTTCTTCTCTATCCTCTAGGAACAACAGCGGCGCCCTGTCCATCGGGGTTAATGATTACAAAACAAGGTTGTCTATCATCAGGAGGCTTTGAAGAATCCTTTAGAGGAGATTGTCAACTGTATGAAGATCAAGCCTTTCTGAGCAAAGTGTATACTAATGAGAAGGTGTACATTTCCTCTGCATGTAATAATCTGTATCGCCAGCGGCATGGGTCTATTGTACAAGCTGTGAAAGACAATGGGCATTATCATACGGTACGAAAATATTTTCTGGAGTGGCTTTCATCTTACCTACTTGAGCAAGGTGTTATAAACCATAAATTGGTTGTGGCTTTGAAAAAATCTCTTGAACCTTATCATCATCCTTATATCTACTCTTTCAAGAAATTAGCTGCAAGAATCATTTATAAAATAATTAGATAAAAATCTATTCGGCAGCCATATACAAAATATAAATCAATAACACAGTAGATAATTATTTAGAACAGATAGAATTAATAATTCTATCTGTTCTAAATAATTATCTACTTTTTCCTTCGCAAGAAAGAATGAATTACAGCCTACCATGAATCTTGTAACCTAAAACCATTTTATTAGCTAAGGTGGATGTTCCTGCGCGTCTAGGGTATACTTCCTTACTTTTCCCGTCAACTATACACGATGAGATACTTGACATATGAAGATGCCTCAGCAATGCGCATTACTGCATTGCAAAAGGAAGCTAATAACTTAGCTGTTGCAAGTGGGACTAGTAACCCTTACCAGACCACAATCGACTTCTGCACTACTTTTAAGCACGCATACTAATTCCCCTTCTTCTGACATGTCTGATTCCAACGTCGATATCCAACTCAGCAAACTCGACATACTCGAACGCAAAAACGCCGAAGCTCTGCTCGGTGGCGGCCAGATTCGTATTGATGCTCAGCATAGCAAGGGCAAACTAACGGCGCGCGAACGCATTGATTTGCTGGTTGATGAAGGTTCGTTTGAGGAAATTGGCAAGTTTGTGATGCATCGCTCCAAGGATTTTGGCTTGGACAAAGAGTATTACTTGGGCGACGGCGTGGTGACGGGTTACGGCACCGTACATGGCCGACTGGTGTATGTATTCTCCCAGGATTTCACGGTGTTTGGCGGCTCGCTCTCCGAAACGCATGCCGAGAAGATTGTGAAAATCATGGACCTGGCCATGAAAAATGGCGCGCCTGTCATCGGGCTCAACGATTCGGGCGGGGCCCGGATTCAGGAAGGTGTGGTGAGCCTAGGAGGTTATGCCGATATCTTCTATAAAAACACGCTGGCTTCGGGTGTAGTACCGCAGATTTCGGCCATTATGGGGCCGTGTGCGGGCGGAGCAGTGTATTCGCCGGCCATCACAGACTTTATTCTGATGGTGGAAAACACAAGCTATATGTTCGTGACCGGGCCGAACGTGGTCAAAACCGTCACCCACGAAAACGTATCAAGCGAGGAGTTGGGCGGCGCCAGCACCCATAGCGCCAAGAGCGGGGTTACTCACTTTTCGTGCGCCAACGAAGTAACCTGCATCAACCATATCAAACAGTTGCTGAGCTACATGCCACAGAACTGCGAGGAAACGGCTCCGATGCTACCTTATGAAGCGCAGGGCGACGAGTTGCGCCCTGAACTGGACAATATCATTCCGGAAAATCCGAACCAGCCGTACGACATTCGCGACGTGGTGAATGGCATCATCGACGCCGACTCCTTTCTGGAAGTACACCAGAACTTCGGCGAGAACATTGTGGTGGGATTTGCCCGTTTGGGTGGCCGCAGCATTGGCATTGTGGGCAATCAGCCGGCTGTGCTGGCCGGCGTGCTCGACATCAATGCCAGTACCAAGGCTGCGCGTTTCGTGCGGTTCTGCGATTCATTTAATATCCCGTTGCTCGTGCTGGAAGATGTTCCCGGCTTCCTGCCTGGCACCGACCAAGAGTGGCGCGGCATCATCACCAACGGCGCTAAGTTGCTGTATGCGTTCTGCGAAGCTACTGTGCCGCGCATCACGGTGATCACCCGTAAGGCGTATGGCGGCGCCTATGATGTGATGAACTCCAAACACATCGGGGCAGATATGAACTACGCCTGGCCTACGGCCGAAATCGCGGTGATGGGCGCGAAAGGAGCTGCCGAAATCATCTTCAAACGCGAAATCGCGGCTGCGGCCGACCCGGAAGCCAAGCTGCAAGAGAAAGTTGAAGAGTATCAGGCCAAGTTTGCCACGCCTTACCGGGCCGCGCACCGTGGCTTCGTCGACGAAGTTATTTTGCCTTCCCAGACACGCCAAAAGCTCATTCGTGCGTTTAAAATGCTGGAAAACAAAGTAGATCAGATGCCGCGGAAGAAACACGGCAACATCCCTTTGTAAATATCTGATTATCATACAATTATGCATATCGACAATACTCAACTGGCAGATGAAAATGCCGTTGAGTTAGGAGGCATGCAGCCTTCGTTGTAGTTTCGGCTTTGCCAGTGGCACCTACTTTCGTTGTTGCTTGTTGAGGCCCCAAAGTTTTTGGCCAAAAGCACATCTAAACCTGCCTTCTGCGCGAAAGCACTTTTATTCCGGCCCTAATCTCACACCTACATGCGCACTGAAAGTTTCGATTTTCTAGAGAGATACATTAATAACGCTTCGCCGACCGGCTTCGAAAAAGAAGGCCAACAGCTGTGGCTTGAATACATCAAACCCTACGTAGACGACTATTTTGTAGACACTTACGGCACGGTGGTGGGTGTCATCAATCCGGAAGCGAAGTATAAAGTTGTAATCGAAGCGCATGCCGACGAGATTTCGTATTTCGTCAATTATATCACCAAGGAAGGCTACATCTATTTGCGGCGCAACGGCGGCTCCGACCCGCTGGTAGCGCCTTCCAAACGCGTTAACATTCACACGGCCAAGGGCATTGTGAAAGCCGTATTTGGCTGGCCCGCCATCCATGTGCGCAAAGTAGAGCAGGACAAAGCTCCTACCATCGAAACTGTATTCCTGGATTGTGGAGCGGCTTCTCGCGAAGAAGCCGAGGAAATGGGCATTCACGTTGGTTCGGTAGTCACTTTTGAAGACGACTTCATGGTGATGAACAGCAAGTACTACGTGGGCCGGGCCCTCGATAACCGCGTGGGCGGCTTTATGGTGGCGGAAGTAGCCCGATTGCTGAAGGAAAACAGCAAGACGCTGCCCTTTGGCTTGTACATCGTGAACGCGGTACAGGAAGAAATCGGGTTGCGCGGTGCCGAAATGATCGCGCATCGCATTCAGCCCGACGTGGCCATCATCACCGATGTAACCCACGATACGCAGGCGCCGATGTACGAGAAAAAAACCAGCGGCGACATTCATTGCGGCAAAGGCCCGGTGATCACGTACGGCCCCGCAGTGCAGAATAACCTGCGCGATCTTATCATTGGCACAGCACAAGAAACGGAAATCCCATTTCAGCGCGCGGCGGCTACGCGCGCTACAGGCACCGACACAGACGCTTTTGCGTATTCCAGCGCCGGCGTAGCTTCAGCACTTATCTCCTTGCCCCTTAAGTACATGCACACAACGGTAGAAACCGTTCATGCGGACGACGTAGACAACGTAATCAAGCTGATCTACGAATCCTTGCTACGCATCGAAGACGGGCATGATTTCCGGTATTTTAAATAAAAATCACTGTTAATCAGCTTCTTAACTAGATTTTTGTTCGTTAAAATGTTCAAAACGCCCGCCTATGTCGGGCGTTTTGTGTTTGGATACTTTTGGATTCCTGATTTTGCCGACCCTAATGGAAGAGTTGTTCGACAAAGGCCACCCGCCAGCTTTACCCCTGACTACCACCGACCAAATGAACCGCCGAGTGGTGGTGCCGTTTCCGCCGCAACGCATCGTGTCGTTGGTGCCTTCCCAAACGGAATTACTTTACGACCTGGGGCTGGGAGCGCGGATTGTGGGAGTAACCAAATTCTGCATTCATCCGGCAGAAGCACGCCAGCACGCTAAGGTAATCGGCGGTACCAAAAACTTTCACGTCGAGGAAATAATGACCCTGAAACCCGACCTGATTATTGGCAACAAGGAGGAAAATTATCAGGAAGGTATTGAACAGCTAGCGGCACAGCATCCGGTCTGGATGAGCGACATTGCGACGCTGCCCGAGGCGCTGCGCATGATTCGGCAAGTCGGCCTGATTACCGGCATGGCCCAGCGTGCCGACCGCTTGGCCCAGCAAATCGAGGTAACGTTTGCTGAATTGCCGCCGGCGCAAGCGGTTCGTTCCGCTGCCTATTTTATTTGGCGCAAACCGTATATGGTAGCCGCTGCCGGCACTTTTATCGATGCTATGCTGGCGCGCGCAGGATTTGCCAACGTTTTTTCGCAACAAGCACGCTACCCCGAAATCACCGCCGACCAACTGGCGGCGGCTCAGCCGGCCGTCATTTTGCTTTCCTCTGAGCCTTACCCCTTCGCCGAAAAGCACATCGCCGAATTTCAAGCACTATGTCCAACGGCTCAGGTGCGCATTGTCGACGGTGAAATGTTCAGCTGGTATGGCAGCCGCTTGCAATATGCGGCTACTTACCTTTCTTCACTAACTAGTTCTCTTGCAAACACTTAGCAACTAGCCAATCTCAAAACCAGCTTTCTCCAGCTCTGCCCAAAACTGCGGATACGATTTGCGTACCACTCCTGGTGCCTGCACTGCCAGCGGTCCGAGCAGCGCCAAGGGAGCGAATGCCATGGCCATGCGGTGGTCGTGGTAGGTTTCTATGGTTTGGCCATCAACTTGGAAATTGCTGGAACGCACGTAGAATCGCTCGGCGCCTTCTTCCGTGAGCGAGGCGCCAAATTTGGCCAACTCGTTTTGCAGCGCCGCAATGCGGTCCGTTTCCTTGATCCGTAGGCTTTCCAAACCGGTCATTTCCAGTACAGTGCCTTTGGCCGCAGCTACTACGGCTACCGTTTGGGCCAAATCAGGACAATCGCTAAAGTCTTGACTAACTGAAGGTTGCGAAGGGCATTGTGTGAGGCGTACGCCATCGGTCAAAAACTCCGTGGCCACGCCTAGTTGCGCCATAATGCCCACGATGGCTTGATCCCCCTGCCACGATTGCTGTCGTAGGCCGGGCAGCGTAATCTCGGAGCCGGGGGGTGCTAACGCAACCATTGCGTACCAATAACTCGCTGCCGACCAGTCGCTTTCAATGGTGTAATCGGCGGGATGATAGGGCTGCGGCCGCACTTCAATAGCAGCACCCAAATCGCGACAATTGTTGCCGAAATGCTGCATCAAGGACTGCGTCATGCGGATGTAGGGCCGGGAGCCGACTTTGCCAGTAAGCCGGATGCGCAAGCCCGCCGGCAACGTTGGCCCGATCATCATCAGGGCCGAAATGTACTGGCTGCTGATATCGCCGCGCACGCTTAGCTCAACTGGTTCGGTGGCGGTCAAATCTGGCTGCCACCCTTGCAGACGCAACGGCGGATAGCCCTGGTTAGCAGCGTATTCGATGGTAGCTCCCAGTTGTCGCAACGCGTCCACCAAAATGCCAATGGGTCGTTCTTGAGCGCGGGGGGTGCCCGTGAGCAGCACCCGCCGATCAGTAACGGTGAGGTAGGCCGTCAGAAACCGCATGACGGTGCCAGCGTCTTCGGCGTCCACTACTTCGGCGTTCGGCTCGGCTAGCAAGCGACGCATCAGTTGCGTGTCGTTGGCATCCGAAAGATTGTCGAGCTGGCCGCCGCCGGCGAGCGCTTGCAGGATGAGGGCGCGGTTGCTCTCGCTCTTGGAAGCGGGCAGTTGGGCCGTACCACCGAGCTGGCCACCGAGCCAGCGCAGGGTCAGAGAAGACTGAGCGTTAATAACTTACTACTTTAAAGATGAAACTCTGAGGCCGACTGTATGGCTACAGGCGGTGGTAATAACGCAAGGAATCGATGATTTCTGCAAGCGTCACCGGCTGGTCGTACACGGCGCTACCAATGCGTTCCAGCAAGGTACAATTGATCACATCGCCTGCGTTTTTCTTGTCCTGCCGGGCGTATTCGGCGATGGCTTCGGTTTCCAGCAGGATAAACTGAATCTTTTCGAACACCGAAAAGAGGAAGGTTTCGATCTTGTCGAGGGCGTCTTCATCGAGCAACCCTTTTTTTACCGAAAGCCACGTTTCGCACACCATGCCAGCAGCTACGGCCTCGCCGTGTAGCACTTCGCGGCCCGGTTGCGTTAGTAAGTAACTCTCAATGGCATGGCCGACCGTGTGCCCGAAGTTAAGAACTTTCCGCAGGCCACCCTCCAAAGGGTCGGCGGCTACAATGCGCTGCTTGGTAGTCACGGATTCGCGGATGATGCTGGTCCAGTCATCGACAAAAAGGCCGTTGTGGCGCTCGGTGTTAAACGCCTCTGCATCAGCAATTAACCAATGCTTCACGATTTCGGCATAACCAGCTTTGAGCTGACGCGGATCAAGTGTGGTCAGAAACTGCGGCTCGATAAAAACGCCCGCAGGCTCCTGAAATACGCCCAATTGGTTTTTGAAACCCAGAAAATCGACGCCGGTTTTACCCCCGACGCTAGCATCTACCTGCGCTAGCAGTGTGGTTGGCACCTGGGCGCAACGAATGCCCCGCTTGTACAAAGCGGCGCAAAAGCCCCCCAAATCGGTTACTACGCCCCCACCCAAGTTTACGAGCACCGAAAATCGGTCGGCGCGCTCTTCGGTCAGGGTAGTCCAGACGGTGTCGCAGGTCTGGATCGTCTTGTACTCCTCCCCGGCCGGAATTTCAATCAATACATGGTCTATGGGCAAGTGTGGCTTCAACTGCGGGTAGCAGACACGCGCCGTATTGGAATCTGCCAACACCAGCACGCGGCTGACTGCTGGCTGACGCAACAGAGTAGCCAAAGCAGGCAAAGCTTCTGGGCCGATTACCAAAGATTGGTCTGAAAATTGTAGCATTAAAAGAAATATTTGTTCTGCTTCTGTGTTTTACCACACAAAAATACCTTGTTTTGATGCAACCCTGTCTGGTACGTTCTGCTCATACATTCACAAACTAGTTTTGCCTATTTAAGAATTTTATGCACTTTTTTTATCGGGTTTTAGCTATGGGCTGCTTGGTTGGCCTTGCTATAGTTACGTGGAATTGCAGTCGCGATTCCGTGCCCACCGTCGAAGAACAATTAGTAGGCCGTTGGGAGTGGGTTCAAACTACAACTAAATCCGGTGTGAACGCCGCTACGCCTAGCAACACGGGCCATACCAACGTTATCGAATTCGACCGGCGTGGCCGCGCTCGTTTCTACCACGACGGCAGCCTGACGGGAGCCGCCATGTTTTCGGTCCGCCGGGGAGTAAGCGCCAAAAACCACCGCAAAGGCCATTTTATCATCTACCGGGGCTATAATAACGAGCAGTTTTGCTCAGTCTCCGGTGATAAACTGTTCTTGGAGGACGCGGGTGGCACGAAAGGTAGCCACGTGTTTTTCAAAGAAGCATCGCATCGCAAATTTGCTACAGCAATGAACCAGCAATAAGAAACGCGTTATCCACATAAGCATCTGACAATCTGATACTTATGTGAATAACGCGTTTCTTGCTTTTCCCTGAGGTGCTGAACTTGTGCTATTCTGGGCGGTTGAGCACTTCCGTTTGCTTTCGAATACTTTCCAAATGGATGAGCTTATACAGCTCGGCCACGAATTTCTCGTTGACGTGCAGCTTGGCTGCCCATTCCGGCCGCGACGTGAAGATTTCGTTCCAGCGATCCAACTGCAGAATCTTGACGTTGTTTTCTCGCTTGTATTCGGCCAGCTCCTCTACCAAAGCCATGCGCCGGGCCAGCGCTTCGACGATTTCGCGGTCGGCCACATCCATTTTCTGCCGTAGCTCCTCAGCCTTATTAATGTAGTCGGCGTTGTTGCTGGAGCGGTAGCGGTACTTGAGTTCACCTAAGATTTCGCCGAGCCGCGCAGGCGTCACTTGCTGCTCCGCATCGCTGAGGGCATGGTCGGGGTCGGGGTGGGTTTCGATGATCAGCCCATCGTAATCGAGGTCGAGTGCTTTCTGGGCGATGGGCAAAATCAGGTCGCGCTTGCCGCCCATGTGGCTCGGATCGCAAATCAACGGAATGTGTGGAAAGCGAGTTTTGAGTTCAATGGCGATTTGCCAAGTCGGCGCGTTGCGGTAACGCGAAGGCGCAAACGTGCTGAACCCACGGTGAATCGCCGCCAAGTCCCGGATGCCGGCGCGCTCCAGCCGCTCCAACGCCCCGGCCCACAGTGCCACGTCGGGGTTGACCGGATTTTTGACCATGACGGGCACGCCTGTTCCAGCCAGCGCATCGGCCAATTCCTGCACAGCAAACGGGTTGACGGTGGTACGCGCCCCAATCCAGAGTACATCGACGTCGTGTGCTAGCGCCTCTTCGACGTGGCGCGGCGTGGCTACTTCGACGGTAACGGGGATGCCGACTTCGGTGCGCACGCGTTGCAGCCACTTCAGGCCCACCGTGCCGATGCCCTCGAAGGAGCCGGGCCGGGTACGTGGCTTCCAGATTCCCGACCGGAACAAATCCACGCCTAAATCCTTAAGGGCCCAAGCCGTAGTCAAGATCTGGGCCTCGGTTTCGGCGCTGCACGGCCCGGCGAAAATCAGGGGTTGGCCCTTGGCAGCTAATTTGCGAGTGAAGAAAGTATCGGTAGCAGCAGTGGTTTCCATAACTAATAACAGAACAAACAAGACCGGCAAAAGATGCAGGCCCAAGCTGCACGCTCCACCCGGAAAAGATTTGGCGGGAAGGTAACTCTGTCCGCCGAAACGATGTTTAAAAGTATCTTCGCCCACCCAAAATCCCCGCCCAAATTTTGCTTCGTATGCCTGTAACCCAAGCTCCGCCCATTTCCTTCGAAGACACGGCCGTCGCGTTTGCCTCCAAACCCGATTTTGCACTGCGCAAGATGTACGCCCTGTTCGCCGCCATGAACAACAACACGCTAGTGAAAGCCGGCGGCGGCCTGATGAAAGTCGCCCTGAAATGGCATCTTCCTGGTACTAAGGCACTTATAAAAAGCACCATTTTCAACCAATTTTGCGGGGGCGAAACCATCAAGCAATGTGTGCCGGTAGTAGAAGAGCTAGGCCGCTATAACATCGGCACCATTCTGGACTATTCGGTGGAGGGTGAAGGCAGCGACAAAAGCTTCGACCACACCCGCGACGAGATTCTGGCGACCATCGATCTGGCGCATCGCTCCAAGCACATCCCCTTTTCGGTGTTTAAAGTAACCGGCCTCGCCGATAGCGGAGTGCTGGAGAAAGTACAGGCTAGCCAGCCTCTATCGGCCGCCGAGCAGGCCAGCTACGATCGCTCCAAAGCCCGCGTCGATGCCATTTGCGAGCGGGCTCACCGCTATGGCGTTCGGGTGTTCGTGGATGCCGAGGAAAGCTGGTTTCAGGAGACCATCGACAACCTCGCCTACGACATGATGGCCAAGTACAACCGCGAGTCGGCCATCGTTTTCAACACCTATCAGCTGTACCGCCACGATCGATTAGAAGCCATTCAGCGCGACTGCGAAAACGCCCAGCGCGATGGTTATTACCTAGGAGCCAAGCTGGTGCGCGGGGCTTACATGGAAAAAGAAGCCCGTCGGGCCGTGGCGCAGGGGTATCCTACTCCTATTAACCCCACGAAGGAGGCATCAGACCAGCTTTACAACGACGCATTGCGTTATTGCGTGGAACACGTTGGCCGCATCAGCATTTGTGCCGGCACGCACAACGAAGCTAGCTCGCTGTTGCTCACGCAGTTGATGCAGCAACATGGCCTACGCCCCGGCGACCAGCGCATCTGGTTTGCCCAACTCTATGGCATGAGCGACAACCTGAGCTATAATTTGGCCAATGCGGGCTACAACACGGCCAAATATGTTCCTTACGGCCCCGTGGAGGCCGTAATGCCATACCTGCTTCGCCGCGCCGACGAGAATACGGCCATTGCCGGGCAGAGCAGCCGGGAGTTTTTATTAATCCAGAAAGAAATTTCGCGGCGTAAGTCTATTAGATAGGATTTTTTCCTATCGGCACAATTTTAGCTTGAAAGTTCCTCCTGCTTGGGCACCCACCACAAGCAGGAGGCTTTTTTTTGCTAATTTCCCACCCCTAATCCCTTCTTTATTCGCTGATGAACGGCAGAGTACGCAGCCATCTGATTCGCTTTTCCCGCCACCAGGTGGGCACCACTAGCTACCTCAACTTGGTTCAGGAAGCCGAGCTAGGGTTCAACCTGGAGATTTCGCACGAGAAAGCGCGCCTAAACGACATCCTGTCCGAAATTTCCGAGAAGGAATTTCATGCCGGGCGGCCTTTGCTGAGCTGCTTGGTAACCGTGAAAGGCGCTAAAGGACAAGGAGATAATTTTTTTAAGCTCTGCGAACGCCTCGGGTTGGGAGAGTGGCGCACGCTAAAACAAGATCCCGATTTCCTAAAAAACCTGCGCACTGAGTGCCGTGCTTTCTGGAAAGACGAAGCAAATTTTAAGCGCTTTGCATAGAATAGGGATGGATTGAGGAATTGTGTAAAGGGAAAAATGAGCTAGCCCGAATTGACTTGCAGGATAAATTTCTGTAACCCCCGCGTCTGGCTCATCGTTAAGCTAACCAAGTCAGCGATACCAGCTTCCTTTCCAACTGCTGGTATGTGTGACTGTTATTCTCCCTTTCACATAACTATCCACCCCCATGAACACCAACGATTCAATCAACCCGACGAATTCAGGCACTGGCTCAGGCGCAAACTATGGTACTGGCTCGGCCGGTAGCGGTTACGGCACAGGCAGCGAAGCCAGTTCGAGCGGCAATATGAGTAATTCTACCACTGGCGATTCTAGCTTGGCTGGTTCTACCGGTTCTACTTCTTCAAGCACTACTTCAGGTTCTAACCTGTCGGGCAGCAGCGACTCTTCTTATAGCTCAACTTCGGGCTCTACCTCGGGTGGCATGCTGACCAGCACGTTCAAAGACCGTGACAGCGCCGAGCGTGCTTACAACTCACTATCGTCGCGCGGTTACGGCAAAGACGATGTGAACTTGCTCATGTCGGATGAAACCCGCAAAAAGCATTTTGGCGATAATACTCCTGATACCGACCTAGGCGACAAGGCCATGGAAGGCGCTGGCGTAGGTTCGGCCATTGGTGGTACTGCCGGTGCCGTAATCGGCGCTATCGCGGCCATTGGTACTTCAGTAGCCTTGCCAGGCTTGGGCTTGGTGATTGCAGGCCCGATTGCAGCTGCCTTGGCAGGTGCCGGTGCGGGCGGTCTGACGGGTGGCTTAGTAGGCGCTCTAGTAGGCTCGGGCATCCCAGAAGATCATGCTGCTCAGTATGAGAGCGATATCAAAAACGGCGGCATCGTAATGGGCGTGAAACCCCGCAACGACGAAGACGCTCGTTATTTCGAAGATGAGTTCCGTCGCAACCAAGGCGACCGTGTAGCTCGTTTTTAGTAGCTGCTAAAGCTCATTAAATACAAAATGCCCTTCCCCACGGAAGGGCATTTTTGTTTATACAGAGAGGTAGAGAAAATAATTTCGGCCGGCCAATCCGCTGCATTTTCGTTTTGGCAGGATTTTTTCAAAATAGAGTACTTCCGTCGCAAATTCGGTGCAACTTAGCCTTGTGCTACTGTGCCTTTTTGCTACCGACGAAAACAGCAGGGCACTTATTTAGCCGTTGTTGGCGTTTTCAGGTAAACCGGCTCATCATGCCTTGCGTAAGCCTCAGAGCCGCTTTTACTTAAACTTGATTTTACCATCTTACTGCCATTTCCATGTCTTCCCCCCGACTCAAAATAGGCCTATATGCCTCCTTGGTGTTGGCCGTCTTTGTGCTGGCTTCCTACAAATTGTACCGGCGCAACGACGCACGCGCACCCCAGAAAGACGAGGTTCTGATTAAGGCCATGTTGCAGGGGCTCACCGTCGCGCACTACCAGCCCGAGAAGATAGACGACACCTTCTCGAAGCGCGTGTACGACTTGTATCTCAAGCGCCTAGACGTCAACAAGAAGTTCTTGCTTCAGACAGACGTAGCCCAACTAGCTAAGTACCAAAACGATATCGACGACGAGGTAAAACGTGGTTCGCACGAGTTCCTCGACCTGAGCACCCAGATGGTGACGCAGCGTACCAAGGATATCCAAGCCTTGTACCGCGACATCCTGTCCAAGCCCTTCGACTTCACGACCGAAGAGTCGTTTGAGACAGAACCCGATAAGATGACGTTTGCAGCCGACAAAGCTGCCCAGCGCGAAGATTGGCGCAAGTTCCTGAAGTATCAGACCATGATCCGCGTGTCGGAGATGATGGACGAGCAGGCCAAGAAGAAAGACAAACCGCTGGCAGCTACTTCGGTAACGCCTTCTGCTGCAACCACTTCTGAGCCAATTCGCACTCCTGCCGAAATGGAAGTCGAAGCCCGCAAGCGTGTGCTAAAGTATTTCGACGACCAGTTCAACGACTTGCTCCAAAACGACGCCGACGATCGCTTAGCCGTGTATGCTAATACGATTGCTAATACATATGATCCTCATACTGAGTATTTTGCACCAAAAGACAAAGACGCTTTCGATTTGGCCATGACGGGCCGTTTTGAAGGCATCGGCGCCACGTTGCAAGAGAAGGATGGCCAGATCAAAGTAAACGACATTGTGCCCGGCAGTGCTTCCTATCGCCAAGGAGAGCTGAAAGCCGGCGACATTATTCTGCGGGTAGCGCAAGCAGCTGAAGAGCCCGTATCGGTAGAAGGCTGGCGCTTGGACAAAGCCATCACGCTTATTCGAGGCAAGAAGGGCACCGAAGTGCGCCTGACGGTCCGTAAGGCCGACGGCAGCACGAAAGTGATCCCTATTGTGCGCGACGTGGTGGTAATCGAAGAAACCTACGCGCAGTCGGCTACAATCAACGAAGGCGGCAAGAAAATCGGCTACATCAAGTTGCCAGGCTTCTACGCTGACTTCAACGAAAATGGTGGCCGCAGCAGCGCCGAAGACGTAAAGAAAGAGCTGGCCAAACTGCAACAGGAAAACGTGCAGGGCGTGGTACTTGACCTGCGCTTCAACGGCGGTGGCTCTTTGCAAGACGCTGTAGAAATGGCTGGTCTGTTCATCGACAACGGTCCTGTGGTGCAAGTAAAAGGTAGCCAAGGCGCCGCTAGCGTTCTGACCGACAAAGATCCACGCGTACAATACAGTGGCCCGCTGGTCTTGCTGGTGAATAAGTACAGTGCTTCCGCTTCCGAGATTTTGGCGGCCGCTGTGCAGGATTACAAGCGCGGCGTGGTAATGGGGACTACTACCTACGGCAAAGGCACGGTGCAGCGCATCTTCGATCTGGACGATGCTTTGCCTTCTGAATTCAACAATCTGAAGCCTTTCGGCTCGCTGAAGCTGACGACGCAGAAGTTTTACCGGATCAACGGTGGCTCTACCCAGTTTAAAGGTGTAGTTCCGGACATCATGGTGCCCGATGCGTATGCTTTCCTCGACCAAGGCGAAAAGGAATCGGATTATCCGTTGAAGTGGGATGAAATCAGCCCAGCTCGTTATAAGACCTGGAACGACGCTCCACAAATTGCCAAGCTCAACGACAGCAGCAAGAAGCGCGTGGCTACCAACCCCAGCTTCCGGTTGATGAGCGAAATGGTACAGCGCATGGTCAAGCGGAAGAACGACACGATGGTGTCGCTGAAGCTGGCTGCGTACCGTGCCGAGCAGCAGAAAGCCAAAGTGGAGTCGGATAAATACGAAGAGGTACAGAAGGCCGCTCAAGCGCTAGCTATTGCACCGCTGGCTGTTGATCTCAAAGCCAAAGGCAGCGATTCGGTACAAGTAAACCGCGCTTCACGTTTCGTGAAGCCTCTGAAGAAGGACATCATCCTTCACGAGGCCGTTTCGGTAATCAAAGACGAAATCTAGAGTTTCGTAGAGAAAGAAAAAGCCCTCGTGCCTTATGGCGCGAGGGCTTTTTCTTTGTTTTTTCCGTTTTGACAATTAAATTAGTAAATCGACCTGGATTTCCTGTTCTAAAACAATCTGTTGTTTTATACATAAATTATTGATTATCAACGTTTTATACACTCTTAAACATGGCAAATATTTTTAGTAAATATGCAACTCAAAGCTTACTGTTCCTGTTTACTTAGCATGACAACGATAACGGAAAACAACATCTTCCCGCTCGTGACTGACGAGCAGAAGCAAGCTGAGGAAACGTGGCGCAAATCCATTCCAGCCCAGGTTTTCCTCAACTACTTTTTTGCGATCAACTACCACATCCAGGAGTACGACGATGAGGCGGGTGGTTTGCAACATCTCCCCTATTTCCGCGCGCACCAAGCGGAGTTGACGGATACAGACGTGCAGGCCATCACAAAGCTGTTGCACGCTTGCTGGAGCACGGAGTACGCATTGAGGACCACCGCCGAGTTAGGCGACGAAGATTACCTGCGTAATGCGTTGCACTGGACTTTCCCCCAGGCTTACCACACCATCATGGCCGGTTTGCAGGGCTTTCTGTACACAACCGGGGTACGTTCTAATAATCCGTCGTTGGTGCGCCGCGAGGTAGGCCGATTGGTGGTGAAGAATGCCTATCCGCGCCCGGTGTCGTTCTATGCCGCTGGCCCGTATGGTGACTTCAGCATCCACCGTTTGCCTTTGGCCGGTTATAAGGCGGGGTTGCACATCGCGGCCAAAGAGATTGATGCTCAGGCTCAGATCGGGCAGTTCCTACGCACCACCCGCCGCATGAAAGCCCAGTGGACGCGTCAGCAGGTGCAGGCTAATCCCAACACGGCCTTGCGCAGCCAGAAGACAGGCAAGCTGCTCGACAAGTGGACTGCTTCGCATTGGCAGCAGATTACGTGGCGCTTGGGTTATACCACCATCTTCGACCTGCTAGGCCGTCTGCAAATCTCCCAGACCAGCCGTGAGATCGAGCGTTATGTGGAAGCCGAAATCGACTTCAAGCTGTTTCACCAATCGCTGCTCAACATTGTGAGCTTCCTGAATGGAATTCATGAAAGCTACATCGCGAAAGCAGTAGGTTTGGCACGATATCAGCAAATAGTAGCTGAGCTGCCTAAGCACCTGCAAAACAGCTTCGTAGCCGAGCGTTTGCGTAGCAAAGTCGAGCCGCTACTCACGGGCGAAGCTCCTACGCAGATGAACATTGCTGCTTAATAGCACTGCTTTTTTACCCACTACTGCATATAGACCTAAGCGCCGCCCCACTGGGACGGCGCTTTTTATTTGTGGCGCCCCGTAGTGCCAATGAATCTGTTAAAATCTGCAGTTAGAGTTTACCTTTGCAGGCTTATTCAACGACACTCCCCATGCAGCACCTCAGCGAACAGGAACAGATACGCCGCCAGAAGCTGGAGGAACTTCAGAAGCTCGGCATCGAGCCGTATCCTTCCGAGCTATTCGATGTGAATTTTTACGCCCAGGAAATTCTGGACAACTACCATCCTGAACTCAACAACTTCCAGGACGTGAGTCTGGCCGGCCGGGTGATGTCGGTGCGCGTGAAAGGCAAGGCTTCGTTTGCGGAACTGCAGGACGCTTCGGGCCGCATTCAGCTCTACATCAACCGCGACGAAATCTGCCCCGGCGACGACAAAGAGCTGTATAACACCGTGTTTAAGAAGCTGCTGGACCTCGGCGACTTCATTGGGGTAAAAGGCCGCGTCTTCGTGACGATGGTAGGCGAGACGTCTATCCACGTCACTGGCTTCACGCTGCTTAGCAAGAGCTTACGCCCGCTCCCCGTAGTGAAGGAGCGCGTTGACGAAGCTACTGGCGAAAAAATCACCTACGACGCCTTCACCGACCCCGAGCAGCGCTACCGCCAGCGCTACGTCGATCTGGTCGTCAATCCGCAGGTGCGCGACACCTTTATCAAGCGGACGCAACTGGTGCAAGCCATGCGCAACTACCTGAACGACAAAGGCTACTTGGAAGTAGAAACTCCCATCTTGCAGCCGTTGTACGGCGGGGCCGCTGCCCGCCCCTTCAAGACGCACCACAACACGCTGGACATGACGCTGTACCTGCGCATTGCCAACGAGCTGTATCTCAAGCGGTTAATTGTGGGCGGTTTCGACGGCGTGTATGAGTTCTCGAAGGACTTCCGCAACGAAGGCATGTCACGCTTCCACAACCCCGAGTTCACCCAGATGGAGCTCTACGTAGCCTACAAAGACTACTATTGGATGATGGACCTCGTGGAGGAAATGGTCGAGCGCGTGGCGATGGAGCTACACGGGAAAACGGAAGTACAAGTCGGTGAGAACCTGATCAACTTCAAGCGGCCGTGGCAACGTTTCACTATGTACGAAGCCATCCAGCACTTTTCAGGCGTCGACATTTCGGAAATGGACGAAGCGGGCTTACGCGAAACTGCCGCCAAGCTGCACGTGCCACTTGACCCCAGCATGGGCAAAGCCAAAATCATCGACGAGCTATTCGGCGAGCTGTGCGAGCCAAAGCTGATTCAGCCGACTTTCATCACCGATTACCCCGTCGAGATGTCGCCGCTGGCCAAAAAGCACCGCTCCAAGCCCGGCTTGGTAGAACGCTTCGAAGCGATCTGCAACGGCAAGGAAATCTGTAATGCGTTCTCAGAACTCAATGACCCCATCGACCAGCGCCAGCGCTTCGAAGACCAGTTGGAACTGGGCAAGCGCGGCGACACCGAAGCGATGGTGCTCGACGAAGATTTTCTGCGCGCCCTAGAATACGGCATGCCGCCCACCGCGGGCCTGGGCATAGGCATCGACCGCCTGAGCATGATCATGACCAACTCCAACTCGATTCAGGATGTGCTCTTCTTCCCGCAAATGAAGCCCGAGTACACCAAGTCGGAAAACGCGCCCAAAACGGAAGCGCCGAAGTAACCAACGGCATGGGCCTAAAAATCGAAAAGCCTCCCGCGCATGTCGCGGGAGGCTTTTCTTTTAAAAACTAACTTTTCAGCAGAAAGGAAAACGTGAAGAAACTTGCGATGGGCAAACACGATTTTGCTACCAGGTTAATTAAAACCAACCCCTGATAGAAGCTCTACCGCCGGCAATTTTACTTCGAATTACTTTCCGATCTTCTTCTAAGTCGGTTATGGCTTCTTTTACGGAGAGGGCTAAGCTATTGTTGCAAACTGAGCAATAATTTTATAACATATTTACAACTAATTGACTATCAATTATTTGCAATAACTCAGTTAGTCTGAGATGCAATGTATACAAGCCCAGAAAAACGAAAAGCCTCCTGCGGTAATCGCAAGAGGCTTTCCTACTAATCAACTGACTTACCCTTCCAATCGGGGTACTTAGAAGAAGCTTGCGATGGACTGATACGATTTTACAAGTAGGCTAGTAAACCAAAACCTACGAGAAGCTCTATCACTCGGCAATTTTACTTCTGAAACCTCACCGATTTTCTTTCAAGTCGGTTGTGAAGTGGTTTACGAAATTGGAAGACGAGGGTTGCAAATCCCCGAAAAACTTATGCTACAAACCTTGGCCGTAGCTGCTGGCGCCTGGGCGCCCGAGGCCTCCGTCGGGAGCGTCGTCGCCACCTACGTCGCTGAGGCTGGTGCCGCTAGGCGATTGGGTGGAGGCGATGCTGCGGTCGTCGGGGCTGGTGACGGGTTCGGCGCCGTGGTGCGAGCCCGTACCGGTATCGCCGGCCATGGACTGGAGTACTTCGTCGGCTGCCGATTGCCCGGCGGGCTGTTGGTCGCCGGTGGCGCTGCCTTTGAGGTCGTTTACGCGGGCGAGGCCGTCTTTGAGCAGCTTGCTGAGGTCGTCGCCCAGCTTAGCAGCCGACTTTTTGAGGCCGCTGCGGGTTTCGTCGCCGGTTTCGGGCGCCAGCAACAAGCCAGCAACGATGCCCGCTGTTGCGCCGGCGAGCAGGGAGAGAATTACTTTGCCACTGTTGTCTTTCATAGTAGGTAGGCGTGAAAAAGGATGGAAGCGTTGGAGGAAAGCCAACTTGCCGTGCTTGGCTGTTGGTGTACTAACGGCTTGGCCGGAAACTGGGTTGAAAAAAAAGCCTTTCTCAAAGTATGAGAAAGGCTTTTTATCAGTCATCTTTTGAAAAGGTCACACGACTTACAAGTCGTTCAGGATCTTAGTGATTTCCTTTTTGCCTTTGCCAAGCTTTTGTTGCAGACGGCCCAAAAGGTCGTCTTCTTGGCCTTCCACGTAGTTCAGATCGTCGTCGGTGAGCTGGGCATACTGCTGACGCAATTTGCCTTTGGCCTCGTCCCAGCTGCCTTTCAGCTTGAGGCCGCTGCCAGCACCCGTAATGCCCAGATCTTCAAGCTTTTCCATGTAGCCTTTGAATTGGGTATCGAGTTGCTCGCCGTATTTGGAAAGCTGCTCGCCGAGTTGGCCGCTATATTTGGTGGCTGCGTTTTTCAGATTGTCGCGGGTAGCTTTGCCTTTGTCGGGGGCCATCAGCATACCGGCAATGATGCCAGCACCGGCACCAGCAAGAGCGGCGAGAAGGATTTTACCCGAGTTGTCTTCTTCGTGATACGACATGTTAGTAAATGGGGAGAAAGTGGAGGATGAAACAATAGTGTAGCGGCGGTTCTGCCAACGGAGCAGGTAACCAGCAAGCTGTGTGGGCTTGCTTTTAGCCGGTCTGCCTGCCTATACGAAGCACGGCGGCCGGGGTTTTGGGAGTAAGCTAAAAATAGTTGAAGTAAAATATATACGCAAGATTGCCACAGGCGGCTAGCCGCCCGTACTTTCACTTGTTCCGCTCATCCGTCCCTATTTTGCCTCTTTGTATGAAGCTTACTTTCCTTGCCGCCCTGCTGTTGCTGAGCGCTGCCTGTAGCCGTCCTGCGCAGCCGGCCGCCACGGCCAAAACAACCTGCATCGACGCCAGCAAGATTCGCACAGACGCCATTTGCACCATGCAATACGACCCCGTTTGTGGCTGCGACGGCAAAGTATACAGCAACGCGTGCGCAGCCACCAACGCTGGCGTTACTTCTTTCACCAAAGGCGAATGCCCCACCAAAACCAACTAACTTCTGTTCCTGATGTCTGAAAAACGGTATTTCCGCCAGCAAAATCCTTTCCGCGTTCCCACCACCGACGGCAAGCTGATCGAAGAGCACATTGGCCATGCCAGCACGCACACCGGCGCGTACAGCGTGGCGCACATGGTAGCGCCGCCGCAGTGGGGCGAACCGCACCAAACGCCTGAATTTGATGAGATTACGATTGTGGTGCGCGGCCGCAAACGCTTCGAAGTCGACGGCGACGTAATTGAGCTTACGGCCGGCGAATCGCTGCTGATCAAGGCCGGCGCGCGGGTGCAGTATTCCAATCCCTTCGACGAAGAAGTGGAATATTGGTCAATCTGCGTACCGGCCTTCAGTCCCGATACCGTAAATCGAGAGGAATAACTTCTTGACTTTCAGAACAGTACAAGCCCAACCGAGCCGGTTGGGCTTTTTGCTGCGATCGGGCGTTCGTTGTGCAGCTAAGAACGCAGGCGTAGCTTTAAAAGCACGTACTCATCACCATTCGAAATCAAGCCTTTCTTCATGAAACTTAAGTTACTGATAATCATTGCATTGTATTTTTCGCTTTGCCACGCGGCGCAAGCGCAGTCGAAGCTGAAAGCCATCAAAGCCGGCCGGCTGGTCGATGTGGTAAAAGGCACGGTGCTCACCAACCAGATCATCCTCATCGACAACGATAAAATAGTGGACGTGGGGCCCTCGCTGGCGATTCCGCAGGGCGCCGAGGTAATCGATTTGAGCAACGCCACGGTGCTACCCGGCCTGATCGATTGCCACACGCACCTCTCCATGACGCCCGGCGACAACTATTACGAAGACATTTTCCGCAAAACGCCCATCGATAAGGCGGTAGTGGCCCACCTCAACACCCAGCGCACCCTGGCAGCAGGCTTTACGATGGTGCGCGACCTAGGCGGCAGCGACCTGATAGACGTGTCGTTGCGCAACGCCATCAACGCGGGTACTATTCCCGGTCCGCGCATGCTGGTGGCCACGTTTGCGCTCAGCGCCACGGGCGGCCACGGCGACCTGACGGGCTTTTCGCCGGAAATCGACTGGAAAACCAACAAAGACTACACCGGCATTGCCGACGGCCCCGACGAGATTCGCAAGCGGGTGCGCAACAACGTAAAATTCGGCGCCGACTGGATTAAAATTCACGCTACAGCGGGCGTATTGAGCGAAGAAGGCAGCGCCGGTGCGGCGCTCTATTCGCTGGAGGAAATGAAAGCGGCCGTGGACGAAGCGCATCGCTGGGGCAAAAAAGTAGCCGCCCACGCCCACGGTGCGGAGGGCATCAAGCTGGCGGTGCTGGCCGGCGTCACGAGTATTGAGCACGGCAGTCTGCTCGACGACGAGGACATCAAGCTGATGAAGAAAAACGGCACCTGGCTCGTCTCCGACATCTACGACGACGATTACATCCTGTCGGAATATGCCAAGAAGGGCTATCCCGCCAAGATCATCGAGAAGGAGCGCTCGGTGGGCAAATTGCAGCGCGAGAACTTCCAGAAAGCCGTAAAAGCCGGCGTGAAAGTCGCCTACGGCACCGATGCCGCCGTGTATCCGCACGGCTGGAACGCCAAGCAGTTCTTTTACATGGTGAAATTTGGCCTCACGCCGATACAGGCGATCCAATCGGCTACGCTCAACGCCGCCGACCTGCTGGAATGGAAAGACCGCACCGGCTCCATCACCAAAGGCAAGCTCGCCGACATCGTAGCCGTAGAGGGCAACCCACTCGACGACATCACGATTCTGGAAAAAGTAAAGTTCGTGATGAAGGAAGGCTCGGTGTACAAAAACGAGATGGCCAAATAAGCTAGAGCTAAGAAGCTAGCTCCCCTCCTTATTTTCGAGGAGGGGGTGGGGGTGGTCAGCTAGAACTAGAAAGCTAATGTTAGAAACCCAGCGGTCATGCAGAGCGGAGCGAATCATCTCTGCCGCTTCGTTGGATTACTAACCAGTAGAGATGCTTCGGCTGCGCCTCTGCATGACGTTCTACATAAACAACGCCTTTTACCACCCCCAACCCCTCCTTAAAAAAGGAGGGGAGCTAGCTTTTTAGTAGTAGATTTAGCTAGAACACACCTCTCCACTCTTCCCAATCATATCTAGCTATGGATCAGCGCATTATCAATCTTTTCGACGAATATACCCACAAGCCGCTAACGCGTAAGGAATTCATGGAGCGGTTGGTGAAACTGACTGGCGGCATGGCGCTGGCCATGTCGGCGTTGGCCGTGCTGGACCCTGGCTACGTGCAGGCCGCGACCATCCCCGAGGACGACAAAGACCTCGTGGCGGAAGATGTAACCTGGCCCGGCGACGACACCACCATGAAAGGCTACTTAGTGCACCCGAAAGGCCATAAGAAACGCGGCGCAGTGGTGGTTATTCACGAAAACCGCGGGCTTACGCCCCACATCAAAGACGTAACGCGCCGCGTGGCGAAAGCCGGGTACTTGGCGTTGGGTGTCGATGCGCTCTCCCCTTTCGGCGGCACGCCCGCCAACGAAGACGAAGGCCGCACGCTCATCGGCAAGCTCGATCCACAGCAGAACCTCAGCAACTACGTTCGGGCCCTCGAATACCTGCGCAACCGCAAAGACAGCAACGGCAAAACCGGCTGCGTGGGCTTTTGCTGGGGTGGTGGCCTCGCCAACCAGCTCGCCGTGCACGATTCCAAGCTCAATGCAGCCGTAGCCTACTATGGTCAGCAGCCCAAGGCCGAAGACGTCCCGCTAATCAAATCGGCAGTCATGCTCCATTACGGTGGCCTCGACGAGCGCATCAATGCGGGCATCCCGGCCTACGAAGCAGCCCTAAAAGCAGCCGGCGTGCGCTACGAGCTATACGTGTACGAAGGAGTTAATCACGCATTCAACAACGACTCATCGCCGGCGCGCTACAATGCGGAAGCAGCCAAACTGGCCTGGGAACGGACGCTACGGTTGTTTCACGAGCAGTTGGGGTAGCAAAAGACCGCTCCCTCTAAACACAACGCCCCGCCGGTTCCAAGACCGGCGGGGCGTTGTGTTTATGCTCAGCTTGGCTTACGACTTGGGCTGCGGCATGGCTTTGCGCGGCAGTTTCTGGTCGCGCATGGCGGTGTTGTACACGAACGAGGCGACGATCACCGAAGCCTGCTTGAGGTCGTCGGGTTGAAGGCGCTCGTAGGTATCCATGTTGGTGTGGTGGGTGCGCGTGCCGTAATCGAGGCCGTCCTGAATGAACTGGAAACCAGGCAAGCCGATGGCGTCAAACGACAAGTGGTCGGTGCCGCCAGTGTTGCGGGGCGTAATGGTGGTCGCGCCGAGGTCGGCGAAGGGTTGCAGCCATGCCGTGAAGATTGGCGCAACTGCCTCATTCCCTTGCAGATAGATACCACGGATTTTGCCAGTACCGTTGTCGAGGTTGAAGTAGCCGGCCAGCTTCTCATGATCCGGCAGCATCTTCATGGTGGCGGGGTCGCCGAAGTGGTTTTTCACGTAGTTTTTCGAGCCGTGCAGGCCTTCTTCCTCCTCACCCCACAAGGCAATCCGGATGGTGCGCTTCGGCTTGACGTTCAGGGCTTTCAGGATGCGGACGGCTTCCATCATCACGGCGCAACCGGCGGCATTGTCGGTGGCGCCGGTGGCGGCGTGCCACGAGTCGAGGTGGCCGCCCAGCATCACGATTTCGCTTTTGAGCTTGCGGTCGGTGCCGGGAATTTCGGCGATGACGTTGTAGCCCTTCAAATCCTGCGTCTGAAACTTGGTAATGGTTTCCATCTCCACTTCCACCGGAATGCCGCCTTCCACCAGCCGAATCATGCGCAGCTGATCTTCGGGGGCCATTTCAATTTCGGGTAGCACAGGCTTAGTGTCGGCGGCGTAAGGCGCGCCGTTGCTGGTAAAAAACGTACCGTCGGAGCCGCCGCGGGGGTTGCTCAACACGGCGGAGGCACCTTCGCTCATCAGGAACTCCGTGATTTTACCGCGCAGCGCGATGCGGGCGCGGTAAGCAGCCATGGCATCGTCGGAGAGAGCCGGGCGAGCCGACGGGCCTGCCGTGGCGGCCGTCATTTTCTGCAATTCCTCGTCGGTGTAGCGCTTAGCATCCGGTTCAAAACCTGCCTTGGGCGGCGAGGTCACTTCCGTGATCACGATTTTATCACGCAGCTGGCCTTTGTATTTGTCGAGATCGGTTTCTGCGGCGGCTTTCACGTACACAACCTGCTTCTTGATGGGGCCGCTGGTGGAAGGCGTCCAGGCTTTCGGTGCCCCGATCATGGCATGGTAATACGGCTTGGTCATGGCCACGTACGACTTCTCAATGTCCCAGCCGCGGCCAAAATCTCCCCACGGCTCGATGTTGGCATTGACTAAGCCCCACTTGGTGAGCTGCGTTTTGGTCCATTGGTTGGCGCGCTGCAAGCCTTCGGAGTTGGCGAGACGCGGGCCACAGACATCGGTGAGGTAAAAGGCCGTTTCCATTACTTTGGAGCGGTTCAGGCCTTCGTCTTTGATCTTGGCAATCATGGCCTGATCGACTTTTTCGGCCTGTTGGGCCACGGCCGGCGCACTGGCCGCAAAGCTGCCGGCTAGCGCTAGAAATGCTAATTTGTTCATCCAGAAGATATTGAAGGATCAGAAGATTTTCTTGCCTTAAAGAAACAGGAAAAGCCGTTGGGTTTCACATTCTTTCTGAACACCGAGCTTTCTGTAAGCCACGACGGCTGAATATTATTTCGCTTCGTGCGTTCGCCATGCGCAGCGCAGCCTGCCCTCCTTCATACATCCCAAATAAACCCCACTCCTACTGCTCACGTCTAACAAGGTGCCGCTTCATCAATCCGCACCTGTTATGAGTCTTTGGGAAATCATTCGCCGACTTTACCCTTACGTTCTTCCTTATAAGCGATTAGTACTCAGCACGTTGCTTCTGACGCTGGTGGGCTCGCTGGCGGCGCAGGTCAACCCGTTTGTGTTGCGCTACACCGTGGACACGGTGCAAGGCCTACTCGATGCCCACAAAGGGCTCGCACAAGGTCTTGATTTACTGATAGTTGTGAGCGCACTGCTGCTGGGCAAGGAAATCGTGAACACGTTTATCCAGTTCGGGCAGAAGTTTTATGGCGAGAAAATTCGCATCAACGTGTCGAGCACGCTCTCGCAGGACGCGATTCATAAGCTGCTGGGCTATCAGTTAGGGTTTTACTCCGAAAGCGGCAACCAGACCGGCAAGCTCCAAACCCGCATCGACCGCGGCGTTGAAAGCCTGATGAAGCTGGTGCAGAACTTCTTCATCGACATTCTGCCGCTGTTTGCCAATGCCGTGGTAGCCTTGGTTATCATGTTCACGGCCAACGTGTACGTGGGGCTGGTGGCGCTATTTATTCTGCCGATCTATTTCTGGATCAGCTACCGACAGGCCGATAAGCTCAACGGCACGCGCCGGGCCTTGCGCAGCCTGCGTGAGCAGAAAAGCCAGGGCTTAGTCAACCTCATCGATTCGGCAGTGGTCATTAAAAGCTTCGTGCGCGAAGACTACGAGGAGGAAAAGCAGAACCAACTGCAACAAAACCTGCAGGAAGCTCAGCTTCAGACGCGCAAAACCAACTTTCTCTACGACGGCCTCAAAACCTTTGTGGAGCAGGTCGGTGTGGTGCTTATCATCATCCTGACGGCCTATCTGGTCCTCGACCGGCAGATTTCGATCGGGGCCATTATGTTCCATATTCTGCTGTTTAACAACGTATCGGCGCCCATCCGGCAGTTGCACCGCATCTACGACGAGATGAACGAAGCCCTTACCTATTCGGAAGGCTTTTTCGACATTCTCGACGCCGACGACGCCAAAGAAGCAACCGGCCCCATCCAGCCCGATCAGGTACGCGGCACGTTTGAGATCTGCAACGTCGATTTCACCTATCCCAGTGGCACACAGGCCCTTTATGATGTATGCCTGACCATAGAAGAAGGCAAAACCACGGCGCTGGTGGGCCTGAGCGGCGCGGGCAAAAGCACCATCATCAATCTGCTCTGCAAGTTCTACGAGCCCGACCGCGGCAAAATGCTGCTCGACGGCCGCCCACTCGCCGACTACGACACGCACGCCCTGCGCCAGCGCATCGGGCTGGTGCTCCAGAAAAACCACATTTTCAAAGGCACCATCGAAGAAAACATTCGCTACGGCAACATGCACGCGACGTTTGAGGAAGTGGTCGAAGCCGGCAAACAAGCCTATCTGCACCAGCAGATCATGGAACTACCGAAACAGTATCAGTCAGATGCTCAGCAGCTTAGCGGTGGTCAGCAGCAGCGCATCGCCATTGCGCGGCTGTTCCTGAAAAACCCGCCCATCATCTTTCTTGATGAGCCCACCGCTTCCCTCGACGCCATTGCGACGGAGCAAATCAAAAACAGCCTCGACGCCATCAAGCAGGGCCGCACGGTGGTCATCATCTCCCACAGCCTTGCCCAAATCGTGGACTCCGACTGCATCTACGTTATGAAGCAGGGCCGCATGGTGGAAAGCGGCACCCACGACGAGCTCTACGACATGAAAGGCACCTACCGTGAGATTTTTGACGCCTCTGCCCGCAGCCTGAATATTGAGAAAATTGCGCGCGTGATGGCCGACGATGGCGATGAGGTAATGGATACGGCGGGGTAAGGGAAATTCTTTGTTATAGCGGCAAAGTGAGGTGATTGTGCGTCTGGAGCAGATTGATAAGTTTGTAGACTACGGCAAAACCGCGTGTTGCCTGTGTTTCAAACTGTCATTTAAAAATGCTCAGAATTTCTTCCCTTCTTCTAGCTACTGGCCTTTTCTCTTGCAGTAGTCATAGTAATGCCAAAGCTTCGTCGGAAGATAAAATACCAGTAGAAAACATTGTTCCTACTAAAGATCAGAAAGACAGACGAATACAATCTGAGGCTTATTGTAAAGCTCACGGTATTCCCGTTTACACAAACCCTAATTCACTATTCGTCGATTCAGAGGCAGAGGCATCTTTCCGCACGAAAGATGAAGTAGTTGATAGGGCCTTGGCGCTGTGCTACATCGGCTTAAAAAGCGAAGGGCTTGAGCAGCGGTACCTGGCAAAAATGGATGCGGACTTTCACATCTCTTCCAAGCTGACGCCAACCGAGCAAGGATATGCAAGGGCAAAGCGGCCGACCGAACAGCAGAAAACCGACGCCGGTTGGCGCTACGAAAGCTTACACGTCATGCTGTGGGCGTTAAGCTTTGTCGACACCTTGAGCTATCCCGATCGCATGTGTAATGTGGCCAGTGACGTGAAAATCATTCATGACTTATCTGAGAATGATTTTCGTGAAAAAGCTAAGCTGAGAAGCAAAAAGGAAATTCTCGACCAAGCAGATTTAATACTGAGGCTGAATTGGGCGTGCACCAATGCGAGAATGAAGCAAAAACCCAATCCGGGTAATCTCGACCAAGGGGTGGTATTTGAAAGACATTATTCCTTTAATTGGCTCATCAAGTATATGGGCCAAGAATGGGATGACGTCACGACTGACACCTGAGCCGCTCTGCCCTGAGCATACATCGCCTGTCGCTTCTCACTGTTGACTAGTGCTGCCAAACCAGCGAGCCAACAGCGTTACTTTCAATGACCCAACTGCCGCAAATCGTGCACCTCGTTAATACGCTGCATGAACGCTTTCGATATTGCCCAACTCCGCCTTGCTAACCATCAGCTTACCGCGCCGCGATTTACTCACCCCGCGGAAGTAGCGGCTTGGTTTGGCGCCATTCAGGCGCAGGACTATGCTCAGGCCAAATGGGCGCTTGGCATTCGGGTACCGGGAGCTACTGAAGAGACTATTGAGCAGGCATTTGCCGATAAATCCGTCGTTCGTACCTCGTTGCTGCGAGGCACGCTGCATGTAGTGGCGGCGGCCGATATTCGTTGGCTGCTCACCTTAGTGGGGCCGCGCAGAATTGCCGCCTGCGCAACATTGTATAAGAAGGAGGCGCTTGACGACGCCACCTTTGATCTTTGTAAAGATTTGTTAATCAACTCATTGCAAGGAGGCAATCAACTAACCCGCGAGGAATTATCCAGCGTGTTTGGGCAAGCGGGCATTGAGGCCACCGGCTTTCGTTTGTCGCACATCATCCAGAGAGCAGCTTTCTCACAGCTGCTTTGCTACGGCACTCGGCGAGGCGCCAGCCCGACTTTCACCTTACTGGATGAGTGGATTGCCCCGTCCCGGCCCCTGAGTCGGGAAGAGGCACTGGCGGAGTTGGCCAAACGGTATTTTACCAGCCACGGCCCGGCCACGCTGCCAGATTTTGCTTGGTGGTCGGGTCTGACGCTCAAGGAGGCCAAGCAAGGCCTGGAGCTGAACAAGTCCGTTTTGGTCTGCGAAACCCTGGATGGAGAAACTTATTGGCTTTCACCCGCTACTACTGCACCGCAGCCCCCAAATCCCGACACGCAAATACTGGCCGGCTTCGACGAGTATGTGTTGGGCTACCGCAACAGAAGCATCTGTCTGCCTGAAGCTTACACAAGACAAGTGATTACGGTAAACGGCATTTTCAATCCGACCATTGTGCAGAACGGGCGGGTGCTCGGCACGTGGGCACGAATGCACAAAAAAGACAGCGTGGTGGTCACTAAGAAGCTTTTCGGGCCTGTGAGCCAAGCTACCGATCAGGAAATCCAGACTGCTGCCGAGCGCTATAGCCACTTCGTGCGCAAGCCGTTGGTAGTTGCCGAAAACGGTTTTGCAGCCCAAGGCTTCTGAGGCATTACCTTGGTTTTATGAAACGCCACTTGCTGTTCTTTTCGCTTTTGCTGCTTTGCCAATGGGCTGTGGCTCAGACAGTACCCTATGGCAACAACCCCGCCGCCGGCAAGTACGCTACCGTGCGCGGCGTGAAGCTCTACTACGAAGCGTATGGCACCGGCCCGCCCCTGCTGCTTTTGCACGGCAATGGCGGCAGCAGCAAGGACTTTCAGAAAACCATTCCCTACTTCGCCAAGCGCTACCATGTCTTGGCCCTCGACAGCCGGGCCCACGGCAAATCCGTGGATCGCGCCGATTCCTTGAGCTTCGAGATGATGGCCGACGATTGTGCCGCGTTGCTCACCCAATTGCGCCTCGATTCGGCCTATGTGCTGGGCTGGAGCGACGGCGGCATCACGGCGTTGCTGCTGGCCTTGCGCCACCCCGAGAAGGTGAAAAAGTTGGCCGCCACCGGCGCCAACCTCTGGCCTGATTCCACGGCGCTCATGCCGGAACTGTGGCAGCAAATGAAGCGCGGCTACCAGGAAGGCAAAAGCCAAACCTTCACCGACCCCGCCCGCAAAAACGACTGGAAGGTATTTCTGCTCGACTGGAACCAGCCGCACGTGCCGCTGTCGGCGCTGGGCCGCATCAAGGCGCCCGCTTTCATCATTGCCGGCGATCGCGACGTAATTCGGCCCGAACACACAGTAGCCATTTACCAAAATCTACCCCGCGCCTGGCTCTGGATTGTGCCCAACAGCGGCCATGCCACGCTACGGGAGCACGCCGCTGCGTTTAACAGCAAGGTGGACGAGTTTTTCAGAGCCCGATCTATCTTGGCGCCCGCGCGGTAACGCCGCCCCCGATTATTATCGTGAATTGGGCGCGTAATTTGTGGCTATTAAGCATGTACAACCAATGCCTCGTCCACCACGGGCAGCGATCTACTTCCTTGGCACGTCTGTCGTATACTGTTACTTCCGTTTTGGTTCCACCCCGTACCCAAACCCCACCCCATGAAAGTTTTACTTATTCTCTGGCTTGTCCTGCTCGGCAGTGCGGCCAGCGCTCAGCAGGTGCCTTATACTTTCTCGATTTTACCCCTCGACAACGCCACACATAAAGTAGTATACACGGCGGTAGTGCCCGTAGCCGGTGCGTCGAAAGACCAATTGTTCTCGCGGGCGCAGGAATGGTCGGCGCAGCAGGTGCGCGATTATAAGGCCACGGAACTTCGGAACAATCAGGAAGTGGGCGTCGTCCGGACGCGGATTACGCGCAAAAAAGGGCAGGAAGCTTATACGTATGCAGTATCAGTTTCGGTGAAAGACGGATTTTATAAGTACTTGATTACCAATATATTATATACAGAACCCGATTATCTCCGTGCGGGCAAATACAGCACTGGCCCTACTACCACCAGCATCGAAAAGATTGTGTACACCCGGCCTAGCAAGTACCGCGACCAGAAGCTGACCGAAGTAGATGCACACGCAAAAAAAATTATCAACGACCTGATTAAGAACATGTTGCACAAGCCCACCGACGACTTGGCAACCCAATGGTAAGGACTTAGCTATCGTTGAGCTGCTGCGCTAGATCTTCCAACCTTGCATGCCGAGCGCAACCGAAGCACCTCTCTCCCACTTCGGCTGCGTTAGGCATAAGGCATTGGTTATTAAGCTCTTTTAGTGCCTGAATAGCAATTCGCGGTATTTCACCAAAGGCCAGTCTTCATCGGCCACCATCAATTCCAGTTTATCCACGGCACGGCGGATGACGTCGAACCGATCGCGAATGGTTTCGCAATAGGCTACGGCGCGCTCGTGCGTGTCTTCGATCTTGTTGGCCACTTTCCGGCTTTCCACCATCGCGTCTACTTCCGTCTTGATGGTGGACACGTAGCGCGAAATGGCCTTGATGGTATCCAGGGTTACGTTGGTATGGTCGCCGTCGAGGCCAATCTCGCGTAGGCCGCACACGTTGTTAATGAGCTTGGTCTGGTAGGCAATGGCCGTCGGGATGATGTGGTTGATGGCCAAATCGCCCATCGTGCGGCCTTCGATCTGGATTTTTTTGATGTAGTCTTCCAGCAGAATCTCGTGGCGGGCGTGTAGCTCGACGTGCGTCAAGATGTGATGGCGTTCGAACAACGCTGCTGCGTCTTCCCGAATGAGCGCGTCCAAGGCGTGGGGCGTGGTGGGCACATTGGCGAGGCCGCGCTTCGCTGCTTCTTCCTTCCATTCATCCGAATAGCCATTGCCTTCGAAGCGTACATTTTTAGAAGAAATCACGTAGTCGCGCAGTACGTCTACGATGGCGACTTCCTTCTTTTTACCCTTCTCAATCAGGCCGTCAACGGTGGCTTTAAAATCGATGAGTTGATCGGCGACGATGGCGTTGAGCGTGGTCATGGCCGAGGAGCAGTTGGCCGAGGAGCCCACGGCGCGGAACTCGAACTTGTTGCCCGTGAAGGCGAAGGGCGAGGTGCGGTTGCGGTCGGTGTTGTCGAGCAGGATGGCCGGGATCTTGTCGATGCCCAGTTTGAGGTAGATGTTGTCGCCCTTGTCCAGGGGCAGCTTGGCCGTGCGCTCCAGCTCGTCCAGGACCGAGTCCAGCATCGAACCCACGAACACGCTCATGATGGCCGGCGGCGCTTCGTTGGCCCCCAGGCGGTGGTCGTTTGAAGCCGACGCGATGCTGGCCCGCAACAGCTCACCGTAGCGGTGCACGGCCTTGATCACATTCACAAAAAAGGTCAGGAATTGCAGGTTTTCCTTCGGCCGACCGCCGGGCGCGAGCAAGTTGACGCCCGTGTCGGTGCTCATGGCCCAGTTGTTATGCTTGCCCGAACCGTTGATCCCTGCAAAGGGCTTTTCGTGCAGCAAGACCTTGAAGTTGTGCCGCTCTGCCACTTTACCCATCAAATCCATCAGGAGTTGGTTGTGGTCGACGGCCAAGTTCGCGTCTTCGAAAGTCGGGGCGCACTCAAACTGGTTGGGCGCCACTTCGTTGTGGCGCGTGCGCAGCGGGATGCCCAACTTAGTAGCCTCTTCCTCAAATTCGAGCATAAAAGCATGCACTCTACTTGGTATCGAGCCAAAGTAGTGATCTTCAAGCTGTTGACCCTTCGATGGCGCATGTCCAAATAGCGTGCGGCCGGTCATCACGAGGTCAGGACGGGCGTCGTAGAGGGCTTTGTCCACCAGAAAATACTCCTGCTCGATGCCCAGCGTGGTGTGCACGCGCTGCACGTCTTTGTCGAAGTAGTGACAGACATCGACGGCCGCTTTTTCAAGCACAGCCAGCGACTTGAGCAGCGGCGCTTTGTAGTCGAGCGCTTCGCCGGTGTAGGCCACGAAAATCGTGGGAATACACAGCGTCTTCGCCCCTGCCGTCTCTAAAATAAAAGCCGGTGACGTGGGGTCCCAGGCGGTGTAGCCGCGGGCCTCGAAGGTGTTGCGAATACCGCCGTTGGGGAACGACGAAGCGTCGGGCTCTTGCTGCACCAGCGCCGAGCCTTTGAACTTGTCGATGGCCTTGCCTTCGCCGTCGAGGTCGAAGAATGAATCGTGTTTTTCGGCGGTGGCGCCGGTCAGCGGCTGGAACCAGTGCGTGTAGTGCGTAGCACCTTTGGCCAGGGCCCAAGCTTTCATGCCCGCTGCCACGGCATCAGCCAGATCCGAATCGATGGCGTGGCCTTGCTTGATGGTGGCCTGCAATTTTTTGAATGCCGAGCCAGACATGGAAACGCGCATGGCTTCGGTGTTGAATACGTTTTTGCCGAAGCTGGCGGACCGGCTTTCGGTAGCTGGAACAACTAAAACCGGCTTGCGATGATCGACCAGTTCCAGCGCTTTGAAGCGCAAAATTGACATGGAGAGAAGTCCCGTAAGTGAAGGATGGACAATAAAACCGAGCCGGGTAGAAGAGCGCACCGCGTCTGCAACACGCTCTTCTACTGAGTCGGGCAATTAGGCAAAGGCTACGAAACCAGCTCTTTGCGATAAGTTTTCTCAAATTCTTCGTCGACGTGATAGGTCGATTCTTCGTGCTGGCTCAGGTCGAGGCCCAGTTCTTCGTCAGCGTCTTTTACCCGCAGGCCAAACAGCATGTCGGTGAGCTTAAGCAGCACCCAGGAAACGCCAAACGTATAGGCAATCACGATCACGAGACCCAGCAGATGGTAGCTGAACACGGTGGTGGTGCCATGCACCAAACCTACTTTCGCCGCAAATACGCCCGTCAGGATCATGCCTACGATGCCGCCCAAGCCGTGGCACGGAAACACGTCCAGCGTGTCGTCGATGCGCGTACGGCTGTTTTTCCAGTGCACACCCATAAAGCTGACACCAGCGCCCACCATCCCTATCAGGATGCTTTGGCCATAATCGACGTAGCCGGCGGCCGGCGTGATGGCGACCAAGCCTACCACGGCCCCGATGCAGGCACCCATGGCCGTCGGCTTGCCGCCGCGGGCTACTTCAATCAGCATCCAGGTCAGCAGCGCGGCAGCAGAAGCCAAGTTGGTGTTGACGAAGGACAGTGCCGCCGTTTCGTTGGCGCCGAGCGCTGAGCCGGCGTTGAAGCCAAACCAGCCGAACCACAGCAGGCCCGTGCCTAGCAGCACAAACGGCACGTTCGGCGTCGAGAAAGAGGTGCCGTGGTGTGCTTTGCGGGGCCCTAGTACCAGTGCCCCAGCCAGCGCTGCCACGCCCGCCGAGATGTGCACCACAGTGCCACCGGCAAAGTCGAGCACGCCCCACTTGCGCAAAAAGCCATCAGGGTGCCACGTCCAGTGCGCCAGCGGGCAGTAGATAAATAGGCAAAACAGGACGATAAACGCCAGATAGCCTTTGAAGCGCACGCGTTCGGCGAACGAGCCGGTGATCAGCGCCGGCGTGATGATGGCGAACTTGAGCTGAAACGCGAAAAACAAAATCAGCGGGATCGTGGGCGACAAAGCCGGGCTAGGCGCGGTGCCAACGTTGCGCAGCATCAGGAATGTCAGAGGGTTGCCGATGAGGCCGTGCCACGAGTCGCCATAGGCCAGCGAGAAGCCCACGAAGTACCACAGAATGGAGATAACTCCCAGTGCTACAAAGCTTTGCAACATCGTGGATATCAGGTTCTTAGGCCGCACCATGCCGCCGTAGAAAAACGACAGACCCGGCGTCATGAGCAGCACGAAAGCCGAAGCGGTTAGCATCCAGGCGATGTCGGCGGCGTTGAGGTCGGTGGGCGCGGCCGCCGACGGATGCGGCATGGGCACAAAAGCCGCAATGCCGCTCAGCACGAATAACACGAGCAGCGTGAGCGTGCCGTAATTCATTTTGGTGGTGGAAGGAAGCGTGTTTTCCATGGGAGAGTAATCGTTTTAATTCAACCTTCTTTGTTTAAATGAAAAGCCAAGCAGCTGACAGGCCGCTTTTGCAGCGGACGCCCAAGCGCGTTCTTCAGAATTTGTAGACCGCCGCCAATAGCCCGCTTACCGTTGATTTTTTACTGTTGCCGGATTTATCCGCGAAGATGCCCGCGCCCGACCCGCTGCTGTCGAGGCGCACTTCCGGAATAATGGTCAGGTTGTCCTTTCGGAAATTCGCGGAGAGCGTGGTTTCGACGATATCCTTCCCGAAACCGAGCACCGTTTTTTTGTCGTTGAAATACTCGCCCCGCAGCGTAAGCCCAAACCAGGGCACCGGATCGAGGTTGGCATACAGCGCCGAGCCCCACCACGAATGGTAGTTCTGCCAGCCGGTTTCGGTGCGCTCCTGCCGGTACTGCATCGTGCCGTTGTAGGAGAAGCTAATCTTTGACGATGGTGCAAACGTCAGGACCACATCGCCCTGCTGCACGCGCATCGAATCCTGCTGTTTGCCGCCCTGGTAGTTGAAATAAGCCTTTATTTTATCGTCGGCGGTGCTGGTTGCAACCTGCGCGATAAAGGTTTTGGGCATGTGGCTAGCGCTTTTCAGGTCCGTCGGGTTGGCAATGCCGGCCATTAGCACCGTCTTGTCGCTCACCGTGAACTCGGCTTTTAGGCCGGTATGGAAAAAAGGCCCATACGAGAACATGTAGCTCATGCTGTAATTCCGATTCAGGTACGGGTCCACCGACTCGTAGCCCACGTGCGTGGCCCAGCTGCCGCCCGTAATCTTGATTTTGTCGGTGGGCGCGTAGGTGATAAACAGCTGCTTGATCGCAAATCGGGTGTTGGCGTCGTTGTAAGAAAATTCCTCGGCGCGCCGACCAAATCCGACGTCAGCCACCAGGCCTACTTTGCCAAAAGAATGCTCCGCTTTCAGCGAAATCATGCCTAATTCAAACGAATTGTGGCTGTTGGTAAAGCTTGTCAGGTTGTTGTAAGGAGATTCTTTGGGGTTATTAAAATTATGCCGGTAGTACACGTCTGCGTAGCCGGAAATTTTAAAGGGCTTCACCTGCACAGAATCTCCCGGATCGGCAATAAATGGTGAGCACAGCGCAAAAACTGTTGTACAAAAAAGCATACGGTCCGGGTTATGAGTGACACACGAAAAAGGTCATGAAACGAGCCCGCCGGTCGAAACCAAGCAGGTATGCGGAGCCTTTGTTCTCACTTTCGAAAGCACACGGAAAACCAGGGCCAGGATTGCGGCCCGTGCGTCATCCGCACTTAGCTGAAAGTGTATGCTATGCTGTTCTCAAAACTCTCCTGGTCCTGCAGTACCAGTCTACACTAGGCGTTCATTGCCAGCCGGCGCTTGCGGGTTAGTGGCTTGTGTGTAGCGGTAACGATCCATAGGGAACGGCCTGAAAAATACCTGTTTTCCTAAAGTATCCACCCTTCATTTTACCCCTAATGTATAGAATTATATGCATTGCCAAAATAAATCGCCTAAAATTTTAGGGTGCTTCTCATAAATAATGGTACAATCTTATTATGCATGCCATCATATTTTAGGTCTTTTTCGGAAAAATGCCTTTTTTGATACAGCGCTCGCCAGACGTTGTTCCGAGGCTTTCTTTCACCCACGAAATCTTGGCTGACGTAGTGCAGGCATGGAAACCTATGTGCTAGGCGACATTCACGGGGCTTACCGCGCTTTGGAGCAAGTCTTGGAGCGCAGTCCCTTCCGACCGGGCATCGACCGCCTGATTCACCTGGGCGACGTGGCCGATGGCTGGCCCGAAACACCGGAATGCGTGGAGCGGCTGTTGTCCATTCCCAGAAGCATCTGGCTGCAAGGCAACCACGACTGGTGGGCTGCCGAGTGGATGGCTACCCAATTGCCGCTTCCGGACATAAATAAGATTTGGTACTTGCAGGGCGGTAAAGCCACCTACGAGGCCTACCAGCGAGTGCCCAAAAGCCGCCTCCAGCACCATTTCCGAAATTTCTTCGGTAAGCAGCTTCCTTATTTCGAAGACAACCTAGGCAACCTGTACGTGCACGCCGGGTATGACCCCGAGCTGCCCATCGCAGCGCAAGACCCGTACGACCTGATCTGGACGCGGAGCTTATGGCGCTATCGGAAGCCGGCCACAGGCTACAAGGAGTGCTTTATTGGCCACACGCCCACTTGGCCCGCCCACCTGGTGCCCTGCCACCACGAAAACGTCTGGAATCTGGATCAGGGCGCGGCGTACAGCGGCCGCTTGAGCATGATGAATGTGCGCACCAAAGAATTTGTGCAGAGCGACGTGGTGAAGGAACTGTATCCCGGCGTGAAAGGCAGATAAACGCCGCCAACTTATAGCTACATAATACATTGATTATCAATTTATTATGTAACCACTAATCTTTCACTACGAAATAATAGTAGCTACCCGGATGAGTCTTTGGCGAGCTGAGCCGTAAACAGGATGGTCGGGGCGCGATTCTGCGCCTTTTATTTGACTTACAACGCGTTGAGATTCAGCGCTGCCCTCCATGAAAAATTTCACTGTAGAACGTCTTTCCTTCGATACGCTTACCGAACTGCCGAACGCTTGGCAAAACTCCGACTACCAGGGGCTACTGCGCAACATGAGCTACGACAACCCCGAAGAGATTGAGCCCGCGGAGCTGAAAGCCATGTGCCTGATGTCGCTGACGGACTTAGAGCCCAACGAAGCCGCCGAACTTGTACTGAACTACCTGTTTGCTGATCAACTCAATGCCGGCCAAGTCGAGAACCTAGCCCACCAAATGCTGACCGAAAAGCTGTGGGAAGAAAACCCGGAGCTTTCGCAGCACGAAGGCTTTTTTAAAGCGACCCAACTGCTCTACGAAGCCTACAACGGCAAATTTCCGCGGACCGAGGCCGTGCAGTTTCAGGTGCAGCTAACGGCCGCCGAGCCCGATGGCCTGACCGTGTTCGAGGAGCAGCCAGAGGCGCCCGTATTGCGGCTGCTGGCCCAAGGCATGCCGGACAATACCTTGCTCAAACGCCTGTTCAGCGAGCAATTGGCAGGCACTAGCTTTCCCGAGGCGCAGGACATTCTCTGGCAGCTTCGTAAGATCAAGAGCGAGGGCCAGAGCGTGGTCTTTGAAGTTGTAAGCTCGGCGTATTGGCTCGACGACTTCAAATACGCCGACACCTACGAGGCTACTACTCAGGCTGATGCTAGCATTGAGGAAGAAAGCTGATTTCCAGTAGCCTCAAGGCTTCTGAAACAGAAACGATACCACCCGCGGTGTAGTAGCACGGTCGCCGTCGTCGAACCATTCCTGCACCGCGACGCAGCGCAAGCCATGGTGCCGGGCACTTTCCGTGTAATCGGAAATGTGGTGGACGTAGCATTCTAGCTCCCGTACGCCGTGGGCGGTGTCGAAGCGGGCTTTGCTGCCTTGGTACTGCTTGAAGGGGTGCAGTTCGCCAACGTAAAAAAGTCCGCCGACCGCCAGCGCCTCGCTAGCTTGTTGAAACACAAAGTCAAGATTTTCAATGTGTTCCAACATCAGGCTACAGGTAATCAGGTTGGCTGGGGTGCTGGCAAACGCCCAAGCATTGGTAATGTCGGCCTGCTGAAAATCTACGTTGGGCAGCGCTAGTTTCGCCTTGGCTTTGCTCAGCATTTCCACCGAAAAATCAACGGCCGTGACGTGTGCAGCGCGGCTTGCCAGCCATTCGGTGTTTTTGCCGGTGCCGCAACCGATCTCGATGGCTTCGGCAAATGCGCCGGGCGGCACCACGCTTCGGATGGCCAGTGCTTCGATATCCCGCGTCTTGTTCAGAACGGCATCGTACGTCGCGGCCCAGGAATTGTATGCTTGCTGAACGTTCATCGGAAAGAGGTTTAGCGCTAATTCGCACAAAGTTGCAAAAGCTTTTAAAACCAAAAAGGACAACCCGGTGGGTTGTCCTTTTTGGTTTTGGAGCGATCATGTATCCGCAATGGCCATTTACACAAGTCTTTAACAATCAAATGCTTGTATAAATGATATGTTTATTGGTTTTTGACCTGCACGGGCAGGTCTTCCAATTGGGCGTAGCTTAGCTTCCAGGCACCGTCGGCACCTTTTTTCCAGAGCAGGATGAAGTTGCCTTCCCCGATGCCGTGGGGCTGGTCGGGGGCAGAAGGCATCACATCCACTGAGAAAGTACCGGCTTCGTAGGCCAGATGGCTATCGACGTCGGAGCTTACCACGTTGGTTTTCAGATCGGTGATGGTGCCGAGCGTGGCTTTCACCCATTTGTCGGTTACTTCCGATTTGCCTTTGAAGTGCGTTTCGCCTTGCAAAAACTGGGCGTCGTCGGCCAACAGCGCGGTCAATTTATCGGCATCCTTGTTATTCCAGGCGCTGATAAACTGTTGGTTCAGGTCCTGAACGTTGACATCGTCTTTCTTGTCGGAGCAAGACACGAGGAGGGCAGTGGCGAGCAAAAGGCCGGTCAGCGATTTCATGAAAGTAGGGTTTGGAGGGAGGGACGCGAAGATGCAAAAAAAGCCCAAGCACAGGAGCTTGGGCTTTGAAATGGGAGAAGCTCCGGATTACCAGCTCTTTCTTCTGTACTCCGAGGTGGAGTAAGCCGTTGTGTGGTCGCCGTACGACTCGTTGGGCAGATACGCCGCACCCATTGCATAAGGCGCAGGCGTTACGCCTGTTACGGCAGCGTTGGTAGCTACGAGGCTGTTGGCCATAGGCGCTGCCGATTTGGCGGGAGCAGCCTCACGCCGGGCAACGGCAGCCCGGTTGGCTGCGGCGCGGTTAGCGGCCGCTCTTTCGGCAGCAGCGCGGTTGGCAGCGGCAATCCGCGCTTTGTTTTTGTTGTCGATGTGCTTGCCGATGCCGTATCCGGCACCACCGCCTACCACACCGCCCACTACGCCACCTACTACGCGGTTGCGCTTGTTGATGAGTGCGCCGGCAGCAGCGCCCACGCCGGTCCCGATGACGGCACCTTTAGCTTGGGGACTCCAAGGCTTGCGTTGGGCTTGGGCCGAGTTGCCAAAAGCAACGGCCAGGATCAAGATCAGACTGATGATATAAGTGGCCTTTTTCATGACGATTGAAATTTGAGTTCCGAAAATTATACTCAGCTGTAAAGGTGAAGTACAATCACCATGCCATAAGAGTATTTTCCTATTTCTTGGCGAAGAACGAAGCTGAACAGAAAAAGTTGGCCGCGGCCCAAAACGGCAGCAGGCGCCGGCCGGGAAAGCAGATCAGCAAGTGTTTTGCTCCCTCCTCTCTCCTGCCGGCGCCTGCTGCGCTTCTGTTGCTTTCGCGGCTGCTCTGTGCCTCCGCTTAGCTCACCGTAGGCGGATTATTCGCGGCGGGTCCGTTGCCGGAGAGCTGCTGCACCATGTCGTCCAGGATTTGTTTGCTGTAGCCGATGCGGTTGGCGTATTCCAGGCACAGGCCGTATTCGCGGTCGTCCATGTCACCATCCTCCAGCATCATTTGCACCAGCGTTTGCAACTCCATAGTGCGCTGAAGGCCTTCGGCCGGCGTGATGAAGCTCAACACGCTCAGGTTGTCGGCGATGGGCATTACTTCTTCGGGCGTGAGGCCCAGGCGGTTGCCTATTTGCAGCAAAAACTGGCTTTCGGCCTTCTGGAGCTTGCCGTCGGCGGCCGCTACCAAAATCAGGTTTTGAAAGAATGCCAGCTTCTTTTGCTGGGTATTCAATACGGCTTCGAGGGTGTGTTCGTCCTGCATATCGTGGGTTAGATGGGTCTTGGGATAAAATCAGGTCCGGCAAACGGGTGCTTTCTTCAACGATCGCCCTTTGGGAAAGTTGTTGCTTTGTACGCCGCTTTTCATCGGCCAGCCCGTAAGCGCAGGCTCGCTTTCACCGTCGGCAAAACCGCTAACATTGCAGATCCGCCGGGGTTGAACTACCGTCTTCGTCGAAGTATTGGCCCGACATTTTGCATCCGATTACGCTGACCCTTGATTACGTTTATTACACAAATATTTGATTAGCATTTAATTATGAAAATCCTGTTTTTATTACTTTTTATCTCCAGCAACCCTGCCGCTTCGGCGGGCGCACTGCCGCCCTACACTATCCAAGTGAGCGCGCATTCGGCGGCATCGGGCCGCCGCTTCGATATCACCATGCGGCGGGAGCGCCGTACCGTTACGCTGATTTATCAGAAGCAGGAAGGCGTCAACCAAGCCCAGCTGCGCGCCGACCCGCTCTACGGAAAGCTGGCTCGGCAGCTGCAACCGTCCCTTCCACGCGACAGCATCAAGGCCTTGTCGGATGCCCTCGAAGTGATTATTGAAAAGCACTCCTATTTTACCAAAGACAGCCTGCTGCTACCCGTGGCCCGCAACAAAGCCTTGGTGGTGCTCCTCGATTCGGCGTACTTGGCCAGTCCGGAAACGCTGGAAAACCCCGAAGCCAACCGCAGCCGCATCGTTTTGGATGGCACTGGCTTTCGATTTTCCTTTCTGACCGAGGGCAAAACCGTGAAGCAAGCCTACGTGCGCGCTCCCAGCCCTCACACGCATGCTTTGCTTTATCGCCTCATTACGGTGCCACTGAATTTATATCGCAGCAAGCACCCCAATTCCTTCCTAGACAAAGCCACAACATCTGGCTACTAATTAGCAATCTCGTTACCATCAAATGGTTACCAATTTTATCAGGAAGCCGCGGGACGCTTAGTACTGCCTGCGTCCATATCGGCGTGAGGCAATACTTCCGAAGGTGAGCTACAGCTTAGGGATATTCGTTTGAAAAGCGGCGTAAGTCCAGTACCAGCGGCAGGTTTACAAAAAAAGCCCAGCCGATGTGGCTGGGCTTTTGTCAATCAAATGATTATCAGTTGATTATGAATTAGCCTTTGTCAGGGCTTCTACAATGTCTTCCGAGATGCCTACGCTGCTAAAGCCCCCGTCGTGCAGCAGGTTTTGCATGGTCACGTAGCGGGTCAGGTCGGAGAAGAGGGCCACGCAGTAGTCGGCGCAGGCTTCGGCGGGTGCGTTGCCGAGCGGCGACATCTTGTCGGCGTAGTCAAAGAAAGCGTCGAAACCGCCTACGCCGGTGCCGGCGGTAGTTTTGGTTGGCGATTGCGAGATGGTGTTCACCCGAATTTTCTTCAGGCGGCCCAAGCGGTAGCCGTAGTTGCGGGCGATGCTTTCGAGCACGGCTTTGGCCTGCGACATGTCGGTATAGTCGGGGAATACACGCTGGGCGGCGATGTACGACAGCGCCACAATGCTACCCCACTCGTTCATAGCATCCTGCTTCTCAGCGACATGCATCATCTTGTGAAACGACAGGGCCGATACGTCGATGGACTTCTGAAACCACTCGTAGTTCAGGTCGCCGTAGTGCTTGCCTTTGCGAATGTTGGTGCTCATGCCGATGCTGTGCAGCACGAAATCCAGCTTGCCGCCGAGGTGCTCTTGGGCCTGCGTAAACAGGTTTTCCAACTCTTCTACCGACGTGGCATCGGCCGGAACAATCGGGGCTTCGCACTGCTCCGAGAGCTTCTTGATTTCACCCATGCGCATAGCCAACGGCGCGTTGGTGAGCACAAAACGGGCCCCTTCGGAGTGCGCCTTCAGGGCCACTTTCCAAGCAATGGATTTTTCGTCGAGCGCGCCGGAGATGATGCCGACCTTGCCAGCGAGTAAGTTATTAGACATGTGGTTGTGGGTTTTCGGAGGAAAGAAGTAAGCAAAAATAGCTTTTCATCCGGAACCCCAACGCGCTTTCGCAATCAGTTGGGCCTACAGCAGCCTCTTGCTTTATTCTATTTGTCGAAGCGTCAGCAGTTGAATGCAGCTTTTGCTAGGTCAAAATAAAAAGGCCTGGCAAACTGCCAGGCCCCTATTTTTCAACTACTTACTAAGGCTAAGCGGCCAACGCTTCGCCGCGCAAAGCCAGCAATTCGCGGGCGCTTTGGAAAGCATGCTCACTGGGGTTGGCGCCCGAAATCATCTGTGCAATCTCGCGCACGCGCTCTTCGGCAGAAAGCTCGCGGATGCGGCTAATCGTGCGGTCCTCCCGATCTTCCTTGTACACGAAGTAGTGCACATCGCCGGCGGCGGCCATTTGCGGCAGGTGCGAAATGGCTACCAACTGATGTTTCTTCGCCATTTGCTGCATCATGCGGCCTACTTTCACCGCAATCTCGCCCGAAATACCGGTATCAATTTCATCGAATACGATGGTTGGCAGAGCCGTTTTGTCAGCCAGCATGTATTTGATACACAGCATCAAACGCGAGAATTCACCGCCCGATGCAGCTTTGCTAAGCGTCTGAGGCTGAGCCCCTTTGTTAGCCGTAAATAGAATACTAACCACATCGGTACCGCTCGCGGTCGGCTGCCCGGCGCTGTGCTGCACCACAATGCGCGAGTGCGGCATGCCCAGATCGGAAAGCAATGCGGCCAACTCCTTTTCAAACTTGGGGAAAGCTTTCAGGCGGTTTTCCGAGAGCTTAGCCGCTTGGCGTTTCACCGTGTTCAGGGCGCCGTCGGTGTCTTTGCGCAGGCGCGCAATCTCTTTGTCCAGATTCAGCACCGAGCCGACTTTCTGGCGCAGCTCGTCGCGGACGGCGATGAGGCCCGCCGTATCGCGCACTTGGTGCTTGCGCTGTAGATTGTAGAGCACATTCAGGCGCGCCTGCAATTCGTCGATGCGAACTGGGTCGCCTTCGGTGCGGCGCTCGGCGGCTTCTACTTCGTCGGCAATGTCGTGAAGCTCAATGAGACAGCTGTCGAGGCGTTCTTTGAGGGTCTGGAAAGTATCGGCATAGGTTGAAATCTGCCCAAGTAATACAGCTGCTTCCTTCATGCTGCCCGTGGCGCAGTACTCGCTTTCGCTGAGGCTTTGATAAGCCTGCGCGAGCTTAAATTTGATTTCTTCGGCGTGCTCCAGCTGCTTGATTTCCTGCTCCAAAGCCTCCTGATCCTCGTTGTCGAGGCGGGCTTCTTCAAGTTCATTCAGCAGAAAGCTGTGATAATCAAGCTCTTTGTTGGCCTGTACCACTTGCGCTTCTAGCGCTTTCAGATCCGCTTCCAGCTTCCGGAACGAACGGTAGGAGTTGCTGTACTGCGCCCGCGTCGGCACCAAGCCAGCGTATAAATCGAGCAGGTTGAGTTGAAACACAGCGTCGCCCAGCAGCAGCGTATCATGCTGCGAGTGAATGTCCATCAGGTTCGCCCCGATTTTGCGCAAGGTTTCCAGCGTTACGGGCGTGTCGTTTACGAAAGCACGCGATTTACCAGTTGGGCTGATTTCCCGGCGCAGAATGCATTGGGCGTCGTAATCCAAATCTTCGGACTCGAAGATGTCCTGCAATTGATAGTTCGAAATATTGAACTGCCCTTCAATCACGCACTTACGTTCCGTGTGGAACAGCATGCGCGAATCGGCCCGGTTGCCAAGCAATAGCCCGATTGCGCCCAGCATAATGGACTTACCGGCGCCAGTTTCGCCGGTGATAATGTTGAGCAGTGCCGAAGGACGAAGTTCGAGTTGCTCGATAAGAGCATAATTTTTTATGCGAAGGTCAACCAGCACGGGGTCGTCAGTTAAGAAGTAAGCGTAAAAATCCTGAACCGAATAAGCTCACGGTGCTTCTCGCCTCTCAGAATTTCTGATTCCAGCATTTACCCTCTAGTGTTCGACTAAAGAGCAGAAAGTGGCTTTTTGCTCCGAAAAACGCCGTTTTGAAGGGTTAAATTCCCTTAAAAACTCGCCGCTTCAGCGCATCAACACCCTTCCAACTAATAAAATTAGTCGCTTTTGCCAAGAGAACAAATTTGCGCCAATATTCTTAGCAGCTTCACCAATGCTTACCCCGCAGCTATCGTTGCCGCAGAATCGACTGATACTTAGCCGAATTGGTTGGATCTACTTCCGAGAGCATTGTTACGAGTTGCTGCTTCTGCTGCGGATCTTGACTGGTGCGGAAGATGTTGGCGATTTCGTCGGACTTGGTATCAAAGAACGCACGGGCTAGCAAGGTGCCGGGCCGGCGCACGATGGCCTGCTGCACGCCTTGCAAGGCCGTGAACACGCTGGCGCGGGCATCTTGGGGCTTTTCAATGAAGATGTCCATGCCTTGCCGGTAGTAGGCATAAATGGCCGTCCGGAAGGCCTCTAACTGCGGATCCTGCAAGTTATTGAGCAGCCAGTAGCGATTGCGTGGCTCGGCATCTTTCCAGCCGGGATCCTGCTCATTCGTAGATGATTGTGAGGCCGCCAACGTCAAGATATTACGTGCCCGATCGTAGTAAGGCGAGCCGCCAAGCCGGGCGAAGCTATCCTGATCCATGCCAATGATGATGTAGGCGTAGAAGCTCAGCAGCGACGAGAGGTTGGAGATGAAAGTATTCTCTGAGTAGTCAAGCGGATTTTGCGGCGAATAATTGAATATCCAGCCCTTGTCGGCAAATGACAGCAGGTTGGTTTCGTAGCCGGTGCCGTACACAGGCCGCGAAGTCAGGATGCGGACGGTGGCGCGGTACGTACCAGTCTGCGGGATTTCGGTGATGCCCACGAAGAACTTACACTGAATGCGCTCCTCCGGCCGGTAAGTTTGGGTCGTCCAGGTCCGGTTATTCAGAAATCCCTGGATGTCGTTTTGCATTTGCCGCACCAGCTGCGGATCCGAAATAGTGACGTTTTCAGTTGTCACGGCAACGGTTGCTTGCAGCTCTTGGGCCCAAGCACCGGAGCAGGCACACAGCAAAACCAGCAGAAGCAGCAGAGAATTACGCATCGGGGTGCAAACGTGCAAGTACGGTTCGGACGATGTCGCGGGCCACCTCGGCCTTGGGCTTCAACTCAAAGATACTCATTTGGCCTCCGGCTTCCAGCAGCGTCACTTTGTTGGTATCGTGGCGGAAACCCGCGCCGTTGTCGCGCAGGGAATTGAGCACAATCAGGTCGAAATTTTTGCGCTCTAGCTTCTCGCGAGCGTGGGCTTCCTCGTTTATAGTCTCCAACGCAAAACCCACCGAAAATTGTTCAGGCCGCTTGGTGCGTCCGAGCGTGGCAGCAATATCGACGTTCTTAACCAGTTCGAGCGTAAGCGTGTCGCCGGCTTTCTTGATCTTGTTTTCGGCAACGTGACGCGGCTTGTAATCCGCTACGGCCGCTGCAAACACCCAAATATCCGCTTCGGGCGCTGCCGCCGTAGCAGCTGCAAACATCTGATCAGCCGTTTCTACCTCAACTTTTTGAATAGCAGCGTGCTGCACCGTTAGCTGCGTAGGGCCACTGATCAGCGTTACGTGCGCGCCGGTTTCGGCAAAGGCTTCGGCCAGTGCGTAGCCCATTTTGCCAGTCGAGTGGTTGCCGATGAACCGAACGGGGTCGATGGGTTCGTAAGTTGGCCCGGCGGTAATTAGTACGCGCATAGAAAATTGTGTGCTGACAAATGCAGTAGTGGCCTATGCGCCGAAAAATTTCATGAGTTCCGCCACGATATCTTCGGGTTCCAGCATCCGACCCGGCCCTGATAGGCCGCTGGCCAGCTCGCCGGCCGGCGACTCCAACACATAGTTGCCATAAGCCCGCAACTGCTCGAAATTACGCGTGACGGCGGGGTGCGCGTACATGTCCAAATCCATGGCAGGCGCTAGAAACACCGGACAACGCGCCGACAGATAAGCTGCATCTAACAAGTTGTCGCACAACCCATTAGCCAAATGCCCTACGGTATTGGCGCTGGCCGGCGCAATTACCAGTGCATCGGCCCAGAGGCCCAAATGCACGTGGTTGTGCCACTCGCCGGCCGCTTCGTCCTTCAGGAAACTGGTCAGCACGGGTTTTTTGGAGAGCGTACCCAAAGTGAGCGGCGTGACAAAGGCCGCGGCCGAGGCAGTCAGAATGACCTGCACCTCAGCCCCGGCCTTTACCAATAACCGCACTAGCGTGGCGGCTTTGTACGCGGCAATGCTGCCCGTTACGCCCAGCAGGATCTTGCGGCCTTGCAGCGACATTAAGCAGCGTTGTTAAAGCTTACTCGACTACACGCAGATTGCCGTTCTCGTCGAACTCCGACGGCGTGCGGTAGTGAATTTTGCCTTCCAGAAACTCTTCCAACGCCAAGTTGGTGGGCTTGGGCAGGCGCTCGTAGTGCTTGGAGATTTCGATCTGCTCGCGGTTTTCGAACACTTCCTCCAAGTTATCGACGGTAGTTGCAAACTCGGCCAGCTTGCCGTTCAATTCTTCTTTCAGCTTTACCGAAATCTGGTTGGCGCGCTTCGAAATGATGGCGATCGTCTCGTACACGTTGCCGGTTTCAGCAGCAAAATCCGACAGGTTGCGGGTTACGATGGAAGCTGGTACGTTATTCGGGGTTTTCATCTTGGGAAGACTAAAGGTTTGAACGGACAAATTGCTATCTATTTGATTATCAAGCACTTATAAAATAGAGCCCGTAGGCTGCATTTTATTTCTGGATGATCAATAGCTTAACAGCTTGACAATTTAACGGTTACAAAATTTATTTTACTGCGGTAGCGTCTTTGGGCTTGAGCTTCGCTACTTCATCGCGGGCGTTGGCGTACATGGACTCCGCTTCTTTCAGCCGCTTGCTTTGCGGATAGTTGTCGACCAGGCTCTGGTAAAACGCGATGGCTTCGAGGTAACGATCTCGTTGCTTTTCTTCCACGCTTTCCTTGGCCAGGTCGTATTGGGCGCTAAATTTCAGGAACGCCGCTTCTTCATTATAAGCAGAAGAGGGGAACTGCTGCTGAAACGAGCCCAACGCCGTGACGGCCGACTGATAATAACGCAGCTGGTAATACAAACGAGCGCTTTCGAAAGCCTTCACTTCCAGTTTCCGCTGCAATTCCTGCGACATCTTCTCCGCTTCCGGGCGGAACTGGCTGGTCGGGTAGCGGTTCAGGAAGTCCTGAATGGACTCGATCGCGGTGTACGTGTTGGTCTGGTCGAGCTCGAAACCCGGCGAGTCGCGAAACAGCGACTTGGCATACAGAAAAGTCGATTCCTCCGCGTACTGCGAGTTAGGATACGTTTCGAAGAACGACTTAAAGTAATACGCGCTCAGCACGTAGTTGCGCTGGCGGTAGTTGGTATTGGCGAAGTAGAACTGGGCTTTTTCCGCCTCGGGGCGGCCTTTCAGCAACGGAATCAAGTCTTCCAGCAACGTACCGGCTTTGAAGAAATCGCCTTTGTCGTAGTACTGAATGGCAGCTTCGTACTTCTTATTGACGTCGCCGCTCTTGAGTAGCTTTTGATAGCCGGTGCACGAGCCAAGCAGCAACGCACTCAGAAACAGGACAAAGAAGGTAGGGCGAAAAGAGAGCATAGGGGGCGCAAAGGTAACGGATTACGAAGCCGAATCAAAGGTAGCTGACTGGCAGGCTATTTGGTGGCCGGGGGCCGGGGCGCAGGCTTGGCCGGAGTGGCCTTGGGCTTGCTCGGCGGTGCAGACTTGCCAGCGGGCTTGGGTTTAGTAGAAATGGTTTTGGCTTGAGCTTTCACCTTAGCCTTGGCCGGCGAAGCAAAGTATTTGCCTAACACAGCCCGGCGTGCCGGGCGTTCCGTCGCCCGCCATTGAAAGCCTTTCAGCTTTTTGTCGGGTTCCTTGAGCTCGTGCGGCGGGATGAAACTGGCGTCGGGGTTGGTCAGGAAAGAAATGGTCTTGAGCTTGTTCTCGGCGAAGCGCAACGCCATGTTCGAACTGACAGCTTTGTTCATGCCCGTCACGGCGGTGTCACCATCAAGAGCAAAGTAGAGGCTCTCGGCGTTGCCAAGCACGTCAACTTTTTTTATGCGGTTGTCGACAAAGTAGGCCACCATGTTGCGGCCCTTCACCTGATTGAAGTTCAGGAGCGTGTCCTGCCCGACAATGAACGCGTTGGCATACAGACGCATCTGATCGACTTTGCCTTTGCGCTGCCGAATCTGCATGCTATCGGCAGTGAGCTGGTTCTGGTCACTCCAGAGCACCGGATTTTTGTCCAGGTAGATAATCGAGTCCTGCCGATTATAAGTGAGCGAGTCGCAACGGCCTTGCAGGTCGCGGCGAAAGATCTTCACTTTTCGGTACGCATATAACACACCAGCAGCGTTCTGCGGCGGCCTTCCCTCTACGCTTACCAAAGTATCAGCCGCCAAATACAGCGTGTCTTTACCTGAGATATTGCGCATTACCGGACTGCCGTACACCTTGGCCCGACCTAAGCCCCGCCAGTAGCGCCCTACCTCACCCCGGATGGTTATGTTGTCCTTCTTCGACACCATCGTGACGTTGCCCGTAGCCACCCCATACGCTTGGGCTTCGTCGTACATCAACTTATCGCCGCCAATGAGATAGTTGGGAGTTTCGATCTTGGCGTTGCGCTGGAAATTCGACAGGCGCGTAATGGTGTTGTAGTAGCCGTTTTCGGCGTAAAGCGTGCCCTGCTGCCCTTTGATGCGCGTCGGCCCCAAGAAGTAAGCGATCTTGGAAACCGTATTGTATTGCAGCGTATCGGTAGAAATGTGGTTGTCTTTGGTGACCAGCTCCACATTGCGCTTGAAGCTGAAGACTTTAGTGGCCGTATTGTAATAGCCAAACTGACTATCCAACGTGTTTTCCGGGTCAGTTAGGTGGCCTCCGGTGCTGTAGTACGCCAGGTTGCGGTTGAGATCGTAGTCGAGCAGCGTGGTGGTGAGCGTCATGCGCGGGTCGCGCATGGTTACGTTGCCAGTCATGCGAGCCTTGCGGGTATCGCCGTCGTAGGTGGCGCGGTCGCCGGTGATGGTCACGGTATCGCCCTGCACAATGCGCACGTTGCTGAACGCCTCAATGGCATTGCGATCGATGTACTGATAGGCCGAATCGCAATACAGCAGCGTATTTTCCTGCTTAAAGCTGACGTTGCCGATCAACTTCCGAATCTCAACGCCGTTGAACTTACCGCCAATCAGCTGCCCTGCGCCGGGCAAGAGCTCGATGCGCTGGCCTTTGGGCGGCGGCGGGGTCGGGCGCTGCGGCACCGACCGCTGCTGGGCAACGGCGAAGAGGGGCAGCAGGACAAGCAGAAAAGAAAATAGAGACTTTAAAAATGCCATTTCGCGACAAAGGTACAGAAGGCGCCTTGGTAACGCCCATCTTTGCATTGTAGTGCCTGCATTGCTTTTCTGAATTCGCTTCTTATGCTCGACCGTGTCCGTCAATTTATCGACGAAAATCAACTCTTCTCCCCTGCTACCGACCAATTGCTGGTAACCGTCAGCGGCGGCATGGACTCGGTGGTGCTGGCCGATGTGCTGCACCGCTTGGGGGTTCAATTTGCTATCGCGCACTGTCACTTTAGGTTACGAGGCGAAGAAGCCGACGCCGACGAGCAATTTGTGCGTAAGCTGGCCAAGAAATACGAAGTGCCGTATTTCGCCGAATTTTTTCAAACCAAGGAATTTGCGGCTCAGGAAGGCATCTCTACCCAAATGGCAGCACGCGTGCTGCGCTACAATTGGTTTGAGCGCCTGCGTCAGTTGCAACAGCTCGACTATATCGCCACGGCGCACCACCAGCGCGACGCCGCCGAAACCATGCTGCTCAACCTAACCCACGGCACGGGCCTGGCGGGGCTGCACGGCATCCGAGCGAAAAACGGCTATGTGGTGCGGCCATTGCTGAGCATTGGCAAGGAAGATTTGTTTGAGTACTTGGTCGAGCACCGCTTGGTATGGCGCGAAGATTCTTCCAACGACAGCACCACTTACCAGCGCAATCGCCTCCGCCACGACGTGCTGCCGGTGCTGCGCGAAATCAACCCCAACCTCGACCAGACGCTGCAATGGACTGCCGAGCGCGTGGGCGGCGCCGAGGAAATTATGCAGCATTATGTGGAGGAAACCGCCCGTGAGGCCCGCCGCGAAGAGGATGAGGTAGTTTACCTGAGCATCGCGACCCTGCAACGCACGGCTGCCCTCCCATTGGTACTCCACGAATTGCTGCGCCCTTTCAATTTCTCGTATCTTGTTGTAAAAGAGATAGTTAGCTCTTTCGGCGCAATTGCCGGTCGTCGGTTCGAATCGCCTTCGCATACTTTAGTAAAGGACCGCGACCAATTGGTCATCACGGCCAAGAAGCTCACCAGCTTTGGTACGCACCAGCTTATGGCCGGGCAACGTGAGCTGAATGCCGATGGGTTACGCCTTACCGCAGAACTAGTTGAGGTAGAAGGATTTGAGATTCCAAGAGGCAAAAACATAACAGCATTAGACGCCGATCGCCTGCAATTTCCGCTGATTGTGCGCCGCTGGCAGGAAGGCGATTGGTTTATGCCCATCGGGATGAAGGGCAAGAAAAAAATCAGCGATTTTCTGATTGATCAGAAGGTACCGCTCAACCTCAAGGACCATGTGCGAGTGCTGGTTTCGGCCGATGGGCGCATTGCCTGGGTCATCGGCTTTCGGCCCGACGACCGTTACAAGATCACGGAGGAAACGCAGCGTGTGCTGGTGCTGCGCAAACTATAGGTTTGATGCTTTTTTAGAGTTTATAAAAAGCTCATTCCGAAAACCGTTTTCGCTTACTTTTACCCCCGCGAATCCTTATTCATACACCCAATTCCTAACCCGATGAAAGTTACCGTAGTTGGGGCTGGCAACGTAGGCGCTACCTGTGCCGACGTACTTGCCACCCGCGAAATCGCCAACGAAGTTGTTCTGGTTGACATCAAAGAAGGCTTCGCCGAAGGCAAAGCGTTGGATATCTGGCAAAAAGCTCCGATTATCGGCTACGACTCCCGCACGGTTGGCGTCACCGGCGATTACAGCCGCACGGCTGGTTCGGAAGTAGTGGTAATCACTTCGGGCCTGCCCCGCAAGCCCGGCATGAGCCGCGACGACCTGATTTCGACCAACGCGGGCATCGTGAAAACGGTGACGGAGCAGGTAGTAAAATATTCGCCCAACGCCATCATCATCGTGGTTTCCAACCCCTTGGACGTGATGACGTATCAGGCGCACCTGACCTCGGGCCTGCCCCGCGAGAAGGTGTTTGGCATGGCTGGCATACTGGACACGGCCCGCTACCGCGCTTTCCTGGCCGAAGCCCTGAACGTGAGCCCCAAAGACATTCAGGCGGTGCTCATGGGTGGCCACGGCGACACCATGGTGCCTCTGCCCCGCTACACCACAGTAGGCGGCATTCCGGTTACCGAACTCATTGGCAAAGAGCAACTTGATGCCATCGTACAGCGCACTGCTGTAGGCGGCGGTGAGTTGGTGAAGCTGATGGGCACTTCGGCATGGTATGCACCCGGTGCAGCCGCTGCTCAGATGGTGGAAGCCATCGTGCGCGACCAGCGCCGCGTGTTCCCCGTGTGCATCGAGCTGAAAGGCGAGTACGGCATCGACGGGGTGTACCTCGGTGCTCCGGTAATCTTGGGCAAGAATGGCATCGAGCGCGTAATCGAGCTACAGCTCAACGACGACGAGAAGGCCCTGCTCGAAACTTCCCGCGGCCACGTGAAGGAAGTAATGGAAGCCTTGGACAAAATGTCGCAAACAGCGTAAGTGTTTCTATATCAACCGCATACAAAAAGACCCGCTAGATACTCTAGCGGGCCTTTTTGTATGCGGTTGGTTCTGGTTTTCTGATTCAAAAAAGCACTCACTACTTCTGGCTGGCCCGGAACAGTTTCTGCTTTTCCTCTTTCGAGAGGCTTTCGTAGCCCGAACGGGAAATCTTGTCCAGAATCAGATCTATTTCCTCCTGCTCCGGCTTTACGAGCTTGCCTTTGCGCGGCGCGGTAGTATCCTCAGCAGGGCGGCTGCGGTGCGTAACGCGCAACCGCGGACGCCCACTTAACAACGCGCCTACCCAATCGCCGACGGCTTGCACAGGCCGGCCCAAATCGCGGCCACGCTGCAATTGACGCACGTACAGAAAGCCCAACATGGCGCCGCCGATATGGGCAATTTCGCCGCCTGTATTGCCGCCGTCCACGCCAGCCAACGAAATCAGCACCACCGCCAACGCGATGTATTTGATTTTGACCGGCCCAATGAAAATCAGGTTGAACGTGTAATCGGGCAGCAGCGTAGCAGCACCCACAATCACAGCCATCACGGCTCCTGAAGCGCCCAGCACAATGGTTGCGGGAGCGTGTTGGAGTACAGGCACGAAGCTATAGCTCAGCACAAACAGAAAAGCGCCCGCTAGCGCCCCCAGGATATACAGGTTCACGAGTTTGCGGTCGCCGAGGTATTCGCGGACCAACGAGCCGAACCAGTAGAGATTCAGTAGGTTGAACAGGATGTGCAGAAAGCCTTCGTGCACGAAAGCATACGTGAGCACCGTCCAGGGCCGATACATGAGGGCCACCGGGTTGGATGGCAAGGCAATGAAGCGCAGGATATCGTCGTAAAGACCGATGCCGGTGAAATAGAAGATCGCCCGAATGAGAATCAGTACGGCAAACACCAGCACGTTGATCAGCAACAGCTGGTTCAAGGCGTTGTCGCGGCGGCTAAAAGCAGTACGGATATCGTTTACAATACTCATGTCAACTTAGTAAAACCGAGTGCGGCTGTGCTCCCAGAATTTCAACAGCAGAAAGCCAATCAACATTCCGCCCAAATGTGCGAAGTGCGCCACATTGTCGCCCGGCGTACGGTGCACGCCACTGTAGAGCTCAAACAACGCGTAGAAGAACACTAAGTACTTGGCTTTGATGGGAATCGGCAAGAAGAGCATGATCAGCTCCGTGTTGGGAAAGAGGTACGCGAAGGCAAATAAAATCCCGAAGAGTGCCCCCGAAGCCCCCACCATCGGGCTATTGACGCTTCTTTCATACACGGCGTTTACGCTCTCAGTGGCAGAAGCCACAAGTCCTTGGTCCTGAGCATTGCGCTGTAAGGCCGTCGCCACCACTTCGTACCCGCGAGCCTCAGGCGCATTGGCCCTGAAGAAATCGGCAAAGTTTCCGCCGCTGGGTTCGTTTATAAACTCGATGCGGGACTCGTTCATCTTCTTCAGTTCGTAGTAACGAACGCCAGAGTACAACACGCCTGCCCCAATTCCGCAAACCAGCCAGAAGGTTAGGAACCGGTTGCCGCCCCAGCGTTGCTCCAACAGGGGTCCAAAGGAAATCAGGCCAAACATGTTGAACAGGATGTGCATAAAGCCGCCGTGCGCAAACATATACGTCAGAAACTGCCAGGGCTTAAACAACTCCGAGAAGACCGGAAACAAGGCAATGAAATCGAGCCGCGGACCGAGTTGCGTTTGGAGCAGGTACACCCCAATGTTGATAAAGAGAATAATGCGAACCGTTGGGGTCAGATTGAACATAAGCGCGTTAGAAAGCTAAGCATCTGATTATCAAGTATTTACAAACACAAGTACTTGACAGCCAATCACTTAACGAATCGGCTAGTTAACGAGAGAAAATCAGGGTTTACGAAAGAAGTCCTGCAATTGGCTAAGCTCCAGCAAGACCAGCGTCCGGCGGCCATCGGGCGTGTAGCTCGGCACGGCGCAGGCAAACAACCGATCCACCAAAGCATTCATTTCCACTTCCGACAACCGGCTGCTCGCGGCGCTGGTTGCTACGCGCCGGGCCAGCGCCCGCGCCATCTGCTCGCGGCGGTCGAAGCGCACGTTGCCGGCCTGGGTTTGAAACTGTTCGATCAGGCCTTCAAACAACTCTTTCTCGTCGCGGGCGGGCACGTCGGCCGGAATGCCTTCGACCACAATGGTGTTGGGGCCAAACTCGGCAAAGCGGAAGCCCAGTGCCTGAAGCGTATCGGTTACTTCGCGCAGCACCGCAAAATCGGAGGGCGTAAACGTAACCGTTCGGGGAAATAGCAGCGTCTGCGAACCGCTGTTGTCGCGTTCCAGAGCGTGCGTATACTGCTCATACAGAATGCGTTCGCGAGCTGCTACCTGATCGATGAGCATCACCCCGGACTTCACCGGCACTAGCAAATACTGCTGATGCACCTGCACCACGCGGTTGCCCGGCCCAGCATTATTTTCCCGTAATGGCAGCTCCGGACTGGCATTGGGGGCTTCTTCTTCCTCCATCGGGTCGTCGAAGGAAGGCGATTTGGGGACTTCGTCTGCCGGAGTTGGTACTTGGCCCAACGACCGGTAAAATTCCTCCAGATCGCGTTTGGCCTGCTCCGTGGGGCGCTGGGGCAAAGCGCGCTCGTAGGCATCGCTTCGGCTCGTGCGTGCTTCTTTCGAAGCAGGCGAAGCTGCATGCGCGGCCGCTGCGGCTAAAGCATCGGGCTTGTAATCGTCGCTGAATGGATTGCGGGAATTTGGCGAAAGCCGCAACGGCTGAATCGGGGCAAAATTCACGTCACCTTCAAAATCCAGCGAAGGCGCCATGTTATGAATGCCCAACGACTGTTTCACCGCGGCCCGCACGATGGCATATACCGTCTTCTCATCCTCAAACTTGATTTCCGTTTTGGTCGGGTGCACGTTGATGTCGATCGCTTTGGGGTCGAGCTCCAGAAACAGCACGTAAAACGGATGGGTGTCGCGCGGCAGCAAGCCTTCGTACGCCGCCAGCACCGCGTGGTTGAGATAAGCCGACCGGATGAAGCGGTTATTGACAAAGAAAAACTGATCGCCACGGCTTTTTTTGGCCGATTCGGGCTTGCCGATAAAGCCTCGCACGGTCAAGAAAGGCGTAACTTCTTCACAGGCAGCTAATTGCTCTTTATAGCCATTTCCCAGCAGCGCCACAATGCGCTGGCTAAGCTTGCCGGCGGGCAGGTTGAATACCTCTAGCTCATTCTGGTATAACGAGAAGGCAATCTGGGGGTTAGCCAGCGCCACATGCTGAAACTCGTCCAGAATATGCCGCATCTCAACGGCATTGCTCTTGAGAAAATTTCGGCGCGCCGGCACGTTATAAAACAGGTTCTTGACCGAAATCGACGTCCCGTCCGGGCACGCGACCGGCTGCTGGCTAGTCACTTGCGAGCCCTCTACCAGCAGCAGCGTGCCCGTATCGTGTTCGCGCTGCTTGGTACGAATTTCTACCTGCGCCACGGCCGCAATGGAAGCCAATGCCTCGCCCCGAAACCCTAGGGTGCGAATCTTGAATAGGTCTTCCGTTGTTCGGATTTTGCTCGTAGCGTGACGCTCCAGGCTCATGCGGGCGTCCGTTGGTGTCATTCCGGAGCCATTGTCCACGACCTGCACGAGTTGCTTGCCGGCATCTTTGATGATGAGCTGCACTTGGGTGGCGCCCGCATCCACGGCATTTTCGAGGAGCTCTTTGACTGCGGAAGCCGGGCGTTGCACTACTTCGCCCGCCGCAATCTGGTTGGCTAAGTATTCGGGAAGCAACTGAATCACGTCCGCCATCGGCCGGGAACTGAAGTTGAGAATGAAGGGGTTAGCGGCAGCAAATTAGGCTGGCGCGATTATCGCAGCGTCAAGCGTAGGGAAATAATCCGTAAGTTTGCGGCCAACTTTTGTGTTCGCGGAACCGAACCGGCTCCCGAATCGATGCGTTAGGAAGTGAAGCGGAAGGGTAGCAAAGGCCAATACCAGGTTATCGCCCCAACTGGCCTTTCTTCCTGACACGCTCCGCGCTAGACAAAAGTAGGGCTATTTCCGCTCGCATTCAACCACGCGTTAACCTCAGGACGAACCCCAGGAGCCGATGCTCAAAGATTTTCGGATAGGAATTTTAGTACTCCTACTGACCATTACGGGGTTAGTGGTTTCGTCGTCGGCTCCGAACGACGACGATGGCACCCGACCGCCGTCGGTGGCAGAGGAGAATTGGGTCGACAGCGTTTTCAACGCCATGACGCCGGATCAGCGCCTTGGCCAACTGTTTATGGTGGCTGCGTATTCCAATAAAGATAAGAAGCACGTTCAGCACATCGACGAGCTGGTGCGCACCTATAACATTGGGGGGTTGATGTTTCTGCAAGGCGGTCCGCGCCGGCAGGCCAGCCTGACCAACCGGTACCAAGCCGAAGCCAAAGTACCCTTGCTGATCGCCATGGATGCCGAGTGGGGACTCGACATGCGCCTCGACAGCTCCATGCACTTTGCCAAGCAAATGACGCTGGGCGCCATGGACGACGATCAATACGTGTACCAAATGGGCCGCGAGATCGCGTTGAAGCTCAAGACGTTGGGAGTACACGTGAGCTTTTCGCCGGTCATCGACGTTAATTCTAATCCCGACAACCCGGTTATTGGCAACCGCTCGTTTGGCGAAAATAAAGACCAGGTTTCCAAGCGTGGCATTGCCTACATCCGCGGACTTCAGGATCATGGCATTATCGCCGTGGCGAAGCACTTTCCCGGCCACGGCGATACCGACGTCGACTCGCACATTGCTTTGCCGGTCATCAACTCCGACATGGCCCGGCTGACGAACGTGGATCTGTACCCCTTTCAGCAGTCGTTTCAGGTCGGCGTGATGGGGGTCATGGTAGGGCATCTGTATATGCCGCTGTTTGACACCGTCCGGACGTTGAGCGCCACGCTTTCGCACAACCTCGTGACGGGGCTATTAAAAGAAAAAATGGCCTACAAAGGCCTGGTTTTCACCGACGCGCTCAACATGAAGAGCGTTTCCGGGCAGTATAAGCCCGGCGAAGTCGATGCCCTAGCTTTGGTAGCTGGCAACGATGTGCTGCTGTTCTCAGAAGATGTGCCGGTGGCCTTGCAAAAAATCAGGGAGGCCATCACGGCGGGCAAAATCACCCAGGAAGACGTCAATTACCGCGTCCGCAAAATTCTGCGGGCCAAATACTGGGCAGGGCTCAATCATTACCAACCTGTCGATTTGCCCAATTTGCTCACCAACCTCAACCGGCCCCTGAGCCGCTTGGTGCAGCAGCAAATTTATGAGCACGCCGTCACGGTGGCAAAAAATCAGGACGATGTTCTTCCTTTCCATCGTCTTGATACTCTGCGCATTGCCACCATCATGATTGGCAGCAACGCCGGCAGCACGTTCGGCGAAATCATGGGCAAGTACCAAGGAGGCGCTGTCTACACTATACCCAACCGCTACGCTCCCGATTCGTCATTTCAGCGTTTGCTGCCGCGTTTGGCTCCCTACAATGTAGTGGTGGTCAGCCTCCACAACATGAACAATACGCCGGTGCACAGCTATGGCATTGGGGAGGCCGCGTTGAAGTTTATTAAGCAGCTCGAGGCAAATCCGCGCCAGAAAACGGTCGTGGTGGCCATGGGTAACGCCTACGCCCTGAAGTATTTAGAAGAAGCCCGGACGCTGGTGTGCGGCTACGAAGACAACTATCCTTCGCAGTTAGTAGTGCCTCAGGTATTATTTGGTGCGTTGCCGGCCAAGGGCCGTTTGCCCGTTACGGTATCGCCTACCTTAAAGGCTGGCACAGGCTTGCCAACTCCGGATTTTCGCCGCCTGCGCTACGGTACTCCCGAAAGCGTGGGCATGGACTCGCGCATCCTGAGCCAGATCGACAACATCGCGCTTGAAACTGTAGCTTACGCGGCCGCCCCTGGCTGTCAGGTAATTGTAGCCAAAGACGGTGCTGTCGTTTTCGACAAGAGCTATGGCAACTATACCTACGATAAATCGTCGCCGCAGCCTGTCAATAGCACTACGCTCTACGATTTGGCCTCGGTCACAAAGGTAGCAGGCACTTTACAGGCGGTCATGTACCTGAAAGATCAAGGCAAGCTTAATCTGGATGCCAAGGTGTCGGAATACTTGCCTGAGTTGCGCAGCACCAACAAGAAAGACATTCTGGTCCGCGATGTGCTCATGCACCAGGCGGGCCTAAAACCGGGTATCCCAACGTGGGAGCGCACGGTAGGCAAAACGGGCTTAAAGCCGACTTTTTACGCGTCTGCCAAGTCGGCCGATTTCCCTAATGAAGTCGTGCCCGGCACCTACAGCACCAAAGCCGCCGACGATTCGGTGTGGGTCTGGACGTTGCGTTCGGGCTTACTACCAAAGGTAAAGGGCAAATACCCGGTCGAGTACAGTGACTTGAGCTTCATCATCATGAAGCGCCTGTGCGAAAAGATTCTGAATCAGCCGATTGAAGAGTTTTTGCAGAAGACGTTTTACCAGCCACTGGGGCTTTCTACGATGACGTACAACCCGTTGCAGCGTTACCCCAAGTCGTGCATTGCACCTTCTGAAAACGACACATACTACCGCAAAACGCAGCTTCAGGGCACAGTTCACGACCAGACTGCGGCCATGATCGGCGGCGTAGGCGGCCATGCGGGATTATTTTCCAATGCCAATGACTTGGCGATTCTGATGCAGATGGATTTGCAGAACGGTCGTTATGGTGGGCAGCGTTTCTTCCAGACGCCTGTGGTGAGCGAGTTCGCCCGTTCGTCGGAAGCTGGCAATCGGCGCGGGCTTGGCTGGGACCGTGGCAACCCCGAAAAGCCGGAAGGCCCTACGTCAAACCTTTCACCAGCAAGCACTTTCGGGCATACCGGTTTTACTGGCACCTGCGTCTGGATCGATCCGCAAAACAAAATCGTCTACATCTTTCTTTCCAATCGGGTGTATCCGGACGGTGGCAACAACAAATTGCGCCAATACAACATCCGCACACGCATCCACGACGTTATTTACAAGTCTTTGACCAAGACATGATCTGTTGTCCGGCTCCGATTTCGAACCCTTAACCCGCACTTGGCGGTAAGACAATCTGTATAGATGGCTTACCGCCAATTTTTATTTGCCTCGTTTTTTTCTTTCCTCTCCTTCCCGCCCTGCTCCCATGAATATCGGCATTGTTTGTTACCCCACTTTCGGGGGCTCTGGAGTGGTTGCTACTGAGCTCGGTAAAGCCTTGGCGCTCAACGGCCACCGTGTGCACTTCATCACGTACAGCCAGCCCGTTCGCCTCGATTTTTTTAACGAAAACCTCTTCTATCACGAGGTATATATTCCGCCGTATCCGCTGTTCCAATTTCCGCCCTACGAGCTAGCGCTGGCGTCGAAAATGGTGGACATCGTGCAGAATGAGAAGCTGGATGTGTTGCACGTACACTATGCCATTCCGCACGCGTCGGCGGCTTACATGGCCAAGCAGATTTTGATTACGCGCGGCATTCGCATTCCGGTCGTGACAACGCTGCACGGCACCGATATTACGCTGGTGGGCAAAGACGCTAGCTATGAGCCCGTTGTGACGTTCAGCATCAACCAATCCGACGGCGTAACGGCTGTGTCAGCCGATTTGCGCAAGGAAACCTACCAGTATTTCGCCATCGAGAAAGACATTGAAGTCATCCCGAACTTCATCAACCTCGAGCGCTTCAAAAAACAGAACAAAGGGCATTTTCGGGCAGCCATTGCGCCTGAAGGCGAAAAGCTGCTGATCCATACCTCCAACTTCCGCGAGGTAAAGCGCGTCGACGACGTGGTAAAAATCTTTGCTGGGGTGCGCGAACAGGTCCCGGCCAAGCTCCTGCTGGTCGGCGACGGCCCCGACCGCCCGCGCATCGAGAAGCTCTGCCGCGAACTAGGTCATTGCCACGACGTGCGCTTCTTGGGCAAACTCGAGGCCGTGGAAGAAGTCCTGAGCGTAAGTGACTTATTCTTAATGCCTTCTGAAAAAGAAAGCTTCGGCTTGGCAGCACTCGAAGCCATGGCCTGCGAAGTACCCGTCATCAGTACCAATGCGGGCGGCATTCCGGAGCTGAACCTGCACGGCATCACCGGCATGGTCAGTGAAATCGGCGATGTAGACGATATGGTCAAGAACGCCCTCTACGTGCTCAGCGACGAGAATTTACCGCGTTTCAAAACTGCCGCACGGGCGCGGGCGGAAGAATTTTCAGTTGATAAAATCCTGCCCATCTACGAAGCCTGCTATCAGCGGGCGGTCAGCTCACAGCTGGCAACCGCGTAGATTTATAGCAAGTTGATTATCAATACATTATAAAAAGTCCACCTGTCATCCTGAGCTTTGCGCAGGATGACAGGTGGGTTGTAGGTTCTTCAGCTCAGCCTGTTGTCTTTTAGAATAAGCTCGAAGCTTCGCGCTTTACAGAGTTGAGTGCTTGTTCGGTCGGGTCAACTTCGTCAGCAATAATGGTTTCCAGCACACGCTTGGCCAGCTCGGTGCCGCGGGCGTGTTGGGGCGTAGGCAGCGCGTGGTATGCTTTGTTGATCATGGTGAGCACGCTTTCCTTGGCTTGTTTTACCTGCGCCCAGGTTTCGGCGCTCATGTAGAGCTGCTGCGAAAGGTTGTGCTCGTACTCGGCCCGAATTTCAGATATCAAGAGGCGGTGAAACTCAGGAGCGGTTTGGCCAGAGCTGTTCAGACGCACCAAAAGGTTGTTGGGCGTGATGCGCTCCAGCAGCAGCGTCACGCGCTCGTAGGCTTGGAGCCGCAGCGGCAGCGTTTCCTTGCTGCTTTGCAGGCGCAGCTCAATCAGGCGGCGCTGCTGCTCTTTTTCTAGGTATTGCTGAATCAGATAAAATATAGAACCCGCCACAATGAGGGCGGGCAGGATGATTTTGAGCAGGTCGAAAATGTATGCGGTAGTATCCATGCAGGAGTGCAGAAAGGAAGTTGAAAGAGGATCAGTCCGTAAAGGTAATCGGTGAACCGGACGGGCCATGCTGCTGTTCTATACGAAACGAGGCTACACTATGTATGCACACAGCTTCGTATCTTTGCACTCTACTTTCCTAAAAACGAACGCACTATGGCAACGGCCGTTTCAACCAAGCTTGCTCCTATCAGCCTCACTCCCCGCGCCTTGGAGGAGGTAAGAAATATCCTGCGCGAGAAGAATGTGCCCGGCGAGTACGGCCTTCGCGTGGGCGTACAAGGCGGCGGCTGCTCGGGCCTGAGCTACCTGCTCGGTTTCGATAAGCCCAAAGACCAAGACGAAACCTACGACGTGGATGGCGTTACGCTGATCATGGATAAGAAGCACGCCATGTACGTAATGGGCATGGAAGTCGATTTCCAAGATGGCCTCAACGCGCGCGGCTTTGTATTCAACAACCCACAAGCGAAGAGCACCTGCGGTTGCGGGTCGTCGTTCTCGGCGTAAGAGTTTATAAATTACAAGTTACAAAAAGCCTTGGCTTCGTAGCCAGGGCTTTTTTGCGCCTAATAAATTAATATTTTAATATTCAGGCACTTAGCTGAAATCAAAATGATAGCCTATTTCCTGAAGATTCGACTCTAGTTGTAGCCAATCCTCCACCACTGGTACAATGGCAAAGACGAGCTTTTTCGTCAGTGTTTCGCCCCAATAGAGACTCGCTTAAGTTAGAGTACAGGCCTGCTACGTAGTCGGGCATTTATTTTCAAACTCTGCCCCCACCCATCACTTTTACCGCTGAGCCGTCGGCAAGAAACACAGATTTTGGCTGCTGTTGCAATGGCTCCACGAATTCTGCACCGTAGAGTGCTTTTACGTTGCAGTGCTTCTCGAATTCTACTACCTGCTGCATGTTCCAGCGCGGATGCACCACTTCGTATTCCGACGTAACGGCTTCGCTCATTTTAGTGTAGCCCCAGTAGTGCTCGGTAATAAACTCCGCTTCACTGCCCGCCGGAATCGGCTGCGAAACCGTGTCGGCGGTAGCTTTCAAGAAATTCCATTCCCCTTTCACTTTCCAGTTGTATTCTACTTTCAGCTTGCCCGCTTCGGACGAATCCCAGCGGTAGCGCATGGGCATCGCGGCATATTTTTCTTTGTACAATGTGTTCGCTACCAACACGATAGCAATACGCGGCACAATCTCCTTCACAAACACCACGCCCCGCTTCCAAGTGTTGCCGTCTTTGTAACGAACGTAAAAGCGCAGATTTACCTCCTCAAAAGTGCGGTGAAAAGGAAAAGCAATGCCGCGCACTTTCGTGTTCGTGAACAGAAACCCAATTAGGCTGGCGTAATGTGTGCCGTTCCAATCGTCGAGCTCAACCCGGCTGGGCAGATACTTCTTTAAGATTTGAGGATCAACTTCATAGTTGGCCATCAACAGGTTGCGCCATTCTGCCGTCAGGAACGTGACTACTTTACCCATGCTAATACGTCTTGGTCATGTCGGCTGGCACAACCAGCACGTAATCAGCCTTTTTCAAATTCTCCTTCTCCAGCTTCTCCACTTCTTCCTGAGACACAGTGCTAATTGTGCGGATTTTCAAATTCGGGTCGGCTTGGTGGAGGTAATAATAGATGCCGTCGAAATTATCGGAGTGGTAGCTGCCGTTGAAGTGCAGTAACGTCTGGCCGGGCTGGCGGCTTTGGCGAATGAAATAGGCCATCGTGGCGTCTTTGAGCGCCTGTGCCTGAATGATGTTTTGTACGCCCGCACTGGCGTGGGCAGCGTCGCCACCAAACATCTTCACCATGTTTTTGTAGCCCGGCAACTCATAATCAACAGTGATGGGCAACGGGGCCATCCAGGCCTTTTCGTCGGCGGGCAGTGCATCCAAGGCGCTGAGGCTGCCTTTAGCCACTTGTGAAGCGTAGCGGCGCGGCACGTTGGTACCAACAAACGCAAGATGCTGTTGCTGAGCAAATTGCAAAAGCGGCTTGTAGTCTGTGGCATAGTTGGGCCACGGGCGGCTTTGTTCTTCAAAAGCTTTTGCGTCCAGTTCGCCGGTGTTGTACTGAAGCACCAGAGGCTGCACGTCGCGCTCAAACATTTCGGCGCCGAGTACAAGCTGCGCGCCCTTTAGCCGAAACAAATCCTTGGCGATTTGCAGCTCCAGCCAATGAGCGATGGGGTCGTTGTGCTGCTCGCCAAAGAGCACCACGTCGGCTTGTGACAGCTCTTTGAGCATCTTATCGTAGTCGGCCGACTTGCCGGCAGCGGTGAAAAGGCGATAGGCCGGTTTGGTTTTGGGCGGGGCGAAGCTCATCAGCGTAAGCAGTGACAGCAGTAGAAATAGCAGGTTTCGGATCATGGTAGAAGCAACAAACAAAGGCAGGTAAAGATCAGAAACTATGTACGCAGAAAGCCCCGCTACCGGGATAAACCTTGGTAGCGGGGCTTTCGAAAGGAATTCAGCGACTTATCCTTTATACGTTATCCATTTCGATAACTCTTTGTAATTCACCTTCTTACCGTACATCAAAATACCTACGCGGTAGATGCGGGCGGCTACCCATACGGTGCCCAGAAAACCCAGGATCAGCAGTGATACCGACAAGGCAATCTGCCACAGCGGCACGCCAAACGGGAGCCGAATGACCATCGCAATGGGCGAGGTAAACGGAATCATCGACATCCAGAACGCTACCGGGCCATCGGGGTTAGGCAGAATCACGCTCACCCCCACGATGTAGCTCAGAATCAGCGGCATCGTGATGGGAAACATGAACTGCTGCGTATCGGTCTGGTCGTCGACGGCGGCGCCAATTGCGCCGAACAGGGCGCCGTAGAGCAGGTAGCCACCGAGGAAATAAATCAGGAAGCCAATGGCAATAGTGCCCAGTGGCAAGTCGCCCAAGGCGCTGAAAACTGCCATTCTGCCGCCCATTGCCATGGCTTCGGGACGAGTATTGGGTTGCTTTACAGTAGTAGTTGCCGTGGAAGTAGAATTTGCGTCCGTACGCGACTTGTTCAGGGCAACGGTCGCGGCCGGATCGGTTTTGGTGGTGCTGGCTACGATTGTGCCTACGAGCGAGCTTGCCCCAAACGACAGCACGCCCCACAAGATGAACTGCGTCAGGCCGACGGCCGCGATGCCTACGATTTTGCCCATCATCAAGTCAAAAGGCTTCACCGACGACAGCATCACTTCCATAATGCGATTAGACTTCTCTTCGCCTACCCCGCGCATGATCTGCACGCCGTAGATAAAGATGAACATGTAAATGAGCAGGGCTAGCGCGTAGGCGGCACCTGATGTGGCTAACGCATTGCTACTCTTCTCTTTACCTTGTTCGTCAAGGCTTACCGAGGTGATATTGACTTTGGCGCGTAAGCGATCAAGTTGTTCCTGCGAAAGGCCCGAAGTTTTCATCCGCAACTCCGAAAATGCCTTATTCAATGCCGATTCTACGGCGCTCTGCTTTTTCAGGCTTACGTTGCCTTTGGCGTAAAACTGAATGCCTTCGGGGTCGTCGGCGTTGAGGTTGGGCGGCAGGTACAGCAAGCCGTCATGCTTGGCTTTCTGAAAACCTTGCTTGGCCTGTTCCAGCGTACCTGTAACCGGCAGAAATACCAGCCGATCACTGGTAGTCAAGCGGTTGGTTAGGGCCAGGCCACTCTCATCGCGCACTTCGATCACGTCGATGGAATCCTTGTCCGACATGGCCAGCTTGGCGATGAAAAAGAAGAAACCGGCCGTCAGGAGCGGCACAATAAGGGTCAGGACCAGGAAACTGCGCTTCCGCACCCGAGTCAGGTATTCACGCTGGGCGATGAGCCAAAATTTGTAGTTCATAAGGGCTTACAGAAGGGCGTTGGCAGTTTCGAGGGTTTCGGGCATGGTTTCCTGCACCCGGCGAATGAAGATTTCGTTGATGCTAGGGATTTTTTCGCGGAAGGCGTGCACCTCCACGTTGTTAATGAGGTAGCGCAGCAAGTCGTTGGGCGTGGTGTTGTGGTGCAGACGAATCTGGTCGTAGAAGTAGCCGTTTTCGCGCTCTTTGTGGTCCAGCACCTCAAAATCGGGGTGAATGACCATCAGGCGACCTTTGCCTTCTACCTCGTAGGTATTGGTTTTGAAGGTATCCTTGATCTGGGCCACCGGGCCGTCGAGCACCTTGCGTGAGCGATTGATTAGGGCGATGTTGTCGCACATTTCCTCCACCGATTCCATACGGTGCGTCGAGAAAATAACCGTTGCACCCTTCTCCCGCAGCTCCAAGATCTCGTCTTTGATCAGGTTGGCGTTAATGGGGTCGAAGCCGGAAAAGGGCTCGTCGAGAATAATCAGACTGGGCTCATGCAGAACGGTAGCAATAAACTGCACTTTCTGCTGCATCCCTTTCGAGAGGTCTTCCACGTTTTTGGCGGCCCACACCTTAATGTCAAAGCGATCCAGCCAATACTTAATGCGCGCGGTGGCTTCGGCTTTGCTCAGGCCGCGTAGCTGGGCCAGGTAAAGCAGCTGCTCGCCCACTTTCATCTTTTTGTAGAGACCGCGCTCTTCGGGCAAGTACCCGATCTGGGCGATGTGGCTGGGCTTCAGCTTTTCACCGCGAAACCGAATCTCACCTTCGTCGGCTCCCGTAATCTGGGTGATGATGCGAATGAGGGAGGTTTTGCCGGCGCCGTTGGGCCCGAGCAGGCCGAAAATACTGCGCTCCGGAATGTCGAGACTCACGTCGTCGAGGGCAACGTGGTTGGCGTACGCTTTCCGCACGTTCAGGGCTTGGAGAATGTTACTCACGGCTTCTGAGGTAGAGGTTTGATCATGCTAAATGTAGGAAAGTGGCCCGGACTTTCGGGCGCTTTGGAAGGCGGTTGTCGATGCGGGATAAGGGACATAATTCTTGGTCATTAGCTGCTTTGCAATTCCCGTAAGCATTCTTCTAGGCGGTCGAGGTGCTGGCCATAGAGTCGCTGCAGGTACAGCCGCGTTACGCTGGCCACCGGCAGGTAGAGCAGCGCCGGAAGCACCACCACCAGGCCCACCACCAGCGCAAGGCCCGGCAATGTAGTGAGGCTTATGTCGCGCTTGGCAGTTGACGCTACCATCAGCACCTGCACAAAGCCCGTTACCGGCAGCATGGCCAGGGTGAAGCGGAAGTAAAAGCAAATAAGCGCGCGCAGGCCGCTCGCCAATCGCAGCAGGTGGGCGCGCAGGTCGCCAGCGGGGTCATCCATGCGGCGTAACAAATGCAGTTTGCGCCACAAGTACACAATACAGACGCCACCCACCACCACCAGTACCCAGCCTAGCATGCGCACCCAGAACGGCTGCGCTAGCCAAGCTAGCGCCAGAGAGACTAGCAGCACCCCAAAATTCAGGTACAGCTCCAGGCGGGCACTGCGCCGCAGCCGCTCGATGATGCCATCGGACTGCCGGGCCAAGATAGCGTCAAGCTCCTGCTGCTCAATAATTTGGGAGGAAGCGGGTTGTTGCTGCCAGCGCCGCCGCAATTCATGTAGTTCCATTATTGAATGACGCTAAACAGGTGACGTAATTTTTCTTGGATGCGGTGCATTTTCACCCGCACGTTGTTTTGGGTAATCCCCAGAATATCAGCCATTTCCTCATAAGTATGCTCCTCGAGGTAAAGCAGTACAAACGCCTTTTCCACGTCGGAAAGCCGCTCAATTGCTTTGTATAGGGCTTCTATTTCTTCCTCATCGTAGCCACTTTGCGGCGCTTGGGCAACGTTGAGTACTTCGTCGTTCAGCTCATCGGTGCCGGCTGCACGGGTGCGCCGTCGCAGACTGGAAATTGCCACGTTCAGAGCGATGCGATACAGCCAAGTGCTCAGCTTAGCCCGTGGCTCATAGCGCGGATAGGCACGCCAAAGCTGGAGCACGATCTCCTGAAACAGATCTTTGCGGTCGTCGGCGTCCTGGCAATACAGCCGACAAATCCGTTGAATCATCGGCTGATGCCCGTTGATCACGGCAACAAAAGGCTGGGCGGATTCGGGTTGCAAGGGAGGAGTTTCGCCAAAGTTCACTGTATGAATCGCAGGGCACGCGCTCGCATTACAGGGAAATGCTGAAAAATTTTCGGAAAGCTATATTTAAAATAACCCCATTTGAAAGGCACAAAAAAAGCCCGCTCCTTTACAGAAGCGGGCTTTTTACAATTACCTGATTATCAATTACTTATTGAAAGTATTCTTTTACTTTCTCAAAGAATCCTTTTTCGTTTTTGCCGGGGTTCGGCGTGAAGTTGTGCGAATCGCGCAGTTTTTCGAGAAGTTGCCGCTCTTCGTTGCTCACGTTCTTGGGCGTCCAGACGTTGATGTGAATCAGTTGGTCGCCGCGCCCATAGCCGTTTAAGTCCTTGATGCCCTTGCCGCGCAAACGCAGGATCTTGCCGGGCTGCGTGCCAGGGTCAACTTTAATTTTGACCTTGCCTTCGATGGTCGGCACCTCAATGTTCGCGCCCAACGCCGCATCTACAAACGAGATGTATTGGTCGAACATGATGTTGTTGCCGTCGCGCTTGAGAAATTCGTGCGGTTCTTCCTCAATTTGAATGAGCAAGTCGCCGGGCACGCCACCGCGCTCGGGGTAGTTGCCTTTGCCATTCATGCTTAGCTGCATGCCTTCGGCCACCCCCGCCGGAATATTGATCGGAATGATTTCTTCCTGCAACTGTCGGCCTTCGCCGTGGCATACATCGCACTTCGAACTCACGATTTTGCCTTCGCCATTACAGGTTGGGCAAGTAGAGGAGCTTACCATCTGGCCGAGCATCGTATTGACTACGCGCTTCACTTGGCCCTGGCCGTGGCAAGTACCGCACTCTTTCAGGTCAGTGCCGTTTTTGGCACCGGTGCCCGAGCAAGTATTGCAGGCCACGTAGCGCTTCACCTTGATCTTTTTTTCTACGCCGTTGGCGACTTCCTCCAAATCAAGCTTGAGCTTGATGCGCAGGTTAGAGCCTTTTTTTACGCGGCGGCCATTGCCACCGCGGCCGCCACCACCGAAGAATCCTTCGAAGCCGCCGCCGCCGAAAATGTCGCCGAACTGGGAGAAAATATCCTCCATGTTCGGGCTGCCGGCGCCGCCGTTCACACCTTGGTGGCCGAAGCGGTCGTAACGGGCCCGCTTGTCGTTGTCCGACAGGATTTCGTAGGCCTCAGCGGCTTCCTTAAACTTGTCTTCCGAGGTTGGGTCGTCGGGGTTTTTGTCGGGGTGATACTTGATGGCCACCTTGCGATACGCCTTCTTGATCTCCTCCCCCGACGCGGTCTTGGCGACACCCAACACCTCGTAATAATCTCGCTTCGTTGCCATTGCAGTTTGTATGCGCGTCTTTTATTGGCCCAGCACCACTTTGGCGTGCCGGATGACTTTATCACCCAGGTAGTAGCCCTTCTCCACTTCGTCCACTACTTTGCCCTTCAGGTCTTCCGAAGGCGATGGAATCTGCGTGATGGCTTCGTGCAAATCGGGGTCAAAGGCGCCACCTTTGGTTTCCATGCCGGTTAAGCCCTTCTGTTGCAAGGTTTTAACCAGCTTGTTGTAGATGATTTCAATGCTTTCGCGCACCACGTTGGCGTCGTCAGCATCTTTGGTATAGGTACGAGCCCGCTCAAAATCGTCCAGCACCGGCAGCAATGCCACCATCAGTTCCTGGTTAGCCGTCTTGAACAAGTCAGTGCGTTCTTTGGCCGTGCGGCGCTTGTAGTTTTCAAACTCAGCAGCCAAACGCAAGTATTTATCTTTCAGTTCATTAACCTCCGAGCCGGCAGAAGCTTGCGCTTTGGCAGCGTCGTCGGTTTCAACCTCGCCAACTTCTGGAGCGTTGGGCTCTTCGGGCAATTCGCCGGCAATGTTATCGGCAGCAGATGCTGCGGTAGGCTCGGCAGTGAAATCGTCGGGATGTGGAGTTTTATCGTCAGCCATATTCGCTAAAAATCGTCGGAATCGGGTAAATCGGTTAGCCATGGGGCGGACACTAGGGGCACAAGGAACTTGCCAAAGCCCAATTGGCTGTCAATCTGGCACGGAAACCCAAGAAGACTACCGATTAGTTCGGAAAAAGCGACGTGCTTTAGTATAGCCCGGCCTGCCAAGCAGGCCCTCAAGCCGGGTTACTCCTTAGCGTGCAACTCCTGCCAAATCATATCCTTCAGCTGCTGGAGATTCTTGTTGGCTAAGCTGGAAATGAACACGGTGGGCAAATCCTTGGGCAAGGTTTCCCGAATTTCGGCTTCCAACTCGTCGTCGATCAGGTCGGCCTTGCTGATGGCCAGCAAGCGGCGTTTTTCCAGCAGCTCGGGGTTGAACTGTTCTAACTCACTGAGCAGAATGCCGTACTCGGCGGCGATGTCATCGCTGTCGCACGAGATCATAAAGAGCAAAATGGAATTGCGCTCGATGTGTTTCAGGAAGCGCGTACCCAAGCCGCGGCCTTCGGCGGCCCCTTCGATGATGCCCGGAATGTCAGCCATCACAAACGACTGATAATCACGGTAAGCCACCACGCCCAGGTTCGGAACCAACGTAGTGAAGGCGTAATCGGCAATCTTGGGTCGGGCGGCTGATACGACCGAGAGCAAGGTACTTTTGCCCGCATTCGGGAAGCCGACCAAGCCTACATCAGCCAGTAGCTTCAGCTCCAGAATTATCCATTCGTCGATGCCAGGCTCGCCGGGCTGGGCGTAGGTGGGAGCTTGGTTAGTGGCCGATTTGAAGTGATCGTTGCCCAGGCCGCCGCGGCCGCCTGGCGTCAGGATCACGCGCTGGCCGTGCTCTGTGATCTCTACTTTTTTCTCGCCGGTTTCGGCATCGCGGGCGATGGTACCGAGCGGTACGGGCACCACGATATCTTCGCCCTGTGCGCCAGAACGCAGGTTTTCGCCGCCGCCTTCGCCGTGGCCGGCAATGATGTGCTTGCGGTATTGCAGGTGAAGCAACGTCCAGAGTTGGGAGTTTCCCTCTAGAATGATGTGGCCACCCCGACCACCGTCGCCGCCATCAGGACCTCCGTTGGGCAAACCTTTGGCCCGGAAGAAGTGATGCGAACCTGCACCACCCCGGCCCGAGCGGCAGTTGATCTTGACGTAATCGATGAAATTATTGGAAGCCACTGCGTAAAAAATTCTGAAATGTGAATGTAGAAGGCGAAAGCATACCCGCCTCGCTGCAAAACTCTGCACAGAGGGCAAAGCGAAGGACCTTTCTGGATTAGATCACAAATGCCTGATAATCAAGCAGTTATAAAATAATCCAAAAAGGTCCTTCGCTTTGCTTGGGAGGACAGAGAAAAGGACGCCGCCTGTTGGCAACGCCGTAAAGTTACGCCTTTACTTCGTCGGTCGCTTCTTGGCTGTCCGTTACGGAGGTAGCGGCACCTTGGTGACGGTCAATTATGGCGCAAATCTGCCCAAAAATATCTTCGATGGCGCCGATGCCATTAAGGGCGTGAAACTTGCCCTGCGTAGCGTAGTAGCCGGCTACCTGAGCGGTTTCGGTGTTGTACACCGTTACACGCTTCCGGATTTTGGTTTCGTCTTGGTCGTCGGGGCGGCCACTGGTTTTGCCGCGCTCTAGCAGGCGCGTAACGAGTTCTTCCTCATTTACTTCTAGCGCCACCATGCAGGTTACGCCGGTATTGTAACGCTGGGTGAGGGCGTCGAGGCTTTCGGCCTGAGGCACGGTACGAGGAAAACCGTCGAAGATAAAGCCGGCCGCGCTGGTGTTATTGGCTAATTGGCTCTCAATCATACCGATAACTACTTCGTCGGGTACGAGCAGGCCTTCGTCCATCAATTTCTTGGCCCGCAGCCCCAATTCAGTGCCTTGCGCAATCTGCGAACGAAGCAGATCGCCGGTGGAAAGATGCACGAGGTTGTAGCGGGCAATGAGCTTCTGACTTTGCGTTCCTTTGCCGGCGCCGGGAGGGCCAAACAGTACAATATTCAGCATAAAGCGAGGAGTTTCGCGGAGGGAAAAACGGGTGGTTTTGGGAAAGATAACAAATCAGGGCTAAAACGCCACGTACGAAGTTCAGCAGAACTCGGCCGTAGTAACCCGGCTAGAAAGCTTTGTAAACGTCGGGGAAATTGCGGCCAAGGCCATCGTAATCAAGGCCATAGCCCACGATAAATTCGTTGGGAATGGATAGCCCGATATAGCGAATATCCAACTCGTGTTGCAGGCATTCGGGCTTGATGAACAGCGTCGCTACCTCCAGCGAGGCGGGCTGCTTGGCACGCAGCGTCTGGAGCAGGGCGCGCATCGTGTGGCCGGTATCCACGATGTCTTCCAGAATAACGATGTGGCGCCCCTCGATTTCTTCTCGCAGCCCCAAAATCTCCTTTACCTCGCCCGTCGTGCTGGTGCCTTCGTAGGAAGCCACGCGAATGAAAGCGATTTCGCACGGAACGTGCATTTCCTTCATCAAATCGGCGGCAAACATAAAGGAGCCGTTGAGCACAGCCACGAACAGCGGCTGTTTGTCGGCATAATCGGCGTTGAGGCGCGCCCCTAACTCTTGAACTGCGGTAGTGATTTCAGCAGCGGGCAGGTAAGGCGCGAACTGCTTGTTATGCAAAGAGATAGAAGACAAGGGCATCCGAGTGGGGTTGAGGCCTTAAGCGAAAACGTGGCCAAAGGTAGTAGAAAAAAAGCTGCCCCTCCGGCTTGGAGAGGCAGCTTCCAGATGCGAGCTGCTAGTTGGCTACGGCTCGAAGGAGAGCCCAATAGCCAACTAGCAGCGACGAATTTCGGGTTATTGTCTTTCGCGCAACAACATAAATAAGGCTTCGGCGGCTTGAGGGGCCACGTCGGCGTAGCGCACTTTGGGCCGGATATCCAGCTCGTGCTTAGGCAGTTCGACGGGAGCCATGCCCCGCTCGGGAGCGGCGATATGGGGCGCAATAACCAGCGAAACGATGCTCATGAGCTTGATAAGAATGTTCATCGAAGGCCCGGAAGTGTCTTTGAACGGATCGCCTACGGTGTCGCCCGTTACGGAAGCTTTGTGCGCGTCGGAGCCTTTGTATTGCATGGTGCCATCGATCATCACGCCTTTCTCAAACGACTTTTTGGCGTTGTCCCAGGCGCCGCCCGCGTTGCTCTGGAACATGGCCATCAGCACCCCCGAAACCGTCACGCCGGCCAATGTGCCGCCTAACACTTCAGGCCCCATCGTAAAGCCGATGATGATGGGCACAATCAGGGCGATAGCGCCGGGCAGCATCATCTCGCGAATAGCCGCCTGCGTTGAGATAGCCACACATTTCTCGTATTCCGGCCGGCCGGTGCCTTCCATAATGCCTGGAATCTCGCGGAACTGCCGCCGCACTTCCTGCACCATGGCCATGGCTGCCCGTCCTACGGCCGAAATTGCCAGCGCAGAGAAAATGAACGGAATCATGGCGCCCACGAACAGGCCGGCCAGCACGCGGGCATTGCTGATGTCGATGCTGGTAATATTGGCCGTGCCCATAAAGGCGGCAAACAATGCCAGCGAAGTAAGGGCAGCCGACGCAATGGCAAAACCCTTGCCCGTAGCGGCAGTGGTGTTGCCTACGGCGTCCAAGATGTCGGTGCGCTCACGCACTTCTTTGGGCAGTTCGCTCATTTCGGCGATGCCGCCCGCATTATCGGCGATCGGGCCGAAGGCGTCGATGGCGAGTTGCATGGCCGTCGTAGCCATCATACCAGCAGCGGCAATGGCTACCCCGTATAGGCCAGCGCATTCATAAGACAGAATAATACCAGCTGCTAACACAATGATTGGCAGCACAGTAGACTCCATACCGACGGCCAAACCACCGATAACCGTAGTGGCGTGGCCCGTGCTGCTTTGCCGCACAATGCTCATTACCGGGCGTTTGCCCATCGCCGTATAGTACTCCGTGATGATGCTCATCAAGGTACCTACAATCAAGCCTACTACTACTGCATAAAACACGTTCATGGCGTTGAACGTGACGCCACGGATTACCAAATCGCCGTTGGGTAATATCCAGCGGATCAGGAAGAAAGCCGCAACAGCTGACACAATCACGGAGATGTAGTTGCCTAGGTTCAGGGCAGCCTGCACGTTGCCGCCTTCTTTCACCCGCACGCACAAAATGCCGATGAGCGAGGCCACAATGCCCATGCCCGCAATGGCCATCGGCAGCAGAATGGGCGAAAGGCCGTTGAATTGGTCACCAACCGCCACTACTTCCCGGCCCAACACCATGGTAGCCAGAATGGTAGCTACGTACGAGCCAAACAAGTCGGCGCCCATACCGGCTACGTCGCCTACGTTGTCGCCTACGTTGTCGGCGATGGTGGCGGGGTTACGCGGGTCGTCTTCTGGGATGCCAGCTTCTACTTTGCCCACCAAGTCGGCGCCTACGTCTGCGGCTTTGGTATAAATGCCACCTCCAACCCGCGCAAACAACGCGATGCTCTCCGCCCCGAGTGAGAAGCCCGTTAGGACTTCCAGCGCGCGCTCCATTTCGATGCCGTTGGCGCCTCCGTTGTAGCGCAACACAAACATGTTGTAGAAGATAATAAACAACGAACCCAAGCCTAGCACGGCCAAACCGGCTACGCCCATACCCATTACAGAACCGCCTGAAAATGAGACATTTAGCGCTTTCGACAAACTAGTTCGCGCGGCTTGCGCGGTACGCACATTGGCCTTCGTCGCGATTTTCATCCCAATAAAGCCGGCCAAAGCCGAAAATACGGCACCGATAATAAAGGCAATCACGATTACCGGGCTCGACTTTTCGCCCGTGCTGCCCAGGTAAAACAAAAAAGCGCTGGCAATCAACCCAAAGATGGTCAGCACTTTGTATTCCGCTTTCAAAAAGGCGATGGCGCCGTCGGCAATGTAGCCGGCAATGGTGCGCATTCGCTCGTCGCCAGCATCCTGCCGACTAACCCAGCCCGATCGCAGCCATGTGTAAAACAACGCCAATACGCCCAAAGCGGGCACTACGTAAAGAAAATTCGTCATAGAAGGCGGTGGTAAGATGTGGGTGTTTGGATTTTGGAAAGAATTGATTGCTATGGGGTTGTAAAATAGAATTTATTACCTAATCCTCAACCTTTACTTTCTAAAAGCCAAACGCAACGGGCCTACTTTGCCCATGTGCCTGTGGGCAATAAAAAAGGCCGGTTGGGGTTACCAACCGGCCATCAGGCTAGGTTTGTGGAATGGAGTTTGACTATAGCTCGCGCATCAGCACTTGGTAAAGCGCTACCATGCTATCGATGTCGCGTTTGTCGACGATTTCGTCGGGGGAATGTACGTTGTCTTCCGGGGCGCCCACGAAGCACCAATCCCAAGGCTGCGCGCCATGCTGCAACTCCTTGGCGTCGGAGCCGCCGCTGCCTTCTACCTCCAGCTGAAACGGTACGCCCGACTGCTCAGCAACGCGGCGGATGCGCTCGACATAAGCGCGGCGCGGAATAAGGGAGTCGCGCAGGGAAATGGCAACGCCTTGGCCAGGGTGCACACCTTCTGTAACCCAAGTAATGTCCGAAATAAGGGCCTGCCGAACGCCGTAGTGCTCGTGGATGTACTTCGCCAGATACGCCACGGAGCCGCCGCCGTGCTCTTCCCAACAGCTAAATGCGATAATGCCGTTCTCCAACGTCTCGGCCACGCGCAAAGCATTCCAAACCCCAAGTCGGTTATCCAAGTAACAGGATTGCACGGAGCTTTCTGTTTCGCGGAAATCGCACTTGAACGTGAGTTCGGTACCCCGATCGATGTCACGCGTGAACTCATAGCCCAACTCACCGGTTTCTTCCTCAATAAGGAGCGTACACTCAATATCACCCTGAGAATCACGCCCTACCAACCGATAACCGGTTTGCAAATCGGGCCCTCCGATGCGTACCAGCTGTCGACCATACCGAACTGTGAATCCTATGCTATCCAAATGCGCAAAAATAGCCGTCCGCGGCTGGCCAAATATCAAAATAATGCAATCTTGAAATTCCTTACCGGTTACGACTTGTGGCTGCACTCGCCAAGAGGCTTGGTTTTGGTCGATGTAGTTGAGCAAGAATTCCGTTAAAGGAGCCTCGTTCCCGGCAGGAGCCGCTATCTGGCATAAGGTTCGCAAGAGCTGCATTGGGCTTCGGTTAGTTAGCCAAAGCTAGGATAAAAGTTATACTTTAGCTTCTCTGTTCAGTCGCCTTCCAGCACCCGTTACAATTGCTGAGGCCGCTGCCAAACGTCACCCATGACTCTAAAACTCCGATTTGTCCTGTTGCTGGCGCTGATGCCTTTTCTTACGATGGCCCAGGGTACCGACACAGCGCGTAAGGCCCCAGCTCCCATGCGGCACATCGACGTGGACAACGTGGACATTCTGCCTTCGGCCGTTGACACCAAAGGTTGGTTGCTGCTAGACAAGGATATCCAGCTGGAGTTGGAGGGAGCCGTGCAGAACCTCTACAACTTCAAGTACGACAAGGCCGAAAAGCAGTTCCGCTCGCTGCGCCGCCGCTACCCCCAGCACCCGATGCCCTACTTCCTGCTGGGCCTGAGCACTTGGTGGAAGATCGTGCCCACCAACGTCCAGACCAAGCAGTACGACAAGATCTTTTTCGCCTACATGGACACGGCCATCACTAAAGGCGAGCAGCTCTACAAGCGCGACAACAAAAACTACGAGGCCTGCTTTTTCCTGTCTGCCGCTTACGGGTTTGATGCGCGCCTGAACGCCGAACGCAAAAACTGGCGCAAGGCGACGGTCAGCAGCAAGCGGGCCTTGGAATATTTGCAGATCAGCCAAGAAGCCAACGGCTTAAGTCCAGAGTTTCTGTTCGGACAAGCGCTGTTTAATTATTACGCCGTCTGGATTTCGGAAACCTACCCGCTGCTGCGGCCGGTGCTATTGTTCTTCCCCAAAGGCAATCGTGAGCTGGGTTTGCAACAGTTGCGTAACGTGGCCAACAACGGCTTCTACACTGGCTTGGAGGCGAAGTTTTTCCTCATGAAGATTCTGAATAATGAGGAAGAGGACAGCAAGGCCGCAATGCCCATATCTCGTTATCTAGCAACCAATTATCCCGACAACGGCTATTTCCAGCGGTTCTACGCTCTGCTCTGTTTTAATGAAGGCGAACACCGGGAATGCGAACGAGTAAGCCGCGAGATACTAGACAAAATCAACCGGGGCATGCCCGGTTACGAAGCGATAAGCGGCAAGTACGCCACCTACTTCTTGGGGTGGCTCATGGAGTATCGCTACAAAGACATCGAGAAAGCCAAGGATTACTACCAACGGTGCATCGTGTTTGCTGAGAGCACGAGTGAAACTACCGGCGGCTTTTACCTCTACGCTAATCGGGAGCTTGCTCGCATTGCTGATCAACAAGAGGATCCCAAAACCGCGATACGGTATTACAAGGAGGTGCTCGACAAAGCCGACCGCAAATCGGAAAGTTTTCGCGAGGCCAAAGCGTACATAAAGGCTCATAAAAAGTAACCCACCGCGATGGAGCTGCAAGACCTTTTTCTGACGCCTTTCTATTTGGGAATTTTTTATGCCATCGCGTTCGCGGTTCGCAAGAAAGCGACCAATGCCTTTACGCGTAAATATTTCATTCCGGCTCTAACAGCCAAATTTATTGGTGCAATCGCTCTGGGCCTCATTTATCAGTTCTATTATCACGGCGGTGATACTTACAATTACTTCAACCACGTCAAAGTAATTTATAACGCCTTTACTACCTCCCCTTCCGTGGGCCTTAAACTGATCTTCTCCCACGGCGAGTACGATCCCGCAACGGCAAATTATGCTGCTCAAATGGAGTGGTATGGAGCACCTAAGGAGTTTTCGGTGATACGAATCGCCGCTATTTGCGGGCTCTTTTGCTTTAACACCTACACCGTTATTGGCCTTATGTTCGCTGGACTTAGCTTCAGCGGCATGTGGGCCATGTTCTTGACTTTCGTCAAAATCAAACCATTGATTTACAAGAACTTAGCAACAGCCGTTTTCTTTATTCCCTCTGTATTTTTTTGGGGCTCCGGGCTGATGAAAGACTCGCTATGCATGGGAGCTCTCGGTTGGCTATTTTATGCCTTTTACCAAGGAGCCATTCAAAAAAAACGGCCCACCCAATCGTTAATAATTGGTTTTCTAGCAGCCTATTTATTATTCGCCGTTAAGGTATATATCCTGCTTTCATTTTTGCCGCCGGCGTTGCTTTGGGTATTTAATGAAAATAGCCAACGCATCAAAGATCCTACGATCCGGATGTTGGCCAAGCCCATTTTACTTGGCTTGGGCGGGGCAGTAGCCTTTTTTGCTACTACCAGATTAACGGCTGGCGATGCCCAATACGACGTGACCAAAATTGGAGAACGCAGCAAAATCACGGCCGATTACCTTTATCAGGTAAGCATGAATGAAGGCGGCTCTGCGTACCATATTGGCGAGCTCGACGGCACGCTTACTGGCATGGCTAAGCTAGCTCCACAGGCCATTATCGTCTCTTTGTTTCGGCCATTTCTGTTTGAAGCCCGCAACCCCGTAATGCTGCTTTCTGCCATAGAGGCCACGTTTTTTCTATTTTTTACTTTGCGCATATTTTGGCGCGTCGGGGTGGGCAAAACGCTGCGCTATATCAGCAGCACGCCGGTCTTGAGCCTGTGCTTCGTCTTTTCCCTGATTTTTGCCGTGGCTGTAGGCGTATCCACTTCTAATTTCGGAACCTTGGTGCGGTACAAGATTCCACTGATTCCTTTTTATGTGTCGGGGCTATATATTCTTGAGAATATCAGCATACCCAAGAAAACTAAGCGCCCATCGCGGCGTGTGGTAGCTTCCAGGCCGCAGCTAACGCCTGCTTCGTAGCTTACTTATTACCTCGTGCCGGTTCGCCGCCGATTGTGCAGATACTCCTGCAACGTAGGATGCGACCACAGCCGCGATTGCCCTTCGGGAGCCGGTTTGAGCATCAGCGTGCCTTGCAGCGCGTCGCGGATGGCCTGCTTGAGCAAAGGCAGCCCAGCCGCCAGTTGCAGCAGCGGGTAGGTGACGAAATTATCTTCCGGGGTCGGATCGATTAGGGCTTGGGCGATGATGGCCCCCGTATCAATTCCGGGATCGACAAGGTGCACGCTAACGCCACAATGCGCACGATCGTTGTTGGCCAGCGCCCAATAGCCTCCGTGCACGCCACGGTAAAGCGGCGTGATACCAGCGTGGGTGTTGATAAATTTGCAAGGCACGCTGTTTAGCACCTTCTTCGAGATGATGCGGGTGCCGTTCACCACAATCACGTCGGGCTGCAATTGCTGTAATTGCTCGATGCATTCCGGTGCATTCACCGAGCTTACCCGGACCACCCGATCCTCAGGTAAAGGACGGCTATCAAGTTGCTGCTGCTGTTTGATAGCTTGCAGGCGCCGCTTCGAGCTTCCCTCTAACTGCTTCGCTATCAATAATTTAAATAAAACCTGTCCTGCCACGGTCGGCCAGCCTAGCTTTTCCAATCGTCGCTTTAGCAATTGCTTTTGACTCACTGGCGTTTCCACGATGATGCGGTGGACGCCAAACTCCCGATCGAGCGCGTGAAACAGAATATCAGTGGATTCGCCGGGGCCGGCGAGAATGACGATTCTTTTCCCGGAGAAAGCAGACTGGCTCATGCAGGCAGGGATTGTTGGAGTTGAAGACGATCGGCTATGTCGCGCATGGATAAGCTTTCCATCCCGTAGGCGGTCTGCAAGTGCTGGTAATGCTCGGCAATGCGTTGGAGCACAGCCATGTTCTCGGGCAGATTAGCTCCGAAATTGTGCGGGTGCCACCACAAATGGAAGACGAGGCCGCGGCGAGCCGCGTGCTCCATACCGCTCAGAATGCGCTTGAGGCGCAACCCTTCCAACGCCTTCATCCGCCCCGACCACGGCCGAAGAAACCGACTGGCGGGGATGTTATAAGGAAACGAACGGGCTATGTCACTCATAGCGTGACAGTTATGACCCGACAGATTTACGTAGGCATCCAGCAAACGGGCACCCCGCTTATACAGCGTCTGTTCTTCCTCGTTGCGCTCTTTGTAAATCCATGAGGCTTCGTTGCCCCGGTAGCTGGTGATGCCTAATTCTTGACAGATCGATAAATAACTGCTGTTGTGCTGGTTACGCGGAAACACCAAGCTACGCAAATCAAGCCCTTGTTCGGTGGCAATGCGCTGGGCAGCTTGCAAATCGTGCCGAAAGGCTTCGGGCGTTTGGCCGCGCTCTAGGCAATAATAGTGGCAGAACGTATGCGTCGCCATCTCCTGCCCCGGCGTGCGACGGATTTGCTCAATCAGCGAAAGGCCAAAGTGGTACGGATCGCTGGCCTCGTCTTCGCCTACGGCATCGAGCGCCAGATAGGGCGACAGCTTCGGATCGGCGTATTCGGGGCGAACGGTTGGCAAATGCGCCAGCATCTCGCGCTTGTTGGCGAAAAACAGCAACCCAACCGTGGCCCAAGTTACGCGCAGCTTGTATTCGGCAAACAAGGCCAGCATAGCCGGCACCGCCTGCCGCACCCCAAGCAAATTAGGGCCGTATTGGGCCAGCGTTTGCTGATCGCGCACACCCCAGTTAATCTCAAAGTCAAGCGAGATTACGAATTTGCCCTTCTCAGAAGCAACTACTTGATTATGAGCCATATACCTACTAGCGATTACTGGAACAAGGCCAGAAAATTCTCTTTGTTTGACACCACGGAGTAGCGCTCAACAATGGTGCGCCGCGCCATAGCGCCTTGCTTGGCCCGCAACTCCTGATCGGCGAGCAGCTTGCGCAATGCCGCTTCCCACTCGGCGTCCGTATCGCAGATGTAGCCATTGTGGCCTTCCTGCACTACTTCCGTGTTCATCCCAACTGGCGACACCAAGGCAGGCATGCCTAACGACATGTATTGCAGTGCTTTAAAAGCACATTTGCCGCGCGCCCACGGGTCATCCACCAACGGCATCAGCCCCAGATGAAAGCCCAACAGGTCCTTGATCTCGGTGGCTTTGCGCCAAGGCGTAAACGTAAGCGACCGCAACCCGGTGTGTTCGGGCGGCTGGTTGGAAATAACGCGAAACTCAAAGTCGTAGCCTTCATTTTCCAACTTCTCCAATACCGGCCAAACCAAATCGAGATGGCGCAATGTGGTATGCGTGCCAGTCCACCCAATCACGGGGCGGCTGGTTTGGTGCTGGTCGCGCACTTGGTTATGCAGGTGTTCGGTGTCGAGCGTGGTCGGGTTGATGATGGAGTTGGGATTGAATTGCAATGCGTACTCGCGCAGATACGCGTTACCGCAGCTCACCTTGTACGCCCATCGGCAGATGCTGCCGACCTTCTGCTGCCACTTCAAGCTGCTGATGAACGTTTGCTCGCCGGCTGGGTCTTTCATCCAGATGGCATCGTCGAAATCGTAAATAATTTTCTTTCCTAACACCTTGGCTATCAGCCATTCAAAGATGGGGGGACCAATAGGTGCGGCTTCTCGGTGAATGAAAACCCGATCGTAGCGGGGCACAGTAAACAACAACGCTGCCCGCCGCACAAAACCACCCAAAATTCCCAGCACTTTCGCCAGCGTATGGCCCGGCTTGTACAAAATCGCCCAAGTGCTGTCCGACAGAAACGGTGCTACGTGGTAGGTATGGCCTTTTTCCGTCAGAAAATCAAAGTACTGCTCAAAACGAAACCGCTGCGATGGCGCTTTTCCGGGCGGATACGGCACTATAAATAAAATGTGCATAAGTAGCAGTAGCGGCCCACGTGGGCATTCTCATGAAGTAGCGGGCAAAGGTACGGCAACTGCCGCAGTCTGCCGAGTTTCCAACGGCCGCGGCCAAAGGCAGCGCACGCCGCCTGACGAAACCTGCAGTTGGGTTGAGGAAGATTCGGACAGGGAATCATGGTTCTTTTTCACGAAATAAAACGCTACTCCATATCTACACAAATAACTAATTATCAACTATTTACACAGATAAATACCAATGTATTCAGCTACTTCCTAGCTTCCACAGGTTTACTTAAGCTTTTGCCCGGGAAGCATTATCCAAACGGATTTATCTTTGTCGACATTCATAGGATCAGGCATTGGCATTGCAGCTAGGGCCTGCAGTATCCGTCCTGCTAGTTTCGCCGATGGCCGTTTCCTCCAGCGCACCGCTGTTTTCCGTTGTCAGTCCCGTTTATCAGGCCGAAATGGTGTTGAATGAATTGCTGCAACGGCTGGCCGCTACCCTCTCTGCTCTCACCGATGAATACGAGATCATCCTGGTCGATGATGCCAGCACCGACGGCAGCTGGCTCCTCATTGAGCAGCACGCGGCCCTCGACCCGCGCATTCGCGGATTGAAGCTGAGTCGTAATTTTGGGCAACACCACGCCATCACGGCCGGCCTCGATGTAGCCCACGGTCAATGGATTGTGGTGATGGACTGCGACTTACAGGACCAACCTGAAGAAATAGCCCGTCTGTATCAGAAAGCACAACAAGGCTACGCCGTGGTGATGGCCAGCCGGACGGCCCGTCAAGACCCTTGGATTACGCGCACTTTTTCGCGCGGCTTCTATGCCGTCCTTTCCTACCTATCCGGCACGCCACAGGATCCTTTGGTAGCCAACTTCGGCATTTACCACCAGCGGGTTATCCAGGAAGTGGGCCGCTTGCGCGAAAGCATTCGCTACTTTCCGACGATGGTGCGCTGGGCCGGCTTCCGGCAAACTACCCTGCCCGTAGAGCACGGTGTCAATGGGCGGCCCAGCACCTACAACATCGTGCGGCAGCTACGCCTGGCTACCGATGTCCTGCTGGCTTATTCCGATAAACCGCTGCGCCTCACTGTCTGGTTAGGCCTTTTACTGGCTGGCGGCGCTTTCACCCTTGGCCTGATTATGTTGGTGAGAGCGCTGCTGGGCCAGATTGTCGTGCAGGGATACGCTAGCCTGATCATTTCAATCAGCTTTTTCTCCGGCCTCATCATCTTAGTGCTGGGCATGATTGGACTGTACGTAGGCAAAATATTCGAAGGGGTGCGAAATCGGCCGCTTTACGTGATCGAAGCAACAACGTAAGCGCCCCTGATGAAGCCAATTCCGTTTAACAAACCGTTTCTAGCGGGCCAAGAACTGCACTACATTCAGCAAGCCGTGGCCCAGGGCAAACTTTCGGGCAACGGCGAGTTTACGCAGCTTTGCCAGCGCTTTTTTCAACAACGCTACGGCATTCCCAAAGCCCTTCTGACCACGAGCGCAACCACAGCGCTGGAGATGGCGGCGTTGCTGCTTGATCTACACCCCGGCGACGAGGTCATCATGCCCTCATTCACGTTCACCTCAACGGCGAATGCCTTTGTGCTCCGCGGTGCCCGTATCGTATTCGCTGATAGCTACTTAGACAATCCGAATCTAGACATCAGTCAGCTTGCATCCCTGATTACGCCGCGCACAAAAGCCATTGTGCCGGTACATTATGCCGGCGTAGCCTGCAACATGGCGCCCCTGTTGGCCCTAGCCGAAGAACACGGCATTTGGGTAATTGAAGATGCGGCCCAAGCCATCGAAGGGTATTATCTGGAGAAACCGTTGGGCGCAATCGGCCATTTGGCCGCCTTCTCGTTCCACGAAACTAAAAACGTGATTGCCGGCGAAGGTGGCTTACTAGCGATCAATGACGAACGTTTTGCGGAGCGTGCCGAGATTCTATGGGAAAAAGGCACCAACCGCGCCGCTTTCTTCCGCGGTGAAGCCGCTCGGTATCAATGGATTGACATTGGCTCGTCGTTTCTGCCGTCCGAGCTGACGGCCGCTTACCTCTGGGCCCAGCTCGAACAAATCACAGCCATCCGGGAGCAACGCTTGCAGCAATGGAACCGATACGCGACGGCGCTTCAATCGCTAGCCGAAGCAGGCCATTGCGCGTTGCCCGCCATCCCAGTTTACGCAACGCACAACGGACACATTTTCTATCTGATTTGCCGTGATACCAACGAGCGGCAAGCGCTGATCCAACACCTCGCGGAGCACCAGATCTTGGCGGTTTTCCATTACCAAACGCTGCACAACAGCCCGTTTTACCACAACCTCCACGACGGTCGCCAATTGCCCCACGCCCGCCGCTTCGCCGAATGCCTGCTGCGCTTGCCTTTATATTTCGAACTTTCCGAAACCGATCAGCAACGCGTCATTGCTGCGGTCAATAGCTTTTACAAAGCTTAGATAATTTCATATCGTATTGACTACCAATACGATATGAAATTATCATAAATCAGGCCTTAGCCGCTTTCCGATTTAGGATGCGTGCGTACTGCTGCTCGTAAGAAGCTACCGCACGGCCCAAATCGTAGTAGGGCTGCGCGTTGCGGCGTAACGTCTCCGGATCTTTGGCCAGCAGTTGCGGTACTTGTGCCGCCGCTTTCTGGAGCCATGCCTCAGTAAGTTCGGGTATTGCAATGCCGCCGTCCGTGTCGCGGATGATGCTCTCCACGTCGCCCACGCCAGCGTTGCAAATCACTGGGATTCCCATCGCCAGAATTTCACCCAGCTTAGTTGGGGAGCTCGCTTTCTTGGAATAGCTCTGCTTGATGAAAAACAGATTGATGTCGGAAGCGGCCAGCAGCTTAGGCACTTGCTGGCGCGTGGCAGCGCGGACCAAAAAGTCTTCTTCACGCAGGCCCTCGAGCTTACGGGCGGCCGCCAATATTTCCTCCTTAGAGTCTTGCGTAATGAACAACATGCGGGCCGTCGGGAATTGCTGTTTGATTACCCAAAACTGCCGCAGCATGTCATCCAGCAGATACCATCCACCTACCGAGCCTAAATAGCTGATAACTAAATCATTATTAGGAATCCCTAGTTCTGCTTTTCCTTGAGCTCGTTGCGCCCGGTCAATGAGCGGAAAAAGATCGAAATCGGTGCTGCACGGGATTACGGTGATGGGAGCCCCTTGGTAAGCCGGCCAAGTCTGGATTTCTTGCTTGCCGTTTTCGGTCAGGCTGATAATACCGTCGGCCGCGGCGATGTAAGAGGCTTCTTTTTGTTTGTATTGCCGATACGCATACCGGAAAACCGGATTGCGCAGGTTCCAGATGCCGCCATCGACTCGCTCGTCGACCCAAAAGCCGCGCATGTCAAACAGCATCTTGATGCCAAATTTGCGCTTCAACATCAGTCCCACCGCGGCACTCACATAGCTACGGCAGTGCGTCATGTCGAGGGGGGTGCGGCGATGGATGGAAAGCGCCTTTTGCTTTAATTCTCTCAAGTCGAGAAACTTAGCCAGCCCTGGCGGCTTGCGACGGAAAAAGATATACTCCCACGTAATGCCGGCTTTCTGCACGATCGCCTCGATGGTAGCGCGGTGCTGCTCGAAGCGTTCGGGCTTCTCGGTGGAAAGCAAGGTAATACGGTACCCACGCTTTGCCAGATTGGTCAGGTACGGCAACACCTGCGACTGCCCTAGCGGGTCAGTCATGCCGTCGTAGGAAATAAACAAAACGTGCGGAGCAGCGTTGGTCGCCGCTGTGGAGTCGGATGCTATCATGCGGATGCGCGGTGCAGAGCTAGCCATTGGTGCAATACAATCAACAGCCAGATGCGGTTGTACAAATAGTCTTCGCCACGTTCAAAGCGATCAACTAACTGCTTTACTGCGCTATACTGCACAAATCCAGCACTTTCTATCGATTCAGCCGATAGATGCTCGTCGATAAGATAGTGCAGCTCGTTTTTGAGCCACGTGCCTAGCGGCACCGAAAAACCCCACTTGGGCCGCTGGAAAATGCTGCGCGGCAGGTAATCATACAAGACGTCTTTGAGCAAAGATTTGCTTTCGCCGTCGTGCATTTTCAATTCGGGCGCCACGTTAAGCGCAAATTGCACGACGCGGTAATCCAGGAGCGGTACCCGCGTTTCGAGAGAATGCTCCATGGTAGCCCGGTCTACTTTTACCAAGAGGTCATCCTGCAAGTAGTATTGCATGTCGAACAGGGCCTGCTTTTCGGCTGCTGTGGGTGTGCGGCCGGCGGGCCATTGCCATTGCTCGCGCAACGCTGCTTTGCTCTGCCACTTGGGCTGCAACAGCTTGTCCAGTTCCGTTTCGGTGAACAAGTATTGTTCCTGCGAGAAGATGTGGCTCCGCTCACGTTTGGCATCCGGAAACGCTACCAATTGTGCAACCCGCTTGTAGCGATTGCCCATCTGACCCAATACGGCCGCCGCAGGCTGTCGTAACCCCCGCAATGGCTGGCGGGCCAGCCGGTTCGCCCAGGTGTACATGCCGTAGCCATGAAACAATTCGTCGCCGCCATCACCCGACAGCGTCATGGTCACGTGCTGGCGAGCCAGCTTCGATACCATCAGCGTAGGCACGGCTGAAGAGTCGGCGAAAGGCTCATCGTAAATTCCGGCCAGCGAGCCCACCGTGTCCATGGCCTCTTTGTACGTGACCTGAAAGCTGTGGTGATTGGTGCCCAGTTTGTCTGCGACGGCCTTGGCGTAATCCGATTCGTTGTGCTTAGCCGAGTCGAAGCCGATGGAAAATGTCTTGACGGGCGTGCTCGAAACCGACTGCGCAATGGCAGTCACCAAGCTCGAATCGACGCCGCCGCTGAGGAAAGTACCAAATGGCACGTCGGCAATCATCCGATACCGGACTGAGCTAACCAGTAGTTCGTTCAACTGGGCTTTGGCCTCCTGGCGGTCGCTTATGACCTGGTCTTTGATCTGATCTTCCAGTTTCCAGTAGCGCGTTTCGGTCAGTTCACTGCCGCTTACCCGCACATAAGAGCCGGAATCCATCTTCCGGATCTGCGAATAAATGCTGTGCGGCCGCGGAATATAGCCCAGATGCAAAAAGTGCCGCACGGCCTCCGCATCGATGGTCAGCGTCTTCTTGACTTCGGGAATATGAACAATAGATTTTAATTCCGAAGCGAATGCAAATATCTGATTATCAAGGTAATAGTAAACCGGCTTGATACCCATCCGATCCCGGAAGATGTCGAGCGTTTGCGTCTGCTTATCGTAGATCGCGATGGCAAACATGCCGTTCATGAGGTGCACAAACTCCGGCCCGAATCGCACATACGCTTCCAGAATCACTTCGGTGTCGGAAGTAGTGCGCATCGGCACGCCTAGCTTTTCCGCAATCTCGTGGAAGTTGTAAACCTCACCATTGAAAATAGTAACGTAGCGCTCGTTGTGCGAGTGCATCGGCTGGTTAGCCGCCGTCGACAAGTCGAGAATGCTCAACCGACGGTGCCCTAGTCCTACCTTGCCGTCAAAGTAAAACCCATCCGCATCGGGTCCGCGATGCGCGAGGCAGGTTGTCATGCCACGCAGGGCTGCTTCGTCAAGGGGCGAAGCGGAAGTAAGATTTAGAAAGCCAGCTATGCCGCACATGGGCGATTACTATTGAAGTCCAAGGAAACGCTGAATGCCATTTACACTTTCCATTCAGCAAGAGCTATTTTCACAACTTACTGGTTATCAATAAGTTGGATAATATTAATATTCTCTACCTGACAAGTTTTTTCACTTGCCCGATTACGCCAGGGCCCACTAAGCACCGAAGCAGCAAGATCGCTGCTTTTGTTTTGGACAGCCCTGAAGCCGCCTGAAAAGCAAAGCGCAACGATTCGCTTCGTCGGCCGTCGGCATAGGCATGAATAGCACAAAGGTAACGGATGTGTCCGAGCAAGTGACTGCGTTGGCTTGCATTCAAGCGCAAGTGCTTGTCAAACCAAGCAGGCAGTTGCATCCATCTGTTAATCAACAACCTGCTGTCGTCGTGCATGGAGCGGGCATCATGGTCGTTCATGGTCAGCGTCACGGCATCCACGATGTACACGTTGTCGTGCTGCGTGTTTTCCAATAAGAACATCCAATCTTCCACCCCTGCAAAACGACGTTCTTCCTCAAACAGCTTAAGGGCGGTGTTTGCGCGCCGTACGCAAATGTTGCAGGCCAACGAGTTGCCTTGAATGAAAAAATCAAGCCCGTAATTTCCTTCTGCTAAGCCACTTACATCGCTATCTGCGAGTACGCCATTTCGGTCGAAATTATACTTACAGGCTATGAAATTGGGCTTGCCGGTTTCCTGAATTTTCTGATGCAGCGTGGCCAAATGCTGCGGTAAAAATCGGTCGTCTGAATCGAGAAACAGTACGTATTCTCCACGCGCCTTGGCAAAGCCGTAGTTGCGGGCGGCGCCACGCTCGCCGTTGGCTTTGGGCAAGTACAACAGCCGCGGATCGGTGTAGCGCTTTACCACAGCCGCCGTGTCGTCGGTGCTGCCATCGTCAACTATTAATACCTCAAAATCAGCGAATTGCTGGGCAAGGACCGAATCAAGAGTAGCCGGAATGAAACTGGCCCGGTTGTAAGTTGGAATAACGACGCTGAAATACGGAGTTGTTGACATGCAAATAGGTAAGAGGAACCAACTGCGCGCTGCAAACTCATGCGCGTTTGAAATATCTCAAGCAAAAATACACAGCTCCTGGTTCTACCTTTAAGAGACGCTGCCTTTTAGCCGTTGCCAAAGCGAAGCAGCGCTAGGGTTGTCAAAATACAATTCGCGTAGACGTATGCGCATCAACCGCGGAATTTTACTGACTGCAAAATCGGTGTAGCGGCGGGTGGATTTAAAAGGGGATTGTGCCAAATAGCGGCGGTACAGATACCGGAACCGGTTCTGACACAACATCGTCCAGGGGCGTTGCAAGGTAAAATGCAGGATGACTTTATCGGCCAGAAAAGCGTCAAATTCCTTACGCGGTAACGTTTCGGGAATGAGCGAATAAATGAGATTATAGCGGTTGTCGATGCGAAGCCAGTTGCCGATCAACACTGCATTGAGCGCATCCTGGTCGACAAACTTGATTTTTTCAGGGTACTTCAACAGAAAATCAATGGCCTTCTCCGATACATTTTGCTTTTTCCACTCGGGCACGTTCATTAACAATACGCCCGAATTGAAATATTTTCCTTCTTCCGTAATTCCTAAATCTGGATTAGTCTTTACCCAATTATCATACGCTGCAGCGACTGGATAGCTGCCCAGCTCAATCTTATCGAATTCGCGCAGGTCACCGACCACTAACGTATCCGTATCAATATAGAGCAGGCGTTCGACAGATGCAGGAACCAGCAACGGAAAAAACAGCCGATAATATACTGCTGGCGTCCATTTGCTGGTTAATACAAAGCGCGAGATATACTCCTCATCAACCTGATAAAAGTGTATTGCCGACCCGTGTCGCTGGATATATTCCTCAATACCTCGCTTCGAAGCATCCGACACTCCCGTTGCAATAGCATGAACTTCAATCCGATTCTGCGGATTATTCTGGAAAACAGAAGTGATCAGCGCGTAAAACGGTTCGAGGTAATTTTCATCGAAGGCGATGGCTAGATGAACAGATGAATCGGTGCGCACCATAGGAGAACGGGTAATACATTCAAACAGTGACCGTTACACATCACCGATTATCAACAGAAAACTACTCGCAGTTACAGTAACCAAACCAGCTTTTTAGCGGACTGCGCTCAATATTTTACGGAAACGCGATGCCCAAACCGAATTCTCCCACGCCAATCTTGCCTTATTGGGAACGAGCGGCGGGTGAGCATTATAATATGTAACCAAATCCTCAACCTGTCGGGCAGGTACCAGTTGTAGCCCCGGCCAAGTCGCCGGTTTTAGCGGGTTGAAATTACGAACGCCCTGAAAATTAGCCGTGTTCAGCCCCAACCAGAACCTCAGATACCCATCCGTATCGAAGTCGTTTTTGTGCCCCCAATTGCTGACTTTCTCGCGAATTTCATCTTCTGCCCGCGCCCACGATTGGTGCAGGATGTAAAAGGGAGCGTAAATGTTAAACCACTCACTGATGCGGCCATACTGGTAGGCTGGCTTATTGGTCGCCACTGGGTTGCCATCGAGCTTGAAGTAATCGGGTTGCTCTACCACCAAAAAACCTTCATCCAGCTGCTTGAACAGCGTGATATAAGGGCAACGAATGTTAAGGGGGCGGCTGCTTTTGAAATTGTGTAACCAGGCCGCAAAGCCGGAGAAGTTCAGAAAATATTCATCGGCATCGAGTTGTATGTGCCAGCCACCTTCCCCCATGCGCTCAGCCATCAAGCGTCGCTGCCGACTCTCGTTTTGCATAGGCGCCAAGTCGGGCAGATGAAAATCGTCTTCGTACACGGTAATCTTGCCCTCCGGGTCTAAGCTTGTCACCAATTCGCGGAAGCCTTGTTCATCGAAGGAGAAGGGCTGACCAGCCCAGCTGATACGGTCTTTGTCCAGCGCCAGACAGATTGCATCGGCTTCGGCGTATACCAACGGGATAGAGTGCGCTAAAAAATACCAGTCGTAGGCAACGCAGAACTCTACTTTAAGAGGCTGACTCATTATGAACTGGCTAAGTGGCGTTTAGCATGATACAGCACGTCCTTGATGAATTGCGGATTGAACGGCGACTTGCTCAAGGCCCGGAAAGCGTGGCGATACCCCTCCGTGAAGCGGTTGTCTGTGAATGCCTGGACGGCATTGTCACGCAACATCAAAATATGATGCTCAAAAGTTTCGGGCAATTGCTGAGTAAGTTGTTTGGCCAGTTGCAACTTGTCAGCCAGAGGAACGCGTTGAAAATCTCCGCTGAAAGCCTCCGCCAGCAGCAGGTCCACAATTTGCTTTTTCACCCGATACCAGTAATGATATACATACTGGTCGCAAGGCAGTAATTCAGAGCGAGTTTTCAATACCAGCGAAAAAGCATACTGCTCACTGGCATGATTGAGCGTGGAAGGATAAGATTGCTCCGTTATCGCATAAACATCAGATATCCAAGCACTTGCCTTGGCAGGCAAACCCATCACGCCCGCGTTCCAGGATTCGCTGTGCGCCCCAAACTGCTCTTCGCCTTTGCTCGTATGTAACTTATTGTTTTCCAGATAATTGAGGTAGGCTCGAAATGTTTCGCCAGCGGGCAAAGGCATATCGCGGCACTCCCCAAATTGATATTCCAGCAGATGCATAAAGCTCCGCCCAGGGCGAAAGCTTTCCATCCAAGTAAGGGCATCACGTGTAAAGAAGGTATCGGAGTCAACGTACAAGATGTCAGCCCCTGGATGCAGGTGAAATGCTTCCTCAATCACGGCGATTTTCATCCGGTGCAGAAAATCGATGCCACCGCGCATTACTTTGATTTTCTCAGGCGTCAGTTGCACGTATTCCACGGGCAAATCACCGACCAAGGGCTTAAAGAATTCCGGCTGATCCGTAAACAGCACCGTTCTCACCCGCTCCGCTGGACCGCTATACCATGCCCAGAAACTTAAAATGGTCAGTAGCGCCCTTCTGTATTCGCTTTCCTTACCAAAGGATTGGAGGACTAATAAGTGCATGCTGTCTTGAACGGTTTTTTCTAAACCAAGGTGGACTTTGGTCTATTGTATACTCCTCTATTACCAACCATGCTCATGAAGATTGAGCTCGGTCGGCCCCAATTTTAGTTGAGGTTCACAAAGGTAAAGTGTGAGCCTCAACAATGGGTTGCTTCTTTTCGTTCGGGCCCAAACTGTGCGTTCAAGCCAAAGCCAGCGCCTTTTTTATTTAGGCAGTATATAATTCTTCTAACGCCTTGAGGTAGGTATCAAGGCTGAACTGCTGCGCCACACTTGCCTGACCATTAGCCCGACAACGCTCCCGCATGTTAGCATCTGCCAGAAAGCGCTCGATAGCTTGCGCAATGGCGGCGGAATTTTCAAACGGAACTACCAACGCGTTTTCTTCGTGCCGAATAAATTCTGACGCAACTCCAGACAGCGTAAACACGGATGGAATACCAGCCGCCAATGCTTCTACATAGGTTTGGCCAAAAGCTTCGATCTGACTGTTGATTGGCGTATGTACGTATATATCAAATAGTTTATAAAGAGAACTTAATTCTAGTTCGAAAGCAATTTCTTGATAAGACGAAGAAGGCAGGTACTGGTGCAAAAAAGCCGTGATCTCCGTTTTATAATCTCCTTGGGCATTGGCAAGCAATAATTTCGCCTTAGGATAAATAGCCAATACCTGAGCGAAAGCAGGAATGATATATTGAATTCCCTTCAAAGCTGTTTGCCGAGCAATCACCCCGATCACCGGATATTTCTCTTTGGTCGAGTACTTGATGCGCAAAGACTCAACTGTAGCTGGATTGGGATGCTTAAAGGCTGCCAGATCAAACCCATGGTGGATCAGATGTATTTTAGAAGCAGGCACGGACTCACGGTCAGTTAAGACCTCACGCACAACTTCGGTAATGGCTATTATATCTGTAGCCATAGCATTCATAAGGCGATCATAGTATACCCCGCGTGGGTAGTAATCATAGTTCATAGTAGAATGATGACGCGTCAAAATACGTTTGCTAATTCCTAATGACTTAGCAGCAAGCAGCCCTATTAGACTAGCCTCAAATAAGTGTGTATGCACAACTTGCGTTCGCCAAGTGCTGAGCTGCTGACGCACTTGCCATAAAGCACGCAACAAATCTTTCTTGCCATTGTACTCGACCCTAACGGTGGGAACGCCAAGGTTATACAGTACGTCCTCCAGTACACTAGACCCGTGGTTCAGGAGAATAAAAGAAAGATCAATGTGGCTTCTGTCGAGTTGAGCTGCAACCCACTCGAATGCCAGCGCCTTATCTATATTAGAAATAATATAGGTTACTCGTCTCCGGCGCTTATTATTTACCATTTCCTAAAGTAGATAAAAGAGAAAACCGGTAAGCACTGCTTACCGATCGATGAAATAAACACCTTGAGCAGTGCTTACAATGTCGTACAGCTTGTAGCGTGGCCCCTTGGGTAAAAATCTCAACAACCCTTTATCAATAACCTTTTGCCACCAAGGAGCGGAAAACAAAGAAAAAACTTGCGCCTTTAACCCAGAAGGCTGCAAAACAGGATTAGCACCATATTTTTTATACAACTCCGGACGTCGCTCGGCCAGAATCTTGTGCGCTTTCCGATATTCGCGGAGCCGTCTAACATAAGAAGCACAGCTAACAAAATCATCGTGCCAAGCAAAGGCTTGGCTTAATAGATATATAGGCACGCCGGCATCCGTTGCCCGCATTCCCAAGTCAAAATCTTCGATATCACGAAGAAAGCTATCGAACCCGCCCAATCGCAAGAACAGGGCTTTAGGCAGAGACAGATTCGCGGCCGTGAGAAAGAGATTATCGGCCGACATCTGCCTTATATCCGAGGACTCAGTAAGTGGACTAAACCATTTCCGACTTAAGTAAGCTTTATAATGCTGAAAGTCCGTGTTCATTCGCGCGTCCTCCTCCAACGACATGCCCATAGCGATGGTATCCATCATCTGGGAATGGTGCTGGACGTGCTCAGCCAAACAAGTTGGCTCTGGCCGCATGTCGTCGTCAAAAAACACTAGCAGTTCTCCGGTAGCCTCCTGCGCGCCCCTGTTACGGACGGCAGCACGGCCTTGGTTGGTTTGTGCAACTACTTTAAAAGCGGCAAATGACCACGAAGAATTCTGCAATAGCTCTACAGTATTATCCGTAGAACCATCAACAACCACTATAACTTCATTGGGAGCAAGAGTTTGTTTTTCCAATGCATGCAAAGCGTTCAGAACTTTTTGCGCTCCGTTATACGTCGGAATGATTACAGAAACAGTCATAAAGTGCTAAGAAGAGATAGCTAATGATTCCGGCCCCAGTAGCTTCTATGACGCTTCTGTTTTACTGATTAACTCGTCGTATTGAAATTCCGCAAATAATTCACCATTCCGCAACTCATAAATTCGATCGCAATCTTTGAGTGTAGTGATACGGTGCGCAATAATGAACATAGTTATATTGGTATTGGCTAACCCACTTATTGCTTCGGAAACCTCACGTTCGGTTTTATTATCCAAGGCACTGGTAGCCTCGTCCATGACCAATACCTGCGTTTTCTTATACAGAGCTCGGGCAATTCCAATACGCTGACGTTGTCCGCCCGACAGACGCGAGCCGCGTTCGCCAATGGTCGTTGCCAGTCCTTCAGGAAGCGTGCTAATAAAGCTCTGCAAAGATGCCTGTTCGATAGCATAGCGCAGGCGTTCGGTATCCACTTGCTCGTCACCAAGCGTAATGTTATCCTGAATTGATGCCTCCATTAAAAAAGTATCTTGCTTGACGTAACCTATTAATTTATACCAAGCCTCTAAATTTTCTTCCGTCAAGGGTTGATCATCTACTAAAATATTTCCTTGCTGCTCTATATAAAACCGCAACAGCAAGTTCATTAGAGTTGTTTTGCCCGACCCAGAAGAGCCGATCAGCCCAATTTTGTCGCCTTTATTTACCTCAAAGCTAATGTTTCGGAGCATTGGCTTGGTGGTGCCCGGAAAACTGAATGTTATATTGTTAAATTCAATACGCTGGTTGAATTGCAGAGGACGTTGCACCGGTAAAATCTGAGTAAGGTTCGATCTAAACCGAATCAACTCGTCAAATGCATAGCGATTGCCACGCATAGTCACCATGGCATTAAGCATTCTATTGATAGAGGGCATTAATCTATAGGCCGCGGCGGCAAAGAGCCCTATAATAGTCACTAGGCTGCCGGGATCATTAGAGAAGAACAAAGAATATAAAAAAATAGTAACAACCGCTAATACAGCCATTACTTCTATCACCTTAACAGGCAGCTGCGTAAACAGGAAATTTTTTGCATCTAGTTCCTGAATATTTTTTTCATATTTTAATACTTTTTGCTTGAATTCTTCCTGCTTGTTTGCCAGACGCAACTCAATAAAGCCTGTGAACGCATCCAGAATCCGAGCATATGACATCGGACGAGCCTCATTAAGCTGATTACCAATATGCGCGGATCTCTTATTTAATAATTTATAAATCAACAACATAGCTGGCACCAGCACTATTATGAGAATCATAAATAAAGCTGGCTTATATATCAATATACCTATTACAATAACCGCAACTATAATTGCCTCAGAAAAAAACACAAATAGCTGCCTGACTATGCCATTGATGAAAGATTGGGTAACAGTAAACGTCATATGGATCAGTTTTGCGGATCCAAATTGATTAAAATGCCAAAATGGCAAACGATTATGTTTCTCGAATTGGCTATCAATTACATTTAGCGCAATTCTGGCTGTAAATTTTTCTTGTTTATAGTTGATAAATGTTGTAAACAAATTTTTTACGATAAAAAATAAAAGTAATACAAGAACTAAAAAGACGAAAAAATTTCTTTCGGAAGAGAATTTTAAGTTTTCATATAACCACAACGAATATTTATTATGAAATATACTTCCTGGACGGGAAGCAGCCATAATTACAGGAACAAGGGATGCCAGCCCAAATACGTCGAGGAGGGAAGAGATGAATAGAAGAAGAAACATAGCTACAGCGCGTTTCTTCTCACCCGAAGACAAATAATAGGAAACATTTTCGATTGATTCCCAGATAATAGATTCTTTCTTCGAAGAAGTATTCATTTGTTTATATTCATCAAGAAACTAGGGCAAGTACTAGTTTCTACCAATCCTTCAGAGCGAAGCAAGTATTATACCCATTGTCAAAAGTGCAGCTACTACAGTTAGGGCCACAGGTTAATGCAAAGATAATCAAGCACTTATCAGCAACTCTATTCCTCCCAACTTTCGACAACAAAGATAACGATTATCTACTAGGGCGAAGGCGTCCTCCTGTGCTTATACAAGACACTCATAAAATCCATTAATTCATTGCGGTAAAAAGCGTACGCCTACAGCTTTGAGCAGGAGGCAGTATTCTTTTAGCTTGCAATAAACTCACGTTGGATTATCCGACATCATAAACTTAACCGGTTCTTCTCTGATGACATTTTTCATCCAGGATTGCAAAAAAATAGCATCCTTTAAGGATTCTCCCCAAAGTCGAATCACCCATTTACAATAATTGTAATCACGGTATAATCGTAATTGATAAAATTCCTGATTAGGCCTGACCCAGTAAGACAAGTGTTGCTTTAAAGTATAGTCGGATATCATACCCAGTATCCGCTTCAGAATCCTACGAAAAAGCACTGCTCTAGTGACCCTGTAGCTCTTCTTATTTGAATCAATAATTATTGAATAAAGAAAGTAGTAATGCATTATATAGCTCCATAGATTAAAATTCTTTTTTAAATTCTCCTTAGTTATCCGCTTCGCAGGCATAAAATGCTGATACTGCAGCTTGTCGGAGTAGTAGATCTTGCGCCCCAACAGCAACAGGGCAATGGCCGTTTCGTGGTCTTCGCCCGCCGCTTTGCCGGGCACTTTGCTGGTCAGGAAGGCGAAGCCCAGCCGGCGCAGTTGCACCCAGTCCGCGGTGCGGATCACCATGCCCGCCCCCCACACGTGGTAGTCGTTCGCCGGAAAATAGCCGGTTTCTGGGATCGGACTGCCTAGGACGAAAAAGACTTCAAGGCCGTGCGCCCATTCGGGCAACTCTGTTTCGAAAGCGCCGATGCTTTTGCCTTGGAGGATACCTACGTCGGGGTGACGCTCGAGCAAGCTGGCGGCTTCCATCAGATAATCTGCCTGGAGCCAGTTGTCATCGTCAACAGTGAGGATGTAGGAATACAGGGCAGCGTCGTAGCCCCGCTCCACGGCGTAACCCTTACCGGTGCGCGGCTCGGCCAGTAGCCGCAGCGGAAAGGGAGCACCTAGAGCCGTCCAAATTGTGTAGGTAAAGCTTTCAGTCTGATCAGTTGACCCGTTATTGACGACGAGCAGTTCAATGTTGTGCCCTATTGGAATCTGTAATTTCGCTAAATGCGCCAAAGTCGGTGACAACCGACTTTGGCCATTATGCGTGCAAAGCACAATTGAAAATCCCTGCGCAAAGATTTTACTCATGGTTTAAAGTATCTACACCACTTCTATTTGTACCACCTACAAGTACATTACTTGGAATAAGTTCAAATTGCCTCTACCCATTCAAATGTCTCAGAACGATGAACCAAAAGTGGCAGCATCCATTTCTTTAAAGTATTTACGTCCTGCATAGCATGCTCCGACAATTTTAAAAAAGATTTACAATAAGAATATTCCCTCAATAATCGAAGCTGATAATATTCGGCTTTAGGCCTTATCCAATACGCTGTATGCTGTTTTAATGTGTATTCCCGAAATGATTTGCGTAGTGATTGCAAAAAATACTTTCTAACTCCTACTTTGGTGAGCGCCTTTTTCTTTTTGTACGAGTCTATAACCAAGGAATAAAGATTAAGGTGATAGAGTACATATCCATAAACCTCAAAACTCTGCTGGAGCTTGGGCCAGTTAATTCGTTCGGCAGGCATAAAATGCTGATACTGCAGCTTGTCGGAGTAGTAGATCTTGCGCCCCAACAGCAACAGGGCAATGGCCGTTTCGTGGTCTTCGCCCGCCGCTTTGCCGGGCACTTTGCTGGTCAGGAAGGCGAAGCCCAGCCGGCGCAGTTGCACCCAGTCCGCGGTGCGGATCACCATGCCCGCCCCCCACACGTGGTAGTCGTTCGCCGGAAAGTAGCCGGGCTGAGCAATGGGTCCTCCAACAACAAAATAGCTCTCGAACTGACGCACGCATTCGGGCACACCTGCCTCAAACACTCCGACGCTATGCCCTTGCAAAATACCCACATCGGGGTGCTGCTTAAGCAGCTCAGCAGCAGTAACTAAGTAATCTGCTTGAAGCCAGTTGTCATCGTCAACGGTAACGATATAAGAGTATCGGGCAGCATCGTAGCCGGTTTCAACCGCGTAGCCTTTGCCAGGCCTAGCCTCCGACATTATTCGAAGTGGAAATGGCTCACCTAAATCCTTCCAAGTGCTCGTGGCAAAACGCTCTGTATCATCGGTCGAGGCATTATCAACCAAAATCAACTCTGCCTTTGCATCATTCGGTAATGCTAATGCTGCCAGATGCGCCAAAGTTGGCATCAGACGACTTCTTCCGTTGTAGGTGCAGAGTACGATTGAGAAGCCTTGTACAAAATTCTTGTCATTCATACTAGCGGAGGGTTCAGCTTTTTGCTATATGCACTTCGGAATTATATTTCTCGCTTCTTATTTCGTTATAAACCGCAATATACTTAAAAAGCATCGTTCAATTTTGTGAATCACGTTTACTCATCCAAAGCTTAATAGTGTTTAAATAATCCATAAATTCAGAGTAGCTTCCAGCCATCTTCAAATGAGACTTCCAAGTTTCAAAGTAAAATATCTTAGAAATGGCAAAAACGTCACCAATAGCTTTTTCGCCTCCAATATAGTAGTAATACAAAATAATTAATCCTTCTTTACCAAAAAGCACTTTACTTCTTTGCCAGAAATCAACAAGCCAGCTTTTATTATACACAGCTTTCTGATATAGTTTTTTGTAATAAAGAAGCTTATAGTAAGACTTTGCATGACCCTTTTTCAATTTTATCAGATAATTCCATTCTAATCTCTTGGCTTCCATATAATGTTGCAAGCAAAGCTTAGAAGAATAAAAGATCTTATAACCTAATATTGCTGCCATAAAGCATATTTCTGTGTCACCACCGGAAGTTAACTCCTCTCCTTTTCTATCCAGAAGCTGAGAACGGAATCTGGCCTTCTCCAAAAGTTGAAGTACGCTCTTCCTAATGACCATTCCGGCTCCTGTAACATATAGCCGCGACGGATGCACCTCCCCGTCTTGATCAGCTTGTGGGCCACAAGCATAATCATCTGTGAAATCCTTAAACCAAGGAGGCAAGCTACTATCTGCGACTGCCGTATTCAGACCGCCTACTATTCCAATTTGCGCATCGGAGGCCATAACCTTGTAAGCATTTTGGACATAGTCTGCATCCAACCAATTATCATCATCACAAAAGATGATAGTATCATACTTGGCCTGTTTGAGCCCAGCTTCCCGCGCGAAAGACAAGCCTGGATTGGGTTCGTCAATAATAGTGAGAGTAACCGGTGCAGAATATTTTTCCCACTCGCGTTGGGCTACTTCGGTTGTTTCGTCGCTCGAATTATTATTTACGACGATTACTTCCCATTTAACCTTGGTCGAAGCTTGTTGATTTGCTATATACCTCAAAGTTGTGGGAAGCCGTAAGGCACTGTTATAACAACAGATAATTATTGATACACCATCGGATGCATGTACACAGCTCATTCGTTTCAGGAAAAGATCAAAAAATACCCCAAATCTACGGTTTCTTATTTACAACACTCATATAGTATATAAGTCGCGAAATACTTAACCTGAAGATCAAAAATAAGTGTTCATTGGATTAATGATCTTATTACTGATCCTTGCACCTAGGTCACTGGAGACCGCATAAAAATCAATTCGCATGAGTGTCATGCTTACGAACTTAATAGGCTTTTATTTTTTGTTGACGGCAACCATTTTTTTCATGAAGCCTGTTGAGAGCAGAAAGTTAAGCTTTAGAAAGCTCTTTAAAGGCAACAATGACCTGACACTTCTACTCCAAAGAAGCTCATAAACATCTTTATATAGAGCAAAATCTTTGTTTAAAAGAGGCAATATGAAGTAAAAAGCTCCTTCTTCAGTCAAAACCTGATCAAGACTATTAAATCTTACTAAGTTTATGGGCAAATAATCAATCCATTTTTTGTGCAGCTTTATCGTTTCTATAAGCCAGCCAGTATCAAAGTTACCTTCTGAGAAATGCTCAATGAGAATCTCATAGGTTACAGCAACATCATACTTCTGATAAACACTTAAGGAAAAATCTATATCATAGCAGTGGAAGCTTTTAAAGGTTAACTGATCGAAAGGAATTTCTAGAGTTATATCTTTTTTAGTACATAGCCAGAAGCCATCTACAGCAACTACCTTGGATAGTACTTCATTATTAGGATTGAGAATGGTTCGGTCAACCTTATTGGTATCATTCAATCGCTGCAATGTGTTTATGTATAGTGATCTTTTGTTTATCCAAGGGAAGAACCAGCCCGAGGGCATAGCTGGCTTATAACCACTACCAGCTACTCCCAACAATCCTAGATGAGCATGCTTACTAAAGATATCAATTACTTTACTCCCCCAATTGTTAGTCTTAATATCTATGTCTTCATGCATAAAACAAACAATATCATATTTGGCCCTTTTGGCGCCCATATTATAAAGCTCGCATAACCCCATTCGTGCTCCGGTGTTATCTATAGCGATGATTTCATACTCCACACCAATAGTCAAATCAATGTTTTGCTTTAACTTATTTAGGTAACGCGGACGATACGTTGAAATCACTATTGATATCATGAGAGATGGTTTAAAATATGCAAAATATTTAATTTCCAGAACTTAATCAGTGATTTATTAAATTACCCAAGAATAATAATCAATAGTGTCTCAGCTTATCGATAAGAGACAGCACCCTAGCAACTCTGTTATGGAGAGGCCGATAAGGGTAAGCACTAAGGTATCTTTCAATAAAGGTGAAATAACGCTTCTCAAGCATAGCCTGATCGCGAAAAAAATTCACATCTTGTAGATTAGAGCTAAAACCAGCTTCGTTAAACAAAGCAATTACAAGTGGAACATATTTCTTTTTAATCCACTTAGCATTAAACCACCTCATATTAAACTCCCAATCTGCATACGTTTTATATCGCACGTCAAATAATCCCAATTTATCGAATACTACCCTTCTTACAAAAATCGCCTGATGGCATATATTCCTATTCATAAGTTTTAATGCCGTAAATCGCCCATCGTATTTAATAAGGCTTTTTGCAAAAATAACATTACCGTAAATAACATGGCTATTAGTGGCATTAGGCACATTAAATACATTGTTTAAAATGTCAGAATTATATAACCTATCGTCACACCCCATAAAATACAGAAATTCACCTTTGCTAAACTTCACGCCTTTATTCATGGCATCATAAATACCATCATCACTTTCCCGAATAAAAACGATAGGTAAATGCGGATACGTAGAAACTACAGCTGAAGTCGTATCAGTTGAACCTCCATCTACAATAATTATTTCATAATCATTGAAAGTTTGTTGAGCGATAGATTGTAAAGCCCCGTTTAACTCTGAACCCTGTTCAAATGATGGAATAATTATACTTAAGATCATGACTTAAAAGTTAGTATTCGATTTTATAGACTACCTTATTATCAAATACGATCACAATAGTTATAGTATTATTTTGAATCCACCTATTTAACAAGCTCTATCTATCCCGTCTTGTAATTTTCTTTATTATATCTACAACTCTATTAATCCTTGATGAAGTACTTCTTTTAATGCCGTATATCTCCATTATTGATTCCTTTAATGACATATCAAGATCTTTAATTAACAAAGATATAAGCTTAGGTATATCTTTACTATCTACCCCTTTGTAGTGATGCATAATTACATTACGAAGATTGATTCTAGCAGCGTCTCTGATCATTTCAAACTTCACTGTACGGGGTGTTGCCTTTAAATATTCAAAATGATTTATAACCCACTTAATAAATTGAAGATGGCCATAAAGCATCTTATTTTTATTCTTATAAGCTATCGAAGAGATATTCACACCACTTGATCGCCAATACAATTTTGCATTAGGAATTATATGTATCCCTTTACTCTTAGAAAACAAAATTGAGGTGGCCCAATCTGCCGCTTGCGCATAACGTGTAAAAACAAACCCGCCATTCTCATTATACACTTTTCTTGAGAAGATATGATCAGGCATTGAATTACCTCGCAAACCCAAAAGAAGATTGTAAGCCATTTCCTCCGAACTTTCTTCAGCAGGACCAATAGGAGTATCACCTATTACTTGTCCATCGCCATCTATTACGCAGGTATTAAAACGATAGACATCAGCAACACCCTTAGCATCTTCTCTAATAACAGAAAAAAAACTTTCTACTGCATTCAGATCAACGATATCATCATCTGAGAACAACCATAGCCATTCCTCATTTTTACTTAACTCGACGCATCTTTTCCATTGAAGAACTATATTCTCAGAGCCAATATTTTTTTCAAATCTAGTGTATTTTATATCCAGCTTGTCACTATAACGATCTACAGTTTTCTTTAAATCGAATGGACTGCAATCATCTCCTATGTATACAGTAAAATCTTTAACTGTTTGTGAAGCAAGCGATTCTAAAGACTTATCAAAATAAGCCTCCTTATAAGCAGGTATTACTATTGCAAGTTTTTTCATATACTTCTCGAGATTTCAAAAAATATCATATCGCTTTAAAAAATATTCTTATTGTTCATAAAAATATTAATACACATAATTATATATCTTGGCTTTTGCCATTATTTAAAGCATTGAGTGTAGCCTCAAGATATTGCCTACCCCATTTTTGACATGGCTCTAAATGATTCCCTTCTGCCCATTCGTTCCAAGCATTTATAAAAATAAAATTTTCTTCTTTAGAATATGGTTTAAATTTCTTCACAACATCTCTTAACCAATTCTCATACAGTTCAGGCGTAGAGCCTAAAAATATAGTAGCATCTTGCTTACGTCTAGCACTGTTATCCCAATCTGGTGTTACACCAGGAAATAATTTATATTTGCTTTGAGCTTTACTCATTGCATTCTGAATATATTTTTCATATTCATAAATATTATCTTTATAGTATGGAGGCTTGTATAAGCCTGTTTTATTAAAGAACCGATCCTTGTACTTACCAACATAGCGCATTGGTAAATGATGATAATCAGGATGGAATTCCATTGCTGCATCAAATCCGGTGGCCGTTAAGTCACCGTCGTGGCCCACCCTGTCAACCTGAATCAAGTATAGATCGCCAATGCCTAAGCGGTGAGCCTCATTACGCCATATATCAGTGGTCCTTTTGATATTTGGGAACAAGTCCATTCGATAAACAATGAACACTGGCTTGCCATCTACCCTAATATATCTAGGGTCAGCAAACATTGGGGCCAAGTACCGGATGTGGTTTAAATCATCGTCTTCACTATAAGTTTGCCGTAGCAAAACATCTAATTCCTGACCATCCCAGCGGCGAGACCAGTTTTCGTTAGCCCAGCACAGGCAAAAAGGAAAATCTGGCTGCCCAGACTTTAGTACCTCCTCAAATGGCCTTTCAAGAATGCGTCTACCGTTGAACCAATAATGGTAATACACAAAACCATGAATGCCATATTCACGGGCCATGCTCGCTTGTTGCTCACGTGTTTCGGCCAAACGTAAATCATAAAATCCAAGGTCAGCCGGAAGTTGGGGTTGGTAATGACCGGGAAAACGAGGCCTAGCTTTAGTTACGTTTGTCCACTCTGTAAATCCTTTCCCCCACCAAGCATCATTCTCAGGTATCGGGTGAAATTGCGGCAGATATATTGCCAAAGCCCGTAAACTTGAATCAGAAGCTGGCGCTTTATTTTCTAAATTCATTGTGAATCTTTTCAACAGAGTAGAACTCTTACTCAGATGTGATACTTTTCTGCGAGTAAAATCAAATAAGCAATAAGTTTGTTATTTCTCCTGTTGTACAAAAACCTTACGATATCAGGGAAAAAATTTTTCTGGATTGCATACAAATCTTCATTAAAAGCATCGTCACTATTATTAAAACTCGAACCATCATTATTATAATATGCAATTATCTCATTAATATATTTCATTTTTACCCATTTAGAGTTAAAACATTTTATATTAAATTCATAATCAGCCAGATATTTGTACCTAATATTAAATTTACCAATTCTATCAAAAACTAGCCGACGGGTAAAAATTGCTTGATGGCATATATTCCGCGAGATGAGTTTCATATTAGTAAACATTCCATCATATCGTTTACCATTTTTAGTAAAAATGACATCACCATAAATTATATGATTATCAAGATTTGATCTATCACAAAATATATCACTTAGAACATTTTCGCTTGCTAAAACATCATCACAACCCATAAAATAGAGAAACTCACCACGACTCAAAGAAATTCCTTTATTCATAGCATCGTAAATCCCATTATCAGGCTCTGAATAAAAGCGAATATTGCAATCTTTAAAGCTGCTTACTATTTCACTAGTTGCATCAGTCGATCCACCATCCATGACAAGCACCTCATAATCTTTAAATGTTTGTTGTTGAATGGAAGCCAATGCGTTCGCCAACAAAGCTGCCTGCTGAAATGAAGGTATGACTATACTTAAGACCATGTATTTCTGAGTTATTTTTTAATATATCAGCAAACAACAGCTAAAACGTTATTATCAAGATAAAATAATTGTAGTATTAAATAAAAGCCAACTTGATGTAAAAGCTTATACTTGCTTTGGCAATTATAAATAAAAACTTTTTTTATAGTTGCTTTTTTCTACCTACCAAAATTTGGTAACCAGTTCTAATTACTCCTAACTCATTTTCATCGTATTGTCCTACAAACTCCTCAATTTCTGGCAGCAGGCTTTCATTCATATTAGTTTCTTCAGTTATCATTCCAGTATTCTTATTAATTACATCTAAAGAAACAGGCTTATTGCTAAGCATAATTTTTAACTTTCTCAAAATCCTAGAAGATAGGGAATGATTAACAGCAGCAACCTCTTGCAACTCAATAGATGAACTTGAATTTAATGGCAAAGGATATAATTGGACATATATTTTTTCGATAATAAAATACTCACTAATTATTTTTTGAAATTCTTTGAAACCCCATTCCTGCACGTGATATGGATTTATAGGATTTTTATTAACAGCTACTGACGAAATGGGAGTTGATACCAAAAATAAACCATCAGATCTTAAACTATTATGAATATTTTTTACAAACGCTTTATAATCTTTTAAATGTTCAACTGTTTCAAAACTTACTGCTAAATCAAATTCTTCAAACGCTTGTAATTTTTCCGCGTCACCAAAATCAAATTTCACATTTTCAAGCTTATTTCGCCATCGAGCATATCTAATTGCATCATGCTGTATATCATAACCTTTTACACTATATGCACCCCCTTCTTTAGCAAGTACATAACTTCCTTTTCCAACACCGCAAGCAATATCAATTACTTTCTTTCCTTTGCTGTATATGCAAGATAATTTATATCTTTCTATGTGCGAATACTCCGTACTAGAGTGGAGAAAGCCTGGCACCCACCGTTCTGATTCATTTCTTAGTATTACTTCAGCTAGAGTCTTTAATTCAAACTTCAAGCAAAAGTTTTCTTCAATTACATCCTGCAAACTTTCCATTTTTATTTCCTTAAACCCATTTTTGTTCTACAAGAACGCTACCTTGACTTGAATCGGGAAGTGACGAATAATTTCTACCAGAGGGGAATATCTCGATTTGCAAACCATGATCGTAATAATCTAATTTAACATGATCATTACCAACATATATTTCTACATTATATATCCCAGGCTTAAGAATTAAATTATCAATCATGCATAGGATATTATTCTCACCTTGAAATAAATCATACGTTTTATTATAGAACCTGCTAAAAAGGGTAAACACTCGCAATCCATTCAAATCATTAATTCCAATACCTATAAAGACGTCTTTAATATCTTCGATCGCTTCAACCATAACCTCTATTCTGGCCGGCTCATTCATTCGAGGCGAATTACTTTTTTCGTCAGCACTAATAAATTTAAAGTCAGTTAACCAAGCTCTTTTTCCTTTGCTATATATCTCTATATTTCTTGAAAAATTACTCCCTTGTTCGTTAGAGTAAGATTTGACTATACTATCAATAGTATCGATTAAAACAGGAGTACCATTTTTAAGATAAATCCCAGTATCACATAATGACATTATCGCATGTAAATTGTGGCTCACAAATAAGACAGTTCTTCCATCATTTACGCTTACATCTTTCATACGACCTAAGCATTTCTTTTGGAACTCCGCATCTCCTACTGCAAGTACTTCATCAATAATCAGTATCTCAGGCTCCAAGAACGCGGCAACGGCAAATGCCAAGCGCACATACATGCCGCTACTATAGCGCTTAACCGGCGTATCGATGTAGCGCTCTACCCCAGAGAAATCGACTATTTCATCGAATTTGCTGCGGATTTCGGTCTTGCTCATTCCTAGGATGGCGCCATTCAAGAAGATGTTTTCACGCCCGGTCAGGTCAGGGTGAAAACCAGTTCCTACTTCCAACAGCGAAGCAATCCGGCCTTGAATCTTTATTTTGCCCGTGGTGGGCGCCGTGACCTTCGACAGGATTTTGAGCAGCGTGGACTTGCCAGCTCCGTTTCGGCCAATGATGCCCAAAACCTCACCCTTTTTCACTTCAAAGTTTACATCCTTCAAAGACCATACGAAATCACTGGTTCCCTTTGAAGTGCGGTCATTGGTTTCACCAACGACCGCAAACGGATCTTCCTTGCCACGTACTCTTGCCCACCAACGGTTCAAATCTTGTCCAAGAGTGCCTGTCCCCACCTCACCCAGCCGGTAGAGTTTACCCAAGTTTTCTACTTGTATCGCAATATCGCTCATTCGCTGTTTTCCAGATTAGCCGTGTATAAAAATGTAAGTGCTTATTAAGAAGGCATTTACACTGTATCCGTAAAGCTCTTTTCTACCTTATTGAAAATGATTGTTCCCACGAAGAGAATCACCAACGTTACTAGTAGACTATAACTTAAATATCCCCAGCTAAACGACCCCGAGCCTAGAAAAGCAAATCGAAATGTTTCGACGATAGATGTCATGGGATTGGCCAGAATAACCCACTTGTATTTCGGGGATAAGCTGGACAGTGGGTAGATGACAGGCGTCGCATACATCAACAACTGAATTCCGAAAGCCAATAGCATCGTCAAGTCGCGGTATTTGGTGGTGAGCGCACTGAAAATCATGCCCAACCCCAACCCCAGCAGCCCCATGATTATTAATAGTACTGGCGTAAGCAAAATCAACCCATTGGGATGAATAGCGCTGCCTTTTACTAAGTAATAAGCCCAAATGGCCAGAAATAAGCCAAACTGAATCAGGAAGCGAACGATGTTGGAAATAACAATGGATAAAGGCATTGTTAAGCGCGGAAAATACACCTTGCCAAAGATGTGCGCATTGTTTGTGAACACGCTCGATGTGTTACTCAGCGTCAGAGAAAAGTAATTCCAGATCGTAATACCCGCCATGTAAAACACGAGTTGAGGCAAGCCTTCGGTAGAAATCTTCGCGATGTTGCCGAAAATAATTACGTAGGTAAAGGTCGTGAGCAACGGCTGGATGAAAAACCAAATTGGGCCCAACACCGTCTGCTTGTAAGTCGACACAAAGTCGCGCTGCACAAACATCATTACCAGATCCCGATAACGCCAGACTTCACCCAAGCGGAGATCAAGCAGACTAGTGCGGGGTTGAATTACTTCGGTCCACTGGTCTGTATCCGATAGAGAAGAAGTATTCGGAACGATAGTTTTTACGGCTTGCGTGGTTTCCACGTAAAGTGTGTTTAGTGAATGCTCAGGATACGTTGCGAATAAAAAGCCTGCATCAAGCAAGACCTTTGTAAAGAGCTGCTACGGCTAAAAATGCAGTTGCCAATAAGTAGGCTAAGCTCAGCGGTAGCAAGCCAGCATGCTTGATATCCGGCGCAAAGATAACCAAAACGATTTTGTGACGATCACCGGTTCCCTCACTCCGCATAGAGCTACTCTAAGAGCCAGCGAATCTGCGTATTATCTCAGCAATGTACATTACTTCTTTCGGCTCCATGCCGGGCCACAGAGGCAGACTCAAGCACGTATGTGCCAGTTCCTCCGCGACGGGAAAACTGCGTTGCGCTATAGCTGTAGCAGCATATGCTTTTTGCCGATGTGGTGGAATAGGGTAATGTGTCAAGGTTTCTACACCATGTGCAGCTAAGTATTCCTGCAACGCATCGCGACGTGCTGTTCGAATCACATATAAATGATATACGTGCGTCGCGCAGGGACACGCAACTGGCAACACAATATCTTTTATATCAGATAGATACAAATCATACCAAGCGGCAATTTCTTGGCGTTTTTGCGTCCAAGTGGTCAAATAAGGAAGCTTTACCCGCAGCACAGCCGCTTGCAGCTCGTCGAGCCGGGAGTTATAGCCTATTATTTCATTCTGGTATTTCTGCGTCGAGCCGTAATTGCGCAGCATACGAAGCTGGTGCGCTAGTTTCGCATCATTGGTAGTGATAGCCCCAGCATCGCCAAGTGCTCCTAAATTTTTGGTAGGATAGAAACTCGTGGCGTTAAGATGCCCGAAGCTGCCGGTAAACCGCCCACTACATGCAGCTCCCTGCGCTTGAGCATTGTCCTCAATTACATACAAGCCATGACGGTGCGCCAAGGCCATGATCGCTTCCATGTCGCAGGCCTGGCCATATAGATGCACCGGCAGAATAGCTTTGGTGTACTTCGTAATTGCTTTTGCAACTGATTCAGGATCAATATTATACGTTTCTTTGTCTGGCTCGACCGGTACTACGGTAGCCCCTACCTGCGATACAGCCAGCCACGTAGCGATGTAGGTATTACTTGGCACGATTACTTCATCGCCGGGCCCAACCCCAAGGGCACGCAGCGATAAATGCAAGGCATCTAGGCCGTTGCCTACACCTACACAGTATTGCACCTGGTTGAAAGCCGCATACTCTGCCTCAAACCGTTGTACCTGCTGCCCCAGCACGTAATGCTGGGAGTCAAAAACGGTTTCCATCGCCGCCAGTGTTGCCGCGCGGATCTGGGCATTTTGTGCTTCGAAAGAAACAAACGGAATTTTCATTGCTCTGAAAAAAGGGCATCGCAGTTTCCTGAAAGCAGGCTACAGTGGCTACGGGCTGGCCGGGCAATTATGCCCAAATTCGCTTGAATTCTGAGTGCGAATAGATATAATCCTCAGCCTCAAAATCGGTGGAGGCGAGCACAAGCTGTACAGCATCACTGGAGTATTGCATGGTGTGCCAAGCATTGGGCGGAATGTATATTCCTACGTCAGGCCGCTCGAGTCGGAAAGTCATCAGTTCGCCATTGGCTAGCTCTGTCATCACTACAATACGGCCAGCCATAGCGACAAGTACCTGTTCGGTTTGGTGGTGCGCATGGCGGCCTCTGACGATGTGATCGGGAGTAGCATAGGTCCAGAAGGCCCGCTTGATAGCAAAAGGCACTTGGCTATTGCCTTGCCCTACAGTGATATAGCCTACTGCACCATCACCGATAGTTGGCAGCTCGATGAGGTGAGGTTTTGAGAAATCAGGGCGTTTGGCCATAAGGGCAGGAGTGGAAAATGAAGTTCCGACAAAACAGAAATCCCTGCCTGAACTTCATCAAGCAGGGATTCCCATTTAAGCAGACACTTATACCGTGACGTGCTCTTTGAAAAACTCCAGCGTCCGACGCAGTCCTTCGGCGCGGTCAACCTTCGGCTCCCAACCCAAAATCTCCTTGGCTTTGGTGATATCGGGACGGCGTTTCATCGGGTCGTTTTCGGGCAGCGGACGATAATCCGGCTTGAATTCTACTCCGGTGAGCTTCGCAATCTCTTCTCCAAATTCCTTAATGGTGATCTCTGACGGGTTGCCAATGTTGACGGGCAAATGGTAATCGCTCAGCAACAGACGGTAAATGCCTTCTACGAGGTCATCGACGTAGCAGAATGAACGCGTCTGAGAACCGTCACCGAATACGGTCAGGTTTTCGCCGCGCAATGCCTGCGACAGGAATGCTGGCAATACACGGCCGTCGTCGAGGCGCATGCGTGGGCCATAGGTATTGAAGATGCGGATGATGCGCGTCTCCAGCCCGTGGTGGTTGTGGTAAGCCATCGTGATGGCTTCTTGGAAGCGCTTGGCTTCGTCGTAGCAGCCGCGCGGGCCTACTGGGTTGACGTTGCCAAAATATTCTTCTACCTGCGGGTGAATTTCGGGATCTCCATAAACCTCTGATGTACTGGCAATTAGCACACGGGCATTTTTCACACGGGCCAAGCCCAGTAGATTATGCGTGCCCAACGAGCCTACCTTCAAGGTTTGGATCGGGATCTTCAGATAATCGATTGGCGAAGCCGGCGAAGCGAAATGCAGGATATAATCCAGCTTCCCCGGCACAAAAACGAACTTCGACACATCGTGGTGATGAAATTCAAAATCCTCTTTGCCAAACAAGTGCTCGATGTTGGCTAGGTTACCGGTAATTAAGTTATCCATCGCGATAACGTGGTAACCCTCGGCTAAAAACCGGTCGCAAAGGTGTGAGCCCAGAAACCCAGCCCCACCCGTGATGAGTATTCTTTTCTTTTCAGACATATTTTATTCGAAGCTAACGCCGGTTAGACCGCCATTACGTTTTGAGAAATTGTAGCCACCCGAAGGCAAAATTAAGCTTGCTGCGCTACTGGTTCTTTGTGGCTGGTGCGCACACCAATGCAATGATAAGTAAAGCCAGCTTCCTGCAACTCCTTGGCTTCGTAGATGTTGCGGCCGTCGAAGATGGCCTTCTGCTTCATCAGGCGAGCCACCACCTCGAAGTTGGGCGCGCGGAATTCGGGCCATTCGGTCACCACCAATAAGGCGTCGGCGTCAATGAGGGCTTCAAATTGATCCTTGGCATACGTGATGCGGTCACCCAGCGAATGTTTGGCTTCAGGCATGGCCACCGGGTCGTACGCCGACACAGTGCAGCCCTCTTCCAATAGCTTATCAATGATTACAATAGAAGGCGCTTCGCGCATGTCATCCGTCTTGGGCTTGAAGGAGAGGCCCCACACGGCGATTTTCTTGCCGCGCAGCTCGCCGCCGAAGTGGCGACTGACTTTGTCGAACAACACCGACTTTTGGGCTTCATTCACGCTTTCCACGGCCTGCAACACCTGCATTTGGTAGCCGTTTTCGGAAGCCGTTTTGATCAGCGCCTTCACGTCTTTCGGGAAGCAGGAGCCGCCGTAGCCGATGCCCGGGTAAATGAACTTGGTGCCGATGCGCGCGTCCGAGCCGATGCCCTGGCGCACCTTGTTGACGTCGGCGCCCATGATTTCGCACAGGTTGGCCACGTCGTTCATGAACGAGATCTTGGTGGCCAGCATGGCGTTGGCCGCGTACTTGGTCATCTCGGCCGAGGGGATGTCCATGAAGATGATGGGGTGGCCGTTGAGCAGGAAAGGCTTGTAAAGCTTGGTCATCACTTCTTCGGCCCGCTCCGAGGCCACGCCCACCACGATGCGGTCGGGCTTAAGGAAGTCGTCGATGGCGGCTCCTTCTTTCAAGAACTCTGGGTTAGAAGCCACGTCGAAGTCGATGTTCACACCGCGCTTTTCCAGCGCTTGCTCAATCTCTTTGCGAACTTTAGCAGCCGTACCTACAGGTACTGTGCTTTTGGTCACGATTACACCGTAGTTGCTCATGTGCTCACCGATGCCGCGGGCCACGGCCAGCACGTACTTCAGGTCGGCCGAGCCGTCTTCGCCCGGCGGCGTGCCCACGGCGATGAAGGCCACATCGCAATCCTGGATGCTCTCGGCGAGGTTGGTCGAAAAATGTAGACGATCTTTCTCCACATTTCGCGACACCATTTCCTCCAAGCCTGGCTCATAGATCGGCAGGATGCCGTTCTTGAGGTTTTCAATTTTCTTCTGGTCGATGTCAATACAAGTGACGTCGATGCCGACTTCGGCAAAACATGTACCTGTTACTAGGCCCACATAGCCAGTGCCTACAACTGCAATTTTCATAGTGTGCGTATTTGAGAAAAAATGGGGGTTATATTTTATTCAAAATACTAGATATTCATCATCCACTTCTTCCACCACCACTGAAATACTATGAGTGCCCAAATTCGAGCATGAATATCACCAGGATTTCGGGAAAAAAGCTGCGTTTTGAGCGCTCTAATGGCATCGACGCTGAATAAGCCTTGGGCTTCTATAAACTCATCGGAGAGCAGGTCATCGGTGATAAGCGGCCGCAACTCGTTACGGAACCACTTGAGCAGCGGCACCTCAAAGCCGTGTTTGGGGCGCTTGTAGAGCTCCTCGGGCAGCATGGGGCGAAAAGCATCCTGCACAATTCGCTTCTTCATCTTCGCATCGATCTTGCTTTCGACGGGCAGCGAAAAAGCAAAGTCCACCACTTTAGGGTCCAAGAAGGGCGGGCGAACTTCTAGCGAGTTGGCCATACTCATCAGATCGACCTTCGTGAGCATGTCGTAGGGCAGCACGAGGTTCATGTCGGTGAGCAGCACTTCATTCAGGTCGCCATCGGCATGCAGATTCTCCAGAATATCGCGGCGGCGCTTCTCGGCTAGTTTCTTACCGACTTTTCGGCGTGCCGCCGGACTCAGCAGATTACGCGAATCTTTTTCGCTCACGAACGAAGCCCAGTCCCAATAGCGGTCCTTAGGGCCGTTGAGCATGCCGCGCGAAAACCGCTGAAATTGACGTATCTTATTGCCAAAGAAGGAGTTACGCGATTTTGGTAATACATCCCATAGCAGGTTCAGGCCGGTAACTGCCTCGGCTTTGAAACCGCCCTGCCGCACCTGAAATTCGCCCATGTGCTTGTTGTAGCCGGCAAACATCTCGTCGGCGCCGTCGCCGGAGAGCGCAACGGTTACCTTTTCGCGGGTGCGCTTGCTGAGAATGTACACAGCCAGCGCCGAAGAATCGGCGAACGGTTCGTCGATGTAGTTGAGCACATCGAAAATATGGTCGTACAGATCCTGGTTGGTCAGTGAGAAGACCGTGTGGTTGGTCTTATACCGATCCGCGACCAGGTTGGCGTACTTGGTTTCGTCGAAGAACGGCTCGTCGCGGTACCCAATGCTGAACGTGTTCAGGTGGGGCGTATGGCGCGAGGCGAGCGCCACGATTACCGACGAGTCGATGCCCCCGCTCAGGAAGGCACCCAGCGGCACATCGGCCACCAAGCGGCGGGCCGTGGCATCGTCGAGCAGGTCGATCAGCTTCTTTTGCTGCTCTTCGTAGGTAAGCTTATTCTTCTGGACTTTTTTCGGATCGTATGGAATCTTGTACCAGCGCTTGCGCACTACCTTTTTGCCTTTTATAAAGAGGTAGTGGCCGGGCAACAGCTTTTTGACGCCTTTGAAAATAGTAGCCGGCCCCGGAATATAATTAAGCTGCAAATACTGGCTCAGCGACACGTAATCGAGCTTGCGCGGTATGCCCAAGGCCAGCAACGATTTCATTTCGGAGGCAAACAGCAGCTGGTTTTCGTCGCGGTAGACGAGCAGCGGCTTCTCCCCCATTCGGTCGCGGGCAATGAACAGCGAATCTTCCTCTTTGTCGTAAATGGCAAAGCCGAAAAAGCCGTTCAGCTTCTTGATAAAGCTACGGCCTTCGCTAATGTACAGTTGCAGAATTACTTCCGTATCTGTTTGAGAATGAAAGTGATGCCCTTTCTTGATCAGCTTCTGCCGCAATTCACGGAAGTTGAAGATCTCGCCGTTGAACACGATTGTATAACGCCCCGACTCGTCGGTCATGGGCTGGTTGCCGTCGGCAGTAAGGTCAAGGATCGCTAGGCGGCGAAAGCCCAATCCGCAACGATCGTACACGAAATGCCCTTGTGAATCAGGGCCTCGGCTCACGATAGCATCCGTGGATGCATGCAAAGAGGCCAGCGTATTGCGGCCTGCGTCCGTAAAGGCAAAAACTCCGGTTATTCCACACATAATTAGCAGGCAAAAGTACGAACAATCGGGACTTGCGTTCCGAAAAGTGTCGCACGGCGTCGCAACCAAAGCCGTGCCAGCCTAGTACACCTTTCTAGTATTCACCCCTGAGAAACTCAGATATGAACCTCCAGCAGCAAATGGACCTGCAGCAGCAGTTTGAAGCCGCCGTCACGCGCGTTGATAATCTTCCCGGTGACCAAGCCGCGCCGCACATGACCGAACTCTACGGCCTTTACAAGCAAGCCACTGAAGGCGACCACGATACCAAAGGCGAAGTAGTAGGCGACGATTCGCCCGACAACCCCAGCGGCGCCCCCGGCATGTCGCAGGCGCAATGGGACTCGTGGAGCAAGTTTAAGGGCCTGAGCGAGGACGATGCTAAGCGTCAGTACATCCAAAAGGTAGATCAGCTGGCTGGGCCCATCGGGGAGCAGGCTTCTATCATCACCGGCAGCGGCCAGCCTGCAACGGCTTCACAAGTTGCGCCCGAAAATACGACCACTTCTCAGCAGCCTGGCAGTTCTCCCGGCGTTTCCGAGGGCGGCTTGCGCGGCGATATTACAGCTGGCGCCCCGTACGGCGGCGAAGACAAGCTGAAAGGCGAACAAGAGGGTTTGTAGACGGGTGGCTGTGAGTTGATCTCACTACAGTTTACCCAGTCTTTCGACTAGCAAAAAGGCCCGCTGTTGATGCAGCGGGCCTTTTTTTAACTAATTAATTATCAATCATTTATACAACAACGCATTTTGAGGCTAAAAAATCTTTCCTGGGTTCATGATGCCTTTCGGGTCGAATACCTTTTTGATGCCGCGCATCAGGTTGAGCTGCACTTCGCCTAGGGCAATGCCGATGTAAGGCCGCTGCACTAGTCCAATGCCGTGTTCGCCGCTGATGGTGCCGCCTAGGCTTACGCACAAGCGAAACAACTCACTAATAGGCTCTTGCAACCCGTGATGCCACATCTCGTCGGGCAAATCGCCGCGGATGATGTTGATGTGCAGGTTGCCATCGCCGGCGTGGCCGTAGCAAACGCTTTGGAAGCCATAGCGGCGCCCTATTTCTTTCACGCCTTTGAGCAAAGTAGGCAGCTCGGCACGGGGCACGACCGTGTCTTCCTCCTTATATACAGAGTTGTAGCGCACGGAATTGCCGATGTTGCGGCGGATTTTCCAGAGTTCGTCTTTCTGCGCGGCCGTATCGGCCAGCAGGATTTCGCCGATATCGTATTTCTCCAGCACGCCGTACACGTGTTCGGCCTCCTTATATAGCTGATCTAGTTCCTGACCATCCAACTCGATGAGGAGGTGAGCCCGAATGTCTTCGGGCAGGTCGATGGCGATGTTGAGGTAGCGCGCCGACCATTCGATGGCTTCTCGCTCCATGAATTCCATGCCCGAAGGCACGATGCCCGTGCGAAAAATCTCAGAAACGGCCGTCGCAGCTTGTTCCTCGTCGCGGAATGGCACCAGCAACACAATGTTCTGCTGCGGGTACGGAATCAGCCGGAAGACGATGCAAGTGATAATACCTAAGGTGCCCTCTGAGCCAATCATCAGTTGGGTCAGGTTGTAGCCGGTGGCATTTTTGAGCACGTTAGCCCCCGTCCAGATGATATCGCCAGTAGGCAATACTACTTGCACGTTCAGCACGTAATCCTTTGTCACACCGTACTTTACGGCTTTTGGACCACCGCTGCTCTCGCTCAGGTTACCACCCAAGAAACAGCTGCCTTTGCTGGCCGGATCGGGTGGGTAGAAAAGGCCTTTTTCTTGCACAGCCTCCTGAAATACCTGGTTGACTACACCCGGCTCGACCGTGGCCTGCAGGTTGCGCTCGTCAATCTGGATGATCTTGTTGAGGCGTTCTGTGGATATTACCACGCCGTTGTGCACGGGCAAGGCCCCGCCACTTAGGCCGGTGCCGGCTCCGCGCGGCGTGACCGGAATGTTGTTTTCGTAGCACAACCGTACAATCTGGCTGATCTCTTCGGCGTTAGCGGGACGAACCACCACGTCGGGAGCAAAATGCAAGTCTTCCGTATGATCGCGGCCGTAACCGGCATATACGTCAGCCTCAGCATGTTGAGACGTAAGTACGTGCTGGGGTCCTACAATCTGTTCGAAAGCAGTCACCAGCTCAGGAGTTAAGACTTGAAAATCCATAGCGAAGGAAAGAAGGGAGGTCAAATGGCCTATTCACGTATCTTTGTCGCGATGCGGGAACACATTACGAAGGTACAGCATTCGGCGCAGTGGCGTTGCTTTGTATCAACGCTGTTATTGGTAGCGTTGGTTTGGCTGGCCAGCTGCAGTAGCTCGAAGAAAGTGAATTACCGAGGCGGGCGCTACTATTCGGCCCGCGAAATGGCGCGCATGAAAGCCGAAGAGCGCCGGCGCCGGGCCGGGCTACCGGTGGCAAAATCCAAAGCCAAATACGGTTCGGGAGCCCGTAAAAGCAAGATGGTGGTTAAAAGCCCGGTGGGCAGCCGTGCCCGGTCGGGCAACGTCAGCGAAGATCTCGCCACAGTAATTGAAGCGGCCCGTTCCTACCAAGGCACTCCTTATAAGTACGGCGGCACGACGCGCTTGGGCATGGACTGCTCGGGGCTATTGTGTGCCTCATTCGCAGTGATCGACGTTCAAATTCCACGGTCTTCCAATGAGCAGGCAGCTTGGGGGGAGCCCGTCAAACCCCAGAATCTACAACCCGGCGATTTGATTTTTTTTGGGGCTTCTCCCGGCAGCGGCACCATTACGCACGTGGGATTAGTCACGGAAGCATCCCCGGAAGGAATTCAGTTCATTCACTCTTCTAGCAGCTTAGGCGTGGTGGAGAATAGCCTAGAGAGCGATTACTACCTAAGTAGGTTTATTAAGGCCGTTCGGCCTAGATTATGAATTTCCCCTCCTTACATTTGTAGTCGCAAGGTGCGGATGCCCAGGGGTAATCGTAATAATTACTTAATACGAATGCCCCTAGCGGTCGTTAGTTTTGCAGCGTTTTTTTCGTTTGAGCACCCCCTTTTTTCACCAATTTCCTCATTTATGAAACAGTTACGTTTACGCAACTTGCTTTTGCTGTTGCTGACTGTGTTGTCAGTACAGCAAGGTTGGGCGCAGGGAACCACCACCTCCACGATGAACGGTGTGATCACCGATCAGTCGGGAGCTGGGTTGCCTGGGGCCACCGTCATTGCCATACACACCCCTACCAACACGCAGTACGTAGCGCCAACCAACTCGGAGGGTCGTTATAACATTCAAAACATGCGCGTAGGCGGGCCTTATACGGTACGCGTTACGTTTATTGGTTATCAAGATGTTACTCGCGAAAACATCTTCCTGACGTTGGGCCAGAATCAACGTTTGGACATTAACCTAAGCGAAACAACTACGCAATTGGGTGGTGTAGTCGTAACTGCTTCTGATCCAAGCTCGGTGCTCAACGCCGAACGTTCGGGTTCTACCACGAATATCAGCACGCAAGAAATTCAGCGCCTGCCTACTATCACGCGTAACCTGAACGACTTCCTGCGTCTGACGCCTCAGTCTTCTTCTACTTCGCCAGGCGCTGTAGGTGGTGGCAACTACCGTCAAAACAACATTACTGTTGACGGTTCTGACTTCAACAACAACTTCGGTATCGGCACCAACCTTCCTGCTGGCGGCAACCCAATTTCACTGGACGCTATTCAGGAAATCACTGTTAACGTAACGCCTTTCGATATCCGCCAGTCGGGCTTCATTGGTAGCGCCGTTAACGCCATTACCCGCTCGGGCACCAACGATTTCTCTGGTTCGGTTTACACTTACTGGCGTAACCAAAACCAACAGGGCAACAAAGTTGGTGATCAGACTTTCGTAAAGCAGAAGCTGGACGATAAGCAATACGGCTTCCGTTTGGGTGGCCCGATCATCAAGGATAAGGTGTTCTTTTTCATAAACGCTGAAAAAAGAGATGCGACTAGCCCAGGTCAGCAAAATATTGCCTCAAATGGCAGCAACAGCGGTTCTAACGTTGTCCGTCCTACAGAGACCCGCCTAAACGAAATCAGTGACTACCTGAGTTCTAAGTACGGCTACGAGACAGGCCCTTACCAAAATTATTCCTTTGTAAGCAATCGGACGAATATTTTGGGCCGCTTGGACTGGAACATCAATAGCAACAACCATTTCACCGTTCGCTATAGCCAAGTAGAAAGCAAAGCGCCTAGCTTCGTTAGTACTTCTAGAAGCCCACTCGGCAGCTTCCCCAACACCCGCACCAGTAACTTCGCGTTGCCCTTCAGCAACTCTAACTACTTCCAAGAGCAGAACCTGTACTCGTTTGCAGCAGAATTGAACTCTACCGTTAATGGCAAGTTTTACAACACCCTGCGCGGCACGTACACCAACCAAAACGACCCACGCAGCTCTAATAGCTCGGTGTTTCCTTTCGTAGACATTCTGGATGGCAACACTACCGCTACTGCTTACGGTAACCCCTACACCTCTTTTGGTTATGAGCCATTTACTTATGGCAACTTAAGACAGGTACAAACTTATTCGGTAGTAGACTTCGTCAACTTCACGGCCGGCAGAAATAACTTCACAGTAGGTGGTCAATTTGACCTGCAAAACACCAAAAACGGTTTCCAACGTTTTGCCACCAGCTACTATACCTTCAATACGTTTGAAGACTTCAAAAACGGAGCTAACCCCGTTGATTTCGCCCTCACGTATTCCTTGCTGCCTAATTACCAGCAAGCCTATCCCCGCTTCAAGTTTGCTCAGTACTCGGTATATGGCCAAGACGAGATCAACGTAACCGACAAGCTCCGTGTAACGGCTGGTCTGCGACTTGAGCTTAACTCTTACCTGAACGTAAAAGAGATCCAGACGCACCCGCTTGTAGCAGCGCTCACTTTCGTCGACAACAAGAAAATCGACACGGGTGTACTGCCTAAGAACCGCATTCTGTGGTCGCCTAGAATTGGCTTCAACTATGATGTGAAGGGTGACCGCTCGCTGCAAATACGCGGTGGCTCAGGCATCTTTGCTGGCAAGGTTCCAACCGTATGGATCGTATCGCAATCGGGTGACGCAGGCTTGCTCCAAGTAACCCAGACTTGGTCTACGCTGAATGGCGGCAAGTTGCCTTATGCAAACATGCCTTTCAACCCAGATCCAAACGCTTACCGTCCTGAAACGCAGCCGACGCCTGGTGCAGTAATCCCAAGCACTATCAGCGCTACTGATCCTAACTTCCGTAACCCACAGGCTTGGAAAAGCAGCATCGCTGTTGATGCCAAACTGCCTTGGGGCTTGGTTGGTACCTTGGAAGGTATCTACAACAAAGATTTGACCATCGCACTGGGCAAAAACTACAACTTGGTTGCTCCACAATCCCTGAACGTAGCAGGCTACCCAGATAACCGCCAGATCTATCCGGCTACCAACGCTACCAAATTCATCAACCCGCTGACGCCAACAGGTTTGCCCGGTGGCACAGGCAGTACCGCTACTGCTTTCAACCCAATCGTGTTGAGCAACGCCCACAAAGGCTACTACTGGTCAGCTTCTGCAAAGGTTGACAAGCGCTTCAACAGCGGCCTGACGGCTTCGGTGGCTTATGTAAGAAGCCAGGCGAAAGTTCTTTTTGATGGCAGCGGTGACCAGCTCATCAACACTTGGTCGCTTACTCCTATCGTAAACGACGCCAACAATCCGAACCTGAGCTACGCCAACTATGTAGTGCCCAATCGCATTGTGGCTTCGCTTTCTTACCGCAAGGAGTACTTCAAACACTTGGCCACGCAGCTTTCGATGTTCTACGAAGGCTCGATCCAAGGCCGCTTCTCTTACGGTTACGGTGGCGACTTAAACCGTGATGGCCAGACCAACGACCTGATCTATGTGCCAAAAGATGCTTCGGAAATCACGTTCACGAACTTCAACTACGGAACTACTGCCGCACCAAACGTGTACACGGCAGCTGAGCAAAGCGATTTGTTCTTCCAGTATATCAACCAAGACAAATACCTGAAGACGCGTCGTGGCCAGTATGCTGAGCGCAACGGTGCCAGCACGCCATGGCGCAACCAAGTTGACATCAAGTTCGCCCAGGACTTGTTTGTAGACATTGCTAACAAGCGCAACGTGCTACAATTCACTGTCGACATCTTCAACTTTGGCAACTTCCTGAACAAGGATTGGGGCTTGGTGCAGTCGATCAACAACTCTTCGATCTTGGTACCCACCAACCAGGCGAGCTTGGTTCCCGGTGGCACGGTTAAGCCAACGTTCCGTCTGGCTACCGACCGTGGCCAGCCAATCACGTCGACGTTCCGTTACAACAACGCACTCGCCTCAACTTACTACATGCAGTTCGGCTTGCGCTATACCTTCAACTAAGTCAATGGCTTAGCTTTCTCAGAAGCGGGCGGAGAACTTTCTCCGCCCGCTTTTTTTGTGGCCTAGCGCATTAATTTTTAGAGAAACCTGCGTCATCGGTTTGCAGATCCGGATTTCAACCTTACTTTTGTCCCACCAAATGCAACAGGCAATTGGCTTTACAAGGGGGATTAGCTCAGCTGGCTAGAGCGCTTGCATGGCATGCAAGAGGTCATCGGTTCGACTCCGATATTCTCCACTCCTACAAAACCCAGCCCTTCGGCTGGGTTTTGTTTTTACCAGTACATACAAAAAAGGCGTTCCGATATCTCGGAACGCCTTTTTTGTATGTACTTTATTATCAATTGCTTATGCAAACAACCCCTCTACCGATAGGTAACGCTCGCCAGTGTCGTAGCAAAAGGTAAGTACGCGGCTGCCCTGGGGCATTTCGGGTAGTTTTTGGGCGATAGCGGCCAAGGAAGCGCCGGACGAGATACCTACAAATAGGCCTTCCTCACGCGCGGCGCGGCGAGCCATGTCGTAAGCAGCCTGTTGGCTTATCTGGATTACACCATCCAGGATTTCGCGGTGCAAATTATCGGGTACAAAACCGGCGCCAATACCTTGCAAAGGGTGCGGCCCCGGAGCCCCACCGCTGATAACCGGCGAAAGCTCCGGCTCTACGGCAAAGGTCTTCATATTGGGAAAATGCGGCTTGAGCACCTCGGTCACGGCGGTGATGTGGCCGCCCGTGCCAACGCCCGTAATGTGAAAATCGAAGCCTTCGGGAGCATCACGCAGGATTTCCTGGGCAGTGGTTTCGGCGTGCACTTTGAGGTTGGCGGGGTTCGAAAACTGCATTGGCATCCAGGTGCCGGGCGTATCGCGCACAATCTCCTGGGCTTTTTCGATGGCGCCTTTCGTGCCTTTTTCGCGCGGAGTTAGCTCAAGCTGGGCACCGTAGGCGGCCATAAGCCGGCGGCGCTCAATTGACATCGATTCGGGCATTACCACAATCAGCTTATAGCCCTTCACAGCGGCCACCATGGCTAGCCCCACTCCAGTATTGCCCGAAGTAGGTTCCACGATCACCGTATCCTTGGTCAGTAAGCCGTCTTTCTCGGCTTGCTCAATCATGGACAGTGCGATGCGGTCCTTGATGCTGCCGCCGGGGTTGGCGCGTTCGGTTTTTACCCACACTTCCACGTCCGGACGGTCGGCAAAAATACGGTTGAGGCGGATTAAAGGCGTATTGCCAATGGTTTCGAGAATATTATTCGCTTTCATTTCAATTAATTATCAGCAGTTTAAGTAGTTACAGAATGCTATGTAGCTGTGGCGCCAAAACAAAAGAAGTGGCCGACCGACAACAACCATAGAATAACAAAGCCGCGTAGCGCAGATGAAGTAATCTGCGGCCGCTCGACGCCGGTTCGCGACTTAAAAAGCATGCCCCCCGGTTGCTGTCTCTCACCCTCGTAGGCTTAGATGGAAAAGGTGATGTCGGCAGTAGGGTCTTCCGAGCGGGTTACGTGAATCTGGGCGCGGTGATACACCCGCGAATGCGACGGCACACTTTCCGTTAACCACACGTTGCCCCCGATGATGCTGTGGCTGCCTACGACCGTGCTGCCGCCCAAAATGGTAGCGCCAGCGTACACCACGACATGGTCTTCGATGGTGGGATGCCGCTTGATGTTCGCCAAATGCTTGGCTACGCTCAGCGCGCCGAGGGTCACACCCTGGAAAATCTGGACGTAGGCACCGATGATAGCCGTTTCGCCAATCACAATGCCGGTGCCGTGATCGATGCAAAAGGAAGGGCCAATGCGAGCCCCAGGATGAATATCAATGCCCGTACGAGCGTGCGCATATTCGCTCAGCAACCGCGGCACGCGCGGAACCCCCAGCTGATGCAGGGCGTGCGCAAAGCGGTGCATGGAAATAGCGTAAAATCCAGGATATGAGGCAATTACTTCTTCCAAGCCTTGCGCTGCCGGATCGGCATCCACGATTGCCCGGGCATCTTGTAGCAGCAATACCCGGATCGCGGGCAAGCGATCGATAAACGTGGAAGCAACCGCCGCGGCGGGCTGGGTGAGCGTTACGTTACTCAGCAGATGCGCCAAGTCGGTTTGAAGCTCTTGCAAGTGCGCCGCAACAGCATCGGCATTGGGCAACGGGCGCTCGGCGCGCTCCGGGAAAAGGAGTTGCAGTAGGCGCTCGGCGAACGCACAAAAAGCCGGCCCCGGCAGCGATGCCGGCGTGTGCTGATGCGCAAGAGCCAAAGACTGTACGAAGGAAGTGTTCATGAACAGTGAACGGACGGGCGCCAAAGCTGACGAGTTGCAGTACCCGGTTCCGGCTTATGAGGTCAAGATAGTGAGACAGCAACGCTTCATAACCACAGGTCGTGCCGAAGGTTTGTCGGCGCGGCGCCGGACAACCCCTCCCCTTCTGCTTGCGTTAGGACTAACGTATTCTTTACCTAGCCTTTAAGCACACAACCATGGCAGACACGACCATCACCAAAATTGACTCCCGCCACTCTCCCAAAGGCCCCGAGGGCGAAAAATACTTGGCTTCCGGCATTCACGTTTCGATGCGCATGTGGGAAAACGAACAGCCTTCCGACGCCAAAGAGCCTGCCAGCCGCCCCTATGAAACCGTGGGCTACGTCATCAGCGGCCGGGCCGAGCTGCACTCGGAAGGACAGACCGTAATTCTCGAGCCGGGTAATTCGTGGGTAGTGCCCAAGGGAGCCTCCCACACGTACAAAATTTTGGAGGCTTTTACCGCCGTTGAAGCTACTACGCCGCCTGCTCAAGTACACGGCCGCGAAGACAAATAGAGATGCCCTTCACTTCTTCATTATGCATGAGGCCCGTCTGGTTACCAGACGGGCCTCATGCATAACTAATTAATTATCAATTATTTATCAGCGAACCAATTCTATACGCTCAATCAGGTCGCCGATTTCCAGCTTTTTAACAACATCCATGCCTTTTACGACCTGCGCGAAAATCGTGTAGCGCCCGTCGAGATGCGGAGTGGGCGCGTGGGTGATGAACCACTGGCAACTTTCAGTATCCTTGCCCGCCGAAGCCAGTCCAACGGCACCTTCGCCGTAGTGCAAATCGGCAAATTCGGAGCGCAGGTTATAATCGGTGCTGCCCCAGCCGTCGCCACGCGGGCAGCCGCCTTGTGCCACAAAGTTGGGAACGACCCGGTGAAAATTTTTGCCGTTGTAAAAGCCTTGCTGCGTCAAAGCCACGAAGCTGGCCACGGAGCCCGGCGCATCTTCTACCAGTAGGCTGAACGTGATGTCGCCTTTGCTGGTGTGCACCACAGCGCGTTGCCCAGCCGGAATGGTCTGCACCAAGGCCCAATCAATGGGATGTGAAGCGGCTTGGGCCGGCACAACGGGCGTCGGTTTCGCTTTTTGCAGATACTCAATAGTTTGCTGCAACGACTGGTAAGCCTCCAGATCGCGGGGCATCACCAGCTTTTCGCGGGCCTGAACGAGGAAATCGGCATTGGGCAACAGGCGTCGCATGTCCAGCTTCGGATCGCGGATGGCTTCGGCAGCCGTCCCCATCACGGCCACATCGCCGCTACCGATGGCCCGCCGCAGCGTAAGGGCAAAAGCCGCCTGCTGGGACTCCGGAAAGCTGGGCTTGCGCCGTTGGCTTACCAGCGCCTCCATCCCATAAGTGCCAATAACTACTGGCTGGGCTGGTGTGAAAGTGGCTTTTTCCACAAACTCATACGCCGTTGGGTCCTCGCCCAGGGCTTTGAGCAGATAGCCTTTTTCATACGGATCGGTGGCGGCCGTATAACGTTCTTCCACCGCCCGCTGAATGGCTTGCTGGTCGGCACCGGCTTGTTTCAGCGCGGCGGCCAACAATGTGGCCCGTACCCGCCACTGCGAAAGCTTGTTGGCTTTTTCCAGAAAGAGCGTACCGGACTCGTCGCTGGCATTGGCCAGAAAAAACTCAGCAGCCGTCAGGGCGACTTGGTTATTGGAATCCGTAAGTGACTCCCACGCTGCCTCCTTTACCGGCGCATACATGGCCGCATTCATCGACCGCAACGCACTCACCCGCACCCGGTAATCGGAGTCGCGGCGGGCCAGCAGCGCCAGCAAAGCGGGCACACTAGGGGCCTGCCCCGCCTTGCCCAAGGCCGCCGCAGCCGCGCTGCGCACCACGTAGCTGGGGTCAGTTTGGGCGGCGCTGCCAATTGCCGTAGCGTAGGTAGTCAGGTCGAGGCCGCGGGTGCGGGCCAACGCATTGGCGGCAGCCATGCGTGCGCCGTAAGGATTGGGCCGGTTGAGCAATTGAACCGTTCTGGCCACCGCGGGCTCTGAGGTGATGCCCCGCAGCCCCGCCCGGTAGATTCCCCAAGCCTGCCCCACTAGTGCGGAGGTATCGGCAGCCAAATTACCCGGCAACCGCACCAGCGCGCCTAGTCCCGCCCGCGATGTGCACCGGCCTAACGCTTCGAGCACATAGCTTCGGACTATCGGGTCATTTTCAATTGTAATTTGTTGTCGCAAAGCACTTTCTGCCGTCGAATCGGCAGTTTGACCCAAAGCATAGGCGGCGGCCCGGCGCACGGTCGCATCCGCATCGGTGAGGCGAGCGCTGAGGGCTGCGGTGGCCGCCCGGTCCTGCACTGAAGCCAATGCCCATGCGGCCTCGCGGCGGTACTTTGCCTCGGCGCGGTCGAGGTACGGCAACAGCACGGCGGTACGACGCTCATCCTGTGCCGTAGCGATTTCGCGTAGCACGGCGTCGGCCACAAACTTATTGGGCGCAGTGGCAATCGGAGCTTCGGGCCGAGGCTGCGAAACGCAGGCACTCAGGCACAAGCCCAACCCCGCTAAAAAATGCGTGGCAGCAGAGGCAGAAAAGGGACGTTGGTTCATGGTTGGCTACAAAGTAGCCAAAATCTCGGCGGGGCGCCAACCAGATTCACTGCCTGTACTCGGGCCGCTACCATTTCTGCTAACCCCATCACATTTGCCGATCATTCATGCCGGCTCCAAGGAAATCAGCCGAACTGTCCAACTTCGGCGAAAGCCGCATGGCTATTTTGTAAATATCTGATAAACAATTACTTACAAAACAACTTCGCTGATTACCTCAAGCGCTTTATCTAACTCGTTGAATAACAAATCATTCCCGTGCTGCTGGTAGTCCGCTAATGCTTCCTCAAACCCGCCAAGGTCGTACAGGAAAGCTTTCACATTGTCAGCTGTCAGCGCCGCGAAATGGCGGCCGTAGCCTAGCTTTTCTACTTGAGCCGCATTCAGAAACTGCTCAAACTGCGCCGGTATCGGGATGGCGCAGATGGGTTTGTGCAAATACACCGCTTCGCTGATCAGCGAAAAACCACCGTTGGTGATTACGGCGCGGGCGCGGGCCAAATCGTCGATGAAGCCTTGCTCGCTAAATGCCCGCAATTGTACGTTGCCGTGGCCCTCTTCCTTGTTGAAACCATATACCCGAAACTCCTGCCCTGGCAAGCTTTGCAGCAGCGGCACCAGATCCTTTTGTGTAGTAGCTGATTGATACACAAGCACATGGTTGCCAACCGTGGATTGCGCCGCCAGGATTTCAGGCCGGATAATAGGCGGAACGAGCGTAGTGTTTTCCCTAGTAATGGGCAGCTGAAAGAACGTCGTGATGAAATAGCGCTGGCTGCGCGGCAGCTTGGCGCGCACCACCTGACGGGCCAACGCAAGGTTGGTGCGTTCGGAAGCCGGCACGGTGATATCCAGCTGCGTGCGGTTGATTATCTGCATGTTATCAATGCTGATCAGCGGCAGGCGCTTCCACTTGGCGAAGAAGTAGCTGAACGACTCAAAATCGGAAATCACCAAATCGGGCTGGAAATCGCAGAGCAGCTCGCGGTATTTGGCAAAGTTGACGCGCAGGCTTTTCGGGGCTGAGCGTAGCGTGAGCGCCGCCGTCCGCGATTTGGACACGGCAAGGTGCTTGTAAGCCAAATGAAAGCCCCGAATCTCGTGCACCCGGCCCGGAAAATTGGCTGCCAGCATTTGGTAGGCGCGCGAGCTGCTTACCACGCACACGTTGTGCCCTTGGTCGAGCAGATATCGAATCACAACTTTGCTGCGCGTGGCGTGGCCAAGTCCCTCGCCGGGAACACCGTAAAGTATATTCATGGGGAAATCGTAGCCGAAGTGGAAGCGGTAAATAACTACATTTTACCTGTACTGCAGCTTAATTTCGCGATTCATCTGCGTCATACGGGCGCGGTGTACCGAATCCTGCCGGGCTTCTGCGAGTTCTTCCTCGGGCGTTTTGGGTATTGGCAGACAGCACATTTCCGCCGGGGCGTTGTCACCGGTTCGAAAGCCATCGGCTATAGTCGCACCCCTCAGTTCTACACCTACTTCTGCGCATTGAACACAGGGCAACGGGGCGTTCCAGCACTTGTCGCCGGTAACTGGCACTGTTACTTGGAGGCCGTTTCGCAGGGCGAGGGGGCGAGTAGCAGCCTCGGGAATGGGTGTGGGCCAAATCCAGCAGCTGGTAATGGCACTGGAGAGGGTACGCAACTGGTAAAAAGGATCCCGCAGATGCTGAATTCCCCACGCAACCATCACCACCAAGGGCAGCCCAGCGACCAAGCCGCGTCGGCTGGGCCATCTTGGACCAATGAGCGGCCAAGTAGCAGCTACGAACAAAAATCCAGTTCCAAAACGAATATCTGGTCCGGCCAGAAACCAGAATACACTTCCCACAAACCCAATCAACCAGCCGGCTGCCCAGCCATTCTCCGCGTCGGTGCGACGCCACCACCGGAAAGCAGCCAGCAGCGGCGAAAGCAGTACGGCTACCAGCAGTACTCGATTGAAGGGTTCCAAGAAGTGTATCCACCAGCGCGCCAGCCACGAAGACCACAACGGTGCAGGCACCGTGCAGATAGGCTGGGCAACGCGCCGAGCATAATTGGTTACCATGTAGCTTTCCTGACGCACATAATTGATCGGGATTTTCCAGTCGACCGCCAGTACATCGAGGGCGGGCAAAGGATAGACCAAGTACCCCGTCTGGAGCACATTGCGCGCCACCCACGGTCCCAGCACTACCAGCAACGCCACTAGGCACACGATTATCCAACGCCTGTTTAGCTGGTGCCTACTCGCCCACAGACTATGCAGAGGCAGCAGCAAAATGGGCAGCGCCGACAGCTTTGCGGTGACCGCAAACAAAGCTAACAGCAAGATTAGCAAGGTATTACTATCTAGCTGCCGCCCTTGTCCGCGCTCCCATTTGCGGGCGTATTGGAAGAAAAGAAAGAAGCATACAATAGGAGGCACCCAGTCGGGCGAAGGTGACGACAGCCAGGGGCCGTACACCTGCAAAAGCAGCAGAAACCAAAGCGGCGCCAGCCAGATCAAGCGAGCATCGTCTGCGGGCTTTCCTCGTAGAGGAGCAGTAACACTACGCGCTGTAGCTACTGCTACCAGCGTAAAAAAGTAGCCCGACAAGCTATACACCGGCCCCACCGGACTCATATACCGCGCCAGCGCCATTAGCTGAAACACGCTGGAATTGAAAGCCAGCCGGCCGTGTAAGTTGCCCAGCCCAACAAGAGCCGGGTATTCTACAATCCAGCGAATGCTTTGAACGTGATAAAGCCCTGAGTCAGGATTGCGGATTCCCAAAGAAGCCTTCCAGAGGATAAAGCTGCCCAGCACCGCCAGAACCCCCGCAAACACAATCGCTTGCAGCGGATGTGCTGCTCGCCAAGCATTCCGGATGGTTCTGCGCAAAGCAGCCTGCTGCCCTACCAGAAGTCCCAAGACTACCACACCAACCGCAGTTTGGCTAGACAACCCAACAGAAAAAAACAAAGAACTGATTCCCAGCACCATAGCCAGAATACTTAGTCCCAACAGGCTCAGCAGCTCTAGTGGCAAGGCTTCCTGGCCAGCAAGAAGGCCCACCTTCGCGGCCACTCTCCAAACCGACCATCCAATGATCAGCGTGACGCCGGCTACGAGCAACCAGCACAGCAGCAAACTCAGCATTGGGAAAAAAAGATAGTCAGAAACGTAAGGCCCCGGCCTGTTGAGGCGTCAGCTGCCTTGCAAAAGGCTTGCTTGTTCACAGACATTGACAAAATATTTATAATCAGCATTTTATGGTACAAATGGCGACTAGTTTTCGGCCTACTTGCTTTTTTGCCAGCGAAAACCTTCCGCCAGAGTCGCGCCCCGGGGTGCCAGATCTGCTTCTACACAAAATGAACAGGGCAATGGAGCTCCCCAGCAGCGTACCCCTGTGCGAGGTACGCGCACCACGATTCCGCGAATAGGCACCTCTACCGTTTCCGGTACGGGCGGCAAAGCGGGCCAGATGGCCTTGCTCAGGAACGTGGCAGGACTCGTTCGAAATTCATAGACAGGCTCACGCAGATTGTGCAAGGCGTAGAACAATACCAGCAGCATGGGCGCGTACTGCCACCGAACACTCCAAGCAAGCCACCGCGCGGAAAGCCAGGGCCATAACCCGGCTACCAGCAAGAACCCGGCGCCAAAACGAAAATCCGGCGCCGTAAAAAACCAATACGTACTACCCAGCCACGCCACCAACCAACCTCCTAGCCAGCCATCCTGCTCTTTCGGCCGCTGCTGCCAGCGCACCAGCACCACCAGCGGCGACAGAGCCGCAAGCAGAAGCACGGCTTTGGTATAAGGCGTTTCAAACGACCACCAGTGCGGAAGCCAGGTATGCCAGGGCTCGGCAAAAGGCGCGTAGGGGCTCTGCATCGCTTGCCGCGCCGTGTTGGCAATGATGTTCTGCTCCATGCGGGCGTAGGTAGCCGGCACCTTCCAATCGACTGCGAATACATCGAGAGCCGGCAAGGGGTAGATCAGATATCCCGACAGCACGACGCTGCGGGCCAGCCACGGCCCGACTACCCCAACCACCAGTGCTACCAAGCATACTAGCCACGGCCAGGTTACCAAACGCCGTTTTTGCCAAATTTTATAAGCCGGCAACAGCAGCACAGGAGCCGCTGACAACTTGATAGTTGTGGCAATAAGGGCCAACAGCAACAGCAGAAGGTCGCTTGCATCGACCCCTTGATTATAAGAGGATTGTCTTTTTTCGCCGAAACGCAGAAATAGCAAGCCCAGTAACACAGCCAGCGGACAGTCGGAATAAGTGGACGACAGCCATACCTGAAAGCAGTATATCAGCGCGAAAAACAACAATATGGGTGCCCACACCCAGTGTAAGCTGTCGGATAGCGTTGGGGCGTGCCTTGCGGTAGCACGCCGAGCCGCCACCACAGCCATCAGCAGATAAAAGTAAGAGCCCAAGCAATACGCGGGCCCGCTGGGCGTACCGTACCGCAACAAGGCCATGGGCAGAAACAGGCTGGAATTAAAGGCCAACCGCCCGTGCAGATTTCCCAAGCCCGGAACGGCCGGATAGCGCTCGATCCATTGTAAGGTCTGGAGGTGATACAAACCGGTGTCGAAAGCGGTAGTAGGGTTGGCCGCCCGCCATAACAACCAGATTATCAATACAGTAACTAACAAGGCCTGCCCGTAATAGGCCGTACCCCTCCGTTGCCACTTATGCACTATGTACCGCCACCACGATTTGCGACCGGCCAGCGTGATGACCAAGCCTGTAGTTCCGCTGATGATCTGCACCGCTTCGTTTAGCGGAAGAAACAATGATAAAACCGTCAGAAAAACAGTCAGGACACTTATTCCGGTAAGACTGAGCCATTCGAAACTCAGTACCTCACCGGTACCCGGCAGACCCATCCGCGCCGCCATTTTCCAAGTAACCCAACCGAAAGCAACAGTAAGCCAAGCCGTTACAAGCCAACACAAAAACACAGTCAACATTACCGCAAAGATGGCAAAATCCCATCGGCTGCCGTATAGCGGATGCCATACATCCGGCCCGGTTTTGGCGTAAGCAGCCGTAGCACTCGTTTCTTTTCCGACTTTTGCCCCTCATCTCCTTGCTCCGCTTCATGAATCGCTTGCCTCTACTCCGCTTTTTGCCCGCCCTGGGCCTTTTGCTTGCCACCGCCTGTACCGCCCCGCGCGCCATTGTGAGTACGGGAAAAGTGACGCCAAAAGGCGAATTCAAGGTGGGCGGCAACATGTCTTTCAACGTGCCGCAGGAAACGCTCAACCGCGTCGGCAGCACCTTGAAAACCGCCGCGCAGGAAGCTGCCCGCAAAGACACCATCCAGTACAGCCAACTAGTTGACAGACTACAAATTGCGGCCCTGGCCTACGTACTCGATCCCGTGCAGCCTGCTTCCGATCTGTACCTGCGCTACGGCGTCATCGACCGGTTGGATGTGGGCTATAAGTACGCGTTTGGCTCCCATGTTTTCGATGCCATGTATCAGTTTCTGGGCCCCGTTGGCACTCCCGAAAACCCCGGCGGACGCGTAGCCAACGCAACTTATGCCAGCATCGGACTGCAATACGCTACACAGCGGGCCAAGCTCCCCAACCTACCCTTCCTCGACAACATCTCCAATCTGTTACGCTTTCAGGCGTCCCGCCACGACCTGATCATTCCGCTTGTGGTAAGCCATTCGTTTGGGCCGGAGGAGGAAATAGGCGCCTTTTCTTACGGAGTGGTATACTCGCACACGTTTTTGCGCTACGGTTTCCGCCCCGACCGAATTTATCAGGGGCCGGGGAGCGGCCAGGTTAATCAGCAGGTAGCCAGCTTGTTGACGCAACGGCAAAACTTTTCCTCTTACGGCGCTTTTGCCAACGTCAAGATTGGGTATCGCTACGTCTATTTCATTCCGGCCGTGTCGATTTTCTACCAGAATTATGGCACCTACCAGCTTCTCAACAACCGGTCGGCGACCCTGAAAGGGGTTACGGTGGTACCGAGCGTGGGTATACAGTTCCGTATTCCTACCGCGCGACGCTAGCCCTCTAACAGTTTCCCTCAACAACGAAAAGCCCCGCTGCCAATCTCGGCAGTGGGGCTTTTCGTTGTTGAGAGGCCTTGGTCAAAAGCCCAATCAATCTATTTCATAACTCTTTCGTTATCAACGATCTGAATTTATATATCCTTCGGTAAAGATGCGGTACTGATCGAATATCGAGCGCACCGATCGCCGCAGAATTACTTCGCCTTGGGGACCAGGCGGCACCGCCACTCCTGAGGCATAGCCGTTCCAGACGGCGCGGTTGGTGTGGTTATCGATGAGCGAAATCAGCAGTGTGCCGTCGGTGAGCAGCAAGCGGACGGGTTTGTAAGGCTGCCGTTCTTCTTTGGGCGTTTCGTCGTCTTCGACCAACCCATTCTTGATCCAGGTAGTCAGGTCTTCCTGCGCATATCCCTGAAAGCGCAGGTTGCCTTCAAATACCCGGAAGTTCACCAACAGATCAGGACGCCGGCGGGCGGGCTTGTAGCCCTGAATGCGGAGGCGCGACTGAATGGCTTCGCGCAGCACCGTACCGATGTGGCTGGTATCGGAGGCCAGGCCGTCGCCGGTGACGAAATCGTAGGTGCGATAGCGCCGGAAATTGCCGTTGTAGCTATAGTCCGATTCGATGCGGGCTTCCCGGGAAGCAAAGCAGCCCGATAGGGCTAGTGCCACACCCAAAAGCAGCGTAACAGAAGGTTTCATAGGCTGTGATATTCATAACCGACATACCCTCTAAGATACGCAATAAAATCAGGCTTAGATCTTGAGTATCAATTGATAAAGCATGTACAAAATTTTGGCGTAAATCGACATTTAGCGGTAGCCCGCGGCCTGCAACGCAAACAGCTCGGCGTAGCGTCCGCCCTTGGCCAACAGGGCCTCGTGCGAGCCAATTTCGACGAACTGTCCGTTCTCAATTACCAGGATGCGGTCGGCCATGCGCACGGTGCTGAAGCGGTGCGAGATCAGAACGGCGGTTTTGCCTTTAGTAAGGTCGGCGAAACGCTGAAAGACCTCATGTTCGGCACGGGCATCGAGGGCGGCGGTGGGCTCGTCCAAGATCAGCAACTGAGCATCACGCATGTACGCGCGACCCAACGCAATCTTTTGCCACTCGCCACCGCTTAAGTCAACACCGCCCGTAAAGCGCCGCCCGATAATCTGATCGTAGCCGGCTGGCAGCTTCTGAATGACCGAATCGGCGAGACTTTGCGCCGCTGCGGATTGAATGCGGTCCGTATTTTCCTTTTCTTCGATGCGCCCCACGGCCAGGTTTTGTCCAGCCGACAGTTGGAAGCGTACGAAATCCTGAAATATCACCCCGATTTCTTGGCGCAGCTCGGCAGGGTCGTACTCGCGCAGATCGTAGCCATCGAGCAGAATGCGGCCTTCCGTGGGGTCGTAGAGCCGGGCGAGGAGCTTTACCAGCGTGGTTTTGCCAGCTCCGTTTTCGCCTACCAAAGCCAGTTTCTCGCCTGCTTGCAAGGTGAAGCTCAGGTTGCGCAGCGCCCATTTGCCCGCGTTGCGGTATTTGAAGCCTACGTTTTCAAACTCAAAGCCTTGGCGGATAGGATTGGGGAATGGACGCACAGGCCGCGTAACATCGCGAATGATACGGGGCTGCAATCGGAAAAAGTCGAAAAAATCTTGCAGGTACAAGGCACCTTCCGCTACGCTGCTAAATCGGCTCAGAATGCCTTCCAGAAGCCCGCGCATCCGCGCAAAGGAGCCCGATAAAAACGTAAGCTGACCAATCGAGATCTGGCCGCGTACGGCTTGGGTGATGATGTACACGTACGCGCCGTAGTAACCCGCCGCCCCAACCGCCGCGAAGAAGGTGCCCCACGTGGCCCGGCGCACCACCAAGCTTTTGTTCTTGCTATAGAATTCGTCGGAGAGCTGCTGAAAGCGCTCAATCAGAAAACCCGATAACCCAAAGATTTTCACCTCCTTAGCGGTTTCGTCGCTGGCGCCGGTTACGCGCAGGTAGTCCAGCTCGCGGCGTTCGGGCGTCCAGCCGTGTACCAGCGAATAGCTGCGCTCGTTGAAGTGCGATTCGCCCAGAAACGCCGGGATCACGGCTACTAACAGCAGCAAAAGCAGCCACGGATTAAACGCCGTCAGTCCCACTGCCAGAAACGCCATCGTGACCGCATCCTGGGCCTGCGATAGCACTTGCGACATAAGCACTGTGCGCGAAAGTGTCTGACGGCGAGCACGTTCAAGTTTATCATAGAAAGCGCTATCCTCAAACTGGTCGAGGTCGAGCTGGGCGGCGTGCTCCATCAGCCGCACCGACGAACGGTTGGCAAACAGATCACCGAGCAAGCTATCGAGCAAGGCCACAGCCCGGCCCGTGGCGTCGGAAAGGATGGCCAAGCCAAATTCCAGCCCGACCAGCTCAAAAAGCGGCGTCAGGGAAGTCGTGCTGCTGGGATTGCGAGCCAGCCCAACGATGAGGTCCAGAATCAGCCGGCCCACGTAGAGCAGCGCCAGCGGCAGGGCGGCCCGTATTAGGCGCAGGGCAATGTTGCCCAAGGTGAGCGACGGGCTGGTTTCCCAGATTAGGCGCAGAAATTCGGGTAGGTTGCGGAGCGCCGAAAAGCGTTCGCGCACGGTAAGAGCGGGTTTGCCATCGGCGCGCGGACGCTTGGCAGAAATCGTCGTAAAAAAATCAGAAAGTCCAGACATACAGCACCTATACGACAAGGTTTGCTCCAAACTCAACAAGCGGCCGTTTTGGCAGCCCTTCTCCACAAGCTGGTCTGTTGCTAAAACTATGTTTGCTATCGCCTAGACCGGCGCGTAGGCAATTTCTACCTTTGCGGCATGCCCTTTTTCCGCAGCAGCATCTACACAGCCGGGTTTTGGTTGATGTGCCTGAGCTCTTTTCTGTTTTTTGCCAGCTTCAACATGTTGTTGCCCGAACTGCCCGATTTTCTGACGCAGCTGGGCGGGGCGGAATACAAAGGCTTCATCATTGCCCTGTTTACCCTCACGGCGGGATTTTCACGCCCCTTCAGCGGCAAGCTCGCCGATACGGTCGGCCGTATTCCGGTGATGGTGTTCGGGTCGCTGGTGTGCTTTCTGTGCGGTTTTTTTTATCCGTGGGTGACGACTGTGGCTGGGTTTCTGTTGCTGCGCTTACTGCACGGCTTCAGCACGGGATTTAAGCCTACTGGCACGGCTGCTTTCGTGGCCGACATCATTCCGCTGGAGCGCCGGGGCGAGGCAATGGGGTTGCTGGGCGTAGCCGGGAGCCTGGGTATGGCCGCCGGCCCGGCCGTGGGCAGCCTGATCACCGATCATTTCTCCCTAAATACCATGTTCTACTGCTCGTCGGGAGCGGCGCTGCTGTCGCTGGCCGTGCAGGGCACCATGACCGAAACGTTGCCCTTGCCGCAGCGCGAACGGTTTAGCTGGCGGTTGCTACGCCTGCAATGGAACGAGATTTTGGAGCCGCAGGTGCTGGCCCCATCGCTGGTAACGCTGTTGTGCATGTTCTCCTACGGCAGCATTCTTACCGTCGTGCCCGACCACAGCGAGCTGCTGCGCCTTGGCAATAAAGGTCTGTTTTTCAGCTTCTTCACCATTGCTTCTTTGGTGGTACGCTTGGTGGCAGGGCGTGCTTCCGACCGGTATGGCCGCGTGCCAGTGTTGCGGGTTTCTACGGCCATACTGGTGGTGGCGCTGGTGACGCTGGCCCTGGCACAATCGGGAGTTGTGTTTCTGGTGGCGGCCGTTTTGTTTGGATTGGGCTCCGGGCTCAACTCTCCTACCCTCTACGCCTGGACTATCGATTTGAGTGAAGAAACCCGCCGCGGTCGGGCCGTGGCTACGATGTACATCGCGTTGGAGGCAGGCATTGGGATAGGCGCTTTGGCGGCAGGGTGGCTGTATGGCAATGTGCCAGCGCACCTCTCCTATGTGTACGGACTATCGGCGGCATTTGCATTAATGGCATTGTTGTACTTGCTGTGGGGTGTGCGCTTGCAACGTAAGCCTAGCTTAAGCTAACTTGCTGCCAAGGCTGTTATCAAGCGCTCCGCTGTAGGAATTGCGGCCCAAGCTATTATTTATAATTACTTGATTATCAATAATTTATAAATAAAATACCCAGCTATTTAAAATTTAAATTAAAATAGTTATATCGTTGCATATTATTGTAACTAGCGCCCGTTTAGCCGAGATATTGCTTCGCGTTTGGCGCCTTTTCTAATTGTACTCTGCTAGCATCTGACTACAGCATTCTTTTCGAATGCAGATACTTTATTACTCCTTTTTCTATCAATCCTACTGCATGAAACATTCGCTACTCTTCTATTTGGTAGTGCTTTTGGGTGGTTTTATGGCTTCGCCAGCGGCGGGGCAAGCCCCCGATCCCATCAAATTCGGCAAAATCGACGAGGCCGATCTAAAAGAGCAGGGCTTTGTGGCCGACAGCGCTTCGGAAGCCGTCATTCTGTGCGACTACGGTCAATCGCGCTTTATCACTGACCACGAAGGCTTTAAACTGGTTTTCGACCGCGTAATGCGCATCAAAATCCTTAAAAAATCGGGCTACGACTGGGCTACGCGGAGTATATCCCTTTACCACAAAGACAGCCGGGAAGAGCGCCTGGCCAACTTGCGTGGCTTCACCTACAACTTGGTCAACGGGCAGGTGGTGAAAGAAAAACTGGCCTCCACGTCCATTTTCAAGGAAAAATCGACGGCGAACACCAACATTCAGAAGTTCACGATGCCCAATGTGCGCGTGGGCTCCGTGATTGAATTTGCCTACAGCATCACGTCGGAGTTTTTGTTCAACTTTCAGGATTGGCAGTTTCAGCATTCCATTCCGGTGCGCTGGAGCGAGTACCGGGTGGCCATGCCCGAGTACTTCGACTACAAAATCCAGATGCGGGGCTACAAGCCCTTGGATGTGCGCGAGCAAAGCGTGACGCGGACAGGGTTTGGCGTGTACGGCGACATGAACAGCGTAGCCGGCTCTTCGTCAAACGCCGGTACGATCACTGCTAACGTGACGAACAACCGTTGGGCGATGAAAAATGTCCCGGCGTTTCGCGAGGAGCCGTACATGACGGCTTCGGAGAACTTCATCTCCAGCATCGACTTTGAGCTGGCAGGCTATCAGTTTCCGCAGGAAGGCTACCACCCGGTAGCCGACACCTGGAACAAGATTGACAAGGATCTGCTCGCCGACGAGCAGTTTGGTACTCAATTGAAACCCAACACGTTCCTAAAGGAACAGCTAGCCGCTGCGCTCGCCAAAGCCACCGATCCGGCAGCCAAAATCGCGGCTGTACACGAACTCGTGCGCACCTCGCTGAAGTACAACGGCAGCGACCGTATTTACGCCACCAGCACGCTACGCAAAGCTCTTGACCAACATAGCGGCAACGCCGCCGATGTAAACCTGTTGTTTGTGGCGCTGCTGCGCGATGCCGGTTTTCAGGCCAACCCCGTTTTGCTCAGCACACGCGAAAACGGCTGGGTAAATGTTTCCGGACAACCGCTTTTGTCTAAGTTTAATTATGTGGTAGCACACATCGCACTGCCCGACGGCAAAGAGATGCTGGCCGATGCTACCGAAGAATTCGTGCCTTGCGGCGTATTGCCTACGCGCTGCCTCAATGGCCAAGGCCACCTGATTATGCCCGATGTCGCGCAATCGCGCTGGGTTGATCTGAAGCCCGCTCAGCGTTTCGTCGATTACCGCATGGTGCAACTTACACTCGACGAGCGAGGCGGCTGGACGGGCAAAGTACACCAGGAGCACGGCGGCTACACCGGGGTCTATACCCGCGAAAAGCTGCAAAAGGAAGGCGAGAAGAAATTCATGGAGAAGTTGGCCAGCAACCACGAAGGCTGGAACATTGCCAAATACGCTTTTACCCAGCGCTCGGCGCTGCAAAATCCGTTGGGTCTGGATTACGAGTTTGTAAGCCCCGGTGCCGAAGCTCCGGCCACTACGCTTTACCTAAACCCAGTCCGGCATTTTGGCGACGACAAAAACCCGTTTGTTCACGAAGACCGCCTTTTCCCGGTTGACTTTGGCGCTCCCATTGATGAGACGATTATCATAAACATCAACATACCAAGCGGTTATGATGTTGATGAATTACCGAAGGCTTTGGTACTGGACTTGCCCAACGATGGCGGACGCTACATGTACTCGGTGCAACCCAACGCCAGTTCGCTACAGGTAACAAGCCGCCTGAGCTTGCGCAAGGCAGTGTACTCAGCCGCCGAATACGGTTCGCTACGCGAGTTCTATGCCCGCCTGATTGCCAAACAGGCCGAGCAAATTGTGTTGAAGAAGAAATCATAACCTCTTGGTAGTATGCACTTTATAAAAAAAGCCGCATCCTGCTTTGGGGTGCTTCTCGGAGCCGCTAGCGCGGCGTACGCGGGCGGCCAGCCTAAATATCCGGTGGCTGCAATAGCTGCGGCGCTGCGGGAAAACGCGCATGCTGTGGTACGGCAGTATGAGGAAACGCTGTTGGTAAAGTCGCCGAGCCGGACCGTGAGCACGGTGCACCGCGTGGTGACGATACTCGACGAGAACGGAGACAGCCAAGGCCGGGAGTTGGTACAGTATGACCAACTTAACAGCATCAACTACCTGCGCGGGGCCGTGTACGATGCCGACGGACGGCTGCTTCACAACCTGCGTAGCAACAACGTGAAGGACTATAGCCTTTCGGATGGTTCTAGCTTGGCAACCGACAACCGCGGCCGCCTCGCCGACCTGCGCCAGACTGCGTATCCCTACACCGTTGATTTTGAATACGAAGTAGTTTCCGACAACTCGCTTTTCTACTCAACGTGGAGCCCGCAGACTGAGGAGCAGCAAGCTGTGGAGCACGCTACCTTTCGGGTACTGACGCCAGCTACTCTGCCGCTACGCTACCAAGAACGACATCTGCCGAAAGGCGTGAAAGCAGCTCGTAGTCAGGACGGTTCGTTGGAAGTGTACCAATGGGAGCTTGCCAACTTACCGGCTTTTGAAGACGAAGCCGACAGCCCACCCATTTCGGAGCAAGTGCCCATGGTGGTTACGGCGCCTACCACTTTTGAAGTGCAAGGCCACAGCGGCAGCCTTACGTCGTGGCAACAGCTGAGCCAGTGGACCTACGAGCTCAATGCCGGCCGCGACGAGTTGCCCGAAACCGTAAAAGCCCGCATTGCGGCGCTGGTGCAGGGCGAAACCGACGAACGCGCCCGCATCCGGAAAGTGTACGAGTTTTTGCAGGCCAATACCCGTTACATCTCCATCCAGTTGGGGCTGGGAGGCTGGCAAACTTTCCCGGCGAGCACCGTCAGCAGCACCGGCTACGGCGACTGCAAAGCGCTGTCTAACTATGGCAAAGCTTTGTTGCAGGCCGCTGGGGTTACTTCGTACTGCGCATTGGTGCGGGCCGATGAACCCGACATCCACACCGATTTTCCGAGCAGTCAGTTTAACCACGTGGTGCTGTGCGTGCCCCTCACCAAAGGAGCCAAGCGCGATACCGTGTGGCTCGAATGCACCAGCCAAACCATCGCCTTCAACTACATGGGCAGCTTCACTGGCAACCGCCATGCGCTGTTGCTGATGCCCAGCGGTGGTCATCTGGTGGCTACGCCAAAGTACGGAGCCGCTGAAAACCGCCGGGAGCGCCGGGCCGATGTGTACGTGGATGCCCAAGGCAATGCCACCGCTACCATCCGGACGGTGCGCACCGGCCAGGAGCAGGAACGCGTCAGTGCGTTGCTCACCAGTTTGGACGCAAGCGAGCAGAAAAAGAAAATTGCGGAAAGCCTAGCCTTGGCCAACTTCAGCATCACGAAGCTCAACCTTGCGTCAACTCCCTTCCCTGGGCTGCCCGCAGTAACCGAAACCTTGGCGTTGGCCCTGCCTAATTATGCCGCCGCTAGCGGTAAACGTATCTTTCTGAATATCAACTTATTAAGCAAAACGTCCGCCATTGTACCGCCGGTTGGCGAACGGCAGAGCGAGGTATGGCTCAGCCACGCGTACTCGCAGGCCGACACCATTCGGTTTCACGTGCCAGCGGGTGTTAAGCCCGAAAGCCTGCCGACGCCGGTGCAGCTCACCACGGCTTTTGGCACCTACACCACCCAGGTACAGGCCCTGCCCGATGGCACGTTGCAGTATGTCCGACGCCTAAGCATGCCCCATACCCGCTTTGACCGCACCGATTATCCGGCCTACGTCGACTTTCGGCGCAAGATCAGCACGGCCGATAAGGTACAGGTCGTGTTGTTGAAAACGGATGCGTAAGTGACACTCGGCTTTCGTTGCTTTTCTGAGCCTGCTTGCCTTTCTGGCAAGCAGGCTTTTTTGTGCAACATCCGGTCACGGTTTCACTTCTATAGACTGGCAACGCGCAGGGGTAATTAGAAGCAAAAAGCCTACATTTAAAGGAACGCGCACTGCTATACTTTCACGACTATTCTGGCTTATTATGGCTATACAGTTTACTAGATTTTGGCAACGTTGGCGTGCTTCGTTGCTGAGTGGCTTATTGGTAGCAGCGGCCGGAATTCCGCGCGAGAGTGCAGCTCAACGCGTTCTGTGGGCCGATGATCCGCAAGCTCCGGCTGTGGCGCGCCGCCATACCAAAGACTTGTTGCGCTTCCGGCCGGTGTCGTTTCAACTCTCGACCCTGCGCGAAGTATTGAAGCAGGCGCCTGCTGAAAAAGGCGCCGGCGCCCGCAACTCCGCAACTGTGGTTTCGCTGCCGTTACCCGATGGCACTTCCGGGCGTTTTCGGGTGGCGACGGTGCCCGTGATGGCTCCCGAACTGGCGGCCCGCTATCCTCAGATCCGCACCTACGAAGCGCAGGGCATCGATGACCCTTCCGCTACGGCACGCTTGGATGTGTCACCAGCCGGTTTTCACGCCCAGATCCTAACTGGTTCGCAAACCATTTACATCGACCCGGCTAGCGCCGCCGACGCAACGCACCACTTGGTCTTTTCTAAGCAAGCGATGGCGCCGAACGCGCTGGGAGCGGTGTGCCTCACCGGAGGCGATACCCAGACGGCAGCGCCGGCTGCCGGAGCGCTGTTGCGCTCCTCTAACGGTACTGAATTGCGCACGTACCGCCTGGCGGTTGCCTGCACCGGCGAATACGCTGCCACCAAACAGGGCACTAAAGAAGGCGCGCTGGCGGGCATTGTCACATCCGTAAACCGCGTGAGTGGCATCTACGAGCGCGAATTGGCCATCCGGCTCGTACTGGTAGCCAAAAACGATACCCTTATTTTCCTCGACGGCACCACCGACCCCTACACCAACAACAACGGGGAGGCCATGCTCGATCAAAACCAAAGCACTGTAGATCAGCGCATTGGCGATAGCAAATACGATATTGGCCACGTATTCAGTACGGGCGGCGGCGGCATTGCGCAACGGCCGTCAGTGTGCGTTCAGGGAAAGGCCCGCGGTGTAACGGGGCTGCCCAACCCAGTGGGCGATGCGTTCGACGTCGATTTTGTAGCGCACGAAATGGGCCACCAATTCGGCGCCGATCATACGTTCAACAGCACCTCGGGCAATTGCAGCGGCAATCGCTCCTCGGCATCGGCGTATGAGCCCGGCAGCGGCACGTCTATCATGGCCTATGCCGGCATTTGCGCCATCGACAACATCCAGACCAACAGCGATCCGTACTTTCATTCGCGCAGCTTCGACCAAATTCTGGCGCACGTTACGGGCCCTGGTAATTGTGCCACGGTGACGCCAACTGGCAATCACCCGCCCGTTGTGAATGCTGGCGCGAACTACCGCATTCCGATCAGCACGCCGTTTGCGCTCTCCGGCTCCGCCACCGATCCTGATGGCGATGCCCTCACCTATTCCTGGGAAGAATACGACCTAGGCCCCTCGGGCAACCCCAACGCGCCCACGGGTAATGCCCCACTCTTTCGGGTTTTTGCGCCCGCTACTTCGGGTTTCCGGACTTTTCCTCGTCTTGCTGATTTGCTCGGCAACACGCACCAAATCGGCGAATTGCTGCCTTCATATGCGCGCAAACTGATGTTTCGGCTCGTCGCTCGGGATAACCGGGCCGGCGGTGGAGGCGTTGACTACGATTCGATGAACGTGGCAGTGGTCGGTACGGCAGGGCCGTTCGTCGTAACGGCCCCAAACACGGTCGCAACGTGGCAAGCCGGCGCTTCCCAGCTTGTAACCTGGGACGTGTCAAACACCAACCAAGCCCCTATTAGCGCCTCCAACGTAGACATCCTCCTATCCACCGACGGCGGCCTGACCTTCCCCGTTGTGTTAGCCGCCAACACACCCAACGATGGCTGCGAGTCGATAACGGTGCCCGCGGGTACTGCCACCACCACTGGGGCTCGCCTCAAAGTGCAAGCAGTAGGCAACATTTTCTTCGATATATCCGATCAAAACTTTATCATTCAGGCACTTACAGGGCCAACATTTTACCTAAACTCTTCGTGCGTAGAAGGCAGCCTGACGGAAGTTTGTCCCGGCAACTCCGTTGTCCTACCCGTAGGCGCAAGCACTTTGCAGGGCTTTTCGGGCAACGTGGAGCTGTCGGCCGGCACCCTGCCGACGGGGCTTAGCGTAACATTTGCACCGGCCAGCATCAGCGCAGGCACAAATTCCCAAGCGACTATTTCCGTCGCAACTGGCACTGCACCAGGAATTTACATCGTCAACCTAACTGGCACCAGCAACGGCATTACGCAATCGCAGCAAGTGCGGGTGCGGGTACGCGACATCGTTACGCAGGTGCCTACTCCCACTGCGCCTACCAGCGTAGTACGCACCACCACCCGGCCGCGGTTTGAGTGGAGTGCCGCCGCCAGCGCTACCAGCTACGACCTGCAAGTGGCCACCGATGCGGGATTTACCAACCTCATCGTCAACCAAACAAGTATTAGTGGCACCACTTTTACGCTGCTCGCTCCACTCCAGGCCAATACCGTTTATTACTGGCGGGTGCGGGGCAACGGCCTGTGCGGCCCCGCCGCCTATTCGGCCGCTACGCAATTCCAGACCAGCACACCTACCTGCCAAGCGTACCCAGCTGCGCAAGTGCCGGTTGCCATTCCGGCTGATGCTCCGGCCACTGCTACTTCTGTTATCACGGTAAGCACGACCGAAATCGTATCGGCAATTGCCATCCGCAACTTGACCCTGACCCATGCCAACGTGGGCGAATTGCAGATTTCGCTTACCAACCCGGCCGGGCGAACAGCCATCCTGATTCCGCGCATCTGCGCGGGTACTTCCACCTTCAATATCAGCCTTGACGAAACAGCTGCGGCGGCCTTGAGTTGCCCGCTTACGGCGGGCGCGACGTATCGGCCGGCCAACTCTCTCAGCGAATTGCTCAACAGCCCAGCCAACGGCAACTGGACGCTGACCATCAACGATAATGCGGCCGGCAACGGTGGCACGCTTACAGGCTGGAACCTGGAACTCTGCACCGTGCTAGGTGTACCCAACGCGCCCACCAGCCTCATCGCGTTTGCCAATGGCACCGCAAACGGAACTGCTAACATCGACGTGCAGTGGACGGATAACGCTACCAACGAAACGGGCTTTGAGCTGGAGCGCTCACCCGATAACAACACAGCCTATCAGCGCATTGCCACGCTGCCCGCCAACACGACCACCTATACAGATCCGGTGGCCCTCAGCGGACGTTACTATTATCGGGTGCGTGCGGTGAACTCAGCCGGACCGTCGGCTTACTCCAACGAGAGCATTGCCAGTGTGGTACTCAGCAGCCAGAATGCGGCATTACTCAAAGGCGTAGAGCTCTTCCCAAATCCAAGCGCGGGCGTCTTTCAGCTTACCGTTGACAACGGCAAGCAAGGATCTCTGAGCCTGCGTGTTACGGATGCTCTTGGCCGCTCAGTTACCACCGAAGCTCTCACCAAAAGCGCTGCACCGCTTCACCACCGCCTCGATCTAAGCCAGTTGGCGAAGGGCGTTTACCAGTTGCATCTGACGCTTCCGGAAGGCACTACAGTCCTGCGGCTGCTGAAGGAGTAGCAAGCAGTTTTCTAGCAATCAAAAAGGTCGTACAACGTGCTGTTGTATGACCTTTTTGATTGCATATAATCATTTTATAATCAGATACTTATATTTTATACCTAACCTGCATTTTCACTTGTGAGCGGCGTGGCCCCTGGATTTCCTCCAGCCCTGAGCCGATCGTAGCGTGGTGCCGATAATGGGTTTCGTCGTAGCGCAACCACAGCGTAAGGTGGCGGCTGCATTTGACTTCTGCCAAGGCATATACCCGCGTACCCTGCCCATAGAGTGGCGGCACAGAAAATGCATAGAGCACGTCGCGCTCAAACACGTATTGGCGCGTGTCGTAATCGTCGGTATCGAAGAGGGCGTAACGGGCGCTGAGCTGTACGCGCGGCACCACCGCCACCGTAACATCCTGAGCCAGAACGTACCCCGCGCGGCGCGGACCGTCGTTTTCGCGGTAATGCGTGCCTTGCAAACGCGTACGCAAGCTCAATGCGGCAGAGGGGTTGGCATCGTAAAACAACAGTACGCTGCGGCGCTCCGTAGGCACCGGCACCGGCCGAACCGGATCGAGGTCGCCATCGTGGTCTTTCACGCGCAAGCGCATTTGGGCGTAAAGCAGACTGGTTTTGGAAGGCGAAAAGGCCACGCGCAACAGCCAGTCGTGGCCCTGCGAAGGGGCTCCGATCTGGTATTTCAGCCACGAAAATCGGAACTGATCGTAATAAGCCGAAATTTCCCATTTGTACAACGGCCTCATTTTCAAGCCCATATACAGGCCGCTTTCGTTGATATTCCGGGTGTTTTCGCTGAGCGCGTTGCCGTAAAACGTATGAAAATCACGCGTATACCGTCGGTACAGCACCGAAGCATCAACGTTGGAGGCTAAGCTGGCCAGCACGCCATTCACAGTACCCCAGCCGCCACCGCTGCTGCGCGCCGTTTCGCCGAACAGCAACGCATTGTGTAGCACGTAGCTGTAGTGCGTACTCACGGCTAGGTTATGCATTCCTCTGAACTCGAACGCGTTATAAGGCTCCGAGCGGCGCAGAATGGCTTTGTCGAAATGCGTATCAACGGCCGTGAGGCCGGCGCTGAAATTGCTGTTGCGACTGGTGTAAGTAAAGTTGCCGCCGCTGATCAGTTCGCGCAGGTCTTTGCGATTGGCCAGGTCCGTAGTGGTCCGATGCAGGCCCGTCAGCAAAACTCCTGAGGAAAATTCATCGAACTCTGCCAACGAATCGGTGCTTGTCTGGATGCTGGCATCTACCTTTTTCCACGAGGCAAAAGCTGTGGCTTGCAGCGTTTTAGATAGGGAAAAAGTAGCGGCTGCACCGCGGAAAAATGAGTTTTCCAACACCGAAGAATAAGGCCGCACCCCCACGTTGCTGCGGCGAATGCTCGTGATCGTCTCTGCGCCTTTGCCTACCTGAAAGCCCGAAGAAAGCAACAATCCTTGCCCGAATTGCAGCTGATAATCGCCCAACGCCAGCGTTTTGAGTCGGCCGCGTTCGTGCACAACGAAGTGAGCCGAGTAAAAATCGGCTCCGTAACGGCGCGAGCCAGGGTTCCAGGAAAAAGCCTCGCCGGCATCTTTTTCGGCTGTAAAACCAAAGCTAAAGTCGTGGGCGTGGCTGACGCGGTAACGCACTAGCAGCTTATCGGGTGAGCCAGCGTAGCGGCTCGTCAGGCGGCCGGTGCTGGTGGTATCGGGGGCAGTATAGCCCTTGCGTTGCTGTAGCACACGTTCGTAGCGCACTAGCAAGGCGTTGTTATCTTCCTGAAGGACACGTTGCCACAACGGGCCGCGGTTGCCTCCCACGATGCCATCGAGCACCGTTGCAAAAGGCGCCACGCGGTAGATACTGCGCAGGTCAAATCCGTCGATGCTTTGCAACTCATACATACTCAACAACATACCAACCTGCTCGCGATGATGGAGCAAGGCAGAAATCTGGGCTTCGGACAGGAGCAGTAGACTTCGCAGTTCTTCGCGGGTGGCTGTATTGAGGTTTAAGGGCGTTTGGTAATACTGAAGCAACGTTTCGTACACGTCCTCATACGGCACTTGATCGCTCTGAATTTCGGCAAACAGCTCCTGCACCAAACGGTCGAGGTCGGCCGCCGGGCGTACGTATTCCTGCGCCTGTAGCGCCGGCACAATACTTAGAAAGAGCCCCAGGAAAGCCGCTAGGCGGTGCATCAACTTCCGGCTCATTTGGCGTCCAGCCGTAAGCTTATTGCCAAATGCTGGCTCAGCCCCAGCACGGTTTGCCAAGCAGCCGCATACTCGATTTGCAAATGCCCAGCCTGAAAGCCCAAGCCAGCTGTCGTTTGCTCGGTGAGGGTAGCGAAACCCGCCCGCAACGCTAATGCTTCTAGGAGGCGATATTCTATACCGGCCTTAAAATCAGCGGATTGCTCCACGTCTTTTTCTGTTTCCAGGTTAAGCATGAGTTTGTTGTTGGGTCGGTACGAAAGACCGGCCTTTAACACAGTGGGCACGCGTTCGTCTTGGTATTCAGCGAGTTTAGCTTGGTTGAGGTTGTAGAGATAGGCGCCTAATACTAGCTGCTTCGGAATGATTTCGGCCTGACCGCCCAACGAAAGCGCAGCAGTACGTCGGCTGCCCAAGCGTTCGATGCTCACTTGCAGCACATCGAGTCGGGCACCGATGCTCACCAAACTCCCACGATACCCATACCCTACGCCCAAGCGCTGCTCGGAATACAGCTTATCGCCGAAGCGCTGTGCTTCGAAGCCTACTACTCCGCTCTTGGGCTTGCCGTTTGCCAACGGCCCCAACGGGAAGGCCGCAACTAGCGCGGCTGTATTGAAAGCGCGGCTTAAAAATCGGTTTTCGGCATAAAACCCTATTGTGGGCTGCGTAAGTTGGCCAAGACCTGCAACGTTGTTGCCAATCGCCCACACGTCACTGATGGTAACGGAAGAATTGCCGAGCGCTGCTGCTCGGGCGCCCCGCACACCCGGGCCGTTGCCTTGGGCTAGCAGCGTATGACCGGATACCAATAAGAAAAGACAAAGGCACGAGTATAGCTTTCGCATAGGCAACCAACTTGAATAGATCTAAACGATAATTCACTTATAAACAGCCGCAAAGATAATTGCACAAATTCGCACTCAAAAGCCCAACAGAGTAAATTGGATAAGCTTATAAATATTAATAATTTAATTATTCTTACAAATCGCTCAAATCACTGGAGCTATACACTTGTACATTGCACTCGTAGTAACTTTTGCTGTTATAGAGGAGCAAGCCCGATCACAGGGCTGCGGTTCTTTCTTTTGACCCATGGCTTATTTTTTCCGGCAGCTTTTTCTGGCCCTCATCTGGTTTTACCGGCATTTGATTTCGCCGCTTACGCCGGCCAGTTGTCGCTTTCAGCCTACCTGCTCGGCTTACGCGGCACAAGCGGTGCAGAAGTACGGTCCGTGGCGGGGTGGGCGGCTGGCGCTGCGCCGCATCAGCCGCTGCCATCCGTGGGGCGGCCACGGCTACGATCCTGTACCCTGATTGCGAGCGCTTGCGTATAGCCCCTCGTAACGCTGCTTCTGCCGTGGGCGGAAGCAGCCTTTTTTTACCTGAAACTCCGGCGATATGCGCATTTTTTTCGCGCTTGCTACCTTGGCAAGCGCTCTGCTCAGTACCAGTTGTTCGCAAGCACAGAACGATAAAGGCCCGGATAAGGGCGACAAAAAAAAGTCAAAAAAAGAGAGCCTCGAAAACAAGCTCATTGGGGCATCAATACCGGGCCTGAAGCGCGTTGGCTCACTGGCGGGCAGCGTATCCGAAAGCTCCGGCCTTATCAATGCCGAGCAGCCTGGCACGTTTTACACCCACGGCGACGCCGGCAACCAGCCGGTGCTTTACAAAGTGGATTTGAAGGGCAAGCTTCTGGATGAGATCAAGCTGAGCGTACCCAACAAAGACTGGGAAAGCGTGGCCAAAGACAACAGCGGCAACATCTACGTTTGCGATACCGGCAACAACGACAATACGCGACGCGATCTGGTTATTTATCGCCTCAATCCGGCCAACCCGCAGCAGGTAGGCAGCATCAATTTTGCATACGCGGATCAGAAGGAATTTCCACCGTCGAAGAAAGACCGCAACTTCGATTGCGAGGCCTCGCTTTGGCACGATGGCAAAATCTATTTGTTCACCAAAGACCGCGCGCAGCAACGCACCAGCAACGTGTACGCCGTATCCGACCAGCCGGGGCGGCATACCGCGCAACTGGTTGCAAGCATGAGCATACCCGGCGAAGTCACCGATGCCAATCTCAGCCCTGACGGTCATAGCCTCGTGTTGCTGGGGCGCGAAGAAATGTTTCTCTACAAAGGCAACAGCCTTGAAGCCATGCTCAAGAGCGCTCCGAACCGCGTTGCCCTGCCCGGCGCCGGCCAGACGGAAGGAGTTGTCTTCTACGGCAACAGCCTAATTATCAGCACTGAGCAAGGTGCGCTGTATCAATACACATTGCAACCCAATCAGTAGCAGGTATTTATGACCCCAAATAAAAAGGGCCGCTCTCTGGAGAGCGGCCCTTTTTATTTGGATTTGGCAATGGCCTTTGGTTTCTCGTCTGCGGCGTCTTGCTCTAAGTCACGCGGCGCAAATCCGTAGGGGTTGCCGGGCCATTTGCCGGCCCGAAGCACCACCCACAACCCTATGATTACCAAGGGAATACTGAGCAACTGACCCATATTCAGGGGCAGTTTATCTTCGAAAGAAACCTGGTTTTCTTTTAGGAATTCGACCAGAAAACGGAAGGTAAACAACAGCACTACAAACAGCCCGAACAGCAAGCCACGAGGCGTGCGCTCTTTCGTGCGGTTCCACATGCCGTAGAGCAGAATCAGCAGAAATATGCAGAACAGCGATTCGTAAATCTGGGTTGGGTGCCGCAACTCGTTGGGAATGTTGGTCAGCTCGTTGTGAATCTCGTTGTAGCGCGCAAATTTGAATGCCCACGGCACATCGGTCACGCGGCCAATGATCTCGGAGTTAAACAGGTTACCCAATCGGATCAGGGCGCCGCCTGAAGCGACCACAATTACAATGCGGTCGAGCACCCACAGGTAATCGAACTTGTTATTGCGCGCGAACAGCCAGGTAGCCAACAAGATGCCAATAGTAGCCCCGTGGCTGGCCAGCCCGCCTTCCCAGATCTTGAGAATGTCGAGCGGGTGCTTTAAGTAATAGTCGGGATCGTAAAACAAACAGTGGCCCAACCGCGCGCCAATTATGGTCCCAACCAGCATGTAGATGGTAATGACATCTACCCACCGCGGCGATACCTTTTCCGATTTGTAAATGTGCGTCAGGATGAACGTCCCCACCACAAAGCCCGACATGAACAGCAACCCGTACCAGCGCAACGTGAGCGGTCCGAGTTTGGCAATGATGGGCGAGGCCGTCCAGGTAATATAGGCAAGCAGGCTCATAGAAAAAGAGAAAGGAAATGGAAGGCCGAAAGTACGGAAACCCAGCCGGTTTATGGGGCAAACGCTACAGCGCCGCGAGTTCTTCGTGAAAGCCCCCGCTCAGGATCGGGAAGCGGAGCCACGAGCGCGGGTCCACGTTGTAGTCGTCGAGGTGGAAGGCAGGAGCGTAACGTTCGCGCTTCCACTGATTGCGTGCCCACAGCGAATAAAACCGCTTGACGTAGGTTTTGAGCTGCTCGGGGTCCTGCGCGGGGTCTTCCTCAATAAGGGTATTAAGTACTTGCTTGGGACTGAGGCGATTATAAAAAGCCAGCCGCTCGATGCGGTTGAGCAGCACGTAAGGCATCAGGTCGCGCTCGTCGGTTTGTTTGTCGGCGAGGGGGCGCAGCTCGGCCGTAGGCTGCAACGCATTGACGTGGCGAAGTGCTACATATCCCAACTCTTTTTCAGCCCAGCGCAGCCATTTCTTCACAAAATCTTTGTCGACATCCGCAATGGGCGAGATGCTGCCGGCCGTGTCGCCGTCCATGGTACAGTACCCAACGGAAGCTTCCGAGCGGTTGGACGTTGTAATTAATAGACAGTTTAACACATTGGTTAGCAACCAGATACCCGGAGCTCGCACCCGCGCCTGGATATTTTGCAGAGCCAAATCATCGGTCTGCCATTCTAGGGGGCGGTCCAAGGCCTGCTCGATTTTGCTTACGTAGCCACTTACTTCGTCGTCGATGGTCCAGTTGAAGAACACGGCCCCAAGCGAATCAGCGAGCTCCTTTGCCGATTGCTGGGTGTCATCCGAAGAATTGACAGTGCCTTGATAAGCGCAGGTCAGCAACCGCCGCACGAGCTGCAGATTGTCAGTTGGGTCTTCCTCAGTGGCAGGTGCCGTTTCCACTTGCTGAGGCGCCGGGCCGCCGGCACCCACCTGGGCCACAACTTTCTCAACGGCCGAAAAACAGCCGCTACGCCGTTTAAATTCTTCCACGCCTAGCTCCGCCACTCCTAGTCGCACCATTTCGGCTACGGCTACGGCGCACATGCAGGAGTCGGCACCGCCGCTGAGCGACAGCACAAAACCCCGGCTGCGGCTTTTGCGCATGTAATCGAACAGAGCTAAGCTCAGGGCTTGGTTGAGTTCACGGTATTCGTCGGGTGTGGGCAGCGGCACGATGGATTCGGCTACGGGTTGCTCCGTCGAAAAATCGACGTCGACGCATTCTACATCCACTTCTTTAAAGCTCAACAACTGATTACGCGTCAGCAAATGCCCATTGCGCGCAACCAGTATCTCGCCGTCATAAATCATGCGGCCGGCCTCATTGCCCAGCAGGTTGGCGTAGAGATACGTGCAGCGAAAATTGCGTGAAGCATTGAGGACGAGGTTGTAGCGCACGTCCGTCTTGCTCATTGCGAAGTGGCTGGCCGACGGATTGACAATCAAATCAACCCGGCCCATGAGCCGGCAGGCCGGACGCTCGTTGTCGGGCCGCCACGCATCCTCGCAAATCTCAAAACCGAAACGAACCCCCTTGTGCTCAAATACCAAGTCTCCGATGGGCCACTCCTGGCCTTGCCAGCTCACAATGCCCGTTTCGCCCGCGCGCCACGACGTAAACCAGCGCGGCTCGTAGTGGACGCCATCGTTGGCCAAAAATTGCTTCGCCGCGAAACCCAGGATTTCGCCGTCGCGCAGCACGCACGAAGTATTGTAGGTTCGGCCAGCGAGACGAATGGGCAAGCCTACGCACACCAGAATTCCTTGCGTACAGCTTCTGATTTGCTGTAAGTATTCAAGCGCCTCTGCCGAAAGCCAATCGTGCAGAAATAAGTCCTCGCAACCGTAACCCGTCAGGCATAGCTCCGGCAGGCACAGCAAGTCAACGCCCGCCGCTTTTGCCTGCTCGATTGCCTCACAGATGGTGCGAAGGTTGTGTTTCCAGTCGATTGGGATTTGGTTGAGGGCGGCGCCGGCAATTCTCATAAGGCAGGAGGAAAAGAAGCGAAATACTATCAGAGATTAACCGCAAAGCCTCTCCTGGGGTTGCGCTTTCCGCCGCAAGCTTTCCGCAGAACGTTGGGCAGCCAAGCTACCAGCAAGAATACCTATACCTATATAACCACTTGATAATCAAGTATCTGTATAGATATACCTTAAATACCTAGTGCTTCGAGGGCTCGTTCGGCGGCGGTTTGCTCGGCTTGTTTCTTTGATAAGCCCATGCCCATTGCCACGGCTTCGTTGTCGAGGAGAACGGTTGCCGAAAACTCCATCACCCCACCTGGCCGTGGTTGTCCCGAAATATCGTAGCGCAGGGATTTCCCCTCACGCTGCGCCCATTCGATAAGCTTACTTTTGAAGTTGGTGGTAGTCAGCGTCAGAGACTTTACGTCAACAAACGGCTTGATCAGCCTGCCGAGCACGAATTTTCGCGCCGATTTATAGCCTTGATCGAGGTAAATGGCGCCGACTAGCGCCTCTAAAGCATTGCCATTGACCGAGCGCGAACGCGCCGCGCGGCCTTGACCTGGATCTAGCTGCACCAGTTTATCCAAGCCCAACTTCAAAGCTAACTGATTGAGGCTCTCGCGATTAACAATACGAGAGCGCATTTCGGTCAGGAAACCTTCTTGCTCGTACGGGAATTTGCGGAATAAATATTCTGCTACCACCGCGCCCAGTACGGCATCGCCGAGGAATTCCAAGCGTTCGTTGGACTGATGCCGCGCAGTATCGCCCTGTTGACGCACTACTGACGAGTGCGTGAATGCTAAATGGTAGAGGCGAATATTATCGGGTGTGCTGCCCGTGACGGTGGCAATAGCTTGCCGAAAAGCCCGGTCTTGCCCCAGCAGCCGCCGGAAGAAACCGAACAGCGGAAGTGGCTGACCGGGCTTTGGCATTAGTCGCGGAATTTGCGAAACAGCACCGACGTATTATGGCCGCCGAAGCCGAAAGTATTACTCAACGCTACGTTTACGTCGCGCTTCTGCGCCACGTTGAACGTGAAATTTAACCGCGAATCCAGCTCGGGATCGTCGGTCGTGTGATTGATGGTCGGGGGAATGACGCCGTTCTGAATAGCCAGAATGGCCGCAATGGCCTCAATAGCGCCGGCCCCGCCCAGCAAGTGCCCCGTCATACTCTTGGTAGAGCTGATGTTGAGGTTGTAAGCATGTTCGCCAAACACGTGCTGAATGGCTTTTACTTCGGCAATGTCGCCCAGCGGTGTACTTGTGCCGTGCACGTTGATGTAATCAACCTCTTCTGGGGTGATTTTAGCATCCCGTAAGGCGTTGTTCATCACCAGAATTACGCCTTTACCCTCTGGGTGCGGAGCGGTCAGGTGATACGCGTCGGCCGACATTCCGCCACCGATGATCTCGGCGTAGATTTTGGCGCCGCGTGCCTGGGCATGTTCGAGTGCTTCGAGAATAAGCGCACCAGCACCTTCTCCCAACACGAAGCCGTCCCGTTCTTTATCGAAGGGGCGGGAAGCGGTTTCGGCAGAGTCATTGCGTTCTGACAGCGCTTTCAGGGCGTTAAAACCACCAATGCCTGCCTCCGTCACTGCCGCTTCCGAACCGCCCGTCACCATCACGTCGGCCATGCCGAGGCGGATGTAATTAAAGGAGTCGATAATGGAGTTAGACGACGAGGCGCAAGCCGAAACCGTCACGAAGTTGGGACCGCGGAAGCCATACTTCATCGAAATATGACCCGACGCGATGTCTGCAATCATTTTTGGAATGAAGAACGGATTGAAGCGCGGGGTTCCGTCGCCTTTGGCGAAGGCCACACACTCTTCCTGAAAGGTGCGCAGACCACCAATGCCCGATCCCCAGATGACCCCAATGCGGTCGTGGTCGATGGCGTCGGTAATGCCGGCATCGAGCACCGCCTGGTCGGCAGCTACTACAGCAAACTGCGAAAACAAGTCCAGTTTGCGGCCTTCCTTACGCTCGAAATGGTCCTCCGAGTTATACCCTTTTACTTCGCAGGCGAAGCGGGTCTTGAACTTACTGGCGTCGAAGCGCTGGATGGGGGCCGCACCGCTCACGCCGCGCGACAACCCGTCCCAATACTCAGCGACGGAATTGCCAATGGGGGTAAGAGCACCTAAGCCGGTTACAACGACTCTCCGAAGAGACATAAGCTAGCGGAAGAAGCGAAAAGAAGAACTACTAAAAAGCAAAACGGCCGGCGGCGGGCCGGCCGGTAAGCGAAAGCCGTGAAAAAGAGGCCGGAATTACTTGGCGTGCTCTTCGAGATAGCTGATCGCTTGACCTACGGTCGCGATGTTTTCAGCTTGATCATCGGGAATAGACACGTTGAATTCTTTTTCGAACTCCATAATCAGCTCGACAGTATCCAGCGAGTCAGCGCCCAGATCGTTTGTGAAGCTAGCCTCTGGAGTGACCTCCGAAGCTTCTACACCCAATTTATCGATGATAATGGCCTTTACTTTTTCTGCAATTTCAGACATTTCCGTGGGGGTTTGAGGAAAACTAGGCACAAATAACACTATCTTCCCTAACATTGTCAAACAAACCCACCCGAATCTTCAGGGTACAAGATTATGGCCGGGCCTGTTCCTTTCGGCTTTTGACGTGTGTACTTTTGCCCTTCTTTGCCTTCGTAGCTGCCTATGAAAATGCTGACGCTGGACGTTGAGTACGAGTGCGACTTCGATCTTTTCGGCGTGGTTTCATCGAGCCGGGAACACAAGCTAGCCTGGACGCTAAACCACGCGCTGCGCTTGCGACTGGTCAAACAACAAGATCTGATCTACGATTTGCTGGCCCGCGGCCGGCTCGTGATCAGCAACTATTTGCACACCACCGAAGCCATCACGCTGCGCTTGTTGCGTAACCGCTCGCTCGATCCGTCGATCTTGAAAAAGCCGTTTTTGGCTCCCGACATCAAGGAATATGATTACCTAATTCAGGTCAGCAACGGCACCGGGGCGCTGGCATCCGACGAAATATTGGATCGGCTGACTCGCCTGCCAGAGGTACAATACGCGTGTCAGTTCGACCCCAACTCCTTGAAATTCAAAGAAAATCTGCTCTTTTGAAGCATCAACTCAATTGCCCGGCTGCCGTCCTGAGCGCCGCGAAGAAGCTCATCATACGAGATAAGTATTTCATTATCAATGATATACACTCGTAGAGCTTTGTCGCCGTGCTGCCTTCAGGATGTCAGCCGTTTTTACTATTTGCTCACAACTCAAAAACTTCTTTCGTCATCTCATGGAATCTCTTCCTCATTTCAATAAAACTAAAATCGTAGCTACGGTCGGGCCCGCTTCAAATACCTATGACCGACTTTCTACCTTGGTTCGGGAAGGCGTGGACGTATTCCGGCTCAATTTTTCGCACGGTTCTTATGAAGATCACCTGCAGGTGATCAATGCGGTTCGCCGTCTTAACAAGGATTTGCGCACCCACGTGGGCTTGCTGCAAGACCTGCAAGGACCCAAAATCCGGTTGGGCGAAGTAGAAGGCGGCGCTGTCGAAATCAAGCCCGGCGACATCATCAAAATGGTGTGCGGCGAGAAAGAGATTAGCACAGCAACCCGCCTGAGCACCATCTACTTGGGCTTGGCCCGCGACGTAAAGCCCGGCGATGCTATTTTGATTGACGATGGCAAAATCGAGTTGCGCGTGCTCAGCACCGACCGCGAAACGGAAGTGGAGGCGGAAGTCATTTACGGCGGCACGGTAAAGCCGCGCAAAGGCATCAACCTGCCCAGCTCGGAAGTATCGGCACCGGCCATGACCGAGAAAGACATTGCCGACTTGCAATTTGGCCTTGAAAACGACGTGGAATGGGTAGCACTATCTTTTGCCCGCCGGGCCGAAGACATTCGCTTTATTAAAAAAATCATTGCCGAAAGCGGCAAGGAAACCCGGGTTGTGGCGAAAATCGAAACGCCCGAAGGCCTGAAAAACATTGACGAAATCATCGCCCTCACCGACGCAATCATGGTAGCGCGCGGCGACTTAGGCGTTGAGATCAAGGCCGAAGAAGTGCCGATGGCCCAGAAGCTTATCATCGAAAAATGTAACCGCGCTGGCAAGCCGGTAATTGTGGCCACGCAGATGATGGAAAGCATGATCACGAGCCCACGCCCCACCCGCGCCGAAACCAACGACGTGGCCAACGCCGTGCTCGACGGTGCCGATGCGGTGATGCTTTCAGCCGAAACTGCTGTTGGCTCCTACCCCACCGAAGTGATCCGCTCGATGGTAGCTACCATCCGCAGCGTGGAAACGGTGCGGGAAGACGTCTACAACCGACGCTTCCCCATCGACCCAGCCTCCGACTCGTTCATGGTCGACAGCGTACTGTCAGCAGCCTGTTCGCTGGCCCGCGACACCAATGCAAAAGTCATCACGGGCATGACGCACCGCGGCTATACGGCCTTCCAGCTTTCGAAGTATCGCCCGAAAGCCAACATCTTCATCTTCACAGACAACCGCCAGCTTCTCAACACGTTGAGCCTAGTATGGGGCGTGCGAGGATTCTACTACGACCGCTTCGTGAGTACCGATAACACCGTTTCGGACTTGAAGTATGTGCTGACCACGACCGGCAATTTGCAAAAGGGGGACGTATTCATCAACACAGCTTCGATGCCCATCAACGAGAAAGGCAAAGCCAATATGGTAAAAGTAAGTGTTGCATAAGTATTTGTCTATCAGATAATTACGTAGCTTCCAAAACAAAACCCCTTGCCGCAATCGTGGCAAGGGGTTTTGTTTTGGAAGCTACGTAAGCGCGCAACGCAAAAAGGCCTTGCGTGGACACGCAAGGCCTTTTCTATATAGAGCAGAAACGCTGGTTTGTTGCCGCTTAGGCAGCCAGCGAGTTCACGAACTTGGTCAGGCTCGACTTGTTGTTGGCTGCCTTGTTCTTGTGAATGATGTTTTTCTTGGCCAGACGGTCAAGCATCGACGTGACTTTCTTCAACAGCTCCTGAGCTTCAGTTTTGCTGGAAGAGGCACGGAGCTTTTTGATAGCCGTACGGGTAGATTTAGCTTGGTAACGGTTCAACACGCGCTTGGCTTCGTTGGAGCGGATGCGCTTGAGGGCCGACTTATGATTCGCCATGATGGAAAAGTTGACGTTCTGCTCGAATTCGTTTTCAATTGGGTTGGCAAAGGTAAGGCTTTGATTTGAAATAGCAAACACATACTGTCAATTTGACTTTCCGCTCATGAGCTGAGCATGGCCGTAACAACCCGTAAGTGTACCGCTGCGTTTCGGCTTTCTTCCAGCCTCTTATTGCCTATGAAGTACCTAACCCGAACCATCTGGCTGTTGTCGTTGGTGAGTTTATTCACTGATTTGGCCAGCGAGATGCTCTATCCGGTGATGCCTTTGTACCTAAAAAGCATCGGGTTTTCGGTGGTGCTAATCGGAATTCTGGAAGGCGTAGCGGAAGCAACGGCCGGCCTGAGCAAAGGCTACTTCGGGCAATGGTCGGATCGCATAGGGCGGCGTTTGCCTTTTGTACAATGGGGTTACGGGCTCAGCGCACTGTCTAAGCCCATGATGGCGGTACTTCAGTTGCCGTGGTGGGTATTTCTGGCGCGTACCACCGATCGGTTAGGCAAAGGCCTTCGGACGGGCGCACGAGACGCGCTACTCTCCGATGAGACCACGCCCGCCTTCAAAGGGCGTGTGTTCGGATTCCACCGGGCTATGGATACGCTGGGCGCGGTGTTAGGACCCACTGTGGCCTTGTTCTGGCTGGCAGCACGCCCCACCGATTACCACAACCTCTTTCTCTTGGCTTTTCTGCCCGGCGTGGCGGCCATATTCATCACGCTGCTGGTCAGGGAAAGGTCACGCGCTCCTTCTGGCAAGCCCATCCAGCCGTTTTGGGCATCCTTTAGCTACTGGCGGCGAGCTCCGATAAGTTACCGTAGGGTCGCCAGTGCCTTGTTACTGTTCGCCTTATTCAACAGTTCCGACGCCTTTCTGTTGCTGTTGGCTAAGCAGAGGGGGCTTTCGGATGCCACGGTTATTGGGCTGTATATTTTCTACAATCTCGTCTACGCTGCCGCGGCTTTTCCGGCCGGTCACCTCTCCGATCGGTTGGGGCCGCGCCGTACCCTAGCCACAGGCTTGGTGCTGTTTGCACTGGTATACGCCGGGGCCACATTGGCCAAAGACCCGCTGTTTTTTGGGTTTCTATTTGGGCTGTATGGCCTGTATGGTGCTGCCTCCGAAGGGGTTAGCAAGGCATGGCTTAGCAACCTTTGTGCCTCTACCGACACCGGAGCAGCCCTCGGCACTTATGCTGGGTTGAGCAGCTTAGCGGCCTTGGGAGCCAGCACGCTGGCTGGGTTTATCTGGTTTTGGGGTGGGCCGGCGCTTACCTTTGCGCTTTCTGGCGGAATCGCTTTGCTAGTGGCTCTTTATTTGGGTTTGGCCCAAACCGAACACTCAAAAGCTTAGCGTTTTACTTCACCAAAACGACATAAAATCGGGCATATCTTACTAGTATGCATGCCGAGCTTTCGTTATATTTAGATTCCGCCGGCTACTTAACTAGATTGATTCGTTATGCCGCTCGTCACTCACTCCCGCTATCAACCGCCGTTTTATTTATTCAACGGCCACGTACAAACTATTGTCCCGAGCATTCTGCGCTCCGTACCGGACGTTAGCTACCAGCGCGAACGGGTAGAAACCGAAGATGGGGATTTCCTGGATTTAGACTGGTCAAGACTCCCTAACCAACACACTGATACCTTGGCGATTGTATCACACGGTTTGGAAGGTGATGCCGGCCGGCCGTATGTACGCGGTATGGTGCGCGCGCTGAATCGGGCTGGCTTCGATGCCTTGGCTTGGAACTACCGCAGCTGCAGCGGCGAAATGAACCGCTTGTTGCGCACCTATCACCTCGGCGACACCGAAGACCTTGACTTTGTAGTACGTTATGCCTTGGGCAAAGCGCGCTATCGGCGGGTATACCTCACTGGGTTTAGCGCCGGAGGCAACGTGACGCTCAAGTACTTAGGTGAAAACCCCGATAAAGTCCCGCGTCAAGTCGAACGTGCTGCTGTGTTTTCGGTGCCTACCGATCTGAAGTCGAGTTCGCATTATATCTCGCGCTTCCAAAATCGGATTTACCTCAACCGATTTTTGAAATCGCTACGGGAAAAAATGCGGCAGAAAGCCGAGCTGCTGCCCGGCCAGATCAATTTGGCCGACATCGATCAGCTGCAGGACTTTCCGCAGTTCGACGACCGCTTTACGGCTCCTATGCACGGCTTTAAGTCAGCCGAAGAATACTACGAGTATTCCAGTTCGGGCCGGTATTTGAGCGGGATTCGCATCCCTACGCTTCTGGTAAACGCAGTCAATGATCCCTTCCTGCCGCCCTCTTGCTTTCCGCGCGAGGTGGCCGAGAAAAGCAACTATGTTTTCCTCGAAACGCCGCAGGAAGGCGGCCACGTCGGTTTTGCCGAAGGCTCGCCCGATGGCGAATATTACTCGGAGCGCAGAGCTATCGAGTTTCTTACGGCCCAAATCCCGGCTTAACGGTTGCGTTACTTCGGGATTTTCGGCAGTTTCTTATCGTTTCTTGGCTAAGCTATTCGGCACAAACACGACTTTTTTCGTTTCGAAGAACTCCTCCGTGAAATAATCGCTCAGGTTGTAAACCGTAGCCGGCAAGCCCGACTCGTCAATTTCTTCTGCCAGATCGCCGCCTTTCAAATAATACAGGCCTGTAGCCGCATCGACGCTGGGCTTATAGCGGTGCTCGATCCAGGTGTAAAACGTAGCCAAGCGCGCAACGGCGCGGCTCACTACATAATCGTATTTGGGCCGCAATTGCTCGGCGCGGGTTTGCTCGGCGGTCACGTTGTGCAGCTTCAGCGCATGCGCCATGTCCTGCACCGCCCTGATTTTCTTGCCGATGCTGTCGACCAAATGAAACTCGACTTCCGGGAATAATATGGCCAACGGCAAGCCTGGCAGTCCGCCCCCCGTGCCTACATCGAGCACCGAAGTACCCGGCGCAAACTGTACCACTTTGGCAATGCCCAGCGAATGCAAAAAATGGCGCTCGGCCAAGTTGTCGACGTCGGTGCGGGCAATGAGGTTGAGGCGCTCGTTCCAGCCGCGAAATTCCTGCGCTAGCAGTTGAAATTGCAGGCGCTGCTGGTCGGTAAGATCGGGGAAGTAGTGAAACAAGATGTCCATCGGAACAAAGGTATCGGATGTAGCCATACGGCTCCCATGCCGAAACCGCGGCATCTGTAAAAAGAAAATGCTCCGACTGGAAGCCGGAGCATTTTCTTTTATAACTATTTTATAATCAAATAGTTATATAATATGCTTTTTGTTCTTCACCATGTCATAGAGCAACTCGCGGGCGCGGTGCAGTTGGGCTTTCACGGTACCGAGCGGCGCTTTTAGCTCCTGCGCAATTTCTTCGTAGCTCAACTCATCGAAGTAGCGCAGCGTGACGAGGCGCTGGTATTTGTCGGGCAGCCGCGATACCACGTGCTGCATGATTTCGATTTTCTGATTTTTGATGGCTGACTCCTGCGGGTTCAAGTTTTGATCGCGGAAATCAATGGTGATCTCGTCGCCGTTGTCGATTTTGATGGCCGAATCAATCGACATGGTTTTGATTTTATTCTTGCGGATAAAATCGATGCAGTTGTTGGTGGCAATGCGGAAAAGCCACGTGCTAAATGCGTATTCGGGGTTGAATTTGTGCAGGTTACGGAAGGCCTTGGCAAAGGCTTCGATCGTGAGATCTTCGGCGTCGTCGGGGTTGCGGACCATCTTGAGGACCACGTGGTATACCGGCTTTTTGTAGATCTGCATCAGCTCGGCATAGGCTTTTTCATCGCCTTGTTCCACAGCTGCCCGAATCAGCTTGAAATCATGCTTGGCTTTGGCAGAAAACTGTTTTTGAATTTCCTGATTGTTTACTTCCATCGGAGGTTACGGTAGAGGAACAGCGAAATTCCCAGAGCGAGATAGTAAAAAAAATAAACAGCGTCGAGGACAGGCAGCAGAACTATCGGCAGCCGGTCATGAAGGCGGCGGCCAACTTGGGAATAAGTAAAGCAAAGGATGCTGGTGCGCACGAACCACACTGCGGCCAAAGGTACCCAATCAGGGCGGGAAAATAGTAGTCCAAGCGTTGTGAAATAAAAAAGCAGATTAGTACCAATAAAGTTTCCTATTCGGAATTGATCGGCCAAACGATAGCGGCGGCCGGCCGACAGGTGGCGTCGTTTCTGATGCCACCAAGCGCTCCAAGTAGAAGCCGGTTTGCTAAGCGTGTGCGCGGCCGGCTCCGCGACTACCGTCACCCGCATCCCGTGCTGCACGGCGTCCTGCACCAGCAGGTCGTCGTCGCCTCCGAGGCTGCGAATGTGAGAAGCAAAGCCTTTGGTTGTCCGGAAACAACGGAGGGAATACGCCATGTTTCGGCCCACTCCCATATAAGGTTTTCCTCGCCACGCGAACGACAAATACTGTGCTCCGGTGAGTAGGGTTTCAAAACGGACGAGCTTATTTAAAAACCCAGATTCAGGCGCATAAGCCGAGTACCCGATCACCAAGTCGGCGGGGCGGGCAAAGCCGCGTTGCATCAGCCTGATCCACTGATTGGTAGCCGGAATGCAGTCGGCGTCGGTGAACAACATTTGCTCGTAACGCGCCGATTTGATGCCCAGCGTCAGCGCATATTTTTTTGGCGACAAGCCCAGCGGAGTCGTACTCACAGTTACCAGCTGCACGTTGGGAAAGTACTGGGCGAGCTGCTGCGCGTAGAGATACGTGTCGTCGTCTGAGCGGTCGTCGACCAAGACGATTTCAAATCCCACCGGATACTCTTGCTGCAAGAGCAAAGGCAGCAGGCGCCGTAGGTTGTCAAGTTCGTTGTGCGCGCACACCAACACCGACACGGGTTCGGCCGCGCCGGCGTTGTCCTCGGGCTCGGTGGGCCGATTGGCGAATGGCAAAAAATAATAGGCCGCGTAGTACAGCTGCACCAGCACGCAGGCCAGCAACAGCCACAGGGCCGGAGAAAAAGAAAGAAGCAACACGGGGTATCCGGATAAGCCGGCAAAAATAGGTATTCATCAGCAGCAAACGGCGCCAAGGGGTTACCTTTGCGGTTTGTAATTGTGACTGAATGACCTTCGATCTCGTAGCCCAAGATTCCCAGACCAAAGCCCGCGTCGGCGTGGTCACCACGGCGCACGGCGCCATCCAGACGCCGATTTTTATGCCGGTCGGCACAGTGGGCACGGTGAAAGCCGTGCAGCAGCGCGACTTAGTTAACGATGTACAGGCCCAAATTATTCTGGGCAATACCTATCACCTCTACCTGCGCCCCGGCCTCGATATTTTGCGCCAGGCAGGCGGCTTGCATAAATTCAACGGCTGGGATCGGCCCATCCTGACCGACAGCGGTGGCTACCAAGTGTACTCGCTTAGCGGCACGCGCAAAATCAAAGAGGAAGGCGTCAAATTCCGCTCCCACATCGACGGTTCGCAGCATTTGTTTTCGCCCGAAGGCGTGATGGATATTCAGCGCACCATTGGCGCCGACATCATCATGGCATTTGATGAGTGCACGCCGTGGCCCTGCGAATACGACTACGCCAAGCGCTCGCTGGACATGACGCATCGCTGGCTCAAGCGCTGCATTGCCCGCTTCGATAGCACCGAAGGCCACTACGGCTACGAGCAGACGCTTTTCCCAATCGTGCAAGGCAGCACTTTCAAAGATCTGCGCATCCAGTCGGCGGAGTTTGTGGCCGAGCAGCAGCGCGAAGGCAACGCCATCGGCGGCCTGAGCGTAGGTGAGCCCGCCGAGCTGATGTACGAAATGACTGAGCTCGTCTGCGACATCTTGCCCAAAGATAAGCCCCGCTATCTGATGGGCGTCGGCACCCCAGCTAACATATTGGAAAACATTGCGTTAGGCGTTGATATGTTCGACTGCGTAATGCCCACCCGCAACGCGCGCAACGGCATGCTGTTTACGACGCAAGGCGTGATGAACATTACCAATAAAAAGTGGGCCACCGATTTCGAGCCGATTGATGCCGAACTAGGCGGCTACGTCAGTACGTTTTACTCGCGCGCTTACGTTCGTCACTTGTTTCAGAGTCAGGAAATGCTCGGCCCGCAAATTGCGTCGGTGCACAACCTGACGTTCTATTTGTGGCTAGTCAAGCAGGCGCGGGAGCACATCCTGGCCGGCACTTTTCGCGAGTGGAAAGACCGCATGGTGAAGCAACTCATGACGCGCCTGTAAATCACTAGCTACACAACTACTTCATTATCAATTACTTATACAAATCAGCTTAAAACTCCGTAAAAAGCTGATTATCAGCGCCCATCCCATTAATCTGCCTCACCCACGATTACATGAAGCTGCTCGATAAATACATCCTCCAGAAATTTCTCACCTCGTTTTTCTTTACGGTGGTGGTGCTGGTGGCCGTGATCTGCGTGATTGACTTCACGGAGAAAAACGACGATTTCATCCAGCACGACCTCGGCGCCAAGCAGATTATTCTGGAATATTACGTCAATCTGTTTCCGTATTACGCCAATCTGCTCTCCCCCATCACGGTGTTCATAGCCACCGTATTCGTGACGGCGCGCTTGGCTTCTCGCACCGAAATTGTAGCGATTCTGGCCAGCGGCGTGAGTTTTCGCCGGTTTTTGCTGCCTTATGTTATGGGTGGGTTGATTATCGGGGCGGCCACGTTTGGGCTCATTGGCTGGCTGATTCCGGTGGCCAACAAGACGCGCGTGAACTTTGAACGCCTTTACACCAAGCGGCAGTATCACTTCGATGCGCGCAACTTTCACATCAAGATTGGGCCCGAAACCTATGCCCAGATGGAGAGCTACGACAACATCAACAACGTCGGCTACCGCTTTGCGCTCGAAACCATTGTGGGCACCACACTCAAGCGCCGCCTCACTGCCGATGCCATCAGTTGGGACTCGACGAAGCACGCGTGGCGCCTCACGCCGCAGCTGATTCGCACTTTTAACGGGCAGCAGGAACACCTGCAAACCGTGCCAGCCCGCGACACAACGCTCAATCTTTACCCCAAGGATTTCGCCAGCAAATACCGCCTCGCCGAAACCCTCACGCTGCCGGAGCTGAATGCGTTCATCAAGCAGAAAATTGACCGGGGCGCCGACGACACGCAAACATACCTGAGCGAGAAATACGAACGCTACGCGTATCCCTTTGCTATTCTGATACTTACCATTATTGGCGTAATTCTGAGTGCCCGCAAGTCGCGAGCGGGCGTCGGCGGGCAGATTGCGCTGGGATTTGTGCTGGCCTTCGTGTTCATCATTTTCGTAATCCTAAGCCGCAACTTGGCGGCGGTGGGCACGCTTTCGCCCATGTTGGCGGCCTGGGTACCGAGCATTGTGTTTACCATAATCGGGCTCGCGCTGTATCGTTTCGTACCGCAATAAGCATCGGCATACCACTATTTACCAATCCACTGACAATCAGTTTATTATGCTCAAGGATTATCTCCGGCTCCACTTTATCGTCTTGTTGTGGGGTTTCACGGCCATCTTGGGCAAGCTGATTTCGGTGCCGCCGGTGGAGTTGGTATTTTGGCGCACGCTGATTGCATCGGCGGGGCTAGCCTTGTTGTTGATGTTGCGCCGGCAAACCTGGCGCGTCAGGCCGTTGGCGGCCCTACGGCTGCTAGGCGTCGGGGCGCTGGTAGCCGTGCACTGGATCACGTTTTTTCTGGCGGCTCGCCTGTCTTCGGTGAGCGTGTGCTTGGCCGGCATGGCTACGCTGGCTTTGTGGACGTCGCTGCTGGAACCATTAATTATGTGGCGGCCGGTGCGGCCGTACGAGGTAATTCTAGGCTTGCTGACAATGATAGGTCTGTACCTAGTTTCGCAGGCAGAATTCGATCAGCTGCTGGGGTTGGGCGTCGCCGTGTTTTCGGCTGGTTTGTCGGCTTTGTTTAGCGTATTCAACGCTAAGCTGGTGAAAGAGCACCCGCCGTTGCGCCTCACGTTTTATGAGATGCTGGGCGCGTGCTTGTCTATTTTGCTGTTTTTTCCGCTGTACAGCCGCTATTTCACCCAAAATGCGGGCCTGCATCTGGCCCTAAAACCCTGGGATTACGTGTGGCTCTTGCTCTTGGCAGGCGTCTGCACGGTGTATGCTTTCTCGTCGTCGGTGGAGCTGATGAAGCGACTCTCCGCGTTCGTTATCAACCTGACTGTCAACCTAGAACCCGTATACGGCATCCTGCTGGCGGTGCTGATGTATTGGCTGCATGTGCCCGGCTTCCGCGAAGAGCAGATGTCGACGGGCTTTTACCTAGGCACGTTGGTGATCTTGTTTAGCGTGCTGATTCACCCCGTTCTCGACCAGTGGAATCAGCGCCGGGCCCGTCGCTTACAGCAACCCATCCCAGACGAGATAATCGTCGGGAATCCGTAAAACGGGAGGCACTTGCTGCTTCGGAAAAAAGCCATAAACCGCAGACCCTGAGCCCGATAAGCATGCATAGGCTGCTCCAGCAGTATATAAGGCTTGTTTCAGCTCGCCCAACACCGGATAAAAAGGCGTCAGGGCATCTTCAAAGTCATTACCAACAGTTTCGCGCCATGTTTCCATAGGCTGCGCGATGCTTTGCCGCAAATCGTGGCGGGGCGTGCGCGGCACGACGCGCGAATACGCTTCGCCGGTGCTGATGTGCAGATTAGGATAGATGACTTTGCACGCGACGCCGGTCAGATCGAGGGCAATTGGCTCGAACACATCGCCCTTTTCGTGCGCAAAAACAGGTTTGTTCCGAATAAAAAAAGCGCAGTCGCTACCCAAACGCCGAGCATAATTCTCGAGTACCTCAGGCAAACAATTCAGGTTGAATAGCTCGTTTAAAGCGCGCAAAGCAAAGGAAGCATCGCCCGAACCACCACCCAACCCCGCCCCGATGGGCACGACCTTTTGCAGATGCATTTGCACCGGCGGCAAGTCAAAGTCAGCCTTTAGCAACTCGTAGGCACGCCAGCACAAATTGGTCTCTACTTCACCCGGAATAGGTATACCACTGATTGTTAATGCATTAGCTTCAGCAGGCAAAATTTCCAGCGCATCCGTCCAAGGCAGCGGCACAAACACCGATTCGAGGTTGCGGAAGCCATCGGCGCGCTGGCTGGTGATGTAGAGCCCTAGGTTGAGTTTGGCGTTGGGGAAGACAAGCATGATCGGGAGGTAGCGTACGCAGCAGAATTCCAGCGGCAGAATTCGTCGCGCCGGCGCCGCAAGCTACTGCGTAGGCGCCATAAAAAGGGTATTTTTGGCCTTGCATGAAGCCTGATTGCTTCGGCATTTTCGTATGTCTGACCTGATTGGCTTGGATTGGTACCGACGTTGGGGCAAGCGTTTGCTTGACTTGGGGTTGGCCGCGCCGCTTGTGCTGCTGACGTTGCCGTTGCTGCTGCCAGCGGCGGTGGCACTGGCATTCCAAAACCGAGGGCGGGTGTTATTTCGGCAGCTTCGCCCCGGCTGGCACGGTCGGTTGTTCAGGCTTTACAAACTCCAAACCATGACCAACGCTCGGGATGCCCAAGGCCATCTGCTTCCCGACGCGGACCGCCTGCCGCCGCTAGGACGTTGGCTGCGAACCACTTCCATCGACGAGTTACCCCAGCTCTGGAACGTATTGCGGGGTGATATCAGTTTAGTTGGGCCACGACCATTGCTTCCGCAATACTTGCCGCTGTATTCGCCGCAACAGGCCCGCCGCCATCAGGTTCGGCCGGGCATTACGGGTTGGGCGCAAGTCAACGGACGAAACGCGATCTCCTGGGAAAAGAAATTTGAATACGATGTGTGGTACGCTGATAACCTGTCGTTGAAATTAGACCTTCGCATCTTGTTACTCACTGTTCAACGGGTGGTAAGCGCCCGAAATATTACGGCTCCGGGTCAGGCTACTACTGAGGCCTTTACGGGTACATTCGTCGCCCCTGAGCCTCCGCAACATGACTAAGCCGCTAAAACCGCTGGTTATTTTTGGTGCCGGCGGGCTGGGCCGCGAAATTTTGCTGCTCGCTCGTCAAATTAACGAGGTCACGCCCACCTGGCTGCTCACTGGTTTTTACGACGACGCAAGTCCTGCCAGCGCCTTCATCCACGGCGTACCATACCGCGGCACCGCAGCCGACCTCAATGCTACCAAGGAACCCTTGCAAGTCATTGTGGCTGTGGGCAATAGCCAAGCTCGGGCCGCAGTGGTCAGCAGGCTCACCTCGCCCCTTTTGCAGTTCGCAACGCTGATTCATCCTTCTGTTGCCTGTCAGCAATACCAGCACATCAGCGTGGGCGAAGGCTCCATTATCACCCAAAGCTGCATCCTGACCACCGATATCCGGGTGGGCAGGCACGTTTTGCTAAATCTGGGCTGCACCATCGGCCACGACGCGGTTCTGGAAGATTTTTGTTCGTTAATGCCCCACGCCAATGTCGGCGGCGAAGCCCATTTGGGCGTGGGCGTGTATCTGGGCACCAATGCCACTGTCATCAACCAAGTGCGCGTAGGTGCCCGCACCATTGTAGGCGCCGGCGCCGTTGCCGTGCGCGACTTGCCCGCCGACTGCACTGCCGTTGGAGTGCCTGCCACCGTTATCAAAACTCATGCGTAGCCGAGACCACGACCGCATCTATCTTTCCCCACCTCATCTTGGTCGCCACGAGCTCAACTACGTTCATAAAGCCTTCGAGGACAACTGGATAGCTCCTACAGGACCCAACATTACGGGTTTCGAGCAGGATGTGTGTCAGTACACCGGCGCAGCTTACGCAGTGGCGTTAGCCTCCGGTACGGCGGCCATTCATCTGGGCCTGATCTTATTAGGTGTCGAGCCCGGTGATGATGTGTTGTGCTCTTCGTTCACGTTCGTAGCTACGGCCAATCCCATTGTATATCAGGGTGCTACGCCTGTATTTGTTGATAGCGAGCCAAATACGTGGAATATGTGCCCAGTGCGGCTGCGTGAGGCCATCGAGGACCGGATCCGAGTAGGCAAAAAGCCTAAAGCACTTATACTGGTGCATTTATATGGCACACCGGCGCAATTGCATGAGCTGTTGAACATTGCGGCGGAGTTTGAGATTCCGGTTCTGGAAGATGCCGCGGAAGCTCTGGGCTCACACTACGCGGACAGGCCGCTAGGCACTTTCGGGGCGGTGGGCGTTTTCTCGTTCAATGGCAACAAAATCCTGACTACCAGCAGTGGCGGCATGTTAGTTACCAATCGCCAAGACTGGGCGCAGCAAGCGCTCTTCCTGGCGACGCAGGCCAAGGACCAAGCACCTTATTATCAACACTCTACTACTGGGTACAATTATCGCCTCAGCAATATTTTAGCAGGTATTGGGCGGGGCCAGATGGAATTGCTGGAGGATCGGGTAAAAAAGCGAAGGGAAATTTATGCGTGGTATAAAGAAAAACTCCGTGAGGTATCAGCCATTAGCTTCGGCCCTCACGAGCCGGTTGGCAGCCGCTCCAACCGGTGGCTTACAACCATCCTGCTCGACGCTAACCAAACCTCAGCTACGCCGGAGCAGGTGCGGCAACACCTAGAAAGCCGCAACATCGAAGCCCGGCCGCTCTGGAAACCCTTGCATCAACAACCCCTTTTTGCGTCCTCCCCCACATACGGAGGCGCAGTTTGCAACGACCTGTTTATGAGAGGATTATGCCTCCCTTCTGGATCAAGCATGACGGAGGACGATCTGCAAAGGGTGGTCGACGCCCTTCGCGAGGTGGTTCTTTAAGCAAGTGCTTGCTCCAAATCAGCAATCAATTCGTCCACTGGCTCTATGCCGGCCGATAGCCGGATCAGGCCGGTAGTAATGCCGAGCTGTTGTTGCTGCTCCGGCGTCAGGTAGCGGTGCGACGTGCCCAACGGATACGAGAGCGACGAATCTACCCCGGCCAGCGAAGGCGCAAACGGGAAACGTTGGCTACGGCGCATCAACTGGTTTACTTTTTCGGCTTCGTCGGCTATTTTGAAAGAAAGCATACCGCCAAACAAACCCTTCCCTTGCTCAGCGGCTAAAACATGCTGCGGGTGCGTTGGCAGCCCCGGATAGTACACAGCGGCCACCGACGGATGCTGGTTCAGAAACTCAGCGATGGCCATGGCATTGAGGCAATGCTGGCGAATGCGTAGGTGCAGCGTTTTGAGCCCCCGCACTGCCAGCCAGCTCTCCATCGGGCTCAGCGTCAGGCCATAATGCATACCGATCTCCTTGAGGCGAACCGCTACGTCAGGGTCGGCAGCTACTACGGCCCCCGCCGTCACGTCGCTGTGGCCGGCAATATATTTGGTAACGCTGTGCAAGGTAATATCCGCCCCTAATGCCAAAGGTCGCGTCAGGATGGGAGACGCGAATGTATTGTCCACGATAAGCTTCAGCCCGTAGCGATGGCATTCTTCGGCCAGTTGACGTAGATCGGCAACGCGTAGCAGCGGATTACTGATGGTTTCGGCTAACAGAACGCGCGTGGTAGGCTTTACAAATTCCGCGAGCGAGTACAGCGCGTCGAATGGCACATACGTCACCGTGATGTTCATTCGGCTCAGTTCCGCGTTCAGCAACGACGAAGACCCACCATAGATATCGGCTGCGCACAGCACATGGTCGCCGGCTTGGCAGTAAGCCAGCAGGGCCGCGAAGATGGCAGCCATCCCAGAGCCGGTGGCAATACCACCCGCGCCTGCTTCCAGCTTCGTTACGGCATTCGCCAACTCATCGGAATTCGGATTGCCATTACGAGAGTACATGTACCGACTCTCGGGGCTTTCGAAATAGCTTTCCAGTTCGTGGAGATCCTCAAACTTGAAAACGGAAGTCTGGTATATGGGCGTGATTTTGGGATGGATTTCCATGTAACGTAAGCTTTAGCCAGCAGTAGCGGTGCGTTGTAGAGATATTTCCGACAAGCACGAAAGCCAGTGCAAGCTAAAGCTTACAGCCCAATTCAAAACAAAAAAGCCCTTCCCGATGGGAAAGGCTTTTCATAAAAAGCAGTTCTGGCTTAAGCAACAATGGCCTCAGCCAGTACAATCACGTTATTGCGAAGAACTTCTACTACGCCGCCTTCAATGCGAAAGGCTTCACGGCCGGTAGCGCTGGTCACGGTGACTTCGCCGTGTTTCAGGGTGCTAATCAGGGGCGCGTGGTTGTTAAGAACCTCGAACTGTCCGTCGCTTCCGGGAAACACGACGGCTGTTACTTCGCCTTCGAATACTTTCCGGTCTGGCGTGATGATTTCTAAATGCATAAGTGGAATCGTTAAACCAACTACTGCATAACTATTTGACAATCAAATAGTTATGCAGTAGTTGGTTTCGCCTTTAACAATTACTTGGCTTCTGCGATCAGACGCTCGCCTTTGGCTACAGCATCTTCGATGCTACCTACCAAGTTGAACGCCGCCTCGGGCAGGTGGTCGTACTTGCCTTCGATGATCTCGTTGAAGCCGCGGATCGTGTCCTTAATGTCAACCAATACGCCAGCTAGGCCAGTAAATTGCTCAGCTACATGGAACGGCTGCGAAAGGAAACGCTGCACACGACGAGCGCGCGATACAACCAGCTTATCTTCTTCCGACAATTCGTCCATGCCCAAGATGGCGATAATGTCCTGCAGTTCTTTGTAGCGCTGTAGAATCTCTTTCACGCGCTGGGCGGTGTTGTAGTGCTCGTCACCGATCAAGTCGGCAGACAGAATGCGCGACGTCGAGTCGAGCGGGTCTACCGCAGGGTAGATACCGAGCTCGGCGATCTTACGCGACAATACCGTGGTGGCATCCAAGTGAGCAAACGTCGTTGACGGAGCTGGGTCAGTCAAGTCATCAGCAGGCACATAAACAGCTTGTACCGAAGTGATTGAGCCACGCTTTGTTGACGTGATGCGCTCTTGCATGGCACCCATTTCGGTAGCCAGCGTAGGCTGGTATCCTACGGCCGAAGGCATCCGGCCCAAGAGAGCCGATACTTCCGAACCCGCCTGCGTAAAGCGGAATATGTTGTCGATGAAGAACAGAATGTCGCGACCAGCGCCGGTGCCGTCGCCATCGCGGAAGTTTTCCGCTACGGTCAGGCCCGAGAGGGCTACGCGAGCACGGGCTCCGGGTGGCTCGTTCATCTGGCCAAACACGAGGGTTGCCTGCGATTTAGCCAGTTCGGTTTCGTCTACTTTCGAGAGATCCCAACCGCCTTGCTCCATCGAATGCTTGAACTCTTCACCGTACTTGATGATGTCCGATTCGATGAATTCGCGCAGCAGGTCATTGCCTTCGCGGGTACGTTCGCCCACGCCAGCAAACACCGACAGACCTGCATAGGCCTTGGCGATGTTGTTAACCAACTCCATGATTAGTACGGTTTTACCTACACCGGCGCCACCGAACAAACCAATTTTACCACCCTTTACATAAGGGGCGAGCAGGTCGATAACTTTGATACCTGTGTAAAGAATCTCCGACGAAGTAGCCAGATCTTCAAACGGGGGAGCCTGACGGTGAATCGACAGACCACCATCGCTTTTGGGCTGTGGAATGCCGTCGATGGCGTGGCCAATCACGTTGAACAGGCGGCCTTTGATGCCTTCGCCGGTGGGCATGGTGATGGGCGAGCCCAAGTCACGAACTACAGCCCCTCGGGTCAAGCCCTCGGTTGAGTCCATGGCAATGGTGCGCACCCGATCTTCGCCGAGGTGTTGCTGGCATTCCAGGATGACCACTTGGCCGTTGTCTTTCGTGACTTCGAGCGCGTCGAGGATGTTGGGAAGTTTGGTGCCTTCACCCGCGAAGCTCACGTCCACGACGGGACCGATGACCTGGGTGATTTTTCCGGTATTCGCCATTGCGTATCTTTATAATGAGTGGGGCAAGGGTTTCAGGCCGCAAAACTACGGCTAAAATGCCGCTTTGCCAAAGCCGAATTATCGGAAAGTTTGGCAAAGCATGAAGTGCTGAAAATCAGGGATTCAGCCCCGCAAAAACCCCATCCGTGCACAATAGGTGCGGTGGAAGCGGAAAAAATTTTTGCTGCAAAATTTGCCTTGAATTAAACCCGTCGTACATTTGCACACCCAAACGGCACAGCTGATGGGTATTTTGTCCGATGGTGTAACTGGCAACACGCTTGATTTTGATTCAAGAAAGTCCAGGTTCGAGCCCTGGTCGGACAACTGGTTAAGTAACGCGAAAGGCGCTGGATCTTCCTCGAAAAGGAAGTCCGGCGCCTTTCGCTTTTTGGTTTGGCCTACTCCTTCGCTAAATTGGGTTTCCGCGATTTTCCCGGAGCCGCTCAATTCCTCTTTGCAGTCCTCATCCTTTACTTCCCTTACCATGGCTCCACAGGTTAAAATTTTTGCCGGCAATTCTAATCCCGAACTGTCGGCTCGGATTGCCGACGCATTCGGAACCCCCCTCGGTGACCTGAGCATTCAGCGCTTCGCCGATACGGAATTAGGCCCTAGCTTCAACGAAAGCGTGCGTGGTTGTGCGGTGTTTCTGATTCAGAGCACCTTTCCGCCTGCCGAAAACCTCATGGAACTGATGCTGATGGTAGACGCGGCCAAGCGCGCCTCGGCCGAATCGGTGAATATCGTGATGCCGTATTACGGCTACGCCCGTCAGGACCGCAAAGACAAGCCGCGCGTCAGCATCGGGGCCAAGGTAGTAGCCGATTTTATACAAAGTGTTGGCACTGACCGGCTTATGACCTGCGACCTGCACGCTGGCCAGATTCAGGGCTTCTTTGACATTCCGGTTGACCACTTAGATGGTGCCGCGATGTTCGTGCCGTATATCAAGTCGCTGAACTTGGAAAACCTCATCTTCGCATCGCCCGACGTGGGCGGCGTGGTGCGTACGCGGGCTTTCGCCAAGCGCTTCGGCGCCGAGATCGTGGTATGTGACAAGACGCGTTTGCGGGCTAATGAGATCGCTTCCATGCAGGTGATCGGCGATGTAACGGGCCAGGACGTGGTATTAGTAGATGACATTGTGGACACGGCCGGCACCATCTGCAAAGCGGCTGATTTGCTCATGGAGCGCGGCGCCAAATCGGTACGTGCTGTCATTACACACGCTATTCTGAGTGGCCCCGCGCACGACCGCATCCGGGCTTCGGCGCTTCAGGAGCTGGTGGTGTCCGATACAATTCCGTTGCGGCAGCAGAATGATAAAATCCGGGTCATTTCCCTAGCGGACCTCTTTGCCCGGGCCATCCGCAATGTGGTGACGCACGAGTCCATCAGTTCGCTGTTCATTTAGGAGTACCGTTTCGGCCTCGTTACTAGGCAGAATCGATCTGACCTTCCGAATATAAAACAAACCGCTTATCTTTGCGGCCCGATTTGCCCTGATGGTCAGGGCAACGGAATATTCAAACACACTTTTTATGAAAAGCTTAGAGGTTGTAGGGTTTAAAAGAGCGAATCTCGGCAAGAAAGATGCAAAGCAGTTACGTCTTGATTCTTATGTACCGTGCGTATTGTACGGTGGCAAAGAGCAAGTTCACTTTTCGGCTCCTGCTATTCTCTTCCGCGAACTGCTGTACACGCCCGAAGTTCACATCGTGGACCTGAACGTAGAAGGCACGATGTACCGCGCCATTGTACAGGATGCCCAGTTCCACCCCGTAAACGAAATGCTGCTGCACGTTGACTTCCTCGAGCTGGAAGGCGGCAAAGAAGTCAAGATGGACATCCCCGTGAAGTTCATTGGTGTTTCGCCCGGCGTACAGCAAGGTGGCAAACTGGTGTCGAAGTTGCGTAAGCTGAAAGTAAAGGCTACGCCCGAGAACCTGCCCGACTTCGTAGAAGTTAACATCTCGGATCTCGAACTAGGCAAGTCGATCAAGGTAAACAAGGTGCAGCCTACCAACTACACCATCCTGACCAACCCCTTGGCTCCTATCGCTACCGTAACCATCCCACGTGCGCTGAAAGGCCAGATGGCTGCCGAGAAATAGCATCAATACTTTTGGGAGAAATTGGCCGCGTAATTTTGCAGCCGATTCGCCCAAACTCAAAAGGCCGCTCTTTCAGGGCGGCCTTTTTTGTGAAGCATACATTCGAGACGTTGTTTCTGTCCCGGAGCCCGTATCTCCCCATTAATTCGAAAAAGCAGTGATATGAAATTCCTTGTGATGGCTCTGGGAAATATCGGCCCTGAGTATGCCGATACGCGCCACAACATCGGCTTTATGGTTGCCGATTACCTGGCGGCCAAGCACGATGCGCGTTTCGAAATTGGACGCCATGCTTTTGTCACCGAAATTAAGTCGAAAGGCAAAAGCTTTACGCTGGTGAAGCCCACTACCTACATGAATCTGAGCGGCAAAGCCGCCGCACATTATTTAAGCGCCCTGAAAATTCCGGTGTCGCAAATGCTGGTGGTGACTGATGATTTGGCGCTGCCTTTTGGCAAATTACGGCTGAAAGGCAAAGGCTCGGCAGGTGGCCATAACGGCTTGAAACACATTCAGGAAACGCTCGGCACCGACGAATATGCCCGATTGCGCTTCGGCGTGGATGCAAATTTTCCGAAAGGCCGGCAGGTAGATTACGTGCTGGACCCTTTTTCGCCCGACGAACAAATCGAGTTGCCGTTGCGCATTGAAAAAGCCGCGGATGCTGTACTTACGTTCGGTGCGCTGGGCATAGAGCGGGCCATGAATGTGGTCAATGTAAAATAATTCTGGCTGCTGCATTGAAATTTATTCAACGCAGCAGCCAGAATTATTTATTTTATAACTAATTAATTATCAATCAGTTATAAAACAACACTACCATTGCGAGTTTGCTGCCCGGGCTGCATTAATGCCAACGAACCGTCGGCATTTTCGGCCAGCAGCAACATACCCTGCGATTCGATGCCTTTGATTTCGCGCGGAGCCAAATTGAGCAATACCATTACCTGCTGACCAACGAGTGCTTCGGGAATAAAGAATTCGGCGATGCCACTGACGATGGTGCGCTCATCCAGACCGGTATCGATGGTAAGCTTGAGCAGCTTTTTGGTTTTGGCTACTTTTTCGGCGGCAATAATTGTCCCGATGCGCAAATCCATGCGCGAGAAATCATCAAACGATACGTTTTCCTTAGCGGGCGTTACAGGCGCGCTGGCTAGTTGATTGGCCTTTTTTGTATCGAGCAATTTCTGCACCTGCGCTTCAACGGTCGCATCTTCGATTTTATCGAAAAGCAGGAAAGCCTCCCCCACTTGATGCCCGGCGGGCAGCGCATCGGGGTTGCCAGCGGCGTACCAAGCCGTTTTTTCAATTTGCAGCATGGCCTCCAGTTTGGCCGATGTAGCAGGCAAAAATGGCTCTACTAGCGTGGTAAGGCTGGCTGTGATTTGCAACGCAATATTGAGTATGGTCGCTACACGCGATTCATCGGTTTTGATGAGTTTCCACGGCTCAGTATCGGCCAGGTATTTATTGCCCAAACGCGCCAGATTCAGCAATTCGGCTAACGCATCGCGGAAGCGATAATTATCGATTAATTGCCCGATGCGCGTTGGAAATTCGCTGAGCTGCTGCAGCACTTCCTGATCGAAATCTGTCAGCTCATTGCGCGCCGGAATTTTGCCGCCGAAGTATTTGTGTGTGAGCACCACGGCGCGGTTTACGAAGTTGCCAAACGTAGCCAGCAATTCGTTGTTGTTCCGTGCTTGGAAATCTTTCCAGGTGAAATCGTTATCCTTGGTTTCGGGGGCGTTGGCGCACAATACGTAGCGCAATACATCGGCTTTACCCGGAAAATCCTGCAAATATTCGTGCAACCACACGGCCCAGTTGCGCGAAGTCGAAATCTTATCGCCTTCGAGGTTTAGAAATTCGTTGGCTGGCACATTATCGGGCAGAATATACTCGCCGTGCGCCTTGAGCATGGCCGGGAAAATAATGCAGTGAAAGACAATATTATCCTTTCCGATAAAATGCACCAGCTTGGTGCCACTGTCTTTCCAATAGGTTTCCCAAGTATCAGGCAATAAATCTTTGGTGGCGGAAATGTAGCCAATGGGCGCGTCAAACCAGACGTAGAGCACTTTCCCTTCGGCGCCCGGTACTGGCACGGGCACCCCCCAATCGAGGTCGCGCGTGACCGCCCGCGGATGCAAGCCTTGATCAATCCACGATTTGCACTGCCCGTAAACGTTGGCTTTCCAGTCGCCTTTGTGGCCTTCGATAATCCACTCGCGCAGCCACGGTTCGTACTGATCGAGCGGCAGATACCAGTGCTTGGTGTCGCGCAGTACCGGCTGGTTGCCGCTGAGCATGCTGCGCGGATTAATTAATTCGGTTGGGCTCAACGACGAGCCGCATTTTTCGCATTGGTCGCCGTAAGCATTTTCGTTGCCACAATTTGGGCACGTGCCCACGATGTAGCGATCGGCCAAAAATTGATCGGCTTTTTCGTCGTAATACTGCTGCGAAGTCTGTTCAACGAATTTTCCATCGTTATATAACTTGAGAAAAAAGCCGCTGGAAACTTCGCGGTGCGTAGCAGAAGAAGTGCGCGAATAAATATCAAATGATACTCCGAAATCAACGAAAGAATCGCGAATTAGCGCATGGTATTTATCGACAACTTGCTGAGGCGTAACACCTTCCTTTTGCGCCCGAATGGTAATAGGCACGCCGTGTTCATCGGAGCCGCAAATAAACTTGACATCGCGCCCCGCAGCGCGCAGGTAGCGCACATAAATATCGGCAGGCAAATACACGCCGGCCAAATGCCCGATATGTACCGGACCGTTGGCGTAGGGCAAGGCTGCCGTAACTGTATAACGTTGAGGATCAGACTGCATGAGAAAGGGAAAGAGCAAAAAGGTAAATTAAAGAAGCAGAGCGGAATTAGCTGTTCTGCTTAATTAGGCGTAAAGGAACAAGGAAAAGCAGGAACTCCCGTATAAGCGATTCACTGGATGGTGCGCAAACCTGCCACCTGATTTTGTAAAGCAAAACGCAATTGACGGCGCGCTAATTTGTTGTTAATAAATCATTTAACTCTATTTTCAATCATGAAAAAAGCCGACCAGGAGCAATCCGAAACTAAGGCCCCGAAAGACCCTGCGCTGAAGGCCCAACGCAAAGCGGCAAAGGCAGCTGCCCGTGCTTCCAACATCATGACGGACGCCCGAACCCTAAAGCGAGCGGGGCATAAAAAAGCCCTTAAATCGGCAGCCAAACAGTTGCAGAAAGAGCTCGACAACCGCATGAAGGAGGTGGTAAAGCGCATTCGCAAAGAAACAAAAGCCAAGCTAAAAGAGGTGGTAAAAGAAGCTACCCAACGTCTGGATATCGAAACGCAACGGTTGTTTGAGCAAGCTTTGTACAACATTGTGCAGCAAAATGACGCCGCCACGCCTGCGGGCTCGGATAGCATCTCTACCGAATCGGAAAGCGGCATCACCCTGACGGCGCCTGCCACCCCCAAACGTCCGGCTGCCGTGAGTTCGCGCCCGGCGCCCACCATTCGCCCTGCACGTCCGGTGCCAATGAGTCGGGCTCAAGTAGTTGAACCCGCCGCCCGCCGAGGCCGGCCGAGCAACGCCTCACGGACGACTCCGGCCGCCGCGCCGCGCCGTACGGGTAGCCCCTCGACCAACGGAGCCACTACCGATACAACTTCGGGCTCCACAGATAACGCCAGCACTTCCGACAACAACGCGTAAAACAACCCGCTGAAAATCCTTTGCGAAGCCCGATCACGAGAAAGTGGTCGGGCTTCGGTTTTTAAGGCCGCCGGGTAGTATCGAGGGGTGCGTCGTTGAGGCGGCGCAGGCGCGTTTCCTGCGTGGTTGTGTTGGGGTTATTAGTGTTCACGCTTTCGGGGCGCTGCCGGGCGTTGGTGCCGCTGGCTTGCTCGCGAATGGGCACGCGTCCCGGCGTGGCGTCAGGTACGGAGCCGCCGTAGCCGGCATTGCTGTTGTAAGCGGCTTTGCGATCGGCATCGTTGCGGATTTCGCTGGGCACGCGCGGCTGATCCGATTCGGCGGCGGTTCCTTCGGTAGCCGTGCAGCTTGTTAGCAAGCCGAGGCCGACGAGTAGCCCTAAACCGTAAATACTTGATTTATAATTATTTATCATTTCGCCATTCTTAGAGCAAACCCGGAGCAAGTCAGCTTCTGTAAAACGCTTAACCCTGGCCGGAGGTTAGTTTAATTGCGCGCCTTCATCAATCAGACTTATTTATATAACAAACGAAACGGCCCGTCGGCAAAAATTTGCCAACGGGCCGCCCTAAATCGGAGCTGCGATTGGCTACTTCGTTTTCTCGAATATCATGCCGTCCGAATCCATGCAATAGCGCTCCCCTGTAGGCTTGGGGCCATCGTCGAAAACATGGCCCAGGTGGCCGCCACACTTGGCACATACCAATTCGTCGCGGCTCATGCCATAGCTGTTGTCGGCAGTTACCTTCAGGCTATTTTCAGTTGCCGGAGCCCAGAAGCTCGGCCAACCCGTCCCCGATTCAAACTTCGTGTCGGAAGAAAAGAGCAGGTTGTGGTCGGCGGCGCAGTAGTAGTTGCCCTTTTCGTGGTTGTCGAAATACTTATTGGCAAATGCGCGCTCGGTGCCCTGCTCGCGCAGGATAAAATATTGGGCCGGCGTGAGTTGCTTGCGCCACTCCGCGTCGGTTTTGTGCACTGGAAACTCGCCGGGCTTGCCCGTAACGAGCTTGGGCTTCGGATAGGCTTTGGCCGAGACCGAAGGCATAGTGGAGGCCAAGGATTTCTCAACGGCTACGGTTTGTCCTTTTTTTTGCGAGCAAGCGGTACTCAACGTGATGCCCGATACCAACAAAATCAGCAAAGATGAGCGCATGAACATGAAATTGATGAAAGTCTGTGAGAGCATAAGGAACAACTATATAGCTGCTCTGTGTTGCAACATACGCAGCTGGACTAGAGTTCGGATCGCGGCGCTTGCCGAGGATTTAAGCCACAGTGAGTTAACATTTTAATACTGCGGGCTTTTGCGCTGATAAATGCGTACCTTTGCGCCCGCAAAACCCTTTGTATGCAGAACATCCGGAACATCGCAATCATTGCGCACGTTGACCACGGCAAGACTACGCTCGTGGACAAGATTATCCACGCTTCGAAAATATTCGACGAACATCAACACTTCGACGATCTTATTCTTGACAATAACGACTTGGAGCGGGAACGAGGAATCACCATCGTTTCCAAAAACATGTCGGTGCGTTATAAAGACGTAAAAATCAACGTCATCGACACTCCTGGTCACGCCGACTTTGGCGGCGAGGTAGAGCGCGTGTTGAAGATGGCCGACGGCGTATTGCTACTCGTCGACGCCTTCGAAGGCGCCATGCCCCAGACGCGTTTCGTGCTGGGCAAAGCCATCGACTTAGGTCTGAAGCCTATCGTGGTCGTAAACAAAGTAGACAAGGAAAACTGCCGTCCTGATGAGGTGCACGAGCAGGTTTTCGACCTGATGTTCAACCTCGGTGCTTCAGAAGATCAGCTTGACTTCGTGACGCTGTACGGCTCGTCGAAGCAGGGCTGGATGTCGCGCGACTGGAAACAGAAGACCGACAACCTGGTCCCTTTGCTTGACGCCATCGTGTCGGAAATTCCGGCGGCTCCTACCGCAGAAGGCACCCCGCAGATGCAGGTTACTTCGCTCGACTACTCGGCTTTCGTGGGTCGTATCGCGATTGGTCGCGTGCACCGCGGTACGCTGAAAGAAGGTGCTAACATGAGCCTGTGCAAGCGCGACGGCAGCATCAAGAAAGTTAAGATCAAAGAGCTTCACGTTTTTGAAGGTCTCGGCCGGAACAAGGTTTCGGAAGTTAGCTCGGGCGAAATCTGCGCGGTAACGGGTATTGAAGGCTTCGATATCGGCGACACCCTTGCCGATGCCGAGAATCCAGAAGCATTGCCGACCATCAGCATTGATGAGCCGACGATGAACATGCTTTTCACGATCAACAACTCGCCTTTCTTTGGTAAAGAAGGCAAGTTTGTAACCTCGCGCCATTTGCGCGACCGCTTGTACAAAGAGACCGAGAAAAACCTCGCCCTGCGCGTTGAGCCCACCGACAAAGAAGACACCTTCCTGGTATACGGCCGCGGTATTCTTCACTTGTCGGTTCTCATCGAAACGATGCGCCGCGAAGGCTTCGAGCTGCAAGTAGGTCAGCCGCAGGTGCTGTTCAAAGAAGAAAATGGCCAGCGTCTCGAGCCGATCGAGCACTTGGTAGTAGACGTGCCGGAAGAAACTTCGGGTAAAGTAATCGAGCTGGTGTCGGCGCGTAAAGGCGAACTGACCATCATGGAGCCGAAAGGCGACTTGCAGCACTTGGAATTCAACATTCCGGCTCGTGGCTTGATTGGCTTGCGTAACAACATGCTGACGGCTACCGCAGGTGAGGCCATCATGAACCACCGCTTCCAGAGCTACGAGCCGCACAAAGGTCCGATTCCGGGCCGTATCGCAGGTTCGCTGATCTCGCTGGAAACCGGTCCTGGAACGGCTTACACCATCGACAAACTACAGGACCGCGGCCAGTTCTTCGTTGATCCGGGTGAGGATGTGTATGCTGGTCAGGTAATCGGCGAGCACACCCGCCCCAACGACTTGACTATCAATATCCAGAAAGGCAAGAAGCTCACGAACATGCGTGCTTCCGGCTCAGATGAAAACGCGAAGATTGTGCCCAAGCGCCAGTTCTCGCTGGAAGAAGCCATGGAATACATCCAGAAGGATGAGTACCTGGAAGTAACGCCAAAATCGGTGCGGATGCGTAAAATTTTGCTGGACGAAAATGAGCGGTTGCGCTCGTCGAAGAGCAGCGATTAATTCATCTGCAACTAGATAGCTTAAGAAAAAGGCCCGGCTTACGCCGGGCCTTTTTCGTTACTTTTTAGTATCATAAATATCTAATAATCAATTATTTATACAAATACCTAAAACATCATCGCTGCACTTTAAAGTCGGCATAATGCTGCACGGCACCCAACTGCACGTCTACCCTGTCCACTCGGGCGGCGGGCGGACCTTTATGGCACCACTGTGCCAAGGCGTCCAAAGCTTCCGTTGGGCCCTCAGCCTCTATCCAGACGGTATCATCGGGCTCGTTGCGGACGTAACCGGTGAGGCCTAATTTTTGGGCTTCCTTCTGCGTGGATTGGCGAAAGAAAACGCCCTGCACGCGGCCATGAATGCGAAAGGTGCGGTGCTCAACCATGGAGTGAAGCAATTGCGAATAGCCAGAAAAGAATACACTGCGCGCCAACGTCGTAGTTTTGGCCCTGATCGCTTACGTATTCTCCCTACCCTTCGATTCCGGATGCGCCACGCTCTTACCAATTGCACCCTGTATACCGGCACCGCGGTGCTGCCTCAGCACGCGCTGCTACTCCGCGACGAACGCATTGAAGCCGTATTGCCCAGCACCGACCTGCCTGCCGACATACCGCGCACCGATGCCCACGGGCTCAACGTAGCTCCCGGCCTGATCGACTTGCAGATTTACGGCGGTGGAGGTATGCTGTTTTCCGTCGAGCCGACTGTGGAAGTACTGGCTCGCTTGCAGCAAGCTATTCTGCGCCAAGGTACTACCCGCTTTCTGGCAACGATGCCCACCAACTCACCCGCCATGATGCGGGCGGCGCTGGAAGCGGCCAACGCCTTTCGCCAACAAAGCCCTTACGGACTGCTGGGCATTCATTTAGAAGGGCCTTACATCAACCCCATCAAAAAAGGCGCGCACCAAGCCGAATTCATTAAGGCGCCAACAACTTCAGAAGTAACTGATTTATTGAATCTTAGCCAAGGTGCACTTCGAATCATGACGATGGCGCCGGAAGTCGCTACGCCGGAAGTAGTGCAGTTATTACGCGAAGCGGGCGTCGTGCTGTCAGCGGGCCATTCTGACGCGACGTATGCCCAGGCTACGGCTGGCTTCCGGCAGGGATTTACGGCGGCTACGCATTTGTTCAACGCCATGTCGCCGTTGGGCAGTCGTGAGCCGGGAATGGTTGGGGCGGTGTACGATGCCGAATCGGCGCACGCCAGCATCATTGCCGACGGCCAGCACTGCGACTTTGCCGCCATTCGCATCAGCAAGAAAATCATGGGCGAACGCCTGTTCCTTATTACCGACGCCGTGGAGGAAAGCACGCAGGGCGCGTACCGGTTTCGGCGCAACGGCGAGCGGTTTGTGGATGAACTCGGCACGCTCGCCGGCTCGGCGCTGACCCTTATGCAAGCCGTGCAAAATTGCGTGCAACACGTAGGGCTCCCGCTAGCCGAAAGCCTGCGCATGGCTACGCTTTATCCGGCACGGGTCATTCATCAAGATCATGAGCTAGGCCTGCTACAAGCCCATTATCTGGCTGACTTATGCCTGTTTGATGACGCGTTCGCGGTGAAAGGCACCATGCTTCAGGGCGATTTGCAGTGGCACTAACGCACTGTCTGATTCTTCCTGCATTCTTCATGCAAGCAGCCGCATCCTTGCTGCTTCAGCCTGCTTTCCTATGTATTTAAAATTACCATTTTTTCTGTTTTTGTGGCTTACGGCCTCAGCTGCTTTTGGTCAAAATACTTGCCGCGCCATCGTCCGCGACAGCGTGACGCACGAAGCTCTGGTGGGCGCAACAGTTGTCGTGCACGGCACCGCCAACGGCGCTTCCGCGGATGCAAAAGGCAAGGTGACGCTGGAAAATATACCGGAGGAAATCGTTCAACTCGATTTTTCCTCGTTGGGCTACAAGGCCAAAACGATGCGGCTGACGCTGCCGCAAGCGCCCGGCGAGTCGCTGTTGGTATTGCTCGCTCCCAATGCCAATGAGTTGGAAGAAATCGTGGTGACCAGTACGCGCACCAACTCGCGCATCGAGGATTTGCCGACCCGGGTGGAGGTATTGGGCGCGGAAGAACTCGAAGAGGAAGGCAGTTTCAAACCCGGCAACATCGTGTCGTTGCTCGGCGACGTGGCCAGTATGCAGGTGCAGCCTACCTCGGCCACCACCGGCAACGCCGATTTGCGCATTCAGGGCTTGCAGGGCAAATACACGCAGCTGCTGCGCGACGGTCTGCCGCTGTTTGGCGGCTATGCGGGCAGTTTCGGCATTCTGCAGATTCCGCCGCTGGATTTGCGCCAAGTCGAAATCATCAAGGGCGCCTCGTCGACGCTGTATGGCGGCGGCGCGATCGCGGGCATGATCAACCTAATTTCAAAAGAGCCCCTGCAAAATGCGCCCGAACATGTGCTGTTGCTCAACCAGAGTACCCTGTGCGAGAGTAATGCCAACGGCTATTTTTCCGCTCGCCACGACAAGGTGGGGTACACGCTATTTGTAGGCGGCACCCGGCAGCAGAGCGTGGATGTTAATCACGATGACTTTTCGGATGTGCCGCGCTTGGGAAGCGTGACTGTGCACCCGCGCTTCTTTCTGTACCCAAATGACATAAGCAAGGTAATCATCGGATACACAAGTACTTACGAAAAGCGACAGGGCGGCGACATGCAAGTGCTGAACGATAAACCCGATTCGCAGCACCAGTTTTTCATCACCAACGTATCGTGGCGCAACACTGTGGATGCCCGCTATGAGCGCACTACCAACGCCGAACGCGGCGATCAGCTCATCCTGAAAGGCAGCGCGAGCGACTTTCGCCGCGTTGCCCGCACCAACACCACCGGCCTCAACGCCCGCCAACTGTCGTACTACGCGGAAGGCAGCTATTTGCGCCGCAACGGCTCGCCGGGCCACCACGATGTGGTGCTGGGCGCCAACGTAACCGGCGAAAGCTTCCGCCCGCGCAACCTTGCAGACCTGCAACTGCGCCCCTACAACTACGTGACGCCGGGCATATTCGTACAGGACGACTGGAAGCTTACTGCCGCGTTTAACCTGCAAACCGGTTTGCGCATCGACCGCCACAACTGCTACGGCACGTTTGTGCTGCCGCGCCTCAGTGCACTATATAAATTTTCGGCGCGGGTTTCGTCGCGGCTGGGTGGCGGACTGGGCTACAAAGCGCCGTCTTTTTTCGTGAATGAACTCGACGAGCGTGACTTCGCTCATGTGCTGCCTTTTGCGAGTACAGTGCGGGCCGAGCAATCGGCGGGCGCCAATTGGGATCTCAATTATCAGCTTACCGACGGGGAGTTTTCGCTGACTATCAACCAGTCGTTTTTCCTGACGCGCATTCAACATCCGCTGCTGCTCAACTTCGACCCTACGACCGGCTTCATTACCTTTTTCAACGCGCCGAAGCCCTTCCTGACGCGTGGGTTTGAAACGTACGTGCGTATGCGGGAAGACGAAACAGAGCTATACCTGGGCTACGTCTTCACCGATGCTCGCAAGCGCTACGACACCACCAATCCTTACCTGAGCCTGATCGCGCGCCACAAGCTTGCCGGCGTCGGTACGTACGAGTTCAGCGAGCATTGGCGAGCCGGCCTCGAGGCCTCCTACATTGGCAAGCAGTACCTCGACGACGGCACTACCACGCCCGGCTACCCCATCATGGCTGCTATGGTACGGTACGCTACCGGTCCATTGGCCTTCGTGCTCAACACCGAAAATCTGCTCAATTACCGCATCACGCGCAAAGAAAACATCGTGCTCGGCGACCGCACCAACCCTACGTTTCGTCAACTCTGGGCGCCGCTCGAAGGCCGCGTGACGAACCTATCCGTCACGGCGAAGTTTTAAAGTGAAATTACATAAATATTTAATAATCAAATAGTTATGTAATTTTATTTTCCGCGTTGGCGCACGGCCTCGAAGGTCATGATGGCGGTGCAGGTACTGACGTTGAGCGAATCGATGTAGCCGGCCATCGGGATTTTGATGCGCTCGTCGGCCGCTTGCAGCCAGTGGTCGCTGAGGCCAGTGGCTTCGGTGCCCATCACGATGGCCGATGGCACGCGAAAATCCATGTCGGTGTAAAGCTTTTCAGCGGCGGGCGTCGTGGCGAAGCTCCGGATGCCGTGTTGCCGCAGCCACACCAATACCTCGTCGGTGGAAGCGGCTACCAATTGGTTGGTAAACACGCAGCCAATGCTGGCCCGAATGGCATTGGGGTTGTAGAGATCGGTACGCGGATCGCAAACAATAACGGCATCGACGCGGGCAGCATCGGCAGTGCGCAACACGGCGCCTAGGTTGCCAGGCTTTTCGACGGCTTCCAGAATAAGCAGCAAAGGGTTTGCGGGCAGCTTTAAGTCGGCTAAGCGGCGGTGCGGCGGGCGCGCCAGCGCCAGCACACCATCAGATCCTTCGCGGTACGCCACGCGCTCAAATACGGCTTTCGACACTTCAAATTGCACTACCGCCGGCCCCAGAAGTTGCTGCAAGTCATGCTGTTGCGTGGGCGTTGCAAGATCAGGGCACAGAAACAGCGCTTTTACCTCGATGCCCGCCTGGTGGGCAATGGTCAGCTCGCGGTAGCCCTCGATGATGGTCAGGTCTTGCTGGCGGCGTTCGGCAGGCTTTTGCTGCAGGCGCAACAGGTTTTTGATGCGCGGATTCTGCGGGCTGGTAATCGGATCGGCAGGCATAGAGCAGGAATTGGAAACCGGCCGCGAAGATACGGTGCCGCTGCCAAGCCAACGGATTCCGGGCCAAAGGCCGTAAGTTTGTGGTCTATGCGCCTTAAGCTAAATACAAAAATTCTGCTGGGCTTCAGCATTGCCTTGGCGGTGCTGCTGGCCACTTCGCTGGCCGCCTATTTCAGTATTCAGCGGCTGGGCTACTACACCCGTCTGGTGGGCCACACCTACAAGGTGCTGCAACATACCTCCGATTTGCGCATGCGCGTGCGCGACGGCCAAAGCTCGGTGCGTGGCTACCTGTTGCTCAACGACAGCTCTTATCTGGCCACCTACAGCGCCGCGGTTTCCGGTACCGATGCCAATCTGGATTCGCTGCGGCGCCTTACCGCCGACAATCCAGTGCAGCAACGTCGCTTAGACACCCTCAGGCAAATCACCGAGGAAGAAAAAGTATTCTTGAACCAGTGGCGCCAGAAGAAGCCTTCGGCTGATGCGGCACGGGCGCTCCTGACCAACGACCAGGCTCTGCTGAACCGCCTCCGCGACGTGATTCAGCGCATGCGCAGCACGGAAGAAGACCTGCTGCACCAACGCAACGCGGGCCAAGATTTTTACGAGAAAACCACGCCCATTGCCATCATCATTTCGGCCGTGATCGCGATCATCACGGTGCTGTGGCTCTTCCGCAAGATTTCGCAGGAAGTGAAGGCCAATGATCTACTTCAGGCTGAATTAGAGCAAGTTAACCTCGACACTAACCGCCGTATCCAGATCATTGAGCAATTAGCCGATAAAGTCGTGCAGGGCGATTATTCTGTTCAGATCAAGGACAAGGAGAAGGACAGCCTCGGCAACCTCGCTACCTCCCTGAACCGCATGACGCAGACGCTGGACGAAGTATTTGGCGCCCTTGAAAAACGCAATCAGGAACTGGATCAGTTTGCCTACGTAGCGTCGCACGACCTGAAAGCGCCGCTGCGGGGTGTGAATACAGTGGTGAAATGGATTGAGGAAGAGCTTTCGCACGAGCTTTCCGACCAGATGCGCAGCTATTTGGCCATGATGAAAGGGAGGCTGAGCCGGCTCGAAGACCTCATCAACGGGCTGTTGCAGTACGCGCGCGTGGGCCGCACCCAGCACCAGCTAGAGGAGGTAAACGTGCACCAGCTCGTGAGCGAGGTAGTGGAAATGGTCGTGCCGCTTGATTTCACAGTGGAGTTCGCTTCCACCCTGCCCACCCTCACCACCGACCGACTGAGCTTGCAGCAGGTGTTCACCAACCTCATCAGCAATGCCGTAAAGTACCACGACCGCGGCGCGGGCACCATCACGGTGAGCTGCCGCGAGCGCAAGCGAGCATATGAGTTTACCGTAGCCGACAACGGGCCGGGCATTGCGCCCGAATTTCACGAGAAAATCTTCCTCATGTTCCAAACCCTGCGCGACCGGCACACGGCCGAAAGCACGGGCATCGGCCTGAGCATCGTGCGCAAAATCATTGAGGAAGAACGCGGCAGCATCCACGTCGAGTCGGATGGCCAGCGCGGCGCGGCGTTTGTATTCACGTGGCCCAAAGTCTCGCAGGCTTCCAAAGTGAGCGCATAGCTCAATTACATAAATGATTGATAACCAATATATTATGAGATCAGTATTGCTGGTAGAAGATGATTTTTTCGATACGATGACCGTGGAGAAAAGCTTTGCCAAATTCAGCATTCCGCACAAGCTCTACACCGCTTTCAACGGCATCGAAGCCTTGGACTTGCTGCTTGGCCGCAACGGCGTGGAGCCCATCGAGCCGTTGCCCGAGGTGATTCTGCTGGACCTGAACATGCCCAAAATGAACGGGCACGAGTTTCTGGCAGAACTACGCAGCCACGCCCATCTGAATCAGATTCCGGTGTTCGTGACCACGACCTCGTCGATGGATGTAGACCGGCTGAGTGCCCAAAACCTGGGCGTGGCCGGCTACATCCTCAAGCCGCTGGACTTCGAATCGGGCTCCGACATGGTAGATAGCATCAGCCTACTGGAACAGCTATTGAAGTAGCCTGCCAGAAGACAATATATTGACTATTAATCATTTACAAGAATCAAAAAACGGCGGGCGACTTAGTGTCGTCCGCCGTTTTTTGCATTGATGCAACCGTGGAGGCTAGTGATGGGGTCTTGCTACCGAGTGCGCTGAGCTTGCGTTGGTCCGTCAGAAAGGAGTTCTTTATTTGCTTGATAGTCATCGCGCTGAACTTCATGCGAACCCCACTTTTCGGGCACATTTTTCAGCAAAAATTTACGTTGTTCACTGCATGAACCTCCGTCCTCTCCTCTTTTCGCTGTCCCTGCTGGCCTTGCCGACGGCAACCACCTTTGCCCAAACCGCGCCGCGCCAGCTCAACACCCAGCCCACGCTGCCCGATTCGGTGGTGCGCCAGCACCAGCAGCAGCGCCAAACTGCGCTGCCCGCGCCGCCGCCCAACACGACGCGCTATGCCGTGGGCCTAAAAAACGGCCAAGTGTACCGCGCTTACGATGTGATAGTTAAGCAGCCCGTATTTGGCCGGAGCTATTTGCTGCTCGACGACGGCCAACGGTTCGACCTCGACCAAGTGCGGTATTACGAAGATGAAACGGGCTTTTACGTGCGCACTACGCTGCCCAAATCCAAGCGCGAAACCACGTTGCGCCGCGACCGCGTCGGCCGGATCAGTCTGTACTCGATCACGCGCACCCAATATTCAAATAGCCCTTACGGCTACAGCCCGTACGGCGGCTTCGGGCGCTTTGGCGGCTATGGCTACGGCTACCCGTACGGCGGCTACCAAACCGTTAAGACCGAGTACTTTAGCAAAGACAACGGTCCTATCGAGGATCTGAGTCTGCGCAACCTCAGCGTTGCTACTTCTGACTTGCCCGCCAGCCGCGCCCTGCTCGACCAAGCCCGTAGCTATCAGCGCATTACCACGCTCAGCTACGTTGCCGCGGCCGGCGTAGTAGCCGCGGGCATCTTTTCGACTTTCAACTCCAACGAAAGCGGGGCGGCACGCATCTCGCCGCTGGTGTATGCCGGCCTGCCACTGCTCATTGTGCCGCTGGTGCTTCAGGGCAAGCAGCAACGCAACATCAAGCAAGCCATTTCGCTCTACAATCGCGCCCAATAGCTCATCTCAAACCCCTTGTGCTGCGTAGGTAGGCAAGTGGAAGCTACAGTTGACTTATCCGATTTTGACCTGCGCCGGCGCAAAGCCCTGCTCGTGCACGAGCGGCTTTGCGCCGAATACGGAGCGCCGTTCCCGTTTTTCAGCACCAAAGACCCGCTGAGCGAGCTGATTAGCGCGCTGCTGTCGCACCGTACCAAAAACGCCGATTCGCACCGCGCCTATCAGCAATTGCGGGCGCAGTTCCCGACGTGGGAGCAGGTGCGCGACGCCCCCACCGCCGAGGTAGAAGCTGCCATCAGCGCCTGCACGTGGCCCGAGCAAAAAGCACCTCGCCTGCAAGCGGTGATCCGCGAAATCAGCACGCGCTGCAACGGTCCGTGCGACTTGGCGTTTTTGGCCGAGATGCCCATTGCGGAGGCCCGTGCCTGGTTGGAATCTATCTCGGGCGTGGGCCCCAAGACGAGTGCGGCCACGCTGTTGTTCAGCACCTTGCGCATTCCGGCCATGCCCGTAGACAGCCACCACCATCGCGTGGCCCAGCGCTTGGCCCTGATCGGCCCGAAGGTGGGCACTGAGGCATCGCACGCCCTGCTGTCGGCGCTGCTACCGCCCGACTGGGATGCCCAGCAAGTCTACGATCACCACGAGGCACTGATGTTTCACGGGCAGAAGTGCTGCTATTTTCATACGCCCGCCTGTGGCCGCTGCGTGGTGCTGGATCAGTGCCCGTTTGGCCAACAGCGGCTGGGAGCAAAAACGCAACCTGCGCAAGCGTAGCGGCCCTAAAGTGCGCAGAAACCGGTATCATTAGGGGCAATTCTAAGCGCGTTTTTTAGCCATGAAACAGACATACGGCGTTCCCGCCATCTTCTCTTTCTTCTTGCCCGGCCTGGGCCAACTAATTAAGGGGCAAATACTTAAAGCCGTCTTTATTTGGATTCTTAGCGGCGTAGTTGGCTTCCTGCTGTGGTGGACCATCGTGATTCCGTTTGCCCTGTGGGCCTGGAACGTGTACGACGCCTACAACTCCCAAACGTAGCAGCATGGCGGTTCTGCACCTCAAGGCCAAGCCCAATGCCCGCCAGAACGCCCTGCAAGTATCTGAAGATGGCGCAGTTACGGTACGGCTGAAAGCGCCCGCGCAGGACGGCAAGGCCAATGCCTGTTTGCTGAGCTACTTGGCCGACCTGCTGGCCGTGCCGAAATCGCGGCTTGTGCTGGTAACGGGTCACACCGCCCCTTTCAAGAAAGTAGAAATCGAGGGCTTCACCGACGCAGATCTTCTCACCGTATTGACCCAACATCGCGTATAAGCAGCCATCGCAACTTATACGCACTTGTATGCATTTTCCGACTTGGGCTCTCGCGGGCTTTTGGGGCCTAGTTTCAGGCTCTGCCCTCATGCTGGGGGCCGCTATTGGCTACTACGCCCACGTATCGCAGCGGCTGATTGCGGCCGTAATGGCCTTTGGCAGTGGCGTTTTGATTTCGACTTTGTCGCTAGAGCTTATGGAAGACGCCTACCGTAAAGGTGGCTTCGATTCGGCGGCGTATGGTTTTTTTGGGGGTGCAGCGGTGTACACGCTCGCCAATTGGATTTTGTCGCACGCCGGTGCCAAGCACCGCAAGCGCTCGGGCACGCAACAGCACGAAGAGCGGCAGAAAACCAAATCATCCGACGACAAATCAGCCGCCAGTTCCGATAAAGACAACAGCATGGCCATTGCGTTGGGCGCGCTGCTCGACGGCATTCCGGAGAGCATCGTTATTGGGCTGAGCTTGCTGGCCGGCGGCACCGTAAGCACCGTGGCAGTGGTCGCTATTTTCTTATCCAACCTGCCCGAAGGCTTGTCTAGCGCCGCGGGCATGCGCAAGGCCGGCCGCTCGCCGGGTTTTGTGCTGGCTTTATGGACGGGCATTGCCGTTATTTCGGGCATTGCGTCGTTGGCGGGATATTCCATTTTCAGCCATTTCTCGCCCGATGTAATAGCCGTCACCACGGCCGTAGCCGCCGGAGCGGTGCTGGCCATGATTGCCGACACCATGATTCCGGAGGCTTTCGAGGTAGCCCATAATTTTACGGGCCTTATCACCGTAATTGGCTTTCTAGTAGCCTTTTACCTCAGCAAGATGGGCGACTAACAGAAGTTTGATTTCGCAGTTCGTTGCTGTAGTAAACGCGAAAACACGGCGGTCGTGCTAAGATGCTTCGATAAGCTCAGCACGACCGCCGTGTTTTCTGTCTGAATGAGTTTTTGCGCCTTTTGTCGCTCTAAACGCGCTCGCTGATTACCTCTTTGCGGTACGTTTGCTCGAATTCTTCGTCGACGTGGTAAGTCGATTCTTCGTGCTGGCTCAGATCGAGGCCCAGTTCTTCGTCGGCGGGCTTTACGCGCAGCCCGAAGAGGCGGTCGGTGAGTTTGAGCAGTAGCCACGATCCGGCAAAGGTGTAGGCAATCACGATCACGAGGCCCAATACGTGGTAGCTGAATACGGTGGTAGTGCCATTAACCAAGCCCACTTTATCGGCGAATACGCCCGTGAGCAACATGCCCACAATGCCCCCCAGGCCGTGGCACGGAAACACGTCCAGCGTGTCGTCGATGTTGGTGCGGCTGTTCTGCCAGTGCACGGCTGCGTGGCTGATCAGCGAAGCAATCACGCCAATCAGGATGCTCTGACCGTAATCGACGTAGCCGGCGGCTGGCGTGATGGCGACCAGGCCTACCACTGCCCCGATGCAGGCACCCATGGCCGTCGGCTTGCCGCCGCGTACTACCTCAATCAGCATCCAAGCGACCAAGGCAGCGGCCGAGGCAAGATTGGTATTGACGAAGGACAGTGCCGCCGTTTCGTTGGCGCCGAGGGCCGAGCCCGCGTTGAAGCCAAACCAGCCGAACCACAACAGGCCCGTACCCAAGAGCACAAACGGCACGTTCGGCGTCGAGAAAGAAGTACTGCGTCCGTGGCTGGAACGTGGCCCCAGCACGATGGCCCCAGCCAAAGCAGCGATGCCCGCCGAGATGTGCACCACAGTGCCGCCGGCAAAGTCGAGTACGCCCCACTTGCGCAAAAAGCCATCGGGATGCCAGGTCCAGTGCGCCAGCGGGCAGTAGATAAACACGCAAAACAGCACCATAAAGGCCAAATATGCCTTGAAGCGCACCCGTTCGGCGAACGAGCCGGTGATCAGCGCCGGCGTGATGATGGCGAACTTGAGCTGAAACGCGAAAAACAAGATAAAGGGAATGCTAGGCGACAACAGCGGATGCGGCGCCGTGCCCACATTCCGTAACATAATGTATGTCAGAGGGTTGCCAATGAAGCCGTGCCACGAGTCGCCGTAGGCCAGCGAGAAGCCCACGAAGTACCACACCAGCGAGATGACGCCCAAGGCCACGAAGCTTTGCAACATCGTGGAAATCACGTTTTTGGGCCGCACCATGCCGCCATAAAAAAACGACAGGCCCGGCGTCATAATCAGTACGAAGGCCGTGGCCGTCAACATCCAAGCAATGTCGGCGGCGTTCAGCGAGCCCGCAGCGGCTGTTGGGTGCGGCACTCGCACGAAAGCTGCCACTCCGCTCAAACCGACCAATGCCAGCAGGGTGACTAAACTGTAACTAGGACGAGACCTCTTTAAAGTAGACATGCTTACTCAAATAAATATGAGTTCTTCCGGAAGGCCTTCTAACACGATGCCTTTTTGAGAAATATAACAGCTTTTGACCGCTTTATACCCCTAATTTATAGGTGTCTTTTGATAAAACGCATGTATATTTTAAAAAAACACCTAAAAATTTACCAATACCCACAGTTGTTACCCCTCTAAAACCCGCGTTGCTGTCGTTTCAGCCTTGATTTCAGAGGCTTGAAATCTTTGCTTAGTATCCGGCAAATTTTAGGCTGCGGCTAGCCTATTGACTTCAAAATGACTGGTTCAGCATTCTAAAAAAGGCTGGCCACGCAGAAGGGCCGGTACGGAACTGGCTCATGGCCAGCCCCGTACCGGCCCTTTCTTACAGATGGTTTTATTCTAATTGAGCAATTCCAGCACCAGCACCAAGGCGTCGTTGCTCAACGCTTCCAACTCTACTTCCTGCACATCCCAGAGCGCCAGCCCATCGCGTTCGTGCAGCAGGCGGCCTTCTACTTCGAAAGCGCCGGCCACCACAAACGCGAAGAAGCGCGAACGGTTGCTTTTCACCGCGTATGTTGCTTCGGCGCACCCGGCAAATCGGCCTAGACCTGCGGCAAACGGACGACTTGCACCGGCGGGCACTACTTCCGCCAGTTTATTTTCTAAATCAAAGGTTTCAAATACAAAGGTTTGATTATCAATTATTTACAAATCCTCCCCAACTTTAATCCAGACGTGCAGAAAGCTGATGGGCTCAGCTTCGTAGGGGTTGGACAGGTGCAGGGCACTGTGGGCTGGAAGCGTGCGAAACTGAATTTCTTCTACCTCCACGGTTTCGGGCTCGCCTTGCGGATTGGGTATGCGAAGGTGGAATATTCGCTTCGCCGCAACACCAAAGAATCGATAACCAAGCACTTAGCATCGACCAACACTCGGTTTTTCTGCCTTAATTCTTCGTGACTTTTCAGTCAGAATTTGCCACAATAACAGCCAAGCCCAGTTTATATCTACTTAATAATCAATAGATTGCCAAGCACCTGTTTCTTACAGATTCAGAAGTGCGCCATACACACCGTCCACGACTTCGGCCATTCTTTCAAAGTCAAGCGTGTCGATGGTGTCCGAAACTTGGTGGTAGTTGGGGTTGCGCAGGAAGGAGGTATCGTTGATCATGACGGCGTCGTAGCCGTAGTCCCAGTAGTTGCGGTGGTCGGAAAGGCCGGCCAAGCCCATCGATTCAGGCAGGTTGATGCGCTCCACGTCGAGGTGGCAATACGACTGAATGAGCGTCTGCACGCGCTGCGTAAAGGCCTCCTGCCCTTGCTTGCCTACCACCGTGATGAAGTTGCCGGTGTTTGGGTACTGGGCGGCCAGCTTTTCGTTGGGGAATTTCTGCGAGCCCGGCTCGTCGCTGAAGTAGCCGATCATTTCGTAGCAAAGCATGGCCCGCACGGGCGCTTTGGCATCGTGCAACGACTTGGCGTGCACGGCGCTGCCCATTTGTTTGGAAGCAAAAAAAGGCGGCTCTTCCAGCGGATACGCCACAAAATCAAGTCGGTGCTGCAACTGCGGGCGGTGCTGATGGAGCAAGCGGGCCGTTTCGAGCAAGCCCGCCACGGCACTGGCGTTGTCGTCGGCGCCGGGCTGGTCGCCGAACACATCGTAGTGCGCCCCCACGATGATGCGCTCTGCGTCGGGCGGCCCAAAAGAGGCAATGATGTTGCGGTATTCGCGCCGATCGGCCAGGAAACGCTGCTCCGTCGTTTGGCAGTCGAGCTTCTTAAATTCGTCGAGCACGTAGTCGGCCGCTTTGTTGAGCGAGCCCATGTTCCGGTAATTGCGCGCCGGCAGAATCGAAGTCAAAAATTCGACGTCGGCATACAGCCGCTCCTGGTTGGCTTCCATACTCTAGTGCGTTGGTGACGGAACTCCCTATACGGCCGCAACCACCCAACGAACAGCAGAAGCAACAAGTTCTAAGATTAAATATCTAATAATCAATCATTTATAAATCAGGTTTCACTTGGTGCACTATTCCAACTCCCCTCCTCAGCTGAGGAGGGGACGCCGTCGCGCAGCGGCGGCTGGGGTGGTTGGTTCGTTGCTGATGTTGTTTACAATGAACTGACCAAACAACACCTTTTCACTACAGCCTTCGTGTATACTTAGAATTCGCCGGCTAATACTGCCCTGCCACGTTATCCATGTATTTCTGACCGGAGCCTGTATTAAGCAGCAGGATTTTTTCATCGGCGGCGAGCCAACCCGTATTAAGCAGTTTGCGCGCAGCCATCCAGACGGCGGCACCTTCGGGCGCTACAAACAGGCCTTCCAGCCGGCCCAGCTCGCGCATGCCTTCGATCATTTCGGCGTCGGTAATACTGACGGCCGTGCCGCGCGACTCCTGAAGCACTTGCAGCATCATTTGTTCGCCCAAGGGGCGCGGCACGGCCAGTCCGTTGGCAATGGTGGGCTTGCCGACGTAGTGGTGGGCGTTGGCCTGCCGGCCCGTATAGGTTTCGATCAGAGGGCAGCAATTGGCCGCCTGCACGGCCACCATGCGCGGCAGCCGAATATCAGCGGACAACCAGCCCAGGGCTTTCATTTCCTGAAAGGCCTTCCAGATGCCAATCAGGCCGGTGCCGCCGCCGGCGGGGTACAGAATCACGTCGGGAAGTTGCCAATTGAGCTGTTCCGCAATTTCGTAGCCCATCGTCTTTTTGCCTTCTAAGCGGTACGGCTCTTTCAGAGTCGAGACGTCGAGCAGCTCGCCGTGGGCGTTGGTTTCGCGCACCCAAGCGGCACAGTCATTTATCAGTCCGTCAATGAGTTGCACTTCGGCGCCGTACCAATAACATTCTTCTTTGAAGGCGTTGGGCGTGTGCCGCGGCATGGCTACCACAGCGCGCATCCCGGCTTTGGCACAATAGGCCGCCATTGCCACGCCCGCGTTGCCAGCCGTCGGGATGATGCACCCGCTGACGCCCAACTCTTTCGCTTTGGAAATGGCCATGCTCAGGCCACGCGCCTTGAAGGAGCCGGTGGGGTTTTGGCCTTCGTCTTTGAGCTGTAGCCACGCCAGATCGTAGCGGTTGGCGAGGCCGCGCAGGTGCAGCAGCGGCGTGAAGCCTTCGCCCAGACTTACGCGGTTTTCTTCGTCGAGCAGGGGCAGCAACTCCTGGTAGCGCCACATGGTGCCGTCGCTGGTATTGATGCTCTGCCGACTCAGCGGCTCGCTCAGATCGTAGGTAGCTACCAGCGGCAGCGCGCAGCATTCCGACACGCGTTGCAGCGCGAAAGCAGAATGCGGGGTGCCGCAGCGGGAGCACTCCAGGTTGTAAATTCGACTGACGGTGGTACTACTCGGGGTCATGGCTTCGGGCGTTGAAAACACTCGCAAGTACGTCCCTTCGCTATAACCGGATCGGCGCAATTTTGGAATAGGCTATTCCTATTTGGAATAATAACGCTTCGTGAATTGCACGAAGTCTTTGTAAGGCAGGTTGTTTTCGGTGCCTTTGCGCTGAATGAAATTGAAGCGCCGCACCAAGGCCAAGTCCCTGAATTTCACCTCGATCAGCTCGCCCGAAGCCAACTCTTTTACCACGGCCTGCCGCGGCAAAAAAGCCAGGCAAGTATCGACCCGCACAAAGTTTTTGAGGGCCTCGGTGCCGCCCAAGCGCACGCGCACCGGCAAATCGGCGATGCGGATATGCCGGGCGGCCAGGGCCTCTTCCAGCACCGCCAGCGTCCCGGAGCCCGACTCCCGCAAGGCCAGCGGAATGTCGTATAGGTCTTTGGCCTCTAATTCGTTTTTCTTCAGGGGGTTGCGCGACGACCGCACGGCCACTACATCGTCGGTGAGCAGCGGCGTGTAGGTGACGTTGCTGACTTTGTGAATGCCTTCGATGATGCCCAGGTCGATTTCGTGGTCGAGCAGCGCCTTGAGGATGTTTTCGCTGTTGCGGTTTTTGAGGCTGAGCAGGATGTTGGGGTTGCGAGTCAGGTAGGCCGAAACCACCGGCGGAATCACATAGAGCGAGATGGTGGTGCTCGCCCCAATAACCATGTGCAGGCGCGGCGAGAAATTTTCGCTTACACTGGCAATTTCCTGGTGCAATTCGTGCTGCAACTGCTTGGCTTGCAACAACTTATTATACAAAATTCGCCCAGCCGGCGTCAGGGCCACGCTGTTGCCGAAGCGCTCGAATAAGCCCGTTTTGTAGTGTTCTTCCAGCGCTTTTACCTGCTTGCTCACCGCCGACTGGCTGATAAACAGCGTCTGGCTGGCCTTGGTGAAGCTCAGCAGCCGCGCTACTTCCAAGAAGATTTCGTGTTTGTGGGAAAGCATCGAGCAAATAACACCGCTCCCGGGCATAATGCTTAGCGACACCCCGTGATTCCTGAATTTTTCCCGAAGCGGAGCCTTGATATCAACCTCAATGCACCAAATACAGTGAAGCGATGTAGCCGGCCAACTGCGACAGGAAGAAGCAGCCGGTGTTGATAAACATGCTTTTCAGGGCTAGTTGCCAGCGTGAGGCCGTGGGAAATAGCCGGAAATACGTCCAGGTGTTGTAGAGCACGACCATCGGCAACTCCACGTACCGGCTGTCGAAATACGGCCAAATGAGGCGGGCGGCGTTGATCAACACCACAACGAGCACCACCAGCGAGAGGCTGTAGCACACGACCACCGCAATTTCGGCGTAGTTATAGCCCGATTTTCGGAAGAAAAGCCACGTAATGAATGCATACAGGGGCAACAAGCCTACCTGCATCAGGGCGAAATAATGCCGGAAATAATCTTCCGACTCGCCGCTCATGCCATACATCTTGATGAGGAGCATTTTAATCGCGTATTGCCCTAGCGCCGTGATGGTAGCTGCCAGAAAAAACGACGAAAACGGCTTCTGAAAGCGGGTACGCTGGCCGGCTAGGTACCGGCGCTGCATGTCGCCGGGCCTCAGAGCCAGCTCTTTAAGGGTATAGAGAAATCCTTTCTCGACGTGGGTAAACAGGTGAAATACCTCGTGCGCCAGATGCGGCAGCGTAATGCGGTGCGTATCGTAGTTCTGGCCGCACTGCTGGCAAAACCGGCCCGAACCCTGAAATCCACAGTTTTGGCAGGTGTGATCACTTGCGGGGAAAGGGTGAGCGAGAAGGTCTGGAGCATCCGTCGTGGGCACGGCAGCAGCAGGGGCAATGGTAGCGTCTTCCATTGGCAGCAAATCGTTTATATCAAACAAAGGCAAGATACTGAACTTCGTCAGCCCTGCCATGCGACTGACCGGTGCTTTTGCTGGCTAGGCAAAAAAGAAAAGACGCTGACTAAAAGCCAGCGTCTTTTATATAAATCCTTGTAATACAGAACTTTACGTCAAAGCTTTAGTAGCCAGGATTTTGTTGGTACAAGCCGCCGGAAGAAGTCAGCTCGGTTTGGGGCACCGGATAGATGATCTGGTTGGCGTCGATGTTGCGGCTCATGCGGTTGCGGGTATCTTCTTTCGGAATCCAAGCGTTGATGACGTTCAGCACCAAGCCTTCGCGCACCAAGTCGTGCCAGCGCGAACCCTCGCCGGCAAATTCGCGGCGCCGTTCTTCCATCAGCTGGGGCAGCGTCACGTTGCTGACGGTGCCGGCGAGGCCGGCGCGGGCGCGCACCTGGTTGACGATGGCATCGACTTCGGCCTGGGTACCGCCGGCCCCGTGCAGGATGCATTCGGCCTTCATCATCAGGATGTCGGTGTAGCGCAGCACAATCCAGTTGATGGGCCAGTCGCTGCGGTTAGAGCCTTTCAGGTTTTCGTTGAGGTATTTTTTCATCAGCCACCGCGTTTCCTTGAAGCCCGTGGTGCTGGTGAAGCCTTCGGCGAAGTTGAAGGTTTTGCGCACGTCGCCGGCCGGATAAGAATTCAGCAAATCATTCGCGATCGGCCGAATTTCGAGCCCCCCGGAAGGATATGGGATCTTCAGGAACGTGAAGTACGTGTCGGGCACGAGCAAGCCCGGATACGTAGCGCCCAAACCCACGCCGCCCAGGATGTACTGCACATCAAACAGCACCTCGGCGTTGTTCTCGTTGGTGTACGAGAAGATATCCGAGTACTTGGGCAGGAACGAGTACTTGCCGCTGGCGATGATTTCGTTGAGCAGCTTCAGCGCTTGCGCGTATTCGTTGCTAGCCAGCCCAGGTCCTTCGATGCCGTACGTCGGCCCCGAGCGGGTCAGGTACACGAGAGCCATCATGCCCTTGGCAGCGCCAGAAGTAGCTCGACCGACGTTGGTGCCGGTATAGGAAACCGGCAAGTTGTCGATGGCCGTTTGCAGGTCCGATAGGATGAGCTTGTACACGTCGGCCACCGGCGACCGCTGAATCTTCCCAACTTCGCTGGGCACCAGCGCATGATCTACAATAGGCACTTTGCCGAAGTAGCGCACCAAATCGAAGTAATAGAGCGCCCGCAGAAACTTGGCTTCGCCTTCGAAGCGTTTGCGCGTGGCATCGTCGACTACGCTACCGTTGGCAGCGAGCTGATCGAGCAAGGTATTGGCCCGGAAGATGCCGCTGAAATTGGAATCCCAGGCTTCGGCGATATACGGGTTGGTGGCCAGTGTGGTCTGGAAATTATTGACCGGCTCCCAGTCGCGCACGCCCGCATCCCCGACGCCGTAAATGTTGTCGGAGCGGGTTTCGGAGAGGTTGAGCTGCCGGTCGGGGAAGCCACCGTTGTCGCTTACCCGCAGCATGCTGTAGGTCGCATTGAGAGCTTGCTCAAAGTCGGCCTGCGTGGCGTAGAAGGTAGGCGTGGAGCCACTCGAAATCGGGGCTTGGTTCAGGTCTTTTTCGCACCCGGCCAGCCCGATCAGGCAGGCCGCAAGCAGGGTGAGGTATGTCTTTTTCATGGGAAAGGCAGAAGTTAGAAGCGACTTTTGAGCGAAAAAACTCAGGTTACGCTGTCAGCTTGAAACTAGAAAGTGAGGTTGAGGCCCAAGGTGAGCGTTTTGGTGAGCGGCAGCCCGCCGTAATCGACACCGATGGGGAAGCTGGCATCGCCACCGTCGGTGTTCACCGCCTCGGGGTTGAGGCCGCCCAGGTATTTGTCGTGCCCAAACCAGTTTTCGGCCGTCACGTAGATGCGGGCCCCTTGCGCAATCCGGTTATTGAGGATCAGGCCCAGGTCGTAACCCAGCGTGATATTTCTAACTCTGTAGTAATCAGACGAATACAACCAGTCGGTATTTTTGATGCGGCCAAAGCCCGAGAAGGCTTTGCCGCGCTTGCCGGCACCGGGGTCGTCGGGTGAGCGCCACCGGTCGCGGTAGAAGCCCAGGGCGTTGTCGGTGTAGCCCTGCCCCGTGCGATCGACGGCGCGGCCAAACAGCGAGTAGATGGAGCCACCCTGCTGCCCTTGCACCAACACGCTCAGGTCGAAACCCTTGAATTTGAAGGTGTTAGTAACTCCCCAGATGTAGTTCGGGTTCGGATGGCCCACAATCTGGCGGTCCTTCGCATCGATTTTGCCGTCGCCGTTGGCGTCTTGGTATTTAGGGTCGCCCACGGTTTGCGGACCGTAGAGGGCCACTTTGTTGTCGATGTCGGCTTGGCTCAGAATCCCGATTTGCTTCACCACATAAATGCTGTAGATGGGCTGGCCCACCTGCAAAATGTTGTTGGGAATGTCGAAGGCCGAAGCTACTTCAATGGGTGCGTCGGTGGGCCCCAAGTGCACAACTTTGTTGGCGTTGTGGCTCAGGTTGATCGAGGTATTCCACTGGAAGTCGCCGGTGAAATTGTGGCTGGTCAGCTCTACTTCCCAGCCGTTGTTGCGCACCTCGCCGATGTTGGTCAGTTGCGTTGCAAAACCTGAGGCATATACCACGGGCACGTTGAGCAGCAAGTCTTTGCTGGTTTTGGTGTAGTAGTCAAACGAACCCGTCAGGCGGTTTTTTAGCAAGCCGAAATCGAAGCCGACGTCAAACGTTTGCGATTTTTCCCACTTCAGGTCGGGGTTGTTGACACGGTTGGGTGCCTGGCCCGCGGCGGTAGCGCCGCCAAACGTGTAGTTATAGATGCCCAGCGTAGCAATGCTGCTGTAGTCGCCGATGCCGTTGTTGCCCGAGCGGCCCCAGCTGCCGCGCAGCTTTAGGTCGCTAAGCGGCGTGATGTCTTCCATGAAGCTCTCCTGCGACACGCGCCAGCCCACCGAAGCCGAGGGGAAAATGCCCCACTTCGTGTTGTCGCCGAAGCGCGAAGAACCGTCGCGGCGAATACTGGTCGAGAGCAGGTACTTGCTGTTGTAGGAATACTGCACGCGGCCGAAGTACGAGAGCAGCACGTTGCGCGTCTCGGTGGTGAAGTTGTTGGCCGTGCCGCTGATGTTTACAGCGCCGTTCAGCGTAGTTACGGCTTGGTTGACGAAGCCCCCCGTTGAACTGATGCGCTGGGCATCGATCTTGGAGTTGTTGTACGAATAGCCGGCCAGGGCCGAGAAGTCGTGCTTTTCGGCGAAGATCTTGTTATAGGTCAGCGTGTTTTCGTTCACAAACGTTTGCCGACGGTAGCCATTATAAGAGCCCGAGGCTTGGCGATTGCCCACGCTTCCGCTCACGAAGGCGGGCATGTAGGACTTGGTGTTGCCGTCGGTGTTGTCGATGTTGAGCGTGGTGCGGAAGGCCAAGCCCGGCAGCAGCTGGTAGTCGCCGTAGAGCGTGCCCAGGGTGCGGAAGGTTTTGGTGTCGCCGGTGGTGTTTTGCAATACCCGAATTGGGCTGTTGCGGCTCAGGCTCCAGGCATAGCTGGTGAAGTTGCCGGTGTTGGCGTCGAGGCCCGCCGCGGCTTCCTGCACCGGCGTGAAGGACACGATGTTGTGCATCAAGTTGTCCTTGCCCTCGATGCCGGGGTCTTTGGCTACGGAGTAGCTAGGCGAGATGTTGAGGCCAAACTTAAACTTGTCGTTGGCTTTCACTTCTACGTTGGCCCGCGCCGAGTAGCGCTTGTAGCCTAACCCGATCATGATGCCCCCTTGACTCAGGTAATCACCAGATACATAATAGTTTACAAAATCATTGGCACCACTAGCAGCCAACTGATAATCCTGGGTGAAACCGTTTTTGAAGGCTTCTTTTTGCCAGTCGATGTAGGTCAGGCCCGGATGGCCGGGCTGGGCCCAGCGCTCGTCAAGCATCAGGTTGGGGTTGATGGTATTCACGCCCAAAATGGCCTGCCGCTGCGCTGTGGTCTGGCTGGCTGTGCGGCCGGTTCCGGAAGCTACCCACGCGGCATTGATCATTTCAGTAGCCCGGTCGACCCACTCCTCCGCGCTGAGCATGTCGAGGTGGCGCACGGCTTGGCTCACGCCGGCGTAGGTATTGAAGGTGAGCTTGGGCTTGCCGGATTTGCCGCGCTTGGTGGTGATCAGCACCACGCCGTTGGCCGCGCGCGAACCGTAGATGGCGGCCGCCGCGGCGTCCTTCAGTACCTCGATATTTTCAATGTCGTTGGGGTTGATGTTGTCCAGCGGGCTGCCGGTGCCAAAGCGGCCGGCGGCGTTCTGGGCCGCCGCTTCCAGCGGAAAGCCATCAACCACATACAGCGGCTCATTATTGGCCGTAATCGAGCCCGAGCCGCGGACCTGCACCGAAAATCCCCGGCCGGGTGCGCCGGTTGTCTGGCGTACCTGCACGCCCGCCAATTGCCCTACCAAGGCCTGATCGACGCGGGTGATGGGCCGCTCTTGCAGCTTGCTGGCGTCGAAGCTGGCAATGGCGCCGGTTACGTCGGCGCGCTTTTGGGTACCATAGCCCACTACGACGACTTCTTCCAGCTTTTTGGTGTCTTCAGCCAGCGTGATGGTGAAAGTCTCGGGGCCGGAAAATGCTTTTTCCTGCGTGGTGTAGCCAATAAAGCTAAACACCAGTGTACCAGCCGTTTCCGGTACCGACAAAGTAAAACTACCGTCGGCGGTAGTGGTGGTGCCCTGCGTTGAGCCTTTCAGCACTACGGTTACGCCTGGCAGGCCGCTGCCCTGCGACACTACCTTGCCCGTCAGTTGCCATTGCGGCGCAGAAATAACCACCGGATGCGCCATCGCCGGCGAAAGGGCGGGGCCCGCAGTTACCAATAACGCCGCTAGCACCAGGGGCTGGCACTGCCGCCAATCGTAGCATATCTTCATGGTTTCAGGATAGGTATGTGGGGGAATGTTTGAGGCTGAGATCTTAGACACACCCAAACTATTTCATCATAAGTCCAAAACCCTCCTGTAGAGTGCTGTACCGGGCAGGCAACTGGGTTTTTCTTTCTAGTTGATTTAATGCCCTTTAACTAACGGCCGTCTCCGCTCCTTTTCAGAAGCTACGGCTGCTGGCATGGGAGCCATTGCGTGCGTAGCTGAGCGGTATTTTGCTGAAAAACCGAGGCCGAGCAGGTAGGTACCCGAAAGCCGCATGTAGCCCGCACCAGATATTGAGGCGTAAATCAACCAGTGTACGCGGACATCGACTTGGTGCCGGCAACCGTTTGGCCAAACCCACTCCCAACCTTCTATTCCATGAAAAATCGTTTTTTATTTCTCCTGCTCACCCTGGGCTTGCTGGTGGCGGCCAGTAAGCCGGCCTCCCGCCCTACTCTCTACCTCATCGGCGACTCCACGGTGCGCAACGGCAGCGGCAAAGGTGCCGACCGCATGTGGGGCTGGGGTTCGTTTTTGGCCGAGCACTTCGACACGACGCGCATTGCCGTGCGCAATCATGCCATCGGGGGGCGCAGCAGCCGCACTTTTCTCACCGAAGGCCGCTGGGATAAGATTTTGAGCCAGCTCAAGCCCGGCGACTTCGTGATGATGCAGTTCGGCCACAACGACAACGGCCCGCTCGCCGACACTGCCCGCGCCCGCGGCACCCTCAAAGGCATTGGCGAGGAAAGCGAAGAGATTTACAACCCCATCACCAAGAAGCGGGAAGTAGTGCACACCTATGGCTGGTACATGCGCAAATACGTGAAGGAAGCCAAGGCCAAAGGCGCCACGCCCATTGTGCTGTCGTTGGTGCCGCGCAACCAGTGGCAAAACGGCAAAATCATACGTGGCACCGGTAGCTACGGCACCTGGGCCGCCGACGTCGCCAAGGCCGAAAACGCTTATTTCATCGACCTGAACGAGATCGTAGCCAAGAAGTACGACGCCCTCGGCGACGAAACCAAGCTGAAAGCTACCTACTTCGTCGAAGACCACACCCACACCAACGAGGCCGGCGCCAAGCTAAACGCCGAGTCGGTGATAGAAGGGTTGCGTGGCTTAAAGAAATGCTCGCTGAACAAGTATGTAAAAAAGTAAAGCAGCCCAAAAGTTAGAAAGCCCGTTCTTCGGCTCGGTTGAGCCGAAGAACGGGCTTTCTAACTTTACCCGATAAGTTATTGACAGTCAATAACTTATAGTTATGAAGCAAGATAATTGCCGTAACCCACGATAACAGTCGACAGCACCACGGTCAGGATGCCCAGGGAAATCGTGCGCATGGTGGGGGCGTTGGCCCCGCGCCACTCGTGCAGAAACAGGCCCCACAGGCTGCTGAAGGTGATGATGAAGGCCATGTGCAGCGTCCAGCCCGAGAAGCGGTACTCGCCCATCTGGCTGTCGCCCATGCCGTAGAAGAAGAACTGAAAATACCACGTCACGCCGGCCAGGGCACAGAAAATGACGTTGCGCAGGGCCGGGGCCGACGGGTTGGCGTAATCGGAAAACGTTTTGTTTTTGAAGTTGAGGTAGATGCACCAAATCGCGTTGGTCGTCAGGCCCCCGAGCAGGATAATCACCAGGATGGCGTTGTTGACGAACAACGGATTAGTGCCCTGTTGGGCCGCCAGTTTGGCAATGGATTGCCCGGCCGTCAGGCCAAACGAGAAACAGGCGCTCATGATGCCCGAAAAGACCGCCACCAGCAATCCTTTGCGGATGTCAAACTCGGCAATGGATTCTTGTTTCTGCTCCGTAGTCAGCGATTTTTCCTTCAGCATGCCGGCAAAACCACACACCAGAATGCCCAATACGCAGACCCCGAGCCCCGCCATAATTACTTGGCCCGACGTGGTGCTCAGCAACTCCCCGAACGCCTTGGTTTCAACTAACCCCCCAAACATACCCTGCCAGATGGGCGGCACCAGCGTCCCGAACACGGCGCACAAGCCCAGCGTCACGGCCATGCCCAGCGACAAACCTAGGTAGCGCATCGCCAAGCCAAAGGTCAGGCCGCCGAAGCCCCAGAGGATGCCCCAGAAATACGTCCAGAGCAGCGTTTCGGTAGAAGCCTGTCGTAGCACGTCGAACAGGTGCGGCACCGTCAGGTAGCCAAGCACCAGCGGCGCCACCAGCCACGAAAACAGCCCACCAATCAGCCAGTAACTTTCCCAGGCCCAGCCGTTTACCTTTTTGTAAGGCAAATAGAAACTACCCGAGGCAAAGCCGCCGAGCGCATGAAGCAATACACCAAGCAAAATATTCATAGGGAGTGGGGTTTTAGCCAAATCTGCTGAGTTTGAGCAACCAAACCCTCCTGCTCTCTCCTGAAAATCGGGAAAACGGAAGACCAGACTCCTCATGCCGGTTGTGGTCGGCTCGAATTACGAATTTTTTCGGGCTTGAGCAGGAGAGTGCAGGAGGTTTAATAGCCATACAAGCAGCGTAATTTGTTGAAAAGCATCGCATAACCTATCCGGCACTTTTCCGGCTTCAACTCGCCGGAGACAAACAGCAGCAAACAGATGGATAAAACGCTCACCTTCCAGCACGTCAGTTATTTGTGGGATGAAGCCAAAGCCGCCGAACTGGCCGGCGACGAGGTGGCCCTCTTCATTTACCGCTCCAACCTGCTGGGCGCCGACCTGCGCCTGACCAATTACGCGGGCGGCAACACCTCCTGCAAAGTGGCCGAAACCGATCCCGTTTCGGGCCAGCCCGTGGAGGTGATGTGGGTGAAGGGCTCGGGCGGCGACATTGGCACGCTGACGAAAGCCGGCTGCGCTACGCTCTACGTCGAGAAGCTGCACCAACTCAAGCACCGCTACCGCGGCCTGCAGTTCGAAGACGAGATGGTGGCCCTGTTCAACCACTGCCTGTTCGATCCGAAGAGCGCGGCGCCCTCGATTGATACGCCCCTGCACGGGCTCTTGCCCTTCAAGCACATCGACCACCTGCACCCGGACGCGCTGATCGCCATTGCGGCTAGCAAAGATGGCGAGCAGATCATGCACGAGATCTGGGGCGACACCATGGGCTGGCTGCCTTGGCAGCGCCCTGGCTTCGATTTGGGTCTGCAGCTGGAAAAGATCGTGCAGGACAACCCACACCTGCGCGGCGTCATCCTGGGGGGCCACGGCCTGTTTACCTGGGGCGAGACCAGCTACGAATCGTACCTGAACACGCTGGAAGTCATTGAGCAGGCCGCTACGTACCTGGAAGCCCACTATGGCAAAACCAAGCCCGTGTTTGGCGGCGTACAACTGACCAATACCCCCGACGACACCACCCGCCGCCAGCAGGCCGCGCGCCTGATGCCGACCTTACGCGGGCTGGCCTCGCAGCAGCGCCGCATGGTAGGCCACTACACCGACGACGCCCGCGTGCTGGAGTTCGTCAACTCCAACGACTTGCCGCGCCTGGCCCGCCTGGGCACTTCTTGCCCCGACCACTTCCTGCGCACCAAGATCCGGCCGCTGGTACTCGACCCCGCCCAAGTGCAGGGCGACGCCGCCCGCGTAAAAACCTATTTGGAAGGCCAATTTGAGGCCTACCGCCAGGACTATGCCGCGTATTACGAGCGCAGCAAGCACCCGAACTCCCCGGCCATCCGCGATGCCAACCCGGTCATCATTTTACTACCCGGCGTGGGCATGTTCGCCTTCGCCAAGGACAAGCAGACAGCCCGCGTGGCGGCCGAGTTCTACACCAACGCCATCAACGTGATGAAGGGCGCCGAAGCGGTCAGCACCTACCAGGGCCTGCCTGAGCAGGAGGCCTTCGACATCGAGTACTGGCTGCTGGAAGAAGCCAAGCTCCAGCGCATGGCCCCGCCCAAGTCGTTGTCCGGCAAAGTGGCCTACGTAACTGGCGGCACGGGCGGCATTGGCAAAGCCATCTGCGAGGAATTGCTGAAGCAAGGCGCCTGCGTGGTGGCCGTCGACCGCGACCGCCTCGAGGAAACCCAGGACGAGCTGCGCCAGCAATACGGCCGGGACAGCGCCCTCTCGGCCCCGATCAACGTGACGGATGCCGACAGCATTGCCGCCTCGCTGCAAGCCAGCGTGCTGCAGTTCGGCGGGGTGGACATTATCGTCAACTGTGCGGGGCTGTCGATCTCCAAGCCCCTGGCCGACACCACGCAGGCCGACTGGGACATCCTCAACGACGTGCTCGTGAAGGGCCAGTTTTTGGTCAGCCAACAGGCCGTGGAGATCCTGCGCCAGCAGGGGTTGGGCGGCGACATCGTCAACATCGCCAGCAAGAACGGGCTGGTGGCCGGCCCCAACAACGTGGCCTACGGCACGGCCAAAGCGGCACAGCTGCACATGTCGCGGCTGCTGGCCGCCGAGCTCGGCCCCGACAAGATCCGCGTCAATACCGTCAACCCCGACGCCGTGCTGCGCGGCTCCAAGATATGGGAAGGCGCCTGGGCGCAGGGCCGGGCCAAGGCCTACGGCATTTCGGTCGAGGAGCTGCCCCAGCACTACGCCAAGCGCACGCTGCTGGGCGAAGAGCTGCTGGCCGAGGACATCGCCAAAGCCGTGCGCGTGTTCGTGGATGGCTCGTTGAGCAAATCCACCGGCAACGTGCTCAACGTCGACGGCGGCGTCGCCATGGCTTTTGTCCGGTAAGACACTCAGTATCTAGCTTCTAACAAAGCCGGATCAGCTTGTTGCTGGTCCGGCTTTTTCATGGTCGTCGCCCTCTCTTCAACAAGATTCCGCCTTCCGGCAACGTTCCCGACAACGATTGCATAGAAAAGCACCCTATTTTTTCTTGTTGTCCTTATATATCCGTAGTTTTTGTAGCCTTTTGGGCAGTTGCTTCCTTCCCCGCAACCTGCTTCACTCGATCTTTTTCTACTAAATCCCATCCGCGATGCCTGCCAGATCTGCTTACTTCGACCGCGACCGTCATCACGGCGGTGGCTCCATAGATATCTACCGCGCCGAACCTACAGGCATGTATCAACTGCAATTCAAACCGTTCGATAAGACCCCCAAATACAAGCAAATTGTGCAATCGGTGGTGGCGGATATTGAGCGCGGACTTCTCAAAAAAGGCGATCAGCTACCCAGCATCAGCGAGCTGAGTGTGGAGTATTACTTGGCGCGCGACACCGTCGAGAAGGCGTATCGAGAGCTGCGCGAGCGCGGATTCATTACGTCGGTGCAGGGCAAAGGCTACTACGTACAGGCCAACGACGCGACCAAAATCAAGATCTTATTGATATTCAATAAGTTAAGCTCCTACAAGAAAATCATCTACTACGCTTTTCTGCAAGCCCTCGGCGATCAGGCACAGGTCGATTTGCAGATTCACCACTACAGCGCCCACTTGTTCCAGGAGATCATGGAAAAGAACCTAGGCAAGTACAACTACTACGTGGTGATGCCGCACTTTGCGCAGGACCTCGACAAGGCCGATTACAAAAGCATTCTGAACCAGATTCCGGCCGGCCAACTGATCCTGCTCGATAAAGATATCCCAGACCTCAAGCACGATTGCCTGAGCGTATTTCAGGATTTCGACAAAGATATTTTCGGGGCTCTGGAAACGGCTCAGGATCTGCTGGTTAAGTACGATCGCATGGTGCTCATCCTGCCCAGCGACGGCAACTATCCCATGGAGATTGCCTGGGGCTTCCGCACGTTCTGCATCAATTACCACAAAGAGTTTGCGGTGAAGGAAAATGCCATCGACGAGGTATTGCAAGCCGGCACGGCCTACGTGGTGGTGCGCGAAACTGACTTGGCGGAGCTGGTGAAAAAGGTACGCCAAACCAGCTACTTATTAGGTCGCGAAATCGGCATCATGACTTTCAACGAAACGCCCCTCAAAGAGCTGCTCGGTATGACCGTTATCACCACGGACTTCGAGAATATGGGCCGCACCGCAGCCGAACTATTACTCGAAAAACAGCGCGTGAAAGTCAAAAATCCCTTCAGCCTGATTCGGCGGGGCTCTTTGTAATACCCTGCGACTCATTTGATTTAAAAAGCACGTAGGCAGGAGAGTTCAGAAGAGTTTCGGCGGGTAAGGCTGCTAATTTGGTTATCATAATCCCACTGCCTAACTCCTGCTCGAATGATACCTGAACAGCGAATCCACGACCTCAACGAAGCCGGCCTGGCCGACCACGAATTTCGGCTCCGCTACCTAACCGACTTGCTGAGCCGCCGCACCTTGGATGTGCAAGGAGTAATTCAACAACTCGTTGATTTTCAAGTTGCTATTCCTAGCTGGGCGTTGGGCACCGGAGGTACGCGTTTTGGGCGCTACCCGCTGGGCGGCGAGCCTCGCTGTCTCGAAGAGAAGATCGAAGATGTGGGGTTGCTCAACCAGCTCAATGGCTCTTCGAACTCGATTTCGCTGCACATTCCGTGGGATATTCCGCGCGACATTCCGGCGCTGCAACAACTGCTGCAAGAGCAAAAGCTGGTCATTGACTCGGTCAATTCCAACACCTTTCAGGACCAAAAAGACCAGCACTACTCCTATAAGTTTGGGTCGCTGTCGCACACCGACCAGGCCGTGCGGCAACAAGCCATCGAGCACAATCTGGAGTGCATCCGGCACGGAGAGGCTTTGGGCGCCAAAACGCTAACTGTTTGGTTAGCAGATGGTTCCAACTTTCCGGGTCAGCAGCATTTGCGCCGGGCCTACCTGCGCACCGCCGACTCGCTGGCGTCCATCTACGAAGGAATGCCTTCCGACTGGACGATGCTCATTGAGTATAAGCCCTACGAGCCGCATTTCTACTCGATGGTGATTCCGGATTGGGGTACCTCCTACTCGCTGTGCCAGCAACTGGGCAAACAAGCGCAGGTATTGGTCGACTTGGGCCACCATTTGCCCAACACCAACATCGAGCAGATTGTGGGCCGCTTGCTGCAATTTGGCCGCTTGGGCGGTTTCCACTTCAACGGCTCGATGTACGGCGACGACGACCTCACGACCGGCAGCATCAAGCCGTACCAACTCTTCCTGATTTTCAACGAATTGGTGGACGGCGCCCGCGACCAAGCCGTTACCAACGCCGCCGTGGCTTATATGATCGACGCCAGCCACAACACCAAAGATCCGTTGGAGGACCTGCTGCAATCGATTCAAAACATCCTGACTTCCTACGCCAAAGCCCTGCTCGTCGACCGCGAAGCTTTGCAGGAAGCCCAGGAAAACAACGACGTGGTGCGGGCCGAGGAGCTGCTGCGCGACGCCTTCCAGACCGATGTGCGGCCGTTGGTGGCCGAAGCCTACCGCCACAGCGGCGGCGTACTTGACCCCATTGCCGCCTATCGCGCCGAAGGCATCCGGGAGAAGCTCATTCAGCAGCGCGGCAAGCTTAGCCTCTCCACTGGCTTATGAAAAAGTCCATCTACGCTGTATTCGACGTTGGCAAGACCAACAAGAAAGTCATCCTGTTCGACGAGGATCGGCAGATTATCGACGAGCACCAGCAGGTCTGCATCGAAACCGTTGACGACGACGGGTTTGCCTGCGAAACCCTTTCGCGCCTGACCCAGTGGGTGCAGGATCGCTGGAAGGCCCTGCGTCATAATCCGCACTACCACCTGAAGGGGGTGAACTTCACATCGTATGGTGCCAGTTTTGTGCATTTGGGCGCAAATGGTCAGCCGGTGCTGCCGCTGTACAACTACCTCAAGCCGCTGCCCTCGGAATATGCGGCTCGGTTTTACTTTGACTTGGAGCAAGACCCACAAGAGTTTGCCGCCGACACCTGCTCCCCGCAGATGGGCATGCTCAATTCGGGCCTGCAACTCTATTGGCTGAAGTATGCCAAGCCGGAGCAGTACGCCCGCATTCGCACGTCGCTTCACTTGCCGCAGTACTTATCGTATATCATTACAGGTGAGGCATTTAGCGATTACACCTCTTTGGGTTGCCACACCGGTCTGTGGGATTTTACCCGTGGGCGCTACCACGATTGGGTGCTGCGCGAGGGCGTGGATGATAAGCTGGCCCCACTAACCAAGGACTCAATTGCTTCGGTGGTCGATGGCATTTTGGTGGGCGTGGGCCTGCACGATAGCTCGGCGGCGGTGCTGCCGTATCTGCAACAGCACGAAGAGCCTTTTTTGCTGATTTCGACGGGCACTTGGGCTATTACGCTTAACCCCTTCAACCGCCAGCCGCTCACCACGGAATTGCTCCGGCGCGATTGCCTAAGTTTTTTGTCGCCGAAAGGGGAAATGACCAAAGCTTCGCGCGTTTTCTTCGGCCGCGAGCACGATTTTCAGGTCCAGCGCATTGCGCATCACTTTCACGTCAAGCCCGATTTTTACCACTCGCTGGTGCAGGTGCGCCCGCCCGACGAGCTTTCCAGTGCTTTCAAGCCATGGTGTATGCACGGCACCGGTCCGTTCCCAGAGCAACCGGCGCAGGAGTGGGATTTGACGGTGTTCGGTACGGCCGTGGAGGCATATCAGCACCTCATGCAGGGGTTGATGAGCATTCTGAAAGAATCGATTAGCCTGGTGCGGCAGAACGAGAGAATGATTTACGTCGACGGCGGCTTTGCGCGCAACCCATTGTTTATGCAAACGCTCGCTTGCCAATTTCCGGACGCCAAAATCCGCACATTGGAAGTGCCCCAAGCCACTGCCCTCGGTGCTCTGATTCACTTAGAGCAAGGCGAGGCGCTGAAGAAAACGCAACTGCTGTTTTCGTGAGCTAAGCTCTCAGAAAACAGCGCTGTCTCCCTTTCTTAAATGTCATGCTGAGCTTGCCGAAGCATCTCTACCGCTTCACCTGATTGGTTCGGTAAGATACTTCGGCAAGCTCAGCATGACCGACGTAAGGTTTAGTCTTCTTTCCTAGTATTCTTACTAGAACGCCTCTCCCGGCGCTGAGGCCCCTGAAGGCTTGAAGCCTCATTAACACATTATGAAAGTAGCCTTATTCGTCCCGTGTTACGTGGACCAATTTTACCCGCAGGTCGGCGTAGCGTCGCTGCAGCTGCTGGAGAAACTAGGCGTAAAAGCTGATTTTCCGATGCAGCAAACCTGCTGCGGCCAACCGATGGCCAACAGTGGGTGCGAACGCGACGCGGTTCCGGTGTACCAGCATTTCGTCAAGACGTTTCGCGATTACGACTACGTAGTAGCGCCGGCGGGCAGCTGCGTGTACCACGTCCGGAAGCACTTCGACATCATCGACCAAACCACAGAGGTTCAGCACGTTCGCACAAACACGCTGGAGTTAGTGGATTTCATCACCACCGTACTCGGCGTGACCGAAATTCCGGGCTCGTTTCCGCACAAAGTGGGTTTGCACCTAAGCTGCCACGGTCAGCGGGGCCTGCACCAGGCCAACGAATCGGAAATAACGCCGGTGCGCGATGGGCAGCTTCGGCGGCTTTTGTCGTCGCTGCAAGGCATTGAGCTAACGGAGCTGGACCGCAACGACGAATGCTGTGGCTTCGGCGGCACGTTCTGCGTGGCCGAAGAAGCCGTTTCGGCCCGCATGGGCCAGGACCGGGTGCAGGACCACGTACGCAACGGCACCCAGGTACTCACCGGCGGCGACATGTCGTGCCTGATGCACTTGGAAGGCATTGTGCGCCGCCGCCAGCTCGGCATCAAGGTGATGCACGCCGCCGAATTACTTAATGGAAACCCTGTATGAACCATAGCCATCCTGAGTTGGCGGAGCAATTCGTCAAGGACGCGGAGCGCACCACCTGGCACGACGAAACCCTGTGGTTTGTGCGCCAAAAGCGCGACCGCTCGATCTATGCCATTCCCGAATTTCAGGAGTTGCGCGAGTTGGCTTCTCAGATTAAAAACCACACGCTCAGCCGCTTACACACCTACCTGACGCAGTTTGAAGAAGCGGCCCGCGCCAATGGCGTGCAAGTACATTGGGCCGCCAACGCCGAAGAACACAACGCCATTGTGCTGAACATTCTGCGGAAGCACGGGGCAGAACGCATCGTCAAAAGCAAGTCGATGCTGACGGAAGAATGCCACCTGAACCCGTATTTGCTACAGCATGGTATTCAGGTAGTTGACACCGACCTAGGCGAACGCATTATTCAGTTTCGCAACGAGCCGCCCAGCCACGTGGTGCTACCGGCTATCCACCTGAAAAAAGAAGATGTGGGCGAAACATTTCACCTGCATCTGGGCACTCTCAAAGGCGAAAAAGATCCGCAAACCCTCACCGAAGCAGCCCGCCTGCACCTGCGCACCAAGTTCGTGTCGGGACAAGTAGCCATTTCGGGCGTCAACTTTGCCGTGGCCGAAACAGGCAGTGTGGTAGTGTGCACCAACGAAGGCAACGCCGACTTGGGTGTGACGCTCGCCAAAGTGCACATCGCCTGCATGGGCATCGAGAAGCTCATTCCGCGCCTCACAGATTTGGGCGTGTTTACGCGCCTGCTGGCCCGCAGCGCTACCGGCCAGCCGGTGACTACCTACACCTCGCACTACACCAAGCCAGGGCCGGGCAAGGAGATGCACATTGTCATCGTCGACAATGGGCGCACCAAGCAACTCGGCCGCCCCGACTTTCGGGCGTCGCTGAAGTGCATTCGCTGCGGTGCCTGCATGAATACCTGCCCCGTGTACCGGCGCAGCGGCGGCCACAGCTACGACTTCACGATTCCGGGGCCGATCGGCGCGATTCTGTCGCCGAACATCGACATGCACAAACACAAGTCGCTGCCTTTTGCCTCGACGCTATGTGGCTCATGCACAGATGTTTGCCCCGTCAAGATTGACATTCACACCCAGCTCTATAAGTGGCGCCAAGTCATTGGGGAGAATAACGAATTGCCGGCCTCCAAAAAGTGGAGCATGAAGCTCCTGAGTCGCGTGTTGTCGAGCCCCGGCGTGTACGGCTGGGGCGGCAAGGTAGCGCGTGAATCGCTGCGGTTGTTGCCGCACGGCTTTACGCACGCCAAAGCTTTGAACCCGTGGGCCAAAGCCCGCGAAATGCCCGCGCCGCCCAAGCAAAGCTTTCGCGAATGGTATGAGCAGCAAAACTCCAACGGCAAGGCATGAGCACGTCCCGCGAAAGCATTTTAGCAGCCGTTCGGGCCAATCAGCCCGAGGAAGTTCCGCTACCCACGGTGCCCATATACAGCGGCGAAGCCTCCTTAGAGCGCTTCACGGAAGTGCTCCGCAGCATTGGCGGAGAAGTAGTCCAGGTTGCCGGCCCGGAACACTTAGAATCCGCTCTTTTGCAGCTGTTTCCAGCTACCTACCAATGCGCTTCCACGTTGGTGAAGGCCACCGTAGCGGTTGACACGCAAACGCCCACCGACATACTCGAAGCCGTTGACTTGGCCGTGTTGCAAGGAGAAATTGGCGTGGCGGAAAATGGCGCTATCTGGCTGCCCGAGCAAAACATGCTGAACCGGGCGCTGCCCTTCATCACGCAGCATTTGGTACTGGTGCTGGACCAGCGCAACCTTGTGGCTACCATGCACGAGGCGTATGCGCAGCTTCCATCGGCAGGTGGTTACGGCGTTTTCGTCGCGGGCCCTTCCAAAACAGCTGATATTGAGCAGTCCCTAGTCATCGGCGCCCACGGCGCACGCAGTTTGGTGGTATTGGTTTATTAGAGTTAGTACTAGTTCCCCTCCTCAGCTGAGGAGGGGAACTAGTACTAACTCTAGCCATTTTACTTCGAACAAAAAAGAAGCTGCTTCAATAGTGAAGCAGCTTCTCCGCATTTTAGCAAAGTCCCCACCCGCTAAAAAGTCATGTTGGAGCTGTTTTGCACGGCCACCGGTTCGCGGTTTTCGGGCTTTACGTCCACGTTTTTCATCGTCCAGTCTTTGGCGTAGTTGATGCCGCCTGCTTTGCTGGCCGTAATGTCTAGGTCTTCGAAGTGAAAATTCTCCAGAGAAGAGTTGGGTAATCCTTCGGCGATGATGGCTTGTTTGGCGTTGGTCACCTTCAAGCGAGCCACTTTCACGTCGCGGTAATGCGGCAGTCCACGCGCGGGCTCTACCTTCATCAGCATCGTTTTCCAGTGCGCCGGAATGGTTTCGGGGGTGTAGCCGGCGGGCAGCGTGGAGTAGCTGTAGCTCGGGTTCCAGTTCATGCCGATCTCAACGGCAGTCCCAACGCCTTCCATCTGCACGTCCTCGAAGGTGATGTCTTCGACAGTGCCGCCACGCGTAAGCGCCGATTTGATGCGGAGGCCCGCAGACGTGCCTTTGGCCTTCAGATTGTGCGCCCACACGTGGCGAATGCCGCCCGAGGTTTCGCTGCCGCAGGTAAGCAAGCCACCACCAGCCCCGGCGATGCAGTCGCGAATAACGATGTACTCCGTGGGGCGATTTACGCGCAGACCATCATAATCGCGGCCCGATTTCAGGCAGAAATTGTCGTCGTTGCAGTCGATATCGCAGTTTTGTACCAGCACGTAGCCGCTCGAATCAATGTCGATGCCGTCGGTGCTGGGACCGTGGCCGCCGATGTTGTTGCGGATGACCAAACCATCGGCCGTAACGTTTTTGGAGTACAGAATGTGCACCGTCCAGAAGCCTGCGCGCTGGAGCGTAACGCCTTTTAGAGTAACATTTGAGGAGTTGGCAACGAGCAGTGTGCGCGGGCGTTTGGCGTCGTAATCGACAATCCAGCGCAGACCCTTCTTCTCGTAGTCTTTCCGCAAGGCCCAGTAACTGTCCCAAAAAACCTTGCCTTGGCCATCGATGGTGCCTTGGCCGGTGACAGCCACGTTTTCCTGGTCCAGAATATTGATCAGGGCGGCGGGCCACGGCATCTCAATGCCGGCTACGCGGGTCGGGATCTCGGGGTAATCCTTAATATCCTGACTACCAATCAGTTCTACGCCTTTATCCACTTGTAGCGTAACCCCTTTTTTCAGGAAGATGGAGCCAGTGAGGTAGCGTCCGGGAGCCAGCGTTACGATACCACCTTTTTTGGCGGCCGCATCAATAGCAGCCTGTAAAGCTTTGGTATTGAGCGTCGTACCGTCGCCTTTGGCGCCATACTTAGCCGCAGCGAACGTGGTTTTGCCCGTTGGGAAAGCCATCGCGCCTGCTTGCTTCACCCATTCCGGCGCATCAGCAGCCGGTCGGAACGCCAAGGTTGCCCACAGCGCGAATAAAGAGAGCAGAGAAAGCAGCAATTTCATACGAGGCATCGCTTGCAGGAAAGGAGCAGCCCGTGCGATTCCGGTTGCCGGAAAAGGACACTGGGACGGTATACAAACTTGCTTTCTCTCAAGCGCAAGACCCTCCCGTACCCTCCTGCTATTGAGCTTTATATCGAGCTCAACAGAAATACGGATCGCTTTTCGATCCGGCGGGTATTTCAATCCGCGTGAAAGACGCGCTCCAGGTTCACTACCACGGGTGAGTTGTCAGGGTTCGTTTCCATCAGATCGGCCATGTACGCCCACCATTTTTGCATGATCGGCAACGCTGGCAAGCTGTCGGCTAAGTGGCCCTCGGTGCGCTTCTGTACCGCAAACAGCGTTCCGCTGGCGCGGTCGAGGTAAATGGAATAGTCGCGGATGCCGGCGTTGTGCAGCACCTGCGACAGCTCCGGCCAGATTTCATCGTGCCGACGCTTGTACTCGGCTTCCACACCGGGTTTGAGTTTCATGGTGAAAGCGATCTCTTCCATATTTACAAGTAGTTGATTGTCAATTATTTATAAAATCAATTTCCTTCCTCAGCTGAAGAAGGAAATTGATCTAAGTTTTCTGGCAGGGGCTCTGCGCTATAATTTCCCTTGCGTCGAAGTCCGCCATTTGTCCGTGCGGAAAGGCGTGGCAGGGAGGCCGGCGGCGTTGAAGAAGTTGGGTTTGGGCACTTCGCGCCACGCAAAGCGGACGGCTACTGGCTGCTTCACTTGGTCACTCCAGACCACCACCGATTTTCCTTCAATTTTGGCCTGCGCGGGCACAAATACGCTGTCGGGACCGGCGATGGCAAACTGCCGCAGCGGGCCGCCTTGGGCTACCAAGCCCCCGTCAACGTACTCGAAGTTGAGGCGCACTTTGCCGTTTTCCACTTTCATGTCGTGGTAAATCGGCCCGGAATAGACGAGGTTTTTCGAGCCGTATTCTTTCGCCAAGGCCCACAGCGCGAGCCGGTGCCCGACTACTTCCTTATTGCGCGGGTGAATGTCCAGCGAATCGCCCCAATCGGTGATCACGGCCATGCCGGTGCGCGGCACCGTCTGCATGGTCAGGAGTTGCGCCTCACGCAATTCGGGGTTGCCGGTGCGGTGCGGCGCGATCTGTACAAAGTAGAACGGCAGGTCGGGCTGCTTCCAATCGGCGCGCCAGCTCGCAATCATGGCCGGGAACAGCTTGCGATACTGATAGGCCCGATCGACGTTGCTCTCGCCCTGGTACCAGATCACGCCTTTTAGCGTGTACGGCACCAGCGGGTGGATCATGGCGTTGTAGAGCTTGTAGGGCGACTTGTTGCTGGTCGGTCCGACGGGCTCGCGCGGTGGCATGCGCGGCGTGTTGGGGTTGGCGGCTTTCTCTTGTTGATATGCAGCAAGCTGCGCCTTGTAGGTTTCGCGGTCTTGCTCAATCGTCGTCAGCCCGCGTTCGTAGCGGGCCAGAATAGGCTGCAAATCAGGGTCTTGCTCGAGCACCTCTTTGCGCGTCCACGACTCGGCGGGCGTGCCGCCCCACGACGAATGGATCAACCCAATCGGGAAGTGGGTCTTCTCCTGCACTTCTTTGGCGAAGAAATACGCGACCGCCGAAAAGTCGCCCACCGTCTGGGGGCTGCATGCCACCCAATTGCCCTGCACATCGCTCTGGGGTGTGTCGCCCGTCTTTGTCTGCACCGTAAACATGCGGATGGTCGGGTAATTCGCCTTCGGGATTACCTCCTCCGCGTTGATGATGCCCGTGTACGAGCCGCTGTTGGGCCGCTTCGTCACCGGAAACGCCATGTTCGACTGCCCTGAGCAGAGCCACACTTCCCCTAGCAATACATTGCTGATTTTCAGTGTGTTCTTACCCTGAATGGTCAGTGTGTACGGACCACCCGCTTTGGTTGTGGGCACGCGCACGAGCCAGTTGCCCTGCGCATCGGCGACCGCTTTCACCGGAGTCTTGGCCCAACTCGCACTCACTGTAATCGCCTCACCCGGATCGGCCCACCCCCAAAGTGCCGCGTTGGCTTTTTGCTGCAACACCATGTTGTCGGTGATGAGCGCGGGCAAGGTAACGTTGGCGAAAGCCGCAGTTGTTGAGGCCAATATACTGGCCGTCAACAAGATGCGTAAAGAAGTCATTTGCTTCATGCAGCAGCGAAAAAGCTTGTCAGGGTTTCGTTTCAGAACAAATAGGGCCTTACTGTACTTGCGCACCCGTAGTGGCCGGGGTCAGGGTAACGGGCCCAATCAGGCCAGATTCGCGCGGGGCCCATTTCTCGGCGGTAAATACGCCATTGGCATCGCGATTTTCGGGAAGGCGGGCGGCAATATTCACGTTGTAGAACTTCTTCCACTCGACGTGATTCTTGTCCATGTCGGCAATACGGTTGGCCATGGCATTGGACACGCTCACGGTTAGCGTATTGGTCGCCTTAAGTTGGCTCTTCGGGATAAATACCTGATAGACAGGGCCAATCAGCGTCCCAACATCTTGGCCATTTACCTGCACCCGAGCACTTTCGGCTACTTTCCCAAGGTTCAGAATCCAGCCTTCGCCCGAGCCGGTCGGCATGGGGAACGACGTGGTATACGTGGCCGTGCCGGAGAACTTCTTCACCGCGTCGCCGCTCAAATTGGTCCAGGAGCCGAGTTCTTTGGTCTGCACTTTGGCGGGCAATTCGGGGCCCCCTTTCACGAAATTGATGTCCCAGGTGCCCGTCACGGGTTGCGGAGTTCCGGCCGTTTTTAGGTACGCGTAAGCCGGGCCTGTTACGGCTGCTTCGTTGGTTTCCAGGATGCACGATTCGCCCGGCGCGAGTTGCAGGTATACTTCCGGCGTGCTGCCCGCGTTGCGCACCGAAGCCATACCGGACTTCTCGGTCATGGGGTTGTAAAGCGCCACCGATTTGGCGGGGGTTTGAAGCTTCACCCAGCCTTCTACCGCCTTCTCCCCGTGGTTAGCGAGGAAATAATAATGGCCTTTGGCGTGACTGCGGCGCACATACTGCACTCCCTGATCGACCATTGCTTCGCGCTTCACACCGGCGGCAGCTAGCAACTGATCCACGTCTTTGCCCACCAAGATTTTGCCTTTGCCAATGGCCGCTTTTTGCACGCCCTTACCGGCGTCCGCAAACTTCAGCTGGCCCAGCAGCTTCTTCAGCGTGGCCCGGCGGGCGTCGAGGTTGCCGAGGCCGGGCACGTCAGTAGGCAACTGATTTTGCACCACAATGGTCGCGCCGTTTTGGGCCAGCGTGAGCACGCGCTCTAGCGTAGGCAGCGGCACAAGGCGCGCATCGGGCAGCAATACCGTTTGGTAAGTTACGCCGCCAGTGTGCAGGGCCGCGCCGGCACCCGTGACACGTTGCAGCTGCTTATCCGAGATAAAGTCGAAGCCGTAGCCCTTTTTCAGCAACGCTTCGGTGGTATTTTCCACGGGCATTCCCTTGAAGCCGTGCTCGATGCCATCGTAGTGTTGCAAGAGCACCTTGCCGCTGGGGTTGGAAAAGGAATCGTAGATGGGCAGATATACCAGCACATCGTTGTTGGGCTTTCCTTCTTGTAGAAATGACTGACAGTGAGCCACATACGTATTCAGCTTCCCAAAATCCGTCCAGAAGGTGTTGTTGGGATTGAAGTGCACAGCCGCGTAAAACAGCCAGCCTGGCCAAGCAGCCGCCTGCGGCGAATAGTTGGTGCCGTGGTAAAACGTATGGTTGACGCCGCCCAGCAGGTAGCGATCCATCGCCACTTTGATATCGCTGAGCTTGGACAAGAAATGCTCGTTTTCCCACGTCGCCGACTCCGACGAAGCCAGCTTTTTGCCCGTGACGTTGGCCGCCGAAGAAGCGAATTTGATGCGCAGCAAATCGGTGCCTTCCGTCTCGGGAATGTCCGTAACCGCGTACAGATCAAGGATATTGGCCGGCGAACCATGGGCCTGATTGCGGATCAGCGCACCTTGGGTTTTGGCCCAGTCACTCCAGGTTTGGGTGTAGTTTTCAAGCAGCAATTCCGAGATGGTTTCGCGGTAATCGCAGAGCACGCGGCGGTTGCGGTCGTCGGTGTCTTTGCCAAATAAGGCCGGCAAATACTTGTGCAGGTCGTAGCCGCGTCGCTTCTGGAACTCCGCGAACATTTGGGGCGTCCAGTTCGACTCGCCCTGCGCGTCGTCTACTTCGTACGAGTCGTTGAAAAACGCCCGCAACGGCTTGATGTCGTGGCCCTTAAAGGCTTCGTCGAAACGCTGGAGGTAATGCTGGGTGGCGGTTTTGGAGAAGTGGTCGATCACGTCGCCTTCCCCGCCGGGGCCAGCGCGCTCCACTTGCTTGCCGTGCCAGCCCTGAAACAGCGCGTACAGCGTCCAGTTGCCGGCCGGGGCCGTCCAGTTCAGTTTGCCCTGCGCATCGACTTTGCTGGTCAAATCCACCGTTTCGCCCTTGTCGGAATATGCCATGAGCGTTTGGAGCGGCAACGGCTTCTCAAACCGCACCTGATCGAGCGCCAGCGACTGCAAATCCTTGTTTTTGGCCACCGGATCTACCAGCGTCTTGATATCGACCTGGTGATTGATAGCCCGCACGATGGGTTTCTGCATGAAGGTCACAGCCTCTTTCAGTTGCTCGCCGCCCTTCACCGAGTAGGTTTGGTAGGTCACGTACTTGCAGGCGTCAGTTGGCGTTACCCACGGCCCGCCAAACGGCCAGCCCGACGCCTGTGCCATGTCCACGCCCATGCCCAAACGGCCGGCCTCGGTGAGCGTGTGTGAGAGCATGTCCATCCACTTCGGCGATAGAAAATCAATGAATTGACTTTCAGCCCCGTGCACACCATAAATCGTCGTGATTTCCACGCCGCCCAGCCCGGCTTTCTGGTATTGTTCCAGCAGGTTGGTGAGGTCCTTGGGGTTTACGGCGCTTCCCTCCCACCACCAGCGCGTCCAGGGTTTGGTTTGCTGCGTGATGGCCGGCCATTTTGGTGCCTGCGCCCAGGTTTGGGCAGTGGCAAGGCTTAACAAAAGGGAAAGGGCGAAAGTGGATTTTTTCATAGTTCAGAGAGGCGTTCAGTATTCGTGGAGGAACTAGCGTTGGAGCTAGAAGACTAGTTCCCCTCCTCAACTGAAGAGGGGAACTAGTCTTTAATTTTTAGTTCTATTTCAGCTTGTACAACTCACTGCCGGCCAGCAGGAAGCAGCCCAAGCCGTAGTCTTCAAAATCGGGGCGGGAAGTGAGCGATACGGGCTGGCCGTCTTTGGGCTCTTTGCCGGTGCCCTGCACATAGGCCAACGAACCGTCGCGCTGCACGCACTCTTTGGCCATGGCATTCCAGGCTTTGATCACGATGGGCTTGTATACTTTGCTGTCCAACAGGCCCTTATTCATACCCCAGGTCATGCCGTAAACGAACAATGCGGTGCCCGAAAGCTCCTTGCCGCCGAAGTGCGTCGGGTCGTGCAGGCTCACGTTCCAGTAGCCATCCGCACGTTGCAAGGGCGGCAGCGCCTTCATCATGCTCATGTACATCTGCTCGTATTCTTCGCGGTGCGGCGCGTCTTTGGGCATAATGTCGAGTACGCGCACCATGGCCGCCACTACCCAACCGTTGCCGCGGCTCCAGTAGCAATCTTCGCCGTTGGGCTCTTTGTACGGCGGCACAAAGTCCTTATCGCGCCACCAAAGCTGGTCTTGTGGGTTGTAGAGGCCGTTGGTACCGTGCTGCGTTTTCGAGTAGTTGTAGATCTGGTACATCTTCTCGAAGTAGGCATTGTCCTTATACAGCACGCCCAGGCGAGCATATACCGGCATAGCCATCTGCAAGGCATCAATCCAGTTCCAGTCGTCGATTTTGTCGCTCTGCACCATCAGGTCGATGCTGGCCTTGATGTCGTGAATGCGCTCGGGCTTGGGGTCGATCAGGTACAGATCAATGTAGGTCTGGCCGGCGCACTGGTCGTCGGCGTTGCGATCGGTGATGCCTTTGCGCAGGCCCCAGTTGTGCTTCTGGCCCCAGTCCACGGCATAGTCGTAGTAGCGCTGCTGCTTATCGGTGTTGTAGAGCGCCATCAAGCCTTCGTAGTACACGCCCCGCGTCCAGATGTTGCTGGGCCGCGCGATGTTGGTCACGATTTCCTTGCCGGGGTCCGGCCACTTCTTCATGAAGTAGGCATTGGCCAAGGTCATCTTCTTCAGAATGTCCTTCTGCTTGGGCAGTTTTTGGGCCTGTAGCGGCAAAGCAGCCAGCGCGAAGAACAAGCTCATCCACCGCATCGCACTTCCAAAAGCTCCTTTTCTCATGATCCGTATCTATCAGTTAATCAATCGCTTACCAAACACACTCATTTACCTGCTTTCCCGACACTGCCCTTCGCAGCCGGAGCCAGCTCCACGGCGTACACTTGTTCGCTGCCTTCAAAATTGGCTCTGAAAATCAGCCACTTACCATCGGGTGAGAAGTGAATGTTGGGCTCCAGCTTGTAGCCGTGGGCCTTCATGTTCACCAGCTTTTCCGAGCGAAACTTGTCGCCTTCGGGGTGAAAAAGGTAGATCCAAGTGCCGTTCTGGGCCTTCGCGACTTGGCCGGCATCGCCGCCGTCGCCGGCAAACAGCTTCTGATCGGGCGAGATGGTAAAGTGGATAGACCACTCGTCGCGGGTCATCTGGTATTTCTTTTCCTGACCGGTTTGTAAGTTGGCGCCTGTCAGGTAGAAGGTGGCGCCGCGCGGCAGCTGGTTGTCGAACCAGATGGTTTTGCCGTCGGGGCTAAAGAACTCATGCCCAGCGATTTCCATGTCCATCGTACGCTTGTGCACGAGCTTCACGGCTTTGGTTTTGGTATTGATCGTCCAGATGCGATCCACCTTGTGCCACGGGCCTTCGTGGCAGAACATGAGCAGGTTGGGGTCGGTGGGCGAAAACTGCACGTGGTTGAGCCAGGCGCTGTCGGTAAACAGCTTGTCGAGCTTCGCCGTCTGCACGTTCACCGTAAAGAGCGTGCGCGGCAGCTTCGACTCGTAAATGCGGTTGAAATAATCGGACTTCTCCGGATACTTCTTCGAAATCTCCTTCTCCGCATCTGTCGACCACGCACCACCCAGCTGGGTTTCGTCGGCGTTGAGCGAGGTAATGCTGGCCTTGAAATCTTTGGGGAACACGAATACGCGCCGCGTTTTCTTGGTGTCGATGTTGGTGGCGTACACCGTATCCTGCGTCTGGTAATACACGTCGCGGTGCTTGGGCGCGACAATCTCGCCGCTCACCTGCGCGAAGTGGCGCGTCAGCGGCTCGGCCTGTAAGGTCTTCAGATTCAAGGCATAAAGCTGCTTTCCCTGCGCGTCGGTGTGATAAAACACCATCTTATCGCCGGCACCGGCAGCGCCCTTCACAAACGGATTGTTGTGAAAGTAGAAGCTGGCGTTGTTGCCGCTTACCTTATCGGTTAGGCGCACGACTTTGTGGCCGGTATCCTTATCAATCCACTGCGCGGGCATCGGCTTTTGCGAGCCAGTTTCCAGTTGGGCCTGGGCTTGAGCGTTTACGCTGAAGAGAACCAAGCAACCGCTCAGGAAGGCATGTAAGTTTTTCATTATCAGTTGATTATTTACACGTTTCATACTCTTCAAAACTGCATTCTTAGGGTTACCACGTCAGCTTGTACAAGGCCACGGCTTGGCGCGGCAACTCTGTTTTCAGCCGCACCTCTCCTTTGGTGACGGTAGCCTTGCTCGGCGCGGCAAACTGCTGTAGCTGACCCGCTTTTTCGAGTTGGGCAACTTGCGCGGCGGTGGGCTGCTGGGGCGAGCCCATTTTCTGCCACGCCGTGTAGGAGTTGCTGTGCGTCTGGTCGATGCGGTACTGGATTACCTGCACGCTTTTGGCTGCACCGAGGCCTCGCACGACTACTTCTACCGGCGAAGCGGGCGCGGGCAGGTTGTCGTCGTGGTAGTTCCAGACCATTACGGTAGCGGCGTTAGCGGTAGTATCGCGGGCGGCCAGAGCGTTCACATCGGGAGCGCGGCGCACGCTGGAGTCGCGCACGGCCAGCGTGTTGTAGGCCATGTTGCCGGTCACGGCCACGCGGTTGCCACGCATCATGCCATACATCCGAAACACGTTCAGCACCGGCTTATCGACGCCGTTGGTAGCCAGATCGCGGAAGCCATAGAACCACGGCGTGTTCTCGAACTCAAAAGCCCACGTAACGGCGCCTTTGAAATTAACTTTATGATAGTCAGCTAGTTCGTATTTGCGCGCAAACGCTGCGGCCGTATAGCTGGCGTAGAGCGTGCCGTTGCGGTAGGCGTTTTCGGGGTTGGTTTTCATGCCGCAAGCCGCGCAGCCTTCCGGGTCCGACTCGCCGATGATGATGGGCAAGCGACTGAACTCCGGATAGGAAGCCACAATCTGGAAGCCCGTCGAGATCTGACGCAGTTGCGTACCCAAGTTCATTTGCACTGCTCCGTTGACTACGCGTGGGGCGCCTTTGGCGTGAAACGCAATGAAATCGAGCGGCGAACCGGTCTGGCCCGTGACGTAGTTTTTGCCGCTGCGGCAGTGTTCCATGAAGGCTTTCAGAAAAGCCGCTGCCTTGGCATTGCCCGGCCCCGTAATGTGCGGACCGCCCACTTTGGCGGTTGGTAGCGCACGGCGCACGGCGCCCATGGAGTAGTCGTAGAGCTTTTGGTATTCCTCGGGCGTGCCGCCCCAGTACGGTGCATCGGGTTCGTTCCATAGCTCCCAGTACCAGCTTTCGACCTCAGCTTTGCCGTAACGCTGCACCGAATGCAGCACCCATTGGCGTACCAGCTCGGCAAACTTCTCGTAGTCTTTCGGCGGATAGCGCCAGCCGGTATGAATGGCCTCGTAGGGCTTGCCCGGCTCCCACTGGTGCTGGTAGGGCTGGGGCTTGGTCGAGAGCGCCTCCGGCATAAACCCGATCTCCGCCAGCGGCTTCATGCCCCGCTTGATGTAGCTGTCGAAAATCTTATCGATGATGGTCCAGTTGTAGACCGGGCGGCCGTTGGCATCTTCGGTGTAGGCGTTGGTCGAACCCCATTTCAGAGCCGCCGTGCCGTCGCCGGTGTTAAGTAGGTTGTGCACCCGCACGTACACCGGCGTCGGGCTGAGAGCAGCCAGCTCCGAGAGCAGCTTTTGGCCGTCCTTCATGTAGGTGTAGTTGGGTTCGTCGTAACCAAACCAGGCCCACACGGGGTCCATGCGGCCTTTGGGTTGCGTGAGATCAACTTGGATAGTGACAGTAGGAAACGGCTTGCCAGTGGAAGTCTGCGCCTGGGCGTTTCCCGTTACGCTCAGCCATAAAAACAGCCCTAGCATACTGTTTGGCAGCTTTATCAACATGCGCGCAAGAAATTCATTTTTCATTGCGCCGACTTTGGAATGGTCAGGCTGAGCTTTTGCGCAGCTTCCGACACGTTGATGTATTTGGCCAGATCCCGCAGGGCAATCACCCGGTAGTGGTTGTCGTGTAGGTATTTCATATACTCTTCAAATAGAGCCGGTTGTGTAGTCACCCAGTCGTGCTCGTAGTCGGGTATGCCGTGCACCGTGAGCACCACGATCTTGCCGTTTTTGGCTTGTTGTAAGGCATTCATAATCAAAGCCTTATTATCCGTCTTCATTGTGAAGCCTGGAACCAGGTACGGATGATCGACCAAAGGATTGTAGGCACGATCGTAGCCGGCGCGGGCGAAGAGGTAGCCTTTCTCTTTTAGCACCTCGAAGGCGGTGGGCGCCGTGTCGTAGCCGGGATACGCGAAGGTGACGGGCCGCGGAATCTGGTATGTCTGGCAGCGCTTTTCGAGGGAATCTAGCTCGGCTACCAGCTGCGGCTTGGTCAGCTTATTGACGTGCTTGTGCGTGAGCGTATGGTTGGCCACCTCGAAGCCCATGCGGTCGAGCTGCCGGATCTGCTGCCAGCTCATGTACTTGGTTTTGTCGGCGAAATTGGGCGGAAACTCGCAGACGAAAAACGTGCCTCCGAAGCCGTATTTCTTCAGCAGCGGCGCCACAAACGCGGCGTGTGTCACCGGCCCATCGTCGAAGGTGAGCACGACGAGCTTATCCGGAATGGGCTGGCGCACGATCTGGGCACCGGCCACCATCGCAGCAAGCCAGCAAAGGACAAACAGGCATCCTCGTTTCATACAAACAAGTCCGCGCCGGGAAGGTGGGCGCCAAGAGTGGTGGGATGGTATCCAAGTAACGCGAATACCTCGCCCCAACCCTCCTGTACTGTTCGGTATGACGTAAACTAGATGAAATTGGCCCTTTGTCAGACTGGATGGCAGAAACTATACAACGGCCGATCGCGCGGGGCTCTGGCCTGTGTGTACCATGTGCAGAGCTCTGACCTGCGTCGTCCACGCCAGTTGTGCCATGCTGCACTGCTGGTTCTGGCCGGAGGCCGGCGAAGTAGATACGGGGCAAAGCTCCGCGCCATCAACGGGAACGACAATATCCGCTTTTACATTACATATCTCAAGGTACCACCACGCGTACCCGCGTACAGGTATTGTTGTGAATCTCAACCACCAGTTCGGGCACATCTGTATTCATATATCTCCCGCGCAGATCCTTGCCAAAGCGGACAGAAAGGCTTGCCTTGGGAGCAGGAAGTTTAGTACAATCCAAGACGTAACAGACTTGCGTGTCGGCCTGATCTTTTCCGTGCGAATAATTTGGCTGTCCTAATAGAGAAAAAAGACGCTTGGAAGGCTGATTGACAAAGAAGCCTTGGTGCTGTGCGATACTTCCATAATGGACTTTGCGATAGTTCGAACACACTGTTGTGTCGCGCTGCCATTGCACAGGATCAAATGTGGTATCCGGGTATCTCGCCTCTTGCGGGGAGCGCTGTTGACATCCCACTAGCAGCGCAAACCCCCATAGTACCCCCCACGACGCTCCCTCACCAGTGATAGTGTTCACCATAACACATGGTATCCATTAGTCAATATTTCGAAACCGGTTTCTTTACCGTTGTAGAACCAAAATGGGCTCATTGTTATAAGTAGTGCGAGCAATTTCCTGGAAGCCGAACTTATGGGCAACTCGCAGAGAAGCAGCGTTATCCGGGTCGATGATGCAGGCAATTTGCTTGGGTTCGAAATGCTGCTCTCCCCAATCTAAGGCCGCTTGCACAGCTTCTGTCGCATAGCCTAGGCCGTGCACCCGCGGCGCCAGCACCCACCCGATTTCCGGCATCCCCTCGATGGAGGGCATAAGATCGCGGCGAAAGTCGGCGAAGCCGACGTTGCCGACGAACCGGCCGGTGCTCTTTTCTTCAACGCCCCAGTAGCCGTAGCCCATCAGGCTCCAATGTCCTTGCTGGGCGATCATCCGGCGCCATACTTCTTCCCTTTTTTGCGGCTTCCCACCCAGGTAGCGGAAAAACTCGGGATCTGACCACATGATAAGAAACTCATCTAAATCCTGAGTTTGGAGGCCGCGCAGCCGTAGTCGCTCGGTTTCGAGAACAGGAGTTAGGGGCTGGATTTGGGTTGCGTAGGAAGAAGAGACGGGCATGCCGCCAAGATATAGAATGTCGTCAGATCAAGCCAAGCCGGCGAGCTACAGGCAAGCACATCGACATTCACTATTTATTATAAATAATTGATTATCAATTATTTATAATAAAGCATTCTAAATAACGCCCGCTTACTGCATCAGTTGAAACTCTTGACGCAGGATCTTTTCGGTGATGGCCCGGCGACCCTGAATAAATTCTTGGGTGGCCGGACCGCCGTTTTTGGGCTCCATGTTCAGGGCGAAGAAATAGGCCTGTCCATTTTGCTCGACCCAGCCTACGAACCAGCCGTTGTGGTTGCTTTTGCCGGCGCGCCAGAAGCCCGTCCAGCCGGTTTTGCCGCGCAGCATCCAGTTTGGGCCTTTGCCCAGGACCAGCAAGGCTTTCACGGCGTCTTGGTGGCGCTTGGCGATGGGCAGTTTTCCGCTCTGGAAGCGCCGCAAGAAATCAATTTGCTCGAACTGCGTGATGCGCGAAGTGCCGGTGAGCCAAAAGGTATCGACGGTGGCTGCGGTTACGTTCATGCGGCCAAATTTTAGCTTGGCCAGCCACGTTTGGTAGCGCGCCGCGCCGATGCGCCGCGCCAGCTGCTGGTAACACGGCACGCACGACACGCGCAGGGCTTGGGCGTAGGGCATGTCGGTGTTCCAAGCGGCAATTTCGCGTTGTACGCCGTCCCAGTGGCAGATTTCGCTGGTGTCGCGCAGGGCGCCGGCTTCGAGGCCAATAAGCGTATTGGGGATTTTGAAAGTCGAAGCGGGCAGAAAGCCTTCGCGGCAGCGCGAAAGGTTGTAGGCCGTGTATTGGTTAGCTTTGGCGTCGAACAGCAGAAACGAACCTTCTACGCCCTGCTCGTCGAAGTATTTCCGAAAGTCGCGCTCCGTCACGCGTTGGGCAGGCGCCAGAAAGTAACACAAGAGAAAAACGGGCAACAGCAGCAGGCGCATCAGGGAGGAAGTTTAGCGTGGGAAGTTCTAAAATTACGGTCTCCTGCGCAGTTCGGCTTACCTTCTGCCTCTCAAAAGCTGCCGGGCTAGCCCTTTACCGACCTTTGCATCATGGCGCTTCCCTACAAAAGAATCATTGTTAAAATTGGCTCCAACGTGCTCACGCAAGCCGATGGCCTTCCCGACGCCGCCCGCATCGAGCACCTAGTGGCCCAGATTGCGGCGCTCAAAGCGCAGGGCTTGGAGGTGATTGTGGTGTCGTCGGGGGCCGTGGCGTCGGGGCGCAGCCTGATCAAGATTTCGGATAAAGCCGACGCCGTAACGAGCCGCCAACTGCTGGCTTCGGTGGGGCAGGTGAAGCTGCTAACGCTGTACGCCGAGCTGTTTGGCCAGCACCAGCTGGTGTGCTCGCAGGTGCTCGTGACCAAAGAGGATTTTCGCGACCGCGTGCACTACCTCAACATGCAGAACTGCTTCCGGGCGCTGCTGCAACACAACATCGTGCCCATCGTGAATGAGAACGACGTGATTTCGGTCACCGAACTCATGTTTACCGACAACGACGAGCTGGCTGGCCTTATCGCCTCCATGCTCGATGCCGATGCGCTGCTGATCTTGAGCAACGTCGACGGCATTTTCAACGGCGACCCCAAGAACCCCGCTTCCGAGCTCATCGCCGAAATTGCTCCCACGACCACCAGCTTTTCGTCGTTCGTGACCACGCAGCGCTCGCAATTCGGGCGCGGCGGCATGATTACGAAGTGCCACATGGCTCACAAAGTGGCGCAACTGGGCATCACGGTGCACATTGCCAACGGCAAAACCGATAACGTGCTGCCGCGGCTGCTTCAGGAGGACGTAGCCAACACGAGATTTCTGCCCAACAAATCGGCTTCGGGCAAAAAGAAGTGGATCGCGCATTCCGAGAGCGCGGCCAAAGGAGCCGTGCGGGTAAATGCCGGCGCCAAAACCGCCCTCACCGACGCCACGCACGCCGTGAGCCTGCTACCCATAGGTGTCGTGAGCATCATCGGCGAGTTTCAAAAAGGCGACATCATCCGCCTGCTCGACGAACACGAAAAGCCCATCGGCCTAGGCATCGCCGAATACAGCTCCGAAAAAGCGCAGGAGCGCCTCGGCCAAAAAAACCAAAAGCCACTGGTGCATTATGATTATCTTTTCATAAATACTTGATTATAAATCATTTATAAACACAAACTAAAAAACAGAGCTAAGGCTAGTTCCCCTCCTCAGCTGAGGAGGGGTTAGGGGTGGTTGGCCTCGGCAGGTGGTTGCTAGAGTTAGTTTTAGTTGTCGTTCAACGATTATCACCCCCCCCTGGCCCCTCCTCAGCTGAGGAGGGGAACTAGCTTTAATCTTAGCCTTAGTTCTACTCAAGTTCTGAATTCTATTTTCTGCTCATGAATCTTCAAGCCACCTTCGAAAGTACCCGAGAGGCCAGCCGCGGCTTAGGATTGGTGCCTACCGAAACGATAGATGCGCTGCTGCTCGACCTAGCGGAAACCGCCGTGGCGCAAACACCTTTCCTGCTAGCCGAAAACGAGAAGGACCTCGCCCGCATGGCGCCCGACGATCCGAAATACGACCGGCTGACCCTGACTTCTGCGCGCATCCAAGCCATCGCCGACGACATCCGGAACGTGGCCAGGCTAACATCACCATTGGGCGAGATGCTGCTGCAAAAGGAGCTACCCAATGGCTTGCAAATCAGCAAGGTGCGTGTGCCGTTGGGAGTGGTAGGCGTTATCTACGAAGCCCGCCCGAACGTGACGTTCGATGTGTTTTCGCTGTGCTTCAAAACCGGCAATGCCTGCATCCTGAAAGGCGGCAGCGACGCGGCGTATTCCAACGCCGCGATCATGACCGTGATCCAGGAGGTAATTCTGCGCCATAACCTCGACCCCGCCATTGTTGCGCTGCTTCCCCCCGACCGCCAAGCCACCGAAGCGCTCCTGCAAGCCGTGGGATTCGTGGACGTTCTGATTCCGCGGGGCAGTCAGCAACTCATTGATTTTGTGCGCAGTAACGCCAAAGTACCCGTCATTGAAACCGGCGCGGGCATTGTGCATACCTACTTCGACGAAACCGCCGATTTAGCCAAAGGCCGGGCCATTGTCGCGAATGCCAAAACCCGTCGCGTGAGCGTCTGCAATGCCCTAGACTGCCTGCTGCTGCATCAAGCTCGCTTGGTTGATTTGCCGGCGTTGGTGGCACCTTTGGCTGCGGCCAACGTCCTGCTCTATGCTGATGCCCAAGCCTTTACGGCCCTGCGCGGCCTGTACCCCACGGATATGTTGCAGCCTGCCACGGACGAGCATTTCGGCACCGAGTTTTTGTCTTTGAAAATGGCCGTCAAGACGGTTAATAATCTGGAAGAAGCGCTCACGCACATCGCGCACCACAGCTCTAAGCACAGCGAAGCCATCGTTTCGGAAAGCCCGGCGCACATCGAGCAGTTTCTGAACAGCGTGGATGCCGCCGCCGTGTATGCCAACGCCTCCACCGCCTTCACCGACGGCGCACAATTCGGCTTAGGGGCCGAAATCGGCATCAGCACGCAAAAGCTGCACGCTCGCGGCCCGATGGGGCTGGAAGAACTCACCAGCTATAAGTGGATTGTACGCGGCGACGGACAAATTCGCAATGGCTAATTACCTCTAAATCAATCAGATACTAATTGCCACTTGGTGCGGGTGTACGCAATGCGGAAACCATGTTTCTCGGCATTTCGCTGCGATTGACTGCCGGGCGATGCACCCATCATGGCAATGGTACAGCCTTGTTGGGCAGCGTATTGCAGCCGTGCATTAAGCAACGCAAGCTGCGCCCCTTGCCGCCGACCGGCCGCAATTGTGCTGGCGCCGGCCAGCAGGGCAACGCCGTCGTAGATGTAGAGGCCACCAGCGGCAATGGGCTCGTCGTGCAGGGCTGCCAGAAAGGGAAATGCGCCTGCGGTGTTGGCCGTGATCTGGCCTAATTCGAGGATAAAATCCGAGAGGTCGGGCATTTCGGTGCTCCACCCCTGCGCCAAGGTGCGAGCCCAGCGCTCCTCTTCTCCGGTTGCAATCAGGCGCGTAGCTAAGTGTTTATTATCAGCAATCTGATAATCAAGATCTTCTGTAAGATCGCGATACAGGACGCTGGTGTATTCTATCGGCTGATAGCCTCGCTCGTTCAACAAACTCAACAGCTCAGCATCGGCCATCGGACTGATTTCGTGCAAAATAGGCGCGCTCCGTTCTGTGAAAAACGCCTCCAGCTTATCCAGATCCGGATGCGTGACCTCGCCGAAAAGCCCCAGGCCAAAAGTCTGCGTCAGCGGCGACTCTGGGCCATCGAACATGGCATAAGTACCGGCAACCTCAATCCACTGCGCCTTGCTTTCCGGGAAGAGGCTGGCGCGTGCTTCTACAAAGGCCGCATTCGCCCGCGCTTCGGTGCGCTCCAATTGCTGCGCTAATTGTTGATCGGAGTATATCATTACCAAGATTTAAGCAGTCAAATAAAACATTAAAGGGCTAGACAAAAAGAGTTTATAGGCATCTTTAATCCAGCCTTCCTGCCGTGATGGCTTGCTCTTATTATCTCTACTAGTTAGGTGAATTTATTAGCCTAACCGAAACCACAATACCCGCCCAAATATCCCGTTTTCTCTATACCTTCCGGCGCCCTCCGTTACTCCCTTTTCCCATGATTTCCTCCCGATTGCTTCGCCTGCCCCTGCTGGTGCTGTTGGCTTTGCTATGCGCTTGTTCCAAGTCTAGTTCTGATGGCGATGCGGCGTCTGGCTCACCGGAGGGAGAGGAAATTTCGCCGTATCAAAACATCGTTTTCACTTTCGATGAACCGCTGGGCCAAGGCAAAGTAAGTCACTGGGATACTGTGCAGTACGTGCAGTTTGAACCGGCCGTGCGCGGCAAGTTCAAATGGACTGGCGACCGCGAACTGACTTTTTCGCCGCAGGAGCCGTTTCGGCCGGCCACGGCGTTTCAGGCGGCGTGGCGACCTAGCGCGCTAGCTGCAGCAAAAGAAAAAAGCCTGCCGAAGCTCAGCCGCAGCCGCTTCCATACGCCCGATCTGCGCATGAAAGATCCGCAGGTGTTCTGGAGCCAGAGCCGGCGGGCGGCAGGCACGGCCGAAATGCGCGCCAACCTGCTGTTCAACTACGCTGTGCGCCCCGCCGACGTGCAACCGCTCTTGCGCATTACGCAGGACGGGCGGCCAGTGGCGTTCGAGGTGGTCAATTCCACGCAAGCCGACAGCGTTGTAGGCGTGGCTCTGACGCAAGATGTGCGCGTGGGCGAACCCCTAAAGCTCGAAATTGCCTCTGGCCTGCGCGCTATTGGCAGCGACCGCGGCACCAAGTCACCGTTGGCGGCCCAAGTAGCGGTGCCCGATCAACAGACCTTGCTGGTGCGCGAAGTAACGCCCTCGCTTGTGGATGGCGAGCCAATCATCACGGTGCTTACCAACCAGCCGGTGTCAGCCGACGAAATCACGCCGTTGATTGCGGTGCAGCCAGCCGTGGCGTTTTCGGTGGAAGCCTTGGAAAGCGGCTTTGTGCTGAAAGGTGGCTTCGATGTGGATAAGACCTACCAAGTAAGCCTACGCAGCGGTTTGCGCGGCGCCCTGGGCGGTCAGCTGGCCGAGCCGTTTACCCAAACCGTGTCTTTCGTTGATGAGCGGCCCACGCTCTCCTTTGCCAACGGCGACAAGGCCATGTACCTCGACGCGCTGGGCGCTCGCAACCTCGGCATTCGGGTTTCGGAGATTGAAAAGGTGCAGGTGACGATCGCGAAAGTGTACGCCAACAACATCCAGCAGCTTTTGCGCGGCGGCACCCAGTATGGCTACCCCGAGTACAACGAAGAGGATGGCGAGTCCGACCAAGGCGAAGACGGCGAATACATCGACCGCTCCTTCCAGTATTACGACGTCGAAAACCTCGGCAACGTGCTCTCTGAGCGCACTTACACGGTATCGGGCTTGCCCAAGCAACAGGGAATGAGGCTCTTGAATCTGAGCTTTAAAGACCTTGAATTCACGGGGCCGCTCAAAGGGCTGTACGTGGTGAAAATACAGGACACCGAGCGGCAATGGCTGCAAGTGTCGAAGCTGGTGGCCGTAACGGACATCGGGCTGATTGTGAAGCAGGGCAAGGCCGGCAGTACGCTGGTATTTGCCAACTCCATCCGCAACGCCAAGCCGCTTTCGGGCGTGGAGGTGCGGTTTGTGAGCTCCAACAACCAGATCATGGGCAAGGGCGTCACCAACCGCGAGGGCGTGGCCAAGTTCGACAGCACCGCCCAGAACGGCCGCTTCCGCCTGAGCATGGTTACAGCCCTGAGCGGCAACGACTTCACCTTCCTCGACTTACCGCGCAGCCGCGTCGAAACGTCGCGCTTTGAGGTGGGCGGCCTGCAAAGCAACGCGGCGCGCTACCAAGCCTTTCTGTACGGCGACCGCGACCTCTACCGCCCCGGCGATACCATCCGGACCAACACCGTGGTGCGCACCGAAGACTGGAAAAGTCCGCCCGCCAATCTGCCGGTGAAAATCCGGTTGCTGCTGCCCACGGGCAAGGAATACGCGAGCCTGCGCAAGAAGCTCACAGCGGCGGGCTCGTTCGAATCGAGCTTTATTCTGCCCCCGGCCGTGATGACGGGCCTCTACACGCTGGAAGTGCTCACCGGCAACGACGTGCTGCTCACCTCCCGCAAAATCAGCGTGGAAGAGTTTATCCCCGACCGCCTGAAAGTGACCGTAAAGGCCGCGCCCGCCGTGGCAAAGCCCGGCCAAAGCGTTTCTACTAATATCGTGGCTACCAACCTCTTCGGGCCACCGGCTGCCGATCGCAAGTTTGAAGTAGAGTTCTCGCTGAAAGAAAAGCCCTTCCACCCCAAGCAGTACGCCGACTACAGCTTTAGCATCAGCAGCGGCGAGCGCCGCAAGGGCAATTACGGCAACCAAGAATCAACGCCGATCTCGGACCGCTTCGAGAAAACCGTGCGCGAAGGCACCACTTTCACAAATGGCTCTGGCACTGCCATTTACGAAATACCGGATTACAAAGACCTTGGTACGCTGGAAGGCACCGCGTTCGCGACGGTGTTCGACGAAAGCGGCCGGCCAGTAAACCGCCTCGCCACCTTTGAGGTGCAGACGCAACCGGTACTGTTCGGCGTGAAAAACTTACCGGAGCTCATCAGCACGAAACAGGCGCTGCCGCTGGAGTTTGTGGCCCTCACGCCCGGCGGCCAGCCGATTACCGCGCAGGCCCAAATCCAGGTGGTGCGGCTGCTGTGGGAAACGGTGATTGAGCGCCAGGGTGGCCGCTACGTGTACAATTCGCAGAAGCGCGAGCAGCCGATTTTGAGCCAAACGCGCTCGATTAGCGGCAGTAGTAAGTTGGAATTCACGCCATTGTATTCGGGTGAGTACGAGGTGCGCGTGTCGCGGCCGGGCGCGCAGACCTACGTGGCCAGCCATTTTTACGCTTACGGCTACGGCGATACGCAGAGCAACTCCTTCGAAGTCAACAACGAAGGCGAGGTGACTATTGAGGCCGACAAGGAGAAATACCAGCCCGGCGAAACGGCCAATCTGCTGCTGAAAACGCCCTTCGCCGGCCGCGTGCTCGTGACCGTGGAGCGCGACCGCGTGCTGGACCATTTCTACGTGAACACCGACGAGAAATCGGCCCGCGTCAGCATCCCGATTCGGGGCAATCACGTGCCGAATATCTACGTCACGGCCACCGCCATCCGCGAAATCACCGACAACCGCCTGCCGCTCACCGTGGCCCGCGGCTTCGTGCCCCTGACGGTAGAAAAGCCCGCCGCCCGCCTGCAAGTGGCGCTCAACGTGCCCCAGCAAAGCCGCTCGCAAACCTGGCAAACCATTGAGGCGACCACCGCGCCCGGCGCCAACGTGACGCTGGCCGTGGTAGACGAAGGCATCCTGCAAATGAAGGATTACCGCACGCCCGACCCCTACGGCTATTTCTACCAGAAGCGCGCCCTGGAAGTCTCGGCTTACGACGTATATCCGTTCCTGCTGCCCGAACTCGGCACCAGCAGCTCCGGCGGCGACGGCTACGACCTTTCGCGCCGCACTACGCCCGTGCCTTCGCGCCGCGTGAAGCTGCTGGCCAAATGGAGCGGCGTGCTCCGCGCCGACGCCAGCGGCAAAGTGCGCTACCGCGTGCGCATTCCGCAATTCTCTGGTGCAGTGCGTGTTATGGCCGCCGCCTACAAAGACGACGCCTTTGGCTCCGCCGAACGCGCCATGCGCATCGCCGATCCGGTGGTCATCAGCACCAGCCTCCCCCGCTTCCTAAGCCCCGGCGACACGATTGACGTGCCAGTGACGCTGACGAATACGACAAAGGAAAAAATAACTGGCACTTTGTATATTGGTCCTAAAGGGCCCATTGAAGTGTTAAATACTCCTTTGATAGAGAAAGGAACTGGCCTTGGAGAAGTCAGCTCTACTACCGATGAAGTTGACATTTCAAGCAATAGCGAGAGGCGAGTTGTGTTTAAGTTGAAGGCCAAACAAGCCTTCGGGAATAGCCTAGTGAGAGTAGCTTTTGAAGTGCACAGTCCAACTCTTCTCAAGCCGGGACATCACAACAAATCCTACCACGAGGAAAATGAACTCCCAGTCCGACCCGCTTCGCCGCTAGAAAAGCGCACCGGCTCCGGCATCGTAAAAGGCGGCAGTGGGCAAACGCTGAACCTGAAAACCGACTTCCTGCCTTCGTCGCTGCGGAGCCAGCTGGTGGTGAGCCGCTCGCCGATGACGGAGTTTGCCAAAGACCTGCGCTACCTGCTGCAATACCCGTACGGCTGCCTGGAGCAAACCGTGTCGGCGGCGTTTCCGCAGCTGTATTACGGCGATCTGGCGGCTACGCTGGGGCAGCAAGGCAAGGCCACGCGCTTCAACCCCAACTACAACGTGCAGGAAGCCATCCGCAAAATCGAGTCGCAGCAACTCTACAACGGCTCGCTCAGCTACTGGCCCGGCGGCGACTACGACAACTGGTGGGCCACGGCCTACGCCGCGCACTTCCTGCTGGAAGCCCAGCGCGCCGGTTTCGACGTGAATAAGTCGGTGCTGGACAAGGTGTTGCGCTACCTGCAATTCCGCAACCGCAAGCGCGAAACCGAGCCCTACCAGTACTTCGACGCCAACAACATCGCGCGCCAGAAAACCATCGCCAAAAAGGAAATTGCCTACGGCCTGTACGTGCTCGCGCTGGCCGGACGCCAGGATGCCGTGGCGCAGAACTACTACAAAGCCAACCGCCAGCTGCTGGCTCAGGATTCTAAGTTCCTGCTGGCTTGCACGTTCTCGCTCAACGGCAACGTGAATAGCTTCCGCAATATGCTGCCCACCAAGTTCGGCGGCGAAACCGCGGCGGCCCGCGCCCTGGATGGCTCATTCTACTCGCCCATTCGCGATGAAGCCTTGGTGCTGAACGCCTTGCTGGAAGCCGACCCCGGCAACTCGCAAGTAACCATGCTCACACGCCAGCTCAGCCGGCAAATGAAGCAGGCTGGCTGGCTGAATACCCAGGAACGGGCCTTTGCCTTGCTGGCCTTGGGCAAAGTAGCCCGCCAGAACGCCAACAGCACCGTAACCGCCTTGCTACTAGCTGATAACAAGCTGGTTGGCAGCTTCACAGGTAACAACTTGACTATCAACACGATATCAAATAGACAAATTTCTATGCGCACCAGTGGCGTGGGCAGCCTCTATTATTTCTGGGAGATGGAAGGCATTTCGCCCACCAACACCGTGCGCGAAGAAGACGCCTATCTGAAAGTGCGGCGCACGTTTTTGGACCGGAATGGCAATGCCGTAGGTGCTGCTTCTTTCAAGCAAAATGATTTGGTGGTAGTCCGCATCACGATTCAGGCAGCGGACGCAGCCGGCGAGGTTAAAAACGTGGCCATCACCGACTTGCTGCCCGCGGGGCTGGAAATTGAAAACCCACGCATCGGCGCCGTCCGCGACCTGACCTGGGCCAAGGACGCCGCCCAACCCGATTACCTCGACCTGCGTGACGACCGCATCAATCTGTTCACCACCGTCACGGGCACACCGAAGAATTTCTACTACGTCGCGCGGGCCGTATCAAAGGGCACCTTCCGCCTAGGCCCCGTAAGCGCCGACGCGATGTACAACGCTGAGTATCACAGCTACAATGGCGCTGGCGTAGTGCGGGTACGCTAGAAACTCCCCTCCTCAGCTGAGGAGGGGACGCCGTCGCGAAGCGGCGGCTGGGGTGGTTGACCTCGTTGCTAATGTTGTTTAGCGTGCCCTCTCCCAAAAGTTCTCAAAAGGCGGTCCTGCTGAGCTTGCCGAAGCATTTCTACTGGTCAGTAATCCCAACGAAGCGGGAGAGATGCTTCGGCAAGCTCAGCAGGACGTTCTAATTCGGCATGCCGGTCTACAGAAAGACCTTCTATGGATAGGGCTTTCTGGAGAAACAATCAAATAACGTCGTCAACCACCCCTAGCCCCTCCTCAGGTGAGGAGGGGAACTAGACTCTAGCTTTTTAGCCTTGGCTCTCTAGCCTTAGCCTCGTAGCTGCTAACTTCTACTTTTGTTGATCATTCGGGCATAAAAAAGGCCCTGCTCGGTGGAGCAGGGCCTTTTTTATGCCCGAATGATCAACAGAGCTTACTGAAGCACCAGACGCTGGGTATTAACTGTTTCGCCCGTTTTTACCTTAAACAGGTAAGTGCCTTTTGCTAAGCCACTTGCGTCGAACTGCACTTGGTGATTGCCGGCAGCTTCGGCGCCGGTTACTAGGGTTTTTACCTTGCGGCCCATGGCGTTATACACTTCCACGCTCACCGGGCCTTCCTGCGCCAAGTTGTAGGTAATGGTAGTGCTGCCCGTGAAGGGGTTCGGGTAAGCTTTGGTTTCGTTGACCAAAAGAGCCGAAGCTTTATCGGCCAAGGTGCTGCTGGCCACGGCTTGAGCGGCTGGCTGGGTCAGGGCGTTGTACTGCGGGAAAGTACGAGTGGCGATCACCGCGAAGTCGGCACGGGTAACGGTTTGTGACGGCTTGAAGGTGGCGTGCACCGTGGGAAACAAATCGTATGGCCCTTGCTTAACGGTGTAGTACGCATTGATCAGGTTCAGCTCCAGCGCGATGCTCACGTAGCCTTCCAGGCCGGCCGGAATGCTGGCTGCGTCATCCACCGGGATGGTTTTGCCATCTACCTGCACAGTTACCGCTTTGCCGTTGCGACCGAGGGCACTTTGTTGGAAGCCCAGGCCTTGCACCAGCGAGTAAGCCAGGGAAGCACGGTTTACCAAAGCACCCGGCGAGAATTTACCGGTCGCGGTGGGCAGCATTACGCCGTTGTACAGATTAAAGCGATCGCGCAAAGCAGCACCCTTAGCAGCAACAGATTCTGTCAGAAGAATTTCGCTGGCGGCCACGTCGGAGAAGGTGCGCGAGCCGTCGGTGGGGAAGTACTGCTTGATGCCCTGGCCCATGAGCAGGTAGTCGGCCAGCTGAATGCGGGTAAGCGGCGCATCGGGCTTGAAGCCGGTAGCAAGGCCATCGACGAGGCGATTGGTAACGGCCATCTTGATGGAAGCTTCGGCCGGGTGGCCTACAATGTCAGCGAGGTTGGTCGTGCCGCTGGGCGTCAGCAGCGAGATCTTGCCGGTCACTGTTTCGGGCAATGCTATCCCGCGCACACCGTCGACTTTCAACGTCCAGGTGCCGCCAACGGGCGACGCTACTGCCACACTGCGGTCGGTGCTCAGCGTGAACGTAACGGGAGTGCCGGAGCTGTACTGCACGCCGTTGGGATCAATCAGAATGAGATTGGTGAGGTTGCCCGTCTGGCCTAGCAACCCGGTAGAAGATATTTTGGCTTCTAGGCTATTGGTGCCGGCAGCTACCGAGAAAGTAAACTGGTTGCCCGTCGTGAGCACGGGATTGTAGTTCACCGTAAACGGAATGTTGGTAGTCTGCGCGTTCACGCTGCTGTTGAAGCGGCGGGTAGCATTCACCGTCGAGCCAAAATCCGTGGAGCGGAAAGCCTTATCTACAGCGGCATAAGCGTTGATGTAGCCCGAGCCAACTTCCCAGGTTTCGTGGCCGGGCATGTTGGTAGCGGTTTTCTGGATAATATCTTTTACCTGAGACGGCGACAGTGAAGGTTTGGCTTCCAGAATCAGGGCGACCACCCCGGCCACGTGCGGCGTAGCCATAGAAGTGCCGCTCATGTGGGTGTAGAACGGAATCAGTGCCGGAGGTAATGCAGCAGCATCGGTTTGGGCTCCTAAAGAGGAAACGGGTGCAACGGCACGGGTCGAAACCACATCCACGCCCGGTGCTATGATGACGGGCTCGTTTTTGTAAGTCCAGGTTTCGCCGTCCACGACAATAGTGCCCTGCTCGCCACGTACGCCGCGGGAAGAAAAGTCAGCCAACAGCCCGTTGCGGTCGCCGGCACCTACCGAAATGGTCCAGGGGGCAATAGCGTACGGGTTGTGAGTATCGGCGCCAGGGCCTTCGTTGCCCGCCGCAAATACCACCACCATGCCACGGTCGTAGCACTTTTTGGTTACTACGTTAATGGGGTCGTTGGGGTCAAACGCTCCGCTGCTCCCGAAGGAGTTGCTGATTACGCGGATGTTATACTGAAACTGGTGCGTAAGCGCATAGTCGAATCCGCCAATGGCATCCAGCACGAGCAGTGCCCCACCCGAACCGTAGCCGAGCAGCGAAGCCCCAGGCGCAACGCCTTCGTATTTGCCCGACGAACGAGCGCCGCTCCCGCCCACGATGCCCGCGCAATGCGTACCGTGGCCCGAGTTGGTGTCAGTATTGGGCACTCCTTCCAAATAAGTCACCGGAAGCATCGCATCCAGCGAGTTTAAGTTGGTAGAACCTAATGTATTCTGTACCAGATGAGTACTAAACTTGATGTCTTCGTGGGTTCCGTCTACGCCGCTGTCGTTGATGAGCACGCCAATACCCTTGCCGGAAACCGGCGTACCGTTGTTGCGAGCCGTGATTTGCGCATCGGTCCGCAGGCGCTTCACGCCGGTCAGGTTGGTATCGTCGTAGTTGTAATAATCAAGCTTCTTGTTGATATACAACGACTTCACTTGTGGGTTTTGGGCCAGCGCATTCACCTGCGCAGCCGTAGCCAACACGCCAGCTACGGGCAGTGCCCGAAACGATATGCCCTTGGTAATGCCAAGTTGCTGCAACAAAGCGAGTTGGGCAGGCTGCGGTGCTCCGTCACCTTGGAAAGTGACGATTACTTGGGCAATTGGGGTGGTTTGCAGTGCGGCACGCAAAGCGGGATCTACGGTTGCCTGCCCAAATAAGCTACTGGCCTTGAGGCCAGCCAAGACGAGAACTGCGAAGAGTTTCTTCATGGGTAAAGGTTTGGTGATAAGCTGTTTGGTGGGGGAAAGGAGAAAAAAAGGACAAAAGGAGCCGGCCGCCACGTATGGCGCTTTCTCGAAAAGCAGTAAGTAGCACCTAAGGCCAAGCCCGAAACAGGCTTTTATCGGCTCTGCATCATCTACGAGATGCCCTGAAAATGGGATTCACCTCAAATGTGATTTTTGTAAAAAAATTGTCTTTATATTGAAATTGTCTTTATATAAATTCAATTATTTGTAATTATTGTAATATTTTCACCTTTATGGATATTTATATAAAGCACTAATAGTCAACGAGTACCCTTTGAGACAACGGTAACTAACCTATCTCTGGGCTAGCTTCTAAACGGGTTATGCAGCTTTCTAGAGGCCTACGAAGTGCAGGTTGCAACGGTTTTAGCAAGAAGCTGAGCTATAGCCTTTTAATTCGGATGCCGTAGAACTGAACCATGCCTTGCTATCGAGCCTCCTACTTATGAAAATGCCCCGGCTGCTTCCTGTAGCATTTCGTGAAAGTGTTGCCGCGCTGTATGTTCTGCTCGTTTTGGGAAGTGCCCGGCCCCAGTCGTTATGGGCGCAAAACCAGAATCAGCAGCACACGAGCATTGTCACGCTGACGGCTGAAAGCTCGGGTAAGCCGCTACAGCTATCGCTAGGCGATGTGCTTATTATCCGACTCCCGGCGGCTGGCGGTCCCGGTCCCGCGTGGCGGGTAATGGACCTCGTACCCGGTATGCTCGCCCTGACTAGTAACACCAAACTACCGGGCATCCTGAGCGGCGTACCCGGCGCACCCTTCACCCAAGAGCTTCGCTTTCAAACGATTGGCCCAGGTGGCCAGATGCTAACATTGGTTTCCGTCGCGCCAGGCAGGAGCTATTCGCCCATTGGCGACTTATTCCAGACGTATGTAACTGTTGATCAGCCGGGAGTAGCCAAAAACGTCAGTTTCAGCGAGCGCGGCAACCGAAGCCAAGTCACCGTCAACAAAGGCGACCAACTGACCGTGCAACTCGAAACGACAGTTGGGTCTACGTTTCAGTGGGAAGCTGTTCCGGTGTCCAATGGCATTGTGAAGCTGGTAAAGCAGCAAGTGGGGCCCGACAAGCCTCGAAAGAAAGTCAAAGTAGGCGCGCCCGAGGACGTGGTTTTTCAATACCAAGCGTTAAATTCCGGACAAACTACCGTCAAGTTTCTTTACCGCGATACTGCCGACAACGAGGCCCCGCCGAAGCGCACATTTGAGCTGGCCGTGACGGTGCCCTAAGCCTCGCGGCTTGCGCGGCCTGAGCTTCGGAAGTGGCTTTTTACCTTGCCGCATGAATGCTGCCGCGCCCTGGCGCTATGTCCGCTCCCTATGGCCTCGTTTTCGGGGCGTTGCGGTGGTATTGTTCCTTTTTTGTGTGATCGCTTGGGGCTTGGACAGAGCGTTTCCGTTGCCCCCCACGCCGCAGTACTCCCCCATTGTCACGGCAGCTGATGGCTCGGTGCTGCATGCTTTTCTGAACCCCACCCAGAAGTGGCGGATGAAAACGGAGCTGCGCGAAATCACCCCGGCGCTGCGCAAAGCCATTGTGGCGAAGGAAGACCGCTGGTTTTATTGGCATTTCGGCGTGAACCCCTTCGCGCTTGTGCAAGCGGCAGCCCGCAACCTGTTTGGCCGTGGCCGCACCACCGGCGCTAGCACCATCACGATGCAAGTGGCGCGGCTTCTGGAACCTAAGGAGCGCACCGTGGGCAACAAGCTGCTGGAAATAGTGCGTGCCGTGCAACTGGAAGCGCACTATAGCAAAGCCGAGATCCTGCAACTCTACCTCAACCTAGTGCCGTACGGCGGCAACGTTGAAGGCGTAAAATCAGCCGCTTTGCTGTACTTCCAGCAACCCCCTGATTATCTGTCGCTTGCCCAAACCATTACACTGGCAGTCATTCCGAACCGGCCCCGGGGCTTGGTGCTGGGTCGAAACAACGGGGCCGTCCGGCGCGAGCGCAACCGCTGGCTGCGCCGTTTTGGCGCGGAAGGCTTATTTGCCAGGCAGGACATCGCCGATGCCTTGCTAGAACCCCTTGAGGTGCAGCGACATGCCGCCCCCACCCTGGCTCCGCACCTGGCGCGGCGGCTCGTGCGGCAACATCCAAGGCAAGCCATTATTGCCTCTACCCTCAGCCGCAGCAAGCAAACCAAAGCCGAAGATCTGACGCGCAACTACGTGCGTCGCCTGCACGAATTGGGCATTTCGAATGCGGCCGTATTGGTCGTCAACAACCGCACCCGGGCCGTGGAGGCTTATGTGGGCTCAGCCGATTTTCAGGATGCTTTTACCCAAGGCCAAGTCGATGGCATTCAGGCCGTTCGCTCGCCGGGCAGCACGCTGAAGCCCTTTCTGTACGCCCTGGCCTTTGATCGCGGCTTGGTGACGCCCAAGCTGGTTTTGCCTGATGTGCCCACCAATTTTGCGGGCTACCGGCCCGAAAATTTCGATAAACATTGCAATGGCGAAGTGACGCTGGAGCGGGCCTTGGCCTTTTCGCTGAACATCCCGGCAGTGCGGGTGCTCTCCGAAATGGGCGTCGCGACGTTTACGGACAAGCTGCGGGAGGCGGGTTTCCAACGCGTGGGCCGCGATGCACCGCGGTTAGGCTTATCGACCATTTTGGGCGGTTGCGGGGCTTCGTTGGAAGAGCTTACCAATCTGTTTGTTACGCTGGCGAATAGCGGCAGATACGCGCCCTTGCAATGGATTGTAAGTCGGCCAAATGCTACGGCGTCTCCCGCTCGATCCAAGGGCGAGGTGGCTTTGGTGTCGGATGGGGCGGCCTTTCTGGTTACCGATATTCTTTCGCAGCTGACGCGGCCCGATTTGCCGGTTAGCTACGAAAGCAGCACGCACTTGCCCAAAATTGCCTGGAAAACCGGTACCAGCTACGGTCGCCGCGATGCCTGGAGCATTGGCTACAACCGCGAATACACGATCGGCGTCTGGATTGGAAATTTCAGCGGGCAGGGCGCGCCGGCGCTTACCGGCGCCGACGTGGCCACACCGTTGCTATTCGACCTGTTTAATACGATTGCCTACAACTCGCCGAACGACTGGTTTCAGCCGCCGGCCTCTTTGGATTTTCGCTTGGTGTGCGCCGAAACTGGTCAGCTGCCGGGGGCGAATTGCCCTAATCAGCTCATCGATTATTTCCTGCCGGGCACGTCTTCTACCCAGCGTTGCGAGCACCAAAAGGAAGTGTTGCTGTCGGCGGATGGTCGCTATGCATATTGCCGGGCGTGCGCGCCGGTTGCGGGTTTCCGGCGGGAGCTTTATCCTAATATGTTGCCCGAAATAGTGGCCTACAAGGAAACCCAAGGCATTCCGTACCGTCGCTTGCCGCCACACAACCCGGAGTGCCAGCTCGTGCGCGGCGGTGCCGAACGCGCGCCCAGCATCACGTCGCCGCTACCCAACACTGAATACGTGCTCAACCGTGGCGAAAAGCAGCAATTGCTGCTCAGCTGCACCACCGACAACGAGGTGCGCCAAGTGTATTGGTATGTAAATGATCGGTTTCTGCGCGCGGCGGCGGCTACTGAGCGCGTCTTTTTTCGGCCCGCGCCTGGGCCGCTCAAAATTTCCTGCGCCGACGATCACGGCCGCAACACAGATATTCGGGTGATTGTGAGCGAGTTATAAAGCCAATAAGCTCTTATTATAAGCATTTGACTATCAAACACTTATAACTCTGGCACTTCATCGCCTGCGAACACGGGCGCCATCGCCTGCGATTCTTCTTCCGTGAAAAGCCGCGAGCGAATGAGGAAACGCACGCCCAAAGGGATTTCGAGTGAAAAGCTGGCGCCGCGGCCTTTCGTCACGTCGACGGTGAGTTGGGTGTGCTTCCAGTACTCAAACTGGCTGGCGCTCATAAAGAAATCGCAGCCGTAGATGCGGCCGAGCCACACATCGCTCCCCCCGACTCTGAACTCGCCGGCGGCAAAACACATGGGCGACGAGCCATCGCAACAGCCGCCGCTCTGGTGAAACATCAGGGGGCCGTGTTCCTCGCGGAGCAAATCGATAACAGCTTCAGCAGCAGGCGTCACCAAGACGCGGGGTGTGAGGGTGGGCATGGCAAATGAATGAATTAGCGGACGTGACGCCGACAGGTACGAACAACACCCGTGCGCCGCCGGAGCAGCACAAAGCAAGTGTCTCACATACGGTAGTAACACGTTTTAATAGAAACGTGACCTACTGTAAAAAAGACACTTATCGCCCTCCGACTAAATGATAAAGAACGTCATGCTTCGCTTACGCTCTGCATGACGTTCTTTACATTGCATTGATTATCAATATTTTACTTTAAAAGAAGCCGAGCTTCTGCTGGCTGTAAGAAATCAGCATGTTCTTGTTTTGGCGGTAGTGATTGAGCATCATCTTGTGATTCTCACGGCCAAAACCTGAAGCCTTATAGCCGCCAAACGGCGCGCCAGCGGGGTAATCGTGGTAGCAATTGACCCACACGCGGCCGGCCTGAATGGCGCGGGGCATCTGATACAGTTCGTGGGCATCGCGGGTCCAGAGGCCGGCGCCGAGGCCGTAGAGCGTGTCGTTGGCGATGGCGATGGCTTCGTCGTTGTCCTTGAAGGTCGTCACCGACAGCACCGGCCCGAAGATCTCTTCCTGGAAGATGCGCATCTTGTTGTGGCCCCGGAAAATGGTCGGCTGAATGTAGTAGCCCTCGGCCAGCGCGCCGTCTTCCTGGTGGTACGCATCGCCGCCCACGAGCACTTCGGCGCCTTCGGCCTTGCCGATTTCGAGGTAGCTCAGGATTTTTTCAAACTGATCGTTGGAAGCCTGGGCGCCCATCATGGTTTCCATGTCCAGCGGGTTGCCGAGCTTGATGGCTTTCACGCGCTCGATTACGCGGGCGATGAACTCGTCATAAATGTCTTCGTGCACCAGCATCCGCGAGGGGCAAGTGCAGATTTCGCCTTGGTTGAGGGCAAACATCACGGCCCCTTCGATGGCTTTGTCGAGGAAGTCATCGTCGTGGTCCATCACGCTCTTGCAGAAGATGTTAGGCGATTTGCCGCCCAGCTCCATCGTAACGGGAATGATGTTTTCGGAAGCGTATTGCAGAATCAGGCGGCCCGTGGTGGTTTCGCCCGTGAAGGCTACTTTCTGCACCCGCGGCGACGAGGCCAGCGGCTTGCCAGCTTCCAGCCCAAACCCATTGACGACGTTAAGCACCCCAGCCGGCACGATGTCCTGAATCATTTCCATCAGCACCATGATGCTGGCGGGCGTTTGCTCGGCGGGTTTTACTACCACACAGTTGCCGGCCGCCAGCGCAGGCGCGATTTTCCAGGTGGCCATCAGCAGCGGAAAATTCCAGGGAATAATCTGGCCAATGACGCCCAGCGGCTCCTGAATTACCAGCGATAACGTATTCTCATTCAGCTCCGTAGCCGAACCTTCTTCGGCCCGAATCACGCCGGCAAAATAGCGGAAGTGATCGATGGCCAGGGGTAAGTCGGCGGCCATACACTCGCGGATGGCTTTGCCGTTTTCGATGCACTCCACGGCGGCCAGATGCTCGAGGTTGGCTTCCATGACATCGGCAATTTTCAGCAGCATGTTGCTACGCGTGGTGGCTGAGGCATGCTTCCAGGTTTTGAAGGCTTCGTGGGCGGCGTCGAGCGCCAATTCGATATCTTCCTTGGTCGAGCGGGCTACCTTACAGAAGGCCTTGCCGTCGATGGGCGAAGGGTTCTCGAAGTACTGTCCTTTCACTGGCGCGACCCATTTGCCGCCGATGAAATTATCGTAATGATCTTTAAATTGAGGACGGGCAACTAGGGTGGTGGGTTTTTCTAACGTTTCCATGCTGTGGGAGTTATGGAGTTAAGACTACTTCCAAGGTAGCTTCTATTATTGCCCGAAAAGATGTAGTATCCTCTCATTAAGCTTGATGATAATCGCAAGTTGACTTATCCTTTCAAGGCTTGATTTCTGCTCCTCTGCTGCCGGTTTTCGTTGCCCACAACGGAGGGCCGGCCACTACTGAAACGGAGAACTGATTACGCCTTCCTGCCCTTTATCCCCACCCATCATGTCCCGCCCCACTCAGCCCACTTCTGTTGCCCTTCACCACCCCGATAAGCTGGATACGCTGGTCGAAAACCGCACGGTGTACACGCTTGAGGGCTTCGAGCTAAACATTTTCGAAACGCACCAGCAGGCCAGCCGCGTGCCACTCAGCATGGGCAGCCTGGTACTCACGACCATGCTGCGGGGCAAAAAAGTGATGCACCTCCCCGACCGCCCCGCTTTCGACTACCTGCCCGGCGAATCGGTGATTGTGGGCGAACAGCAAACCATGGAAATCGACTTCCCGGAAGCTACTCTCGACAACCCGACGCAGTGCCTGGCCGTGGCCATTCCGTCCGATACCATTCGCCAAACCGTCGATTTGCTCAACGAGCGCTTTCCGCTGGCCGAAGACCACACGCCCTGGCACCTGAGCAACTCCGCGAACGCGCACCTGACCAACACGCCCGAGCTTACCGGCACGCTGGAGCGCCTCATTCATCTGTCGCAGGAAACGCACGCCGCCAAGGATGTGCTGGCGTCGTTTACGCTGCAAGAATTGCTCATCCGGCTCATGCAGACGCAGGCGCGCAAGCTCATTTTTCACAACTACGCCCAGCACCTGACCTCGCACCGCTTTGCGCACGTCGTGCACTACATCAAGCAACACCTCACCGAGCAGATCACGGTGCAAAAGCTCTGTGAGCTAGCCTGCATGAGCAAGGCGACGTTTTTTCGCCTCTTCAAGCGCGAGTTTGGCCTTACGCCCGTCGAGTACGTGATTCAGGAGCGCCTTACCGAAGCCAAACGCTTGCTGCGCAACCCTTTCAGCACCGTGGCCGATGTGTGCTTTCGGGTGGGCTTCAACAACACCAATTACTTTCAGGTGCTTTTCAAAAAGTACGAAGGCATGACGCCGGGCTTGTACAAAAAGCGGTGCGCCGCGTGAGAACCCACGCAACCAAACAAGAAATATATTTTATATAACCATCTGGTTATCAATAACTTATACAATAAAGCAAAAGAAGATTTCTGTCCCGTTGTAACATTTAGGTACTCCCAAAGCATTTAAGGGAGCAAAAGCGGCTGAATTTAGCGGTTGGGTTTCGCACGTTGCCGCTCACCCACCGGGCCGCCTTACCACGGATTACAATTCATGAAATCAACTCTTCTTGAGCAGGAAAAACCGGCTTCGGCGGTTTCTGCTCCGGCCATCGATGCCGCTTTGGTGTGGCTGATGGCGATTACGTGCGGCCTGGTCGTCGCCAATATTTACTACAACCAACCGTTGCTCGCCGACATCGGCAACACCTTCCACCTCTCCGACAGCAAAGTCAGCCTGATTGCCACCGCCACCCAAATCGGCTACACGCTGGGGCTGTTTCTGGTGGTGCCGCTCGGCGATAAAGTCGAACGCAAGCGCCTGATCTTGTTGAAGTTGCTGTGCGCGGCGGCAGCCATGGCCTTAGCAGCTTTTGCGCCTTCGTTTGTGGTGCTGGTCGTGGCCAGCGTTTTGATCGGCATTTTTTCGGCGGTGCCGCAGCTTCTTATTCCGATGGCGGCCTCGCTGGCCAACGACGAAGATCGCGGCCGCATCGTGGGCAAGGTCATGAGCGGCCTGCTGATCGGCATTCTGCTTTCGCGCACTATTAGTGGGTATGTAGGCGCGCATTTTGGCTGGCGCACGATGTTCTGGGCTGGTTCGGCGGCGATGGTAGTACTGACGGGCGTATTGGCCTTGAAACTTCCGACCAGCCGTCCGTCCTTCACCGGCACCTACGCCAGCCTGATGAAATCGCTGGTGAGCCTGACGCGCGACTTGCAGCCGTTGCGACGGGCTGCCTTGGTAGGCGGCTTTTTATTCGCGGGCTTCAGCGTTTTCTGGACTACGCTGGTGTTCTTTCTGGAAGGCAGCCCCTACCATTACGGCAGCGACGTCGTGGGCTTTTTCGGCCTGATTGGCGCCTGCGGAGCCTTGGCCGCGCCGCTGGCTGGCAAAGCCGCCGACAAAAAAGGGCCCGACTACGCCATCCGAATTGGATTGCTCCTGGCTCTGGCCGCATACGCCATACTGGGCTTCGGCGGCTACCACCTGGCTGGGCTAGTAGTGGGCGTCATCATTCTGGATGTGGGCGTGCAGGCGACCCACATTTCCAACCAATCGAGCATTTTCGCGCTGATTCCGGAAGCGCGCAGCCGCCTCAACACCGTGTACATGACCGCCTATTTTATCGGCGGTTCGTTGGGCTCGCTGGCAGGCGGGTTTGCGTGGGCCAACGCTGGTTGGGCGGGCGTAAGCGCGACCGGTTTTTCGTTTGTGCTGGCCGCTTTTCTCATCAATCAGCTCTACCGTCGTAAGCAGCAAGCGCGCTAAAACGCAAAAAGGCCGCGATTCACATGAACCGCGGCCTTTTTATATCTGTTTGACGATCAATTAGATACGACTCATGCACTCCTTCAGGCTATCGCGCCAGTGCGGAATGGCCAGTTGCAGGTTGGTCTTGACTTTCGTTTTGTCCATTACCGAAAACGCCGGGCGCGTGGCTTTGGTCGGGTACTCGGCCGTACGAATGGGCACCGCGTTGACACTTGTGTTGCTGAGCTCAAAAATGGCCTTGGCAAAGTCATACCACGATGTAACGCCCTCGTTGCTATAGTGATACACGCCGTACTGCTGGCTCTGGCGTTCGATGATGGTGAAGATGCAGCCCGCCAAATCGATGGCGTACGTGGGCGTCCCGATCTGATCCCAGATGATGCGAAGCTCGTCGCGCTCGCGGCCCAGCTTCAGCATCGTTTTCACGAAGTTGTTGGCAAATTCCGAATACAACCAGCTGGTACGCAGGATGAAATACCGGCTGGTGTGTTCGGCTACCACCTGCTCGCCTTCCAGCTTCGTGAGGCCGTACACGCTGATTGGCTCCGTTTCGTCGGTTTCGATTAAGGGCTGATTGCCAGTGCCGGCAAACACAAAATCGGTGGAGATGTGAATGAGCGTGGTTTCAAATTCGTCGCACACCCGGCTCAGGTTTTCGGCGCCGTCGCGGTTGATTTTCCGGGCCAGATCCACGTCGTCTTCCGCTCTATCGACGGCGGTGTAGGCGGCGCAATTGATGCAATACGCGGGTCGGTATTGCGCAAAAACGGCTTGTAGCTTCGCCGCATCCAGAATATCGGCTTGCTCTTCGGGCAGAAACACGACATCCGTTACGTTGCGCTCTTTCGCGACGTGCTGCAGGCATTGCCCCAATTGGCCGGAGGCCCCGAAAACGACTATTTTGCTCATGTAGTGGTGCTAGTTGACGTAAAGCAATTCGGAATTTGGCTCCAAATTAACTCATTCAACCCAAGCGCTACTCACCGCGCGAGTCACGGCGTTTGTTTTTGATGGGCTGAAAGCGCAATTCGCGCGGCTGCTTTTCGCTGAGGTATTTCCAGTAGCGCAACGGAATGTGGCGCCGGTGCAGTTTTAGGTTGCGGCGCTCCGGAATATTGACGTGGTCGAAGTACGTCTGCCAGAGCACTTTAAACAGCGGCTCGCGCTCGTCGAGCACCGTTGCCGACACGCTGGTGCTGCGTTGCGGCGCGTCGGCTTCAAACTGCACGATGTCAGTATGATGCAGGTCGTAATACAGCCCGTAGTGCCGCCGCCGGTCGAAGATGAGCCAGCGCTGGTCGGCGTAGCGCTTGGTAAAATGCGGCGCAATGAGCGGCAACACATCAAAATCCGGATCGATGGTAGCGTGAAACAGGCCATCACTTGTTTTTTCAAAGCGCACGAACGCTTCCATGCGGTGCTTTTCGCGGCCGAGCTGCTGGCTAATGTGTGCCACGAGGCGCACGGTATCGTCGGCGTAATTCTCCGAGATATCTACTTGGCCCCGTGCTTCCACCGCCTGCTGCACATACCGACTGATCAGCATCTCCCGATCGGGCCGCTCCGATAAATACGTGTGGTACAAACGATTACGCGTCTCGCCGTCTATGTACTTTAGCAAGCCTTTCCACACGCGGGTGGCTTTGTCTTCGTTGGTTTCGATGTGCACCGTGGCTGTAAACAACCCACCCTGCACGGCCCCGAGCGGCTGCACGCTGTTGGGCCAGGCTTTGCGCTCGTACATTTCCAGCACTACCGTAAGCAGGCCGTCGAAGGTGCCGTCGTAGGTATAGTCGTGAGTCATGCGTGCGCTTCGTTAAAAAATTCCAGCAGCAACCGATTCACCTCAGCGGGTTCTTCGTGCTGCACCCAGTGCGTGGCACTGGGCAGGTAGGTTAGCTGGCCGTGGTCGCACATCTCCAAGCTCATCTGAGCGAGTTGGGAGTTGAGAAAAGCATCGCGCTTGCCCCATATAATGCGAACAGGAATTCTAACGCGGGCATTCTTTCCTAATCCTGAGCGGAACCGGAAAGCCGCCCGGTACCAGTTAATCATGCTGCGCATTGCCCGCGGCTGCGACCAAGCCTGCTGATATAAAGCCAAATCGGCACCGCTAAACGTGCCGCGGCGGCTCGTGCCACGCAATGCGGAGCGGGCGACGCGCCAGTTGCGCCAGCGCGTCGCCCGCTCCGGCAGCCAAGGCACCTGAAAAAAGAACACGTACCAGCTTTTAAACAGCTGCGAGGGCGTGCGGCGGAGCGCCCGCGACAGCGTTCTTGGGTGCGGCACATTGAGAATCGCCGCTCGCCGTATCCTGTTTGGATATTTAATTGACAGCCACCACGTTACAACAGCGCCCCAGTCGTGCCCAACAACGATTGCCGACGACTGCCCCGCGGCATCCAGTAAGCCAATAACGTCGGCAGCAAGCGTAGCGACCTGATAGTCACGTATATGCAATGGCTTGTCGCTCAGGTTGTAGCCGCGCTGATCGGGAGCCCAAACGCGGTAGCCCGCCTCAGCCAAGGGTTGAATCTGATGGCGCCAGCTATACCAAAACTCCGGGAAACCGTGCAACAGAATCACCAGCGGGCCTTGGCTAGGACCGCATTGGACTACGTGCAGCCTGATGCCGTTGGTCTGGACGTAGTGGTGCTCGAAAGGATAACCCATGCCGGCTTCTACCGCCTTTCTTGGCCGCGAGTTGTCGGTGCGCGCCTACGCCGCCTCGGTCTGCGTGGTTTGCGTAGCGGCTGCGTTGTTGGCGCGGGCAGCTTCGTGGAGTTGGCGCACGATGGGCAGCAGGTCGCTGAGTTTGCAGCAACAAGCCATACGGACAACTTTCATGTTGTTAGCGGTTTGCGTGGCGGCCGACGCGTCGGTGGCGCGGTGAGAAATAGTCATAGCTCAGAGAGGCTTAGCTGGCTTGTGAAAACAGGTCGGTAGGTACGGGAGGGGCAAAAAGGTCAAGCTGTTGGGTTACCAACGCCGAACGCACAGAGCCGGAGCCAAATAAAATCTGGCGCCGGATGCTTTGCTCGTCGTAGTCGCGGGTTTCGAGGGATTGACCGCGGCAGGTAATGAAGTATTTGGCGCGCTTCAGCACCACCCCAAACTTGTGCAGGTGATCGAGCGACAGCGAAGCAAAGCGCCGGGCCGCCACAATGCGCTTAGCCGAACGCGCCCCAATGCCGGGCACGCGCAGAATCATCTCGTAATCAGCAGTATTAACATCAATCGGGAATACGTGGCGATTGCGCAAAGCCCAAGCCAGCTTCGGATCAATCTCCAGATCCAAGAACGGATGTTCAGGGTCCAGAATTTCGTCGGCGTCGAAGCCGTAGAAGCGCATGAGCCAGTCGGTTTGATAGAGGCGGTGCTCCCGAATGACGGGCGGCTGCGTGGTTTGGGGCAGGCGAGCATCATCGCTAACCGGCACATACCCAGAATAATACACGCGCTTCAATCCGTAGCCTTTATAAAGCGAATCGGTGAGCTTGATGATCTGGTGGTCGTTTTCAGCGGAAGCCCCCACAATCAGCTGAGTGCTTTGGCCGGCGGCAGCAAACTGGGGCACCTTCTTGAATAAGGCTTTTTCTTCCTTATTCTGGGTGATGCCATCGCGGATCTGCGCCATTGGCGTCAGAATTTCCTCGTAATTCTTCTCCGGCGCGAGGTTTTGCAAACTCATTTCGGAGGGCAGCTCGATGTTCACGCTCAGGCGGTCGGCGTACAAACCGGCCTCCTGAATCAGCTCCGGCGAAGCGCCCGGAATGGTTTTGACGTGGATGTAACCATTGAATTTGTGTTCGGTACGCAGCTTTTTAATAATGCGAACCAAGCGCTCCATGGTATAATCGGAGTTGGAGAAAATGCCGGAACTCAAAAACAGCCCCTCGATGTAGTTGCGGCGGTAGAAGTTCATGGTCAGGTCCACAACTTCGTCGACGGTGAAGGCGGCGCGCTTCACGTCGTTGCTGCGCCGCGACACGCAATAGGCGCAGTCAAAAATGCAGTGATTCGTAAGCAGAATTTTGAGCAGCGACACACAACGGCCGTCTTCCGTGAAAGAATGGCAAATGCCCATGCCTTCCGCGTTGCCCAAGCCTTTATTTTCGTTTTTGCGCTTGCCGCCACTGCTGGAGCACGATACATCGTACTTCGCGGCGTCTGCCAAAATACTTAGCTTTTCCTGAATGCGCTCGTTCATTCGACCTGTTTGATGGCTTAAAAATAAAGATTTATATCCAACCTGACAATAGATAACTAAGCTAATTTTTTTAGGAATGGTTCCTTGCGGCCTGCGGCATTTTTAACTTTTGCGAGGGCCGTGGCCTAAGCGCTCGAAAGGAATTTTGCGGCTTTCCGGCCCGTTTTCTATCTGCGCACGGCTTTGACGTTGCTTGTTTGACGGCGGCCTTCGCGGGCGTACTTTGTATCTTGTCGGGCTAGAAGCGCGGCGCCATCCGAAAGCCGGCTATTGTTGCGTTATCCTTATGATGTTGCGCTTTGCTTTCCCCTGCTTTTTGCCTCGCCTGCGCGGGGGGTGGCTGTGGCCTGCCCTCGTGTTGTGGATGGTGGCCGAACAGGTGCAAGCCCAGCAAACTGCGCCGGCGGCCGTGCCGGATACCACGCGCATCCAACCCGAAAACACCCGCCCCGATTCGTTGCGCCGACGCTTCGACCAAGAGCGCATCCTGACGGGTCTGAAGGCCTATACTAAGCGCAAAACCATTGTGGGCAAAGCCGCGTCGGCGCTGTTCAACTTCACCGAGCGCCGCGAAGACCGCGCTGGCCTCGATGCCCAACTCCTTGACCGCCAGTTTGATCAGCACAACTACAAGATTGTGCGCCGTATCAACATTACGACGCTCGATGCCTTTGGCTACAGCATCAACGACCCGGCGCGGCAGCCGCGCAACTTCCTCGAGAAAACGGGCAATACCTTTCACATCAAAACCGTGCGCTCGCGCGTGCGGCAGGTGCTGTTGTTTCGGATCGGGCGGGAGTTGCAGCCGCAGGCGCTGTCTGAGTCGGAACGCTTGCTGCGCCAGACGCCCGAAATTCTGGATGCGCGGGTGTTTGTCAACGAGCAAACCACCTCCGCAGACAGCGTTGATATTGAGGTAGTTACCAAAGACGTATTTAGTATCACCGGTTCGTTCCAACTGCGCGATGTGGGCGCCGGGGTGGTTGGGGTGCGCGATAATAACTTTCTAGGGCAGGGTCACCAGTTTCGCAACGTGTACGAATACGGCCGCGGCAAGCCACAAACCTGGAAATACGAAGGCAGCTACCAGGTGCCGTTTCGCAACTTCGTTACCGGGCGGCTGCACTACCGCAACGAAGACCAGTTCCGCCAAGCCGACGTTACGTTTAGCCGCGGCTTCTACTCCGTCAAGACGCGCTATGCGGGCTCCCTCTCATTGGCCGACTATTACCAGGGCGTCACGCTGGCCGTGCCGCCCGAAGGCCAGCCGTATGTATTTCATCCGCTGCGCTATACGGTGCAGGATGGGTGGCTGGGCCGCTCCTTCAGCCTGCATAGCTACGACTTGGCCTACGAAAACCCGGCGCGGCTGATTTTGTCGGGACGGGCCATTCATACGCAATATTCGGAGCGGCCCATCACCGATTCGGTCAATAACAAGTCGGCGTACCGCACTACCTCGCTGCTGCTGGGCACCATCGGCTACAGCGTAAGGCGCTATTACAAAGACAAATATCTATTCGGCTTCGGCCGCACCGAGGATATCCCGACGGGTACATTGCTGGGCTTTACCATGGGCTACGAGCTCAACGAAGAGTTCAACCGCAATTATTATGGCGTGCGCGCGGCGTGGGCGGGCTACAACCCCTTGCACGGGTACCTCTACCTCAACGCCGAGTTTGGCAGCTTCCTGCGCCGCCCCCAAAACGACTGGCAGCAAGGCCTGCTCAACACCGAAATCCTGTATTTCACGCCTTTGTATAACACCGGCAACTGGCAGTGGCGCCACTTTTTCTGGAATCGCTCGTCGTTGGGCTTTCATCGCCTCGATAGCGAAACGCTGCTCAGCATCGATGGCGTGCGGGGCCTGCGCGGCTTCCAGACCGACGGCTTGTTGCGCGGGGCCAGCCGCTTCGTGGTCAACTACGAGGCCAACGTATTTACGCCGGTTTCCTTTTTGGGCTTCCGCTTGGCGGCCATTGCCTTTGCCGATGCCGCCTGGATAACGCCTAATATCAAAGGTGGGCTGCCGTTTCATGAGTCGCCGTACATGGGATTTGGCGCCGGTTTGCGGTTCCGCAACGAGTACACGGCCATCCGCACCCTCCAGATTCTGATCGGCTATTACCCGCGCGGGCAGTACACCAACAACGGGTTGCGCATTTTTGAAAGCTCGCGGCCGTATTACGGCTTCAACGATTTTGGCTTTGGCCAGCCCAACACCGCCCGCTTCGATTAATTGCGGAGTATGAAGAAAAGAATAAAAAAGCGATGTTTGCCTTTGTATATAAGCAATTCATAATCAATCACTTATATACATGGCCTTATTTCGAATAACATTTCTTAAGCACCTACCTTTGCCTGCTTGCTTGTAGCGAGCTTACCCGAGAACTTAATTTCCGATTGCATATGCTGCTGGGCGATTACAATGAGCTGGAAGTAGCTCGCGAAGTGGATTTTGGATTGTACCTGACTTCCGACGACGGCGATCTGCTGATACCGGGCAAATACGTGCCGGAGGGCACCCGCGTGGGCGATTTTCTGCGCGTATTCGTGTACCGCGACTCCGAAGACCGCCTCATTGCCACCACTTTGGAGCCGCTGGTGCGCGTGGATGAGTTTGCGGTGCTCACGGTGCGCGACGTGAGCGACATCGGTGCCTTCCTGGATTGGGGTCTTGAAAAGGACCTGTTCCTGCCCTACCGCAACCAGCGCCGCCGCCTGCGCCCCGGCGACCGTGTGGCCGTGTACGTGTACCTCGACGAAACTTCCGACCGCATTGTGGCCACGGCCAAATACGAACGCTACCTCAGCAAGGAGCCTTTCCCCGGCCAACCCGGCGACGCCGTGCAGGTGCTCGTCGCCAACGAGTCGGAGCTGGGCTACGCCGTGATCGTGAACAAAGCATATCCCGGCTTGCTCTACCACAACGAAGTCTTCCGGCCGCTGCGCCTTGGCGACATCCACACGGCCTACGTGCGCCGAGTCCGCGACGACGGCAAGCTCGACGTGAGCCTGCAACGCACGGGCTACGACGAAGCCGTGGCCGCCACCGATACGCTACTGGCCGCGTTGCGCAAAGCCGGCGGCACGCTGCCCCTCTCCGACAAAAGCGAGCCCGACGACATCTACCGCCGCTTGGGCATGAGCAAAAAAGTGTTCAAAAAAGCCTTGGGCAGCCTTTACAAACAGGGCGTAGTGCAACTAGCGCCAGACGAGACGCGACTTGTAGAAGGCAAGTAAGCTTCGGGGGCCGGCAGGTAGCTTTTTGTGCCGCTTCTTCCGTATGAGGAATCGAATCTCGGCTCCCCCTTGCTTCTTTCCCTACGCTACACCGCCCCATGACTCCCCAGAAAACTGCCCTCATTGCCGGTGCTACCGGCTTGGTAGGCAGCACATTGCTGCCTTTGCTGCTAGCCTCCGAACGCTACGCAAAAGTTATCACCGTGGGGCGGAGGCCCTTGCCGCTGGTACACCCCAAACTGGAACAACGCGTCATGGACCTAGACCAACTGGAAGAAAACCGCTTGGGCTTAATCGCCGATGATGTGTACTGCTGCTTGGGCACGACTATGCGCCAAGCCGGTTCCAAGGAGGCTTTCTATAAGGTTGACTATCTGTACGTTGTAAAACTAGCTGCTATTACAGCCGGGAATTTTGCGGCGCAGTTTCTGGTGGTTTCGGCCATGGGCGCCGACGCAGAGTCGCGCATTTACTACAACCGGGTAAAAGGCGAAATGGAAGACGCCGTTCGGCAGACGCCGTTTCGGGTAATTCATATTTTCCGGCCGTCGCTGCTGCTGGGCGAGCGCCGCGAAAAACGGCTTGGCGAGCAAATAGGCTTTGTACTTATGAAGCTGCTGAATCCGTTGCTGCTGGGGCCTTTGCGTAAGTACCGGGCCGTGCCGGCTGCGGCCGTTGCCCGCGCCATGATCCGGGCCGCGGCCGAAGATGGCGGCGGTGTGCGCGTCCATCTTTCCGACGAAATTGCGGAGAGCGGAAGATAAAAATAGCAAGCGTCGAAGTTGATTTGTATTTTTGCAAGAGAATCAACTTTCCTTTTCGCTTTCTATTTTCCTATGAAACAACTGTTTCCACGTTTGATGATCCTGCTGTTGCTGCTTACGTCAGGGGCGGCTCATGCACAAAGCAAGAAAGGCCGAAGCAGCGGTAGCGCCGGAGCAGGCTACAACACCGGCCTTGGGTTGCGCGCCGGCGGGTATTCTTCGGGCCTGACTTTTAAGCATTTCATAAGTGGCAAAAACGGGGTCGCTTTTGAAGGCCTGGTTACCACCGAATACAAGGCCCATGGCGCCCGCGTAACCTTGCTTCTAGAAAAGCACCTGCCTGTCGCCGACGTCAAAAACCTGCAATTCTATTACGGGGCTGGTGGCCACGTAGGCTCCTATCGTGGCCGTTACTACTACGTGGGACGGTGGGAAACGCGCGGTAAGCACAAAGATGTGTATTACACTTACTACGAAGACGATACCAACTACATCGCCTTCGGGGCCGACCTGATTTTGGGTCTGGAATACAAATTGCCCGACCTGCCGTTCGTAGTAGGCGTCGATTACAAGCCATTTTTCGAGGTGTTTGACGGCTACAGCGGCTTCTACAACGATGCGGCCCTGAGCTTGCGCTTCACTTTCTAATTTCAGAGCTGCATATAAAAAAGGCCCGCTGATTGCTCAGCGGGCCTTTTTTATATGCAGCTCATAGCCAACCGTTTATCTTACACGATAACCACGGTGCCCACGCATGTTATTGTTGTAATAACCGGGACGGGGTGCCACAATCACGCGTTGTGGCCGCACAATTACCGGAGCAGGCCGCACGTACACACGAGCCGGCCGGTAATACGGACGATAGTACGGCCGCGGGTAAGGCCGATAATACGGGCCGTAGTAAGGGTCCGTTGATACGACGGCTGTGCCGGCCGAGGCTACGCAACCTGTCAGCAGCGAACCCGACAGGAGCAAAATGAACAGAGCAGGTATTTTCAGAAATTTTTTCATAGTCGTAGAGCAAGCAGAGTTTTAAACGCTTGTACCTACCTTAGACTACTTGAGGATGCTAAGGTTTAATGGAAGTTTTGCCATTGGCTATCACTTCTAAAGCCGTATACGATAAGTAGTTGCGGAAGTGCCGCCAAACAAGCCGTAACCCGGACGGATGTTGGAAAACAGGGGCGCCGGCTCGGCAAACGGGTTGTCGCCGGTGTTGTTGTAGCGTCCTAGCGATTGGTAGAACAGGTACATATCGCGGGTAAGCGAGCCGACCACCACTTCCACGTAAGCCGGCGCCGGAATGTCGGCGGGGTTGCCGGTGTAGCGGCCGTTGTAATACCCTTGTACGTCATTAGCCAACGACAACTGCTGACCGTTACCGTTGGTATCGGCGTAGGGCGATTTGTTGTACAAGATACCTATACCTGACAGCTCAAATCGCTGTAAGTTACTGACGTCGTTGGAGTTATTACTATTATCTCGCTCCAGGTAGCCCCACAACCGGCCTCGCTCATCCAACACTCGGGCATAGGCGATGTAGTAGTCTGTAGTGGCTGCGTTGTCGGCTACGGCGAGAGTAAGGTGCCCAAAAACCCGCTGTTGGTAACTGTTATAAGGATCGGATCTGGGCGGCGTTCGGGGAGTGTAGGTTGCCGACGCGATGACGGGCGTAGCCGGCAGCGTGAGGCTGCTTTCGACGGTTTCGAGGCCGGGTACCTTGGCGCGTATCGTGTAGGTCTGGCCGGGCCGGGCCACAAAGCCCATAGTGGGCCGGTAATAGCCGTCGTAGTAGAAGTAACTGTTCGTGCCTGGGCTCGGGTTGGCAATCGGTTGGAAGCGCTCGATTACGGTACCGCTGGCATCCTGCACTTCCACGGTAGCGTCGGTGCGGCCGGTCAGGCGCTTGGTCTCAAACACCCCTTGACTGCTACTCACGAACACTTGCCGCTGCCCCAACACGGCCGAATCGCGGGTATCGGTGTTGAGGATATACAGTAATGAAATGCGCGGTGTGTGAGGCGGCGCGGGCACGTCGATGGCGGTTTCGCAGGCCGCCAGACCCAGCATGGCGCTCAAGGCCAGAAGAGAAAATATGATATTCTTCATAAACAACTTAGAATCAATTGCTTAGAATTTAAAGCTTTTACTGAACGACGGAATAATGGGAAACAGCGAGATTTCGCGGTATCCGGGCTTGCGGGTCACGTTGCCGAATTCGTCTTCGGAGCCTTGTTGCAGGAACAGGTAATAAGGATTTTTGCGACTGTACGCGTTGTAGAGGCTAAAGCTGTTCACGACCTCACCCCATCGCTTTTTCTTGGTCTTGCTCAGGTCGAGGTCCATGCGGTGGTAGGCGCGCATGCGGTAGCTGTTGCGCGGACCGTAGTCGTCAAACTGGTTATAGCCATAGCCATCCAGCGTGAAATGACCTTGCGACAGCGTAACGGCGTTGCCGGTGCCATACACCCAAGTACCTGACAGCGTGAGCGTTGGGCTGATATGATGGATCACCACCAAGGAGGCGTCGTGACGGCGGTCGTATTTGTAAGGGAAGATGCGGCCCTGGTTGAGCTCCGGGAATTTGCGCTTGCTCCAGGCCAGCGTATAGCCGATCCAGCCGGTGGTGCGGCCGGTTTTCTTTTGCAGGAAGACCTCGCCGCCGTAGGCCCAGCCCTGCCCGCTGGTCACTTTGTCCTGCCAGTTGTTGTCGGTAGTTCCCAGAAAACTGGCGCCCTCCCGGTACTCGATGAGGTTGCGCATGGGCTTGTAATACGTTTCGAAGCTCAGCTCGTACTCCTCCCCTTTGTGCCGAAGCGTACGTGCGGCGCCCAGGCTAACTTGCTGAGCACGTTGCGGTTTGACCTTCGCCGTAGCGGGCACCCACAGATCAGTGGGCAGACCGATACCGCTGTTGGTGAGGAGGTGAATGTATTGCGTCGTGCGGGCGTACGCGGCTTTCAGCGCCCACTCCTCCGTGAGCAGGAAGCGGGCCGACACGCGCGGCTCCAGCGACGGATACAGCGTGCGATCGACCCAAAACCCGTTGAGGCGCACCCCGCCGTTTACTTTCAGGCGCTCCGAAACCCGGTAATCGTCCTCAGCATACAGCGACGCTTCGCTGGCCATGGTGCGCGCCACTGAGTTGAGGCGGCTTAGGTCGTTGCTGCCAGAATTGTCTTTCACTTGCAAGGCGCCCGGCCTGAACGAGTGCAGAATGTATTGCCCGCCAAACCGAATGTAATGGTCGGGGCTGGGCAGGTATTCCAAATCAGACTTGAGGCTAAAGTCCCGAATATTAGACAGATAGCGCAAGTTGAATTTATCCGTCTTCACGGCGTTCTGCGGGTCGCGGTATTGGCTTTCCTGCTCAATCCCGACGTTGAACTGGTACTTCGTGTAAGTGAAGTGCGTATTCAGAAACAGCTGATCGTTCAGGAGGTGGTTCCAGCGCAGCGCGGCCGTGAGGTTGCCCCAGCCCAGGCCCGAGTTTTCGCGGTCGGCCAGCCCTTCGTTGGTATCGTTGTAGCGGGCATAAAACTTATCGTAGCCGGTGTAAGCGCTCAAGTACAAGCGGTCGCGCCGGCTCGGTTTCCAATTTAGCTTGCCGTTCAGATCGTGAAAAAAGTATCCTACGGTAGCGCTGCTACCACTTGCGTTCTTGGTCGCCGCCCAAATCAGGGGCCGGGCCAGAATGTCGATGTAGGTGCGGCGGGCCGAGAAGATGAACGAAGCCGTATCCTGCTTGATCGGACCTTCGACCGTGATTTTGGAAGCGATCAGGCCGATGGCGCCTTCGCCGTGAAACTCCTTCAGGTTACCTTCCTTCATCGAAATGTCCAGCACCGACGACAGCCGCCCGCCGTAGCGGGCCGGAAAGCCACCTTTGATGAGCTCTACGTTATTGAGCGCATCGGCATTGAATACGGAAAAGAACCCGAACAAATGCGACGCATTGTAAACCGGAGTGCCGTCGAGCAGGATAAGGTTTTGGTCGGGCGAGCCGCCGCGTACGTACAGGCCGCTGGTGCCTTCGCCGCCGCTTTGCACACCGGGCAGCAGTTGTAGCACCTTCAGCACGTCGCGTTCGCCGAGCAACGCCGGCACAGCCTTGATCTGGTTGAGCGGAATATTGACGGTGCCCATGCGGGTGCTCTGCGCAAGTTTTTCCTCGCGGCTCCCAACTACTTCTACGCCCGCCAGCTCCGAGGTAAGCGGCTGTAAGCCAAAGGTATGCGTCAGGTTGCCAGAAGCTGGGGCCACCCATTTCTGCTTGGCATACCCCAGGTATGAGACCAGCAGCCGCACCGAATCGGTGGCGGGCAGGGTTAGCGAGTAGAAGCCGTAGGTGTTGGTGCTCGTGCCCAGCCCCGAGCCCGGACTAATGACGGCCACGCCAATCAGGTTTTCGCCAGTTTGTTGGTCGCGGACGTAGCCGCTGACGGTGTGCTTGCCAGCTTGCTGGGCACTCGCTACGGCGGGTTGTAAACATAAGATGAGTACTAAAGAGCGAAGAATTCGCCTCATACGCGAACTGTTAAATTGTTGTAAGTCAATTGTTTATAAAATAGGAATCATAAAACTTCTTCCCAGGCTTCCCTCGGTTCACAAGCGGGAGTAAAAGGCGGCCCCGAAAGGTTACGACCAGCACCGCGCAGGCAAGAAAAAGCGCCTGCCTTTCCGGAGAATTGCAGGCGCTTTTACCGACGTTTTACAAGCCGAAACGGGTTATTTCTTGGCGGTGTATTCTTGGTTGAGATATTTCACCACGGCGGCCGTAATGTCCATGTCTTTGCGGCCGTAGGCGATGGCGCCGCCGGGCGCCGAAATCAGAATGAGACGGTAGCCATTGGCTTTGCCATACGTTTCTACTTGCTTGTCCACACGGTCGAGAACCTGTTTGGTCATTTTGGCTTCTTGCTCCTGAGCCTGCTGCTGGATCTGCTGCTGCTTCTGCCCCGACTGAATGCGTTGGGTTTCGAGTTGCTGCTCGGTTGCGGCGCGCTGTTCCGGCGTGAGGCTAGGAGCCTGCTGCTGATACTTTTGCACGGCAGCTTGGAAGCTGCGCACCAAGGTTTCGTTCTGGCGCTCCCATCCTTTGGCTTTACCTTCGAAGGCTTTGCGGGCGTCCTGCATGCCTTTGTAATCAGCCAAAAGCTTGTCCGATACTACGAACGCTACTTTATCGGTATCGGCTACTACGGCCGTGGAGGGCTCGGTTGTAACAGTGCCAGTCGAGTCGGTTTTGGTGGCAACCACCTTGGCGGGGGCGACTTTAGCGGCAGATTTGTCCGCAAAATGGAGGTAAAACAGCACGGCCACGGCAATGACCAGCACAGCGTCGATAATCAGGCGCAGGGAATTGTTCATCAGGAGAAAAAGGGGAATTAAAACGAATGCCAACTAACTGGCCTTCAAAGAAACGCAAAAAGGCCCGCAGAATTTCAAGCCCTGCTATAATTACCCGATTCGCTGGGCTGAGTGGGCCAGCTTACGGCTCTTCTTCGACTTCTTCCGCGTCCAGGTCTTCTGGGGCGCTGGGCTTCTCCTCAAACGGCGGCGCTTGGCTAAGCCGACTGCCGCTTTCGCTTACCATGCCGATGTGCAAGAGCGCGTCGCCCTGGTTGACGACCGGCATGTGGTTGATTCCCACGATATACCCAGCCACCGGCGACTCCAGCCGCACCGCCATTTCGCCGTATGGGTCGGCCACGCTGCCGTAGACTTCGCCTTTTTCCAGATACTGCCCCACCTGCACGTGGCTCCGAAAGAGGCCGGCAAAGCGGGCGCGTAGCCACGTATGGCGCATGCACACCACGTTGGGCTGCGTGGCGGCGGGCGCGTCGGCCGCCATGCCGAGCGAGCGCAACACCCGAAACGTACCCGCAATGGCCAGCTCGATGCCGTGCTCATCCAGCCGCAACGACTCGCCGGTTTCGTACACGATGATGGGTTTTTGCTGCTTGAAAGCGGCTTCGCGCAGGGAACCAGGCCGCAGAGAGGCGTTCAGCGTAAACGGCGCCGCGAAAGCCTGCGCCATCGCATCGCTATCGGGGTAGCCGAGTTGGCATCGCACTTGCGGATAATTGCTGCGGGCCGCGCCGCCCGTGTGAAAATCGATGCCGCAATCGACCAACGGCAGGATCTCGCGGGTAAACCGATGCGCTACCCTACTGGCCAACGACCCGCGCGGATTGCCCGGAAAGCTACGGTTAACATCCTTACCATCAGGCACTTCCCGCGAGAAGTTCAGAAAGCCATAAATATTGAGAATCGGGATGGCGATGATCGTGCCGCGCAGGGGGCGCAGCAAGTCGCGGCGAATCATGCGCCGAATGGTTTCGATGCCGTTTACTTCGTCGCCATGCATACCGGCCATGAGCAGCACCGTGGGGCCGGGCTGTGTGGAGCGAAACACGTGCACCGGCACATCGATGACGGTGCCAGAAGGCAGCCGCGAGATCACCAGCCGCGTGAGTACCCGCTCGCCGGGCTTGATGGTCAGGCCGTTGAGATGGATGCTATCAGGAGGAGTGGAAGGTGCCAATATGCTACGCGGAAAGGTTAAATATAAGCAGTTAGCCTATCCACGCGGCATCCCGCGGCTTGCACGCTGCCGATCGCTGTGTATTTCCATGCTACCAGCATAATTATAAATCATTGATTTACAACCACTTATACCTAAGCGTTCGGATGGATTACTTACCTCAAGCCTGCTCATACCGCCGGGACATCCGATTGGCTATCGGGCTGATGGGCAGGGTGCTTGGAAGCGATCTTGGCTTTGTGCTTCTTGGTCAGTTGTTCGGTGTACTCAATTATTTTGTCGGCGATGTCGAGGCCGGTGGCTTTCTCGATGCCTTCCAAACCGGGCGAGGAGTTGACTTCCAATACCAGCGGCCCGCGCTTGCTTTGCAGCATGTCAACCCCGGCAATACCCAAGCCCAACGCTTTGGTAGCCAGCAAGGCAGCGGCTTTTTCGGCTCGGGTTAGCTTGACGAGGTTGCCAGAGCCGCCCCGGTGCAAGTTCGAGCGGAACTCGCCTTCTTTGCCCTGCCGCTTCATGGCCCCTACTACTTGGCCATTGACCACAAAAGCCCGCAGATCAGCGCCTTTGCTTTCGGCAATGAACTCCTGCACGATGATGCGGGCCTTGAGGTTATGAAAAGCCTCGATCACGGACTGAGCCGCTTTTTCGGTTTCGGCCAGTACTACGCCCAAGCCTTGGGTGCCTTCGAGTAGCTTGATGATCACGGGGGCGCCGCCCACCTGCTTGATCATCTCAACCACTTCGTCGGAGTAGTTGGTGAAGGCCGTTTTGGGCATCCCAACGCCCGCCCTACTCAGGATTTGCATGGACCGGAGCTTGTCGCGCGAGCGCACGATGGCTTGGCTTTCGACGGCCGTGCGCACCTTCATCATCTCGAACTGGCGCACTACGGCACAGCCATAGAACGTCACCGAAGCCCCAATGCGCGGAATAATGGCGTCGAAGCCTTTGAGGTGTTTGCCTTGGTATATAATGCCTGGTGAGCCTTTTTCGAGTACCAGATTGCAGTGTAAATGATCTATAACCACGGCTTCGTGGCCACGGCGCTCGGCCGCTTCCACTAAACGCATGGTAGAATATAGCTTCGGCTCACGCGATAGAATCGCCAGTTTCATCAGAAAATACTTGAGAGAGTGTAATAAAGAGAGCAGGAGCTGCTGTCGAATAGCCAGGATGCGTCAGGGACGAAGTTGTTTGCGCAGGACCTCGGTTTTGTACGAGACGTGAAGCCGGGCTACATCCACCATAAAGCGCCCACGCCGCAACAAAGAGCGGCCCATGAGCACCGGGTATTTCATGTCGGATCGGTCGGAAAGCGAGAATTCAGTGTCAAAATCTTCCCCAAACAGCCGAATGATCGCCCGGATTACGTAGCGTTCCTGCACTTCGCCATTGGAGCTTTTGATGTCGCGCAACAAAAAGCTATCAAACTCCATGAGGCGGCCGTCAAAGTTAGGGTGCGACGGATCAAGAAACTGCACCCGCAGTCGTTCGCGCCCGTCGGGCAGTTGCTCGACGTTGATGTTGGAACAGTGAATAGCGCCGGTATAAGCCCCGGTATCTACCTTAGCCTCAACCCCCCACAGCTGAAACTGTGGAAAGTCAACCAACTCCCGCCGCCCCACAACACGTTTAGCAACTCGCTTGTTTTTCATCGGACGGCAAGATAAACCACAGAGATTAATGAGGAGGTTAGGGCTAAAAAGCTCGCCCCCTCTCAACAAGGAAGCGAGCTTTCTAGCCTTTGTAGGAAATGCGGTAGATGGCGTCGTTCTGGTCGTCGGAGACCAATAGGGAGCCGTCGGCAAGTTGGAGCAGGCATACCGGACGGCCCCACGCTTGCTGGCCTTGTAGCCAGCCTTGCGCAAAGGTTTCGTAGCTGGTAGCCTGTTTGCCGGTGGCGTCGAGGCGCACGAGCGATATGCGGTAGCCGATCTTGCTGCTACGGTTCCAGGAGCCGTGTTCGGGAATGAAAATCTGGTTGCGGTACTGCGTCGGAAATTGCTTGCCCGTGTAGAATTTCATGCCCAGCGCCGCTACGTGCGGACCGAGCTTGCGCGCGGGCTTCGTGTACGTATTCGACGATTTGCCTTTCCCAAATTCCGGATCGGGAATGTCGCCGGCGAAAAAATAAGGAAACCCGAAGTGCAGCCCCGGCCCGCTGGCCCGGTTCAGTTCGTCGGCGGGTACGTTGTCGCCGAGATTGTCGCGGCCGTTGTCGGTGAACCAGAGGGCTTTATCCACCGGGCTCCAGTCGAAGCCAACGGTGTTGCGCACGCCGTTTGCAACTATCTCAAAACCAGTACCATCTGCGTTCATGCGGTTGATGGTACCGAAGATGGGCTCCTCGGGCAGACACGAGTTGCAGGGCGCGCCCACTGGCACATACAGCTTGCCATCGGGGCCGAAAGCAATGTAGCGGTAGCCGTGCCATTCCTTACTGGGTAGTTGGTTGTACACTACCGCCGGCTTAGGCTTTTGCTTAAGATGCTGGGCAATGTTGTCGTAGCGCAGCACCCGATTGATTTCAGCCACGTACAGCGCACCGTTGCGCACGGCTACGCCGTTGGGGGCATTCAGCCCGGTCGCAATGGTCACAACTTCGTCGGCGCGGCCGTCTTTGTTGCGGTCAGGCAGGGCGTATACTTTGTCGTTGCGCGTGCCTACATACACAGTGCCATCGGGGCCTACCGTGATTTCACGAGCCCCGGACACGTTCTGCGCGAAGTAGCTGATGGCGAAACCAGCGGGCAATTTGATCTTGCTCAGGTTGGCATCGGCCGCTGCCGAGGGCAGCTCAGTAGTGAAGCCAAAGACCAAGGGCGTCAGGAAAGCAAAGGCTAGGAGGCGGCGCATCATACTGCCTCAAACCCGCTGTCGAGCCGGAAGGTTGCGTGTAACTGCGCAAGAGAGGCAGATAGATTCGCTTACCTCCAAGCCTTTGCTTTGTCTTAACGGCCTTTTCGCTCGCGCACCAGCCGCTCGTATTCTCGCTCCGATTGCCGACCGCCGAAGTCGCTGTACACGCGAATCCCGTTCATCAGCACGCCAAAGCCCCAAAATACGGTGGGCCATACTGGCCAGGGAATGTCGAAATGGCGCCCGTGACCATGCCAGTCGGAATAATCGTTGGTCAGAAACCAGATAACCCAGAGCACAGAATTTACGACCAGGTAGGTAAACAAATGAGACTTAAACCTGGCGCGGGCTTTGGCCATGCGCCACAGTTCGGGATCACGGTTGGCAGCTTCCATGGGGATGATTATTAGGGGTTTAGCAATAGATAAAAGTAGCGGAAGGCACTGCATTTCCCAATCTTACTATTCCCAAACCGCAACCTTTGCCGCTCAAGTGTTGAATACGCCAGAAGAAGCGTTCGCCCCAGCGACCAACCGACTTCTATGACTCGTCTTTTCCACTTCCTGACTCATGGCTTCTCTCCTCCCCGACTGGCGCGCCACTGCCCAACGCTTTGGCCGCATTCTGCTGCACCAAGGCGACATCACCCAGATTGATACCGCCGCGATTGTCAACGCCGCCAACTCCTCCCTGCTGGGCGGAGGCGGGGTCGATGGTGCCATTCACCGCGTTGGCGGCCCCGAGATTTTGGAAGAATGCAAGACAGTTCGTGCCTCCGCTTACCCCAACGGCTTGCCCACTGGCGAAGCCGTCATCACGACGGCCGGGCGGCTTCCCGCCGGTTTTGTCATTCATACCGTGGGGCCGGTCTGGAATGGCGGCCGCAAAGGCGAGCCAGAACTGCTGGCCAATTGCTATCGCAATAGCCTGCAACTCACCGCCGAGCACCGCTTAGACAGCGTTGCTTTTCCTGGCATCAGCACCGGCGTTTATGGCTATCCGAAGGCCGAAGCCACCGGCATCGCGGTTCGCGAAGTCCGGCTGTTCCTAGAGCAAAACATTGATTTACAGACAATTGTGTTTGTCACTTTCGACAGTGAAAGTTATCGCCTCTACGAGCAGGAGCTGAAGCGCTGATTTTTTACCAGCGCACCTCTTCGGAGTGACGGCGGAGGTAGGCCGCCACATCGTAGATCAGGCCGGCGTGGCCGGCGTCTAGCAATACGGTGTGGGCATTGGTCAGTGACCTGATGAATTCCTGCAAGCCGGCGTGCGGGATAACGCGGTCGTGTTTGCCCAGAAAAAAGGTAACCGGCGTCGGACGGCGGTTCAGGATGGCCGCTAGGTGTTTCAGATCGAACACCAATTTGCGAAACCCCACCCAGCTACGGTACACGCGCAAGCGCTTTTCGCGGCTATCGAGCTGCCATTGGGCAAAGCGCACCAAATTCGTATTGACGAGGCGCCGCTCCTGAAGCACATCCAAGAAGCGCAGCAGGCGTTGTGGCCGCAACACGGCCCGCCCCAACACACCGCGCATCCACGGCGGATACGTCGCCAGCGAATACCAAAACTGCGTCCGGATACCGTCCGGGGCAATCAGCCAGATCTGCTCTACGCGCTCTGGGAAGTACTCGGCGGCCGTGAGCGCATATTTGGCTCCCATGCTAAACGCCAGTAAGCCAAACGATTGCACGTCGTTCTCCTCCAGAAACTGCCCAAGCAGTTCGCTTAAGCGCTTTTTGGTGAGGGGCGCATCGGCTTTGGCCAGCTGGCTCGGGCCGTGGTAAAACAGATCGAAAGCGTACAACGTGACGTCAGAGCCCAAGATGGCGGCCATGCCGCGCCAGTGCCCTTCGCCCTGCCCGTAGCCGTGAAAGGCCAACACGGCCCGCGGCCCGGTGCCATAGCGTTGGTAATGCAGTCGGGTCCGGCCCGCTTCCACGAACATGCTGATATGGGTAAGGAGTGCAAATACTTATGGCGCCTCCTTATACGTGCGCCGTTTTCACGGCGCTATAAATGTTCAAATTACTATTATATAAGTATTTGATTTTCAATAATTTATAACCTTGATACACCACCCGAAACAATAAACTTCATTACCTCGCTGCTGGGCAGCTCCAAGTAGGTTACGTTGTCTTTGGGCACCAGTACCAGCTCGCCGGAAAAGTTGTAGGAGTGCGGGAAATATACGGCCAGCAGCGCCTCTTGGTTGATGGCGGCCATGCTATCCTGCGTCACAAACCCCATTTTGTAGCAGTGGGCTTCTTCGTTGATGCGCACCAGCACGGGGCAGTTAAACTTCTGGTTGTCACCTACAAAGGCGTCAAATAGATCTTTCAGGCTGGAATAGATAATGCTGACCAGCGGCGTGCGGTGCAATAGCCGCTCAGTAATGATCAGGAAGGGCCGCACCATGAATGATTTGGCCACGTAGCCGATGACCGTGATGGCCACAATGGCCAGCAGCAGCCCCAAACCGGGGATGTCGTAGAAGTTGAACAGGTTGTTGAGCCACCGAATGCTCGCGTACAGGATGTAGATCGTCAGGGCGATGGGCGCGACGATGAGGAAGCCGTTGAGGAAGTAGTTGAAATACTGGCGCATGAAACGAGAAAGCAAAAGAAAGCCCAGCCGATAACGGCCGGGCAAGTAACAAAAAGTAGGATTGCCGGATGCTTACGCGACTTCCAGCGCAACTTGCTCAATGTGATCGGCTACGCGCTGCATCAGCCACATAGGTGTGCTGGTAGCGCCGCAAATGCCCACCGACTGAGCCCCCAAGAACCATTCGGTTTGCAGTTCTTGCTCATTCTCAATGAAATAGCTGCGGGCATTCGTTTGGTTCACGACGCTGAACAACGCCTTGCCATTGGAGCTTTTACGTCCGCTCACAAAGATTACTACATCGTGCAGCTCGGCAAACTTGCGCAAGGCAGGCTCGCGGTTGCTTACCTGGCGGCAAATGCTGTCGTTGGCATCGAAGGAAGCAATTTCGCCTTTGGCCGCCGCGATGCGCTCCTCGATGAGTTGCTTCATGCGGTAGAAGCCGGCGGTGCTTTTAGTCGTTTGGCTGAAGAGCGTAACGGGGCGCGTAAAATCAATCTGGTCCAGATCGGGCTCGGTCATCACGATGATGGCGCGGTTGCCGGTCTGGCCAGTCAGGCCGGTTACTTCAGCGTGACCGGGCTGGCCATAAATGACAATTTGGCCATTTTGCCGGGTCGAGGTATCGTAGGCGTGCTTCACGCGGTTTTGCAACTTGAGCACCACCGGGCACGAGGCGTCGATTAGCTCCAAGTTGTTGCGCAGGGCCAGCTCGTAAGTTTCCGGCGGCTCGCCGTGGGCCCGAATCAGCACTTTGCAATCGTGCAGTTCGGCCAGCTGTTCGCGGTCGATGATGCGCAACCCCAGGCCGTGCAAGCGCTCTACTTCCATGCGGTTGTGCACGATATCGCCGAGGCAATACAGGGTTTCTTCGTGCTCCAACTCATCCTCCGCCATCTGAATGGCAAATTCGACCCCAAAACAGTAGCCGGAATTTTTATCGATAGTGACGTTCATGGACTCTCTCAATAGACAAGACGTGCAGTTGGCAGCAACTTTCGCGCCCTAATTCTAGATAACAGTATTGCTGCCATTACGTTCGCCTTCTTCCTCATACGATGGCAAAGCCGTCGCAGGCGAGAAGAGGACGGCCGAAACGCGTTCCAGCACAAAATCGACCTGTTCGTCGATCGTAATGTGCGTGGTGTCCAGCAATACGGCATCCGCCGCGCGACGCAGCGGACTTTCGGCCCGCGTTGAGTCGATGTGGTCGCGCTTGCGTAGGTTTTCTACAATATCGTCTAGTTCTACCGATTCTCCATTCAGGGCCAGCTCTTCTTGTCGTCGGCGGGCGCGCGTCAGTACGTCGGCGGTCATAAACACCTTCACTTCGGCATCGGGAAACACGGTCGTGCCGATGTCGCGGCCGTCCATGACTACGCCGCGCTTGCGGCCCATGCGTTGCTGTTGGCGCACCAGCGCGTGGCGCACGGCCGGAATCACCGACACTTCGCTCACCGAATTGGAGATGCGCATCTGCCGGATTTCATCTTCCCGAATTTCACCGTCGAGGCACAGCTCGTTGCGGCCCGTGCGGCGGTTGCGCTTAAACGAAATGTGAATGTCGTGTAGCGCCTGCTCAATGCGCGGCAGGTCGTCGAAGGCAATTTGCCGTTCGAGCAAATAAAGCGTCACTGCCCGGTACATGGCTCCCGTGTCGATGTAGGCATAGCCTAGTTCGGCGGCCACTGCTTTGGCCGTCGTGCTTTTTCCGCACGAGGAGTAGCCATCTATGGCAATGACGATTTGTTTCATGTTGCTACGATTCGTTGAGGCGGCAAGGGCACAGGTATCCAAGTGCGGCGCCGACGGGGCTCCTCCCCTCCAGCCACCCGCAATGGTATGGACGCATACAGGCCGGTAATTACATCCGACAGCTTGTACAGCCACTGCCGCTCTACGTACCAGAAGGGGTTAATGAAAGTGCCTGCCCCAAGCTGCACTCCCACCACTCCGGCCGTATCACGGTTCCATTGGCCGCCAAAGCTACGGACGATACACTCACCCAAAAAACAGCCCAACGCATTAATTACGGCGGCCCGGTCAGCAGGGCTGGCGTTAACACGCTCTTTCTCAATAAATTCTGCTAATGCGCGCACAGCGGCTTCATCGAAGGCAGAAATATTTAAATTTTGTCGCACGGCCTCAGCGGCACTTCTTAGCTCTTCCACGGCACAAACGTCATCAGTGCCCGTCGCGAGGCGGGCACAAAGTGAAACAATAGGGTGGCGGGTGGAATAGAAAGTTAAATAACCGGCGTGGTAAAATTCAAATTTTATCCGAAAGTTACTATTTAATCCAGCTTTTACGCTGTATAGGGCTACTCAAAAGGGCTGGAATCCCGGTAAAAAAGACTGCTACCGATTCTGACAAGCCGCAGCTAAGTTGCTGGGACACACGGTAAAATGGATTGAAAAAATGGGTTCCGTTGATGCCCACGCCCGTGCTTTTGTCGGGGCCAGCAGCCCATTCGCCCTTGTACGTCTCGACCATGCACTGGCCCAAGAAGCACCCCAACGCATTAATGACTCCTTCACGCTCTGTGTCCTTGATACTGGGCCGCTGGCTTTCAATGAATTGCTCCAAGTGTTGCACAGCCTGCACATCGTAGGTGGCAAGATTCAACTGCCGCCGCACGGCTTCGGCCGCGGCTTGTAGTTGTGCAAGAGGTGATGAATCGGGCATGTAGTAATGAAGAGGAAACGGACTGCTCTCCCAAATCAGGCGAATAAATTGCCTCAGGGAATTTAACTCTGTTACGCAGGCAAGCTCAGCCGTTTCACAAGTTATTTATTTACAAGAACTTAGCAATCGTGCGTGGGACAAGGCATACGATCGCCGGGCTTGTGGTGGCGCTGAAATGCACGCGTTTTGCGCTCTTGGGTCGTGCGGCGGGCGCAACTCGTAGAAGCCATTGCGGTGCCCAAGAGCGCAGCAGCCAACAGCATCGTTACAATCTTATTCACGGCTATGGGTTTTCCCGCAAATATAAGGTTCTTTACCCGCCTGCTGTTCAGCAACACCCATTTTATACTGCTCGCTTCCTAGCTTATGCCTGCCAAATTTCACCTGCGCGCCAACTATATCGATCTGATTAACAACACGATATCGCCAGCCGAGATTCACGTAGCGGATGGCCAGATCCGCAGCATCAAGCCTACTGGCGCAGCCACACCCGACCCGGCGCTGCCCTACGCGCTGCCCGGCTTCGTGGACGCGCACGTGCACGTGGAAAGCTCGCTGCTGGTGCCCGCCGAATTTGCCCGCTTGGCGGTCACGCACGGTACCGTTGCCACGGTTTCCGACCCGCACGAAATAGGCAATGTGCTGGGCGTGGCGGGTGTGGAATATATGCTGGAAAACGCGCAGCATGTACCCTTCAAGTTCTGTTTTGGGGCGCCTTCCTGCGTACCCGCTACGCCTTTCGAAACGGCTGGGGCAATTATCACGGCGGAGGATATCGAGCAGCTGTTTCAGAACCCGGCCATCGGCTACTTGGCGGAGATGATGAACTGGCCCGGCGTGCTGCACCACGATCCAGATGTCCGTCGCAAAATTGAGCTGGCTCAGCGCTACAACCGCCCTGTCGATGGCCACGCGCCCGGCCTGCGCGGCGACGAGGCGCGCCGCTACGCCGCAGCCGGCATCACCACTGACCACGAATGTTTTACCGCCGACGAAGCCCTCGACAAACTGGCTTGCGGCATGCACATCCTTATTCGTGAAGGTTCGGCTGCGCGCAACTTCGACGCGTTAATTGATTTATTGCCAGAGCATTACGAACACATGATGTTCTGCTCCGACGACAAGCACCCCGATACGCTCGTGCTGGGCCACATCAACCAGCTAGTGCAACGCGCGGTGGCCCGCGGCCAGGATGTATTGAAAGTCCTGCGCGTGGCTTGCCTGAACCCCGTGCTGCATTACCGTCTGCCGGTGGGCCTGCTCCGCGAAGGCGACCCTGCCGACTTTATCGTGGTCGAGGACCTGAAGGAATTTCGGGTGCGCCAAACCTATCTCAACGGGGAGCTAGTGGCTGAAAACGGCACCACCTTAATTTCGGCAGTGCCCAGCAAAGTGGTCAATAATTTCGAGGCCGAACCCCTCACTGCCGCCGACTTCCAGGTGAAGGCACCGGCCGAAGTAGCCACCACGCGCGTGATACAATGCTTTGATGGTCAATTAATTACTAAAAGGCAAGACCTCCTTGCCTCCATCATCGGAGGCCTGGTTGTGCCCAATGTTGCGCAGGATGTGCTCAAGCTCACCGTCGTCAATCGCTACGCGACAGCACCGCCGGCAGTGGCTTTTATCACTGGGTTTGGGCTGAAATCCGGGGCGCTGGCTTCAAGCGTGGGCCACGATTCGCACAACATCACGGCCGTCGGCTGCGACGACGACAGCATTGTCCGCGCCGTAAACTTAGTCATTGAAGCCAAAGGTGGTCTAGCGGCCGTCGGCGCCGATGGCGAAGAGTTGCTGCTCCCCCTTCCCGTAGCCGGCCTGATGTCGAACCACGATGGCTATCAAGTAGCCAAGCTCTACGCCGCCGTCGATGCGCTGGCCAAAAAGCTGGGCAGCCCGTTGGAAGCGCCCTTTATGACGTTGTCCTTCATGGCGTTACTGGTAATTCCGAGTCTGAAACTCAGCGACAAAGGCCTCTTCGACGGCGAAGCGTTTCAGTTTGTAGATGCTGTTGTATAGACAACTAGCACCATTTGCAAAGGGTTGATAATCAAGAACTTTCAAATGATACTAGAATCTTTAAAAGCCGGATTATACAAATACAAAAGGCCGCTACTCTTCAGAGTGGCGGCCTTTTGTATTGACGGTTTACCGTATTAGTTTTCGTTGAAGCGCTTCTTCAGCAGCTTTTGCATCTTCTCTTCCGTGAGCGGCTTGGCCAGGTACTCCACGCCTTCGTGCTGGGCTACGCGAATGGTATCCGCAGAGTGCATGGACGTTGTGAGCACAGCCAAAACCGTTTTCTGCTTTACATCCTGCGGGAGAGCGCTGTAGAGCTTCAGAAATTCGAAGCCATCCATGCCCGGCATCTTCAGATCGACGAATACCAGTTCCGGGACGTCCGTCGCTACGGTATGGGATTGGTCGCGGCCGGCACCCCACAAAAAATCGAATGCCTGCTCAGCCTGAGAAAAGGTCAGCACTTGATCAGCGACGCCCAAACGGCTCAGAAGACGATTGTTCAGGAAGCTGGTGGTTTCGTTATCATCCACCAACACCACGTTGCGGAGCTTTCTGGTCATTGTTATAAAGCTGTAAGTGAGGACGTCATGCCGGTTGACAGAGGCTATAACCAGCCCTGCTCGCGCATCCAGTCGTCGTTGTAGATTTTGCCGAGGTAGCGAGTGCCGTGGTCGGGCAGCACAACCACCAGTATATCGTCTTCTTTCAGATGCTCTTTGGCGTATTCCAGCGCCCCGTGCACCGCCGAACCACACGACCAGCCCACAAAAAGGCCTTCTTCCTTGGCCAATCGCCGAGTCATGACGGCGGCGTCCTGGTCGCTAACTTTTAGGAACATGTCGATCAGGTCAAAGTTAACATTCTGAGGCAGAATATCTTCCCCGATTCCTTCGGTTTTATAGGGGTAAATCTCCGTTTCGTCGAAAATTCCCGTCTCTTTATACTTCTTGAAGACCGAACCATAGGTGTCGAGGCCCAGCGCAAACACGTTCGGGTTTTGCTCCTTTAGGTATTGGCTGATGCCGCAAATGGTGCCGCCCGTACCCACGCCGCAGGCAAGGTGCGTCACTTTGCCGTCGGTTTGCGTCCAGATTTCGGGGCCAGTGCTTTCGTAGTTGGCCGCCGTGTTGGAGAGGTTGTCGTACTGGTTGGGGTAGAACGAGTTCGGGATCTCAGCGTTTAGCTTGCGGGCCACCGAATAATAGGAGCGCGGATCGGTAGGCGCCACGTCGGTGGGGCACACAATCACCTGAGCACCAACGGCTTTCAGAATATCCTGCTTTTCCTTACCCTGCTTGTCGCTCATCGTGAAGATGCACTTGTAGCCTTTGGCAATGGCGGCCAGCGCCAGGCCCATCCCGGTGTTGCCGCTGGTGCCTTCGATGATGGTGCCACCAGGCTTGATGAGACCTGCTTTTTCGGCGTCCTCGATCATCTTGAAGGCCATGCGGTCCTTCACTGAGTTGCCAGGATTAAAGTATTCGACCTTGGCCAGCACAGTGCCCCGAATGCCTTCGGTTACCTTGTTGAGCTTAACGAGCGGCGTGTTGCCAATGGCTTCGACTATGTGATTCAGATACATAGAGTTGGGTGGGCGGTTTGTAAGAGAGGACCGCAAAGGTACGAATTTACCTTTGGAGCACCCTCGAACCCGGCAAATTCGGGTCTTGCCGCGGGCCCAAAAAAGGCTACTTTTGTGGGTCGGCAGCCCAGCGAGGCCGTCGCACTTCCCACCTCAAACCGAATTATCCTCTAACCCCTCTCCTATGAGTGTTCTGGTCAACAAGGATTCCAAAGTGATTGTGCAGGGCTTCACCGGCTCCGAAGGCTCGTTTCACGCCCAGCAAATGATTGAGTACGGCACCAACGTAGTAGGTGGCGTGACGCCCGGCAAAGGCGGCACCCGGCACCTCGATCGCCCCGTGTTTAACACTGTGGCTGAGGCGGTAGAGCAAGCCGGCGCCAACACGAGCATCATCTTCGTGCCCCCGGCTTTCGCGGCCGACGCCATCATGGAAGCGGCCGACGCCGGCATCAAAGTCATTGTCACCATCACGGAAGGTATCCCGACCAAGGATATGATTGCGGTGAAGGAATACCTGAAAGGCCGCGACGGCTTGCGCATGATCGGGCCCAACTGCCCCGGCGTAATGACCGCTGGCGAATGCAAAGTAGGCATCATGCCCGGCTTCATCTTCCAGAAAGGCCGCGTTGGAATCGTTTCTAAATCAGGCACTTTGACGTATGAGGCAGTTGACCAGCTCACCAAAGCTGGCTTGGGCCAGACTACGGCCATCGGCATCGGCGGCGACCCAATCATTGGCACGACCACCAAAGAAGCTGTGGAACTGCTCATGAACGACCCCGAAACCGAGGGCATCGTGATGATCGGTGAGATCGGCGGCGGCATGGAAGCCGAAGCAGCTCGCTGGATTAAAGAAACCGGCAACAAGAAGCCGGTTGTGGGCTTCATCGCGGGCCAAACGGCACCTCCCGGCCGCCGCATGGGTCACGCTGGTGCTATTGTCGGCGGCGCCGATGATACCGCTGCGGCCAAAATGGCCATCATGCGCGAGTGCGGCATCCACGTAGTGGATTCGCCGGCCGAAATCGGCGACACGATGCTGCGCGTGCTGCAAGGCGACAAAGTAGAAGCGTAAGCTTTTTGCTTTTCTAAATACAAAAAAGCCCCGGCTCACGTCGGGGCTTTTTTGTTGTTAAATGAGTGCAGTGATAAGACAGCTAGCACAGTTGGGGCGCCTTGCAGACGCCCGCCGTTGTTAACAATGTTGGCAAACGAGGCTCGTTCCGTTCAACGAAGGGTGCGTGCAATGCGGCCTTACAGCGCCAAAATTGCTACGCTTTACCGCTTCCCTTCCTGCCCGCCTAAGTTCACCACGATTCCTAATTGGAACACTGAGTTCGCGGCTTTTAAATATTTTCGGTGCCGCAGGCCGAAGTTGCTGCCGCTGATCAATTGAAGTTGCACCGGCCCGAGCACTTGCACCCGAGTGTAGGTAATGGGCTCCAGGAAAATATTGTCCTCCGGCTCATGATATGCGTTATTTAACTTAATATCAGTTAGTTGCATGTAGCTCAGGCGAAGCGCCGTGCCGTAACTGACGGGCCAGTCGCGGTCGAAAAAGTGCCAGGTCGTGCTTTCTTTCGAGCTGTAGTTGGCTTGCAGGAAGTACTTGGTTAGGTTGCCCTGCACACTCAGATTTACATCACCGGCGCGGCTGTCGCGCTCCACACGCTTGGATTTGCCGAAACCATAGCCGCCGTAAAATTCCAGCACGCGCCGGTCGCGGATGCGCGTGAAATAGCCGGCGCCGAATTCGCCGAAATCAAAGTCTTCGGCTTTTTTGCGCTTGTTGGAATGCAGGAAAGAGGCGTCGCCTATCACGCCGATGTGTTCGCCTACGGCATACGCGCCCTGCAACGAGGTATTGCTACTCCAGTCGGTGTGAATGCCGCCGCTAAACTCGCCTTTCTGGGTAAACAGCGGCACTTGCGGCGGCGGCGGAAAATACAGAGACGAGCAGCTGGCGAGCCAAGGCAGCAGAAACAGCGAAAGGTAGCGGAGGCGAAAAATCATGCTTGAACGGCGGGCGAAGGATGAGGGCAAAACGATAAGATCGAATTTTCGTTGTGTGGCCACCGCACGCAGTCGGCCGTATAGCAAACATATTTCTCTAATGCTCAGCTTCCAATGCCTATTTCCTGCGACGTACTTATCATTGGTTCCGGGCAAGCCGGCAACCCCCTGGCCACTGCTTTTGCCGACGCCGGGCGGCGCGTGGTACTCGTGGAAGAAAACCTGCTGGGCGGCTCTTGCATCAATTACGGCTGCACGCCTACCAAAACCATGCTGGCTTCGGCCGAACGCGCCCACCACATCCGCACGGCCGCTGACTTTGGGGTACAAGCCGGAGAAGCACAGGTGAATATGGCGGCCATTGTGGCGCGTAAAGATGCCGTTATTCAGGAAATGCGCGACGGCATCCGGAAAAACTTGGAGCAGCAGCACAAAGGCATCACGGTGCTGAACGGGCACGCGGCCTTTACCGAGCCCCATGTCGTGCGCGTAGCCTTGGCTGGCGGCAAAGAGCAAACTGTTACGGCCCCGCTGGTTTTTATCAACACCGGCACCCGCCCCAACATCCCGGAAATCGATGGCCTGTCGAAAGATATCTATTTGACCACCAATGACATACTAAATATCAAAGAAGTACCTGAGCATCTGATCATTCTGGGAGGTGGCTACATTGGGTTGGAGTTCAGCCAGATGTTTCGGCGCTTCGGCAGCCGCGTGACCGTGGTAGAATCGGGGGCAGAGCTGCTGGAGCACGAAGACGATGACGTATGCCGCAGCATGCAGGAACTGATAGAAGCGGAAGGCGTGGAATTTGTGCTCAACGCTCGGGCGCATCGGGTTTCGTGCAATGACGAAGGCGCAATTACCGTGTCGGTGCATACGCGCGCCGGCGAGCGGCGCCTGCGGGGTACGCACCTGCTCGTAGCCACCGGCCGGCGCCCTAACACAGATGCGATTGACTTAGAGAAAGTCGGAATCAAGACGGATGAGCAAGGCTACATTCAGGTAAACAGTCGGCTCGAAACGAGTGTGCGCGGCGTGTACGCCCTGGGCGATGTGCACGGCGGACCGCAGTTTACCCACATCAGCTACGACGATTTCCGCGTCATCCGCGACAATCTGTTGCTAGGCAAGCGCCGCTCCGCCAAGCAAAGACCGCTGCCCTACGTCGTGTTTACCGAGCCGCAGTTGGGTCGCATTGGCCTATCCGAATCGCAGGCGCAGGAAAAGAAAATCCCGTATCGGGTAGCGACGATGCCGGTGCAGTACATCGGCCGCGCCCGCCAGACCGCCCAGACCGCCGGCTTTTTCAAAGTGCTGGTGGACAACAAAGACCAGATCATCGGCGCGGCGATTCTGTGCGAGCAGGGTGGCGAAATCATGTCGATGCTACAGCTCGCCATGGCCGGCAAGCTGCCTTATACCACGCTTCAGGACACCGTATTTGCCCACCCAACCTGGGCCGAGGCGCTGAACAACATGTTTGCGAAGCTGGAAAAGCCAAAATAGATGATAATAGACGCTCCTCCTGTTTTGCAACAAAACTATCGCTGATAAAAGCATTAGTATCTGTTGTCAACTAATTGTATTTCAATAATTTACACAACTCTATTTATCCTTGCTATGCTTAGGCAAGCGGTGCGGATAAAAGACCAATCCGACGCTTGTGTACCAGTTACTTTCTTTTATATCCCGAATGTAGCGGGTATCGGCATATCCTTTGGCGTTTGAATAATTGGGCACCACCGACAAACCCGTAGCCACTTGCAGCTGCAAATACGACGAACCTACCCTGCTTATAAAACTCGGCTCGCTGCGTAGCATGTGCCGCATACCGAACGATTGCCCGTTGTAGGTAAGCGACTCGAACGTGACGTTGGTCAGGCGATAAGCCAGCCCCAGTAGTACGTGGTCAGTTTCCCAGCTAAAAGCCAGTTGGCCGAAAGCCTTGTGATAGCGGCTGCGATATTCAGTAAGCGAAGGATCAGGTTGGAAAAGGATGCCGGTTTTCGCGGAATCCCCGCGCGCTTTTCGCGCGCCCGTAGCCGCCCAAAGCGCTTATCAGAAAGCGCCGGCCAATGGGGTGATACCCGCCCGCTGCAACTTCAAACTGCCGGTTGCGGAAGTAAGTGGTATCGCGTGAATCAGATTTGGAATAGCTAGTAGCTAGCACCGTGGCATAGCGAAGCGGCGAGTAGGCTACCGAACCTCCTACTTGGCCATTCAGATGCACCAAGGCAACGACTTCGGCTTGGCCTCGGACAGTTAACTGCGGCACCGTAGGCTGCACGGGCGCATACACAGAGCAGCTTGTCAGCAACGCACTCAGAAGCAGGAACTGTAATAAGCTCGGTAAATCTATTTTCATAAATAATTATCAATCAAATACTTACCAATAAAGCACTTACACAAAAAAGCGGCCGTAGCTAAGAGCTACGGCCGCTTCAAAACGTGGCATGGGGTTGTCAGTTACTTGGCGTAAGCCACTGCGCGCATTTCCCGGATCACGGTAATCTTGATCTGGCCAGGATACTGCATTTCCTTCTCGATTTTCTGCGAGATCTCGTAGCTCAATTCCTGGGCGCGCTCGTCGGTTACGTTTTCGGCGTTCACCATTACGCGTAGCTCACGGCCAGCCTGAATGGCGTAGCATTGCAGCACCCCGTCAAACGACACGGCTGTTTCTTCGAGCTGCTTGAGGCGTTTGATGTAGCTTTCCATCATCTCACGGCGGGCGCCGGGACGCGAGCCGGAAATGGCGTCGCAGGCCTGAACCAGCGGCGAAATCATGGCCGTCATCTCGATTTCGTCGTGGTGAGCGCCAATGGCATTCACTACGTCGGGATGCTCTTTGTATTTCTTGGCCATCTCCATGCCCAAAATGGCGTGGGGAAGCTCAGGCTCTTCGGTGCTTACTTTGCCGATATCATGTAGCAAGCCAGCACGTTTGGCATGCTTCACGTTCAGGCCCAGCTCAGCGGCCATCGTGGCGCAGAGGTTGGCGACTTCGCGCGAGTGTTGCAGCAAGTTTTGGCCATACGACGAGCGGAAACGCATCCGGCCCACCATCTTGATCAGCTCCGGATGCAGGCCGTGAATGCCCAGATCGATGATGGTGCGCTCGCCGATTTCGACAATTTCCTCGTCGATATTCTTGCGCGTTTTGGCCACGATTTCTTCAATGCGAGCCGGGTGAATGCGTCCGTCTTTCACCAGCAAGTGCAACGACAGGCGCGCTACCTCACGGCGCACGGGGTCGAAGCCGGAGATGATGATGGCCTCAGGCGTGTCGTCGACAATAATCTCGACGCCGGTTGCGGCTTCCAGCGCCCGAATGTTACGGCCTTCCCGACCGATGATTTTGCCCTTCACATCGTCGGATTCGATGTTGAAGATCGACACGCAGTTTTCGATGGCGTGTTCGGCGGCGGTGCGCTGAATGGTTTCCAGCACTACCTTTTTGGCGTCTTTCGTAGCCGACAGCTTGGCCTGTGCTACTACATCCTTGATGTAACTGCTGGCCTGAATCTGGGCTTCGTTTTTCAACGATTCTACCAATTGCTCGCGGGCTTCGGCAGCCGTCAGGCCCGAGATGACTTCGAGCTGTTGCTGAATCGCGTGGCGTTTCTCGTCCAAGTCAGCTTCTTTTTGCTGAAGCTTAGCGATTTGAGTTTCGTGCGTCAGACGGCGTTTTTCTTCCTGGGCTTCGAATTTTTCGCGTTGCTGCTGCGACTCATTTTGCAGCTTTTCGCGGGTCGTTTCCAGTTCCTGCTCTTTGCGTTGCAGCTGCTCGAGTTGGCGTTGGGTAGTCTGGGTCAGTTGCTTGATGCTCTGCTCCTGCTCTACCACGGCAGCACGGCGCTCGGTGAGTTCCTGATCGAGGGCCTGCTTTTGGCGGCGGCTTTCCTGCTCAAATTCGTTTTTGAGACCGCGGAACTTGTCTTTCGACTGCTGAATCCGCTCGTCGCGGATGCGGTTGGCCTTTTCTTCGGCTTCCTGCAGCACTTGCTGCGCGCGGGAGCGAGCTTCGGCTTCGTGATCCTGCCTAGCCTTTCCGGCCAGCAGGCGCCCCACCACAATGCCGACCACAAGGGCAAGCACAGCGGCCAGGACGATATAAATAGTGTCAGACATTAGCTATGGTTTTTAAGGGAGGTGGGATTTAAAAACCATAACAACGGAAGGCTGCCGAACGGCGTCCGAATGGCGGAGCCGATTGCTCCCCCAGGGCCGGGCGTGAAACCGCACCAGTGCTCTACCCGAGCACTAGCGACGAGAGCAGCTGGTCTAAGCGCGTAAGGCGCTCAGTCAGAGCTGCATCGGTGCCATCCTTTTCCTTGCTGACCTTCAGGCGGTCAGCCATTGTGGATAAGGCAATCATGGCCAGCAAATCTTGCTTGTCTTGAATGCCGTACTGTTCGCGAAATTCCTTGACCCGTTCGTTGAGCAAGCGGCCTGCCATGCGCAGGCGCTCTTCGTCCGTGGGAGATACCCGCATTGGGTAATCCCGGTCGGCGACTCGGATTTTAATAGATAATTCGCTCATCAGTAGTGGATTGGAGGTTTGATGGTTGTTACTCCCTCAAATAGGCAAGGCACTTATCAATCTCTCGTATATATTCGTTGATGCGCAGTTTCAGCTCGTTTGCGTTGGCAGGTTCCCCTGCTATGGTATTGACAAGTTTAGCAATATTCTCCTGATTCTGGAAATCCTTCAACTGCCGCTCCCGGTCGCGGACGTCGGCGCGCAGTTGCTCAATGGTGGTGTGGGCATCGCTCAGTTCTTCGCGCAACTGCTGATAAGCAGCCACTAACGTGGTCACCTGCCGCTCTAAGCGGTCGAGTTGGGCAAGTTGCTGAGAAGAAGCCATGCAGATTGTTTTTTGTAGAAGAACGACCAGCGGCGCGTTCGTCGGATGGACCGGTTGAGCAAGTTGGCAGGTTTTCGCCTGTTCCCCAAACCCGATGCAAACGCCGAACGCGCTGTAGTTCGTACTTACCGCCGAATTACGGCCCCCGCCTGTTTCTCAAACTGCCCAATCAATCGCTGCATGGCGGCATCAATCGCTTGGTCAGTCAAGGTCTGGGTAGGGTCTTGAAGGATGAAGCTCACGGAATAAGACTTTTTGCCTTCTCCAAGATTATCGCCTTCGTATACGTCAAATACAGTAACAGTTTGCAACAGTTTCCGTTCGGCGCGCACGGCAATCTGCCGCAGTTGCTCAAAGGTCACGCTCCGATCCACGACCAGCGACAGGTCGCGCCGCACCTCCGGAAACTTGGGCAGCTCACGCGCGGCAAGCGCGTTCTTGTACTTGCGCACCAGCCAATCCCAATCCAGCTCGGCGTACCACACGGGCTGGCTCACATCTAAGCGCTTCAGTACGCCGGCAGCCACCGCACCCAGTTGCGCAACCACCTGATTGTGAGCTAATAACGCAAGCCCACCGGCCAAGTACGGATGCTGTACCGGCTGGGGCGCCGGCACCGGATGCCCAAGCGCGGCCAGCACCTGTTGCACAGCCGCAGCCAAGTCGTGGAAGTTGCTCTTTTCAGACTTGTGTTGCCAGGTTTCGGCGGTCGCGTTGCCCGTTAGGAAAATAGCTAACTTATTCTTTTCCTGATACTTACCATCAGCATCGCGCTGATACGTTTTGCCGAATTCGTAGAGCTTGAGGTCGCGCTGGCGACGGTTGATGTTGTGCCGCAGAATCTCGAGGCCCGACTGCAGCACCGATGGGCGCAGCACGTTTAGGTCGGCGCTGTTGTAGTTGAGCACGCGCACCAACTCGTCGGCGGGCTGGCCTTCCTTCTCGAAGTATTGCGAGTTGGTGAGCGAGTTGGTGATGATTTCCGAATACCCCTGCCCGCTGAGCAGCCGCGCAATGTTTTGGCGCAACACTTCGGGGTCCGGATTCGGGAACTTGGCCAGAAAGGAAGCTGAGTTGTGCGGCCGTAAGGCTACGTGGTTGTAGCCGTAAATGCGCAGAATCTCTTCGATGATGTCGGCTTCGCGGGTCACATCTACCTTGTGCGGCGGCACGGCCAATATCCACTCGTGGCCGTCCTCGCTTTCTTCCGAAATCAGAATATCCAAGTCGGTGAGAATCTGGCGGATTCGCTCCGGCGCAATGTACTGTCCCACAAGCATTTCCACGCGGGGCAACCGCAGCCGCACCAGCGTATGCGCGATGGGCGTTGGGTACACATCCACAATGGGCGCGGCAATCGTGGCACCCGCAATCTCTTGCAGCAGCAACGCCGCCCGCTTCAAGGCAATGGGCACCATGTGCGGATCGGTGCCGCGCTCGAAGCGGAACGAGGCATCGGTTTTGAGTTGGTGCGTTTGGGCCGTGCGGCGCACCGCGGCGGGCGCGAAGTAGGCGCTTTCCAGAAAAACGCGGGTAGTAGCGTCGGATACGCCCGAGGTTTTGCCCCCGAACACGCCCGCCAAGGCCAGCGGCTCACCGGCGGCCCCAGCAATCACGAGGTCGGCGGCGCGCAAGGTGCGTTCGGCCCCGTCGAGCGTCACAAACTTTTCGCCTTCGGTGGCGCGCTTCACTACAATTTTGCCACCTGGGATTTGGTCGGCGTCGAAGGCATGCAGCGGCTGGCCCAGTTCGTGCAGCACGAAGTTGGTTACGTCCACCACGTTATTAATTGGCGACAAGCCAATGCTGCGCAGCCGGCGTTGCAGCCACTCCGGCGAAGGGCCAACCTGCACATTATCAAGCAGTAAGCCTGCATAACGCTGCGAGCCTGTTTCATCCTCGATAGTCACTGATATGGTATCATCATACCATTCTTTACGAGTTTCGACCCAATTCCCTTGGTCAATTTCAACTACATTCTGTTTTTTAATTGGTGCAGTAGGTGCGTGGAATTTACTCACGTCCGGCAAGTGGCAGGGCTGCCGCAACAACGCCCGAAGCTCACGGGCCACCCCGAAATGCGAAGCGGCGTCGGCGCGGTTGGGCGTCAGGCCGATTTCGAACACCGAATCCGAACCCAGCCCGAAATACTCCGCTGCCGGCGTACCATTGGGCAACGGCGTGTCGAGGACCATGATGCCGGCGTGCGACGTACCCAAGCCAATCTCGTCTTCGGCGCAGATCATGCCTTCCGAAGCGGCCCCGCGAATCTTGGACTTCTTGATTTTAAACGGCTCACCCTGAGAAGGATACAAAGTGGCGCCATCCAAGGCCACAACTACCTTTTGTCCAGCAGTGACGTTTGGGGCACCGCACACGATTTGGCGGGGCGTACCGTCGCCTACGTCAACGGTAGTAAGGCTGAGCTTGTCGGCGTCGGGGTGTTTCTGGCAGGTAAGCACTTCGCCGATCACGACGCCGCGCAAGCCGCCCGGAATGCTTTCCAGCTCCTCAATTCCTTCTACCTCTAGCCCGGAGCCGGTGAGCAACGCCCCGATTTCGGCAGCAGATTTGTCGGTGGGAATGAGTGTGCGGAGCCAGTCGAGAGAGATTTTCATCTAGTTGGTAGTTGTCTGGGGCCGGTTGCAGGCCAATAGCGACGACAAAGGTACGGATTCGGAGGGAGGCCTAAACGGGTACTCCAAGCGATCGTTTAATCATGAAAGGACTTCTCCCCGGCCTTCACCGCAAAGGTTAGGCGGTTTTCCGACGGCGGCACAGGGCAGGCAAACTCGTCGTTGTAGGCGCAGTAGGGGTTGTAGGTCTCGTTGAAGTCGAGCACGATGGTTTTGTCGCCGGGTGCAGGCTTGGGCGCGTCGAGGTAGCGGCCGCCGCCGTAAGTATCGAAGCCGTTGCTGCGGTCGGTAAAGGGCACAAATAGCGTGGAGTCGCGACCGTCGGCTTTCAGAAACAGCACGAGCTGCTGCGGCTGCTTCTGCCACTCAAACGAAGCGCGGCCCCAGCGCAGGTACTTCTCCGCTTTGCCATCGGTGAGTTGCATCAGCACGGTATCCCGCTGGGCAAAAGGCTCTAGCTGGGCCGTGAGACGGTACTCTTTGTTAGGCGCGAAATAGCGCAGGCTGTCGAACATATCGCGCTGGGTGCTGCTCAGCGGCGAGGTTCCCGACAGGCGAAACGCATCGTCTTTGGCTTGCCGGGCTTTTTCGATGCCCGCCGCATACTGGTCGCTGCCAAAGACCAGATCGGCCAGAAAATACCCCGCCACAATGAGCAGCCCCAGGCCAATGAGAAGTTTAGGATTCAGACGCATATGAGCGCAAAAATAGCACGCCCAAAGTTGTCATCTTGAGCAGAGCGAAGGACCTTATCACGAAAGAACAACAGGTATTTGCAGGCGTGATAAGGTCCTTCGCTCTGCTCAGAATGACAGAGATTATTTGTATAAGCATTTGACTTGCAATTACTTACAGAATACCTGCGTCGGCAAAGCTGTAGTACCCGTGGTCGGTGTAAATCAAATGATCGAGCACGGGAAGGTCGAGGAACTGACCGGCTTCTTTGAGCTTGCGGGTGAGGGCAATGTCGGCGGTGCTGGGGTTGCGGTTGCCGCTGGGGTGGTTGTGCACCAAAATAATAGAGCTAGCTAGTTGCTCCAGCGCGTGCTTGAAAATCACCTTGGGATCGGCGACGGTGCCGGCCACGCCGCCGGTGCTTACTGGTTGCTTGCGCATCACCACGTTGGCCCGATTGAGCAGAATCACCCAAAACTCTTCGTGCGGCAAGTCTTGCAGATTGGGGCGCACCAGATTGTAAATGTCAGTGGAGCAGGTAATTGTAGTGCGTGCTGCGGCCGTGGCTTCTTTGCGGCGCCGCCCCAGCTCCAGGGCCGCTACGATGGCAATGGCTTTGGCCTCGCCAATGCCTTTGTGGCGCATCAGCTCCTTCACCGACAGTTTGGCCAGCGCATTCAAATCGTTATCGACGGCGGCCAGAATCAGTTTGGCGACGTCCACGGCGGAGAGTTTGGCCGTGCCGGAGCCCAAGAGGATGGCCATCAGTTCGGCGTCGGAGAGGGCGGCGCGGCCTTTTTGCAGCAGCTTCTCGCGCGGCCGGTCTTCCTCAGCCCAGCTTTTGATGCTGAAGCTGGCCGGTGTTTGGTAAGCAGTAAGGTTTAATTTTTCTTCCGACAGAATGTCAAACGAATTCATTGCGCACTGTTGTTGACAGGATAATACTCTTCTAAACTTCTAAAATAAAGTAAAATCCCTCGTCTTACGTCTACTTCTGACGTAGAGCGCTGTTGAAATCAGCTTCGGCGCCCAGACCCTTATTTTCTCTATGTCACGCATTTTCTCTCCTTTTGTGCTGGTGCTTCTGGTGCTGGCCGAATGGTACGGCCTGCAAGCCGTTCGCATGTTGATACACGCCGATACGGCCTTTGGCCGGCGCCTTACTACCGGGCTTTATTTGCTCATCACCTTGGGTATCTGGGTATTGGGCATCTGGGCCATGATGACGCGCCGCGAGCATGCCACCTACAAAGCTTATTTCGGGGGCTTGCTGATGGCCATGATTGCGGCGCAGCTCCTGACCATGGTTCCGCTGTTGCTGGAAGACGTGGTGCGCGTCGGCCGGTTTGCGGTACGCCAGTTTTCGCCTTCCGATGTTGCCACCACGGGCACACCAATTTCGCGCAGCACGTTCCTGAGCTGGTTTGCGGTGCTGCTCGGCGGCATTCCGTTTGTGGCCCTGCTCTGGGGCATGGTAAAAGGCGGCACCGACTACCAAGTAAAGCGCGTAAAGCTGCGTTTTGCCAACCTGCCCGCGGCGTTTGACGGCTTCCGGGTGTTGCAGATTTCAGATTTGCACACGGGCTCGTTTCAGTCGAAAGAGCCGTTGCAACGTGCTGTGGATCTGATTAATGCACAGAAAGCCGACCTCATTTTCATGACCGGCGACTTGGTGAACAACTACGCGCACGAAGTCGAAGAGCACATCGACACGCTGGCCGGCATCAAATCCGACTTGCCGATTTATTCCATCCTCGGCAACCACGATTACGCCGATTATGTGCAATGGGAAAGCCGCGAGGCCAAAGCCGCCAATTTGCAGCGGCTCATCGGCAACCACGCCAAAATCGGGTGGAAGCTCATGCTCGACGAAAGCCACACCATCGAGCGCAACGGCGAAAAAATCGCGGTATTGGGCGTCCAGAACTGGGGCAATAACCTGCATTTCCCCAAGTACGGCAACCTAGCCAAAGCCCACGCCAGTTCCGGCGACGCGCCTTTCAAGATTCTACTCTCGCACGACCCCTCGCATTGGGAAGGTCAAGTACTTGATTATCAAGATATTGACCTGATGCTAGCGGGCCACACCCATGGATCGCAGTTTGGCGTCAATTTGCCTTTTCTCAAGTGGAGCCCGGTGCAATACGTGTACAAGCAATGGGCGGGCCTGTATCAGAAAGGCAAACAGTACCTGTACGTCAACGTGGGGCTGGGCTTTATTGGGTACCCGGGCCGGGTGGGCTTTCTGCCCGAAATCACTGTGTTTGAGCTACATCGGGCGTAGCGCCAAAAGGACTTTTACTCTGGAAAGCCACAGCCAGCCGGTTGTGGCTTTTTTGTGGGCGTACGTTCTGGCTGGGCAGTAACCTACAGTAGAGCTCAGCGTATATGCGTCAATCCTAATGGAAGAAATCCTATCCCCCTTCCTTTTCTCTCACCTTCCCGATTTATCATGAAAAAGACACTGCTGCTGTTGACGAGCGCTGCGGCGCTCACGATGGCTTCCTGCTCCCAGGATAAACCCGCCGATACGGCTACGACCACAACTACCACGACCACCACCACGACCTCGGACGCCGCTTATCGTGATCGGGCCGACCGCATTGCGCAGAAAATGGCCACCGACATGAAAATCACGGATACGGCCGTGGTATCGCGGGTGCGCACAGCGTACTACAACCGCGCCCGCCGCCTGAGCGAGCTGCGCAGCCAATACACGTCCGACACGACGGGCATGGCCGCCGCAATGCGCGATGCCAACACGGAAACCGATTCGGAATTCAAAACCATCTTCACCGATCCGGCTCAGTATCAGGCGTATGAAACCAACCGCGCCACGTACGACGATGCGAATTATGCCGATAACTCGTCGTCGTCGGATGCCATGAGCTCTTCCGACTCCTCGGGCACGACCATGAGCGCCGACGCGTCTTCTGGCAGCGCTTCCGATGCGGGCTCTACTACCAGCATGTCCGTCGATAAAGCCAAGCTGAAAGGTGACAACGGCAGCAAGATGAAAGTAAAAAGCGACGGCGACGTGAAAGTCAAAGACAGCGAAGGCAACAAAGGCAAAATGGACGCCGACGACGGCACCGTGAAAAGCAAGCCTGTCGACGCCCCAAAAACGAAAATCAAATAAGGGAGCACTTATTGGCTGCTTTTTTGTTCTTGCCCAGCCCGCACCTGCAACGGTGCGGGCTTTTTTTGGCTCAGTAGTTGGCTACCTTGCAGCCTTCGTAGAATTTGCTTGCCTTGAGTATTCGTTCGTCGCACGTCCTGTTGTCCTTCTTTGCCAAGCACGCCAGCTTGTTGCTGCTTTTGCTGCTGCTTTCGGGGGCGGCTTCGGCCCAGATTCGCGTGACGGGCACCGTGACGAGCGCGCAGGATGGCAAGCCCATAGCGGGCGCCAGCGTCGTGATTCAGCGCACGGGTCGGGGCACGGCCGCCGACGATCAAGGCGATTTTAATGTGCAAGCCGCCAGTACAGATACGCTGATATTCCGAGCCATCGGCTTCAAAACCAAGCTTTTGCCTTTGGGCGGCTCGGGGCTCTCGCAGATTATTATTCAGGTGAAGCTGGAGCGCGCCAACATTCAGTTGGGCGAAGTACGGGTGCAACCCGGCCGCCCCGACGACGCCACCATCAACCGCGCGCTGCGCAACATCAAGCGCCTCACGCCGCCTGCCAATGCCGTGCGGCGCCCACCCAAGCCCAAGCCGCTGTTCCCCGTCGATTCGACGGCGCCCAAGACACCCGTGCCCACCGTGCAAAGCCCGGTCAGCCTGATTTACGATCAGTTTTCGAAGGAAGGCAAGCAGCGCCGCAAGCTGCAAGAGCTTCAGGCTCAGGACAAAGCCGAACAGCAGCGCAAAGAGCGCCAACAGTACAACAAGAGTTTCAAGGACAACCGCGGCTACGAATAGCGCCAAGGCAAGGCTTCTTCGTCTTTATGGCAAGCATTTGATTATCAAATACTTGCCATAAAGGCGTTTCTATTTACTGGGCAAGCCGTTTGCGGCATTTATTAACCATTCGCTTACCGCCGCCGTAAGCTCGGGGTATGAGAATTGGATATCCCTGCGTCAACGAAACCCTGGATTGTAGCTCGTCTACCACGTTTCGGCTGGCGTCTTATTCCGAAGAGCGCCTGATCAGCAGCGTGGCTTCCAACTTGGCGTGTTTGCAACGGATTCTGGAGTACAACGTGGCCAACGAGCTGCGCTTTTTCCGCATTAGCTCGGGAATTGTGCCATTTGGGTCGCACCCGGTCAATACATACCCGTGGCAAACGCATTTTGCAGCCGAGTTTCGCGCCATTGGCGATTACATAAAAGCTGAAAACCTGCGCATTTCGCTGCACCCCGATCAGTTTGTAGTGCTTAACTCGCCCGATCCGGACATTGTGCAGCGGAGCATTGCCGAGTTGGTTTATCAGGGCTCAATGCTCGATTTAATGGGTCTCGACTCGACGGCCAAGCTCCAGATCCATGCCGGTGGTGTGTACGGCGACAAAAGCAGTGCCCTAGCCCGTTGGATCGAAACGTATCACCAAATACCGGAAGCGGTGAAGGTGCGGCTGGTGGTCGAAAACGATGACCGCCTCTACAGCTTGCGCGACTGCCTGGAACTCCACACGGCCATCGGCGTCCCCATCTTGTTCGATAATTTTCACCACGAGTGCCTCAACCACGGCGAACCCATGTCGGAGGCCTTGCGGCTAGCGGCGGCCACTTGGGACCCCCAGCGCGACGGCGTGCTGATGATGGATTATAGCTCTCAATCGCCGGGCGAGCGCAAGGGCAAGCACGTGACGTCCTTGGAGGAAGATTTGTTTCGCGAGTTCCTGACGCATCTGCATGGCCTCGACGTCGATATCATGTTGGAAATCAAGGACAAAGAAGCCAGCGCTTGCCGGGCCGTGAGCATCTTGCGGGAATTACAACTGGTAGCCTCCTCAGTAACTATTTGATTGTCTGTATTTTACGCAAATCCATTCACCTACTTCGATTTCTCTATCTGATGGCTAACGAACCCGCTCCCACCGATCGCCTAAACCTTACAATTAAATCTTTGAAAAACGGCCTGACCAGCATTCCGCTCAGCGCCGCTATGGACATGCTCGAGGCTTGGCAGCAAGACTTTCTGCAGAGCGGCCAACCGGCGTTGCAGGACATAGGCCGCGAAATCGGCAACCTGCAGTCGTTGCTCACCACATCCAAACTCGACGGCGGAGCTATCGGCCAGTCGCTGAGCCTGCTGGGCTCCCAGACCAACCAGGCTGCTTTTCAGGCGCCTGCTGACCAGCAAGCCGATCTTCGTACCATCGGTGACTTGCTCATCAAGAAAGGCGCTGAGCTGGATAAGCAGCGCTAAAACCCTAGACAGGCATTTTGCACACAAAAAGGCCGCTGACACAAGTTGTGTCAGCGGCCTTTTTAGCTGTTAGGAATCAGCTTCCGACTACATGCCGGTTGTGCTGCTGGTTCTCTTGGTTTTGGTGGTTTTGCTGGCTTTGGTAGCCTTGGTTTTCGTACGGCCCGAAGTTGTGCCGCTCGTAGTCATGTCGCCAGCGCCGCTGGTCGTGCCATACGAGGTAGTGCCGCTCGTGGTGCCGCTAGTCGTGCCTGCAGTCATCGAGCCACTTGTAGTGCCCGAAGTTGTGCCGGTCGTCATGGCGCCGCTCGTGGTGCCCGAAGTGGTTGCGCTGGTAGTAGTGCCGGCGGTCGTGCCGTACGAGGTAGTACCCGCGGTAGTGCCGCTAGTCATCGAACCGCTTGTAGAGCCCGAGGTGGTTCCCATGGTACCCGATGTAGTGCCGGTAGTAGTTCCTACCGTTGTGCCGGTTGTACCGGCGGTGGTGCCGTACGTTGTCGAGCCCGATGTGGTGCCTACTGTTGTACCTGCAGTCGTTCCCGATGTGGTACCAGCAGTCGTTCCAGTGGTAGTGGTTTGGGCGTTAGCCGACGTGATACCCGCCGCGAGTAGCGCAGCAATTGCAAAAGCAGTTTTCATAAGAATTGGTGTTGGGCTGAAAATGGTAGAATAAGATTCTCTTATACCATGTCCTAAAGACAAGTCAGCCTTTTACGGGCAAATGGGCAGCAGTGTTCGTAAATGGCTGATTATATGACAAATGCTATACAGTAGAACTAATCAATTTTCCAGCTTCAAAACGCGTCAAGCAGGAATTTTCTAGCGGTCACGAGCAATAAAAAAATGCGGTTACTGTCCAGCATCTAGTCAGCTGTACTACCCAAGCTGCTTTTACCAAGGCCGACAAGGAATTGTACGATGCCGGCTTGCGGCCACCTTACTCATCAGGCAGCCATTAGCGCATGCCCAAAAACAAAAACCCCGCCTCCAACTTGGAGGCGGGGTTTAAAGTGGAGCTGCAGGGAGTCGAACCCTGGTCCAGACAAGGAAGCCGTCGAGCTTTCTACGTGCGTATCTATGCTTAGATTTTCGTGGTATCCCAGGCGCACATCAGGCCCTTGGTTTACCCTTAGATGCAGTTAGATTCGCTGCGTGGTCACACCTCCCACGCAACTATCCCTTTACTTACGACGCCCCGTGCTCACCCGTGAAAAGGAGGACGGATGCGGGACGATGACATTACTTAGTACCTAGACTAAGCAGCCATGGCGTAGCTATACTCGCCGGTTGTTGTTCGGATAACTTTTTGGCAGGAGATTTACCCAACTCCCGGCACGCTTACTCGCGACATGCTCAAGCTGTCAATTCCGGTCAGCCCCAAATGAGAAAGAACAAGTGCCAGCGTAACTGCCGGCAGGGTGCGAAGATACGCATCCAACCCACAAAACGTTACTTGTTCCCGCATTTGTTCCCTTCCAAAGACCGTCTTTTCGGGGTATCTTTGCAGGAAGGAGTATGGAAAATTTCGTCGTTTCGGCCCGTAAGTATCGTCCCGCCACCTTTCGCAGCGTAGTGGGGCAGCAGCACGTGACCACCACGTTGCAGAACGCTATTCTGAGCAATCATCTGGCGCAGGCTTTCTTGTTTTGCGGACCACGCGGCGTGGGCAAAACCACCTGCGCGCGCATTCTGGCCAAAACCATTAACTGCCAGAATCTCACCCCCGAAGCCGAAGCCTGCGACACGTGCGAGTCGTGCCGGGCCTTTAACCAGAACGCTTCGTTCAATGTGCACGAGCTGGACGCGGCCTCCAACAACTCGGTCGAAGATATCCGCTCGTTGGTAGAGCAGGTGCGCTATGCCCCCCAGACGGGCCGCTACAAAATCTACATCATCGACGAAGTGCACATGCTCTCCAACGCGGCCTTCAATGCCTTTTTGAAGACCCTGGAAGAGCCGCCGTCGTATGCTATTTTCATTCTGGCAACTACCGAGCGCCACAAAATCATCCCCACGATCCTGTCGCGGTGCCAGATATTCGATTTTAACCGCATTCGCGTTGAGGACATTCGCAAGCACTTGCGCTATGTGGCCACGCAGGAACAGGTTGAGGCTGAGGACGATGCACTCCACCTCGTAGCCCAGAAAGCCGACGGTGGTCTGCGCGATGCCCTCTCGATGTTTGACCAGATGGTGACCTTCGCCGGCCACCACTTGACTTACAAGGATGTCGTACAGAACCTGCACGTACTGGACTATGAGTACTACTTCCGGCTAGTTGATGCGCTCCTGACCGAAAACCTCTCGGCAGCCTTAATGCTACTGGATGAGGTGATGCAAAACGGCTTCGACCTCCACAACTTCGTGGTGGGCGCTGCCGAGCATCTGCGCGGCCTGTTGGTGTGCAAAGACCAAGTGACAGTACAATTGCTGGAAGTATCGGAAGGCATCAAAGCGCGCTATGTGCAACAGGCTCAGGCCGCGCCGCTGTCTTTTCTGCTCTCGTCCCTGAACCTCGTGAGTCAGTGCGACCGCGAATTCAAACAGGCTAAAAATCAGCGCCTACACGTTGAGCTTACGCTCATGAAGCTGGCTTATCTCAACGGTGCTGTGCAGTTTGCCCGCGACTTGAGCAACGGCTCCGCCAGCAACGGCGAGGCTAAAAAAAAAACTAGTGTAGCTACTGCTGCGCCAGCTGTTCAACCTGTTAGCACTAGCGAGTTTGTTGCCCCGGCAGCACCTCAGCCCGTTGCGCCCTCTCCCCTTTCTGCGCCGGTAGCTATGTCGGCGCCGGCTGCGCCGGAGGAGATGATCCCGGTTGAAAGTGGCATTGAGGAGATGCACGATACGCCCAGCATCGAGGACGAACCCGCCGATATGCCGGTTACGTCGCATCAATTTCGCGATACCAGTCCGCATGTGGAAATTGGCCGGCCGAGTGTGGCCGGCCACGAGCCCGGCGTGGCCACTTTGCCGCCATTGACAGTAGCTGCTCCGCGACCGCTGTCGGCCACGGCTAAGCCCGTTGGCCTGGCAGCCAAGCTCCCGAGTCTCAATGACTTAAAGGCACAGGTAGCGCAACCCAGCGCCAAGAAAGCAGTGGAACTGGAAGAGCCCAGCGCCCCGGTCTTGGGATTGCAGCCGGTAAATACTGAATTGCTCCAGCGCGTCTGGAATGAGCTGAAAGAAGAGCGACGGGCCCAAGACAAGATGAGCGAATACACGGTGCTCAATCGCCCGGTAGCAGCCGACGAGCAGCATGTGATTCAACTGGTCGTCGACAATCCGATTCAGGTAGATCAGTTCAACGAATTGCGCATCGACTTTTTGGGTGAATTGCGTCGTCGCACTGGGTATCCGCGCCTAAGCATCAATGTAGTAGTAGCCGAGCAGACCGATACCAAACGCAAGCTCTACACCTCTAGCGACAAGTTTGAATATCTCGCTGAGAAGTTTCCGATGCTCCGCGAAATGAAAAATCGCCTGGGTCTCGACGCAGATTTCTAAGGATTCATCTTCTCAAATAAGAGTCCGCAACTTTTCAGGCGGTCGTTCTTTGTTCCGGACGAAAGCCGTTTGATGGGCAGAATGCGCCTCGTCTAAACGTCGATTTACCAGCCTGTCTGCTGGGCAGGCCCGGAGGCAGTTTACCTTCCTACAGCTCTGCTTCCCAGCAACATGTACCAAGCAAAATGCTAGAGCGCGGAGGCCGTTTTTTCGCGGGGTTTTGCCTGCTCTTCGGGCGGCATTGTAGCACTACGCTCATAGCAAAAAGGATCGAATTGGTAATTACTTAGTAATCAATACTATACCTGATCACGTTTTTAATTCCAGTGCTTGCCTCCTATCTTTGATTTCTTATCCCTCAGGCCTGTTTTTTGCTCCGGAAATTCGTGAAAAAACCCTTTCTGCTTTTGTTTCCGGCTTTAGCGGCTTTGGGCCTTACCACGCAATGCCAATCCAGCAAACCGGCTGCAACGACTACTTCGGCAGTTACGGCTCCGGCCCCGACGGTCAAAGAATACAAATACGAAACCGTTGAGGGTGACCCACTTAAGGCCCGCATCTATACCCTCGCCAACGGCCTAACCGTGTATTTGTCGGATTACGACGACGCACCACGCATCCAAACATATTTGGCGGTGCGCGCAGGCTCCAAAAACGATCCGCACAACGCCACCGGCTTAGCGCACTATCTGGAGCACATGGTGTTCAAAGGCACTTCGCAGCTCGGCACGCAGAACTGGGCCGCGGAAAAGCCGGAACTCGACAAGATAGAGGCACTGTACGAAACCTATCGCACCAAAACGGACGCCGCGGAGCGTAAGCGCATTTACCACCAGATCGACTCGATTTCGAGTGTGGCGGCCAAATACGCCGTCGCTAACGAGTACGATAAGGTAATGGGTGCTATTGGCGCCAAAGGATCGAACGCTTACACTTCGGTAGAACAGACTGTCTATCAAGAAGATATCCCTTCGAACCAAATCGAGAAGTGGGCCGCTATCCAGTCGGAGCGCCTGCGCGAAATGGTGCCGCGCCTGTTTCATACGGAACTGGAAGCCGTGTACGAAGAGAAAAACCGTACGCTGGACAGCGATTTTTCGAAGGAATTTGAGGCGATGAACGCCACGCTGTATCGCAAGCACGAGTACGGCACCCAAACGACCATCGGCACGATTCAGCACTTGCAGAATCCGTCGATCACGGAAATTAAAAACTACTTCGGCAAGTACTACATGCCCAATAACGTGGCACTTTGCCTAAGCGGCGATCTGGATTACGACCAGACCATCCGCATCATCGACCAATACTTCGGTAAGCTGCCTACCAAGCCAGTGCCCACGTTTAACGTGGCGAAGGAAGATCCCATTGCGGCTCCCATCACGAAGGAAATAGTTGGTCCCGACGCCGAAAACGTGATGATTGGCTTTCGCTTCCCGGGCACAACCACCCAGGATGCGCTGGTGCTGCGCATGATCGATAAAATCCTGAGCAACGGCCAGGCCGGTCTGATTGACCTAAATCTGAACCAGCAGCAAAAGGTATTGCAGGCGGCTACGATTACGGACATCAACAACGATTACTCGACGCACATCCTGTACGGTATGCCGCGCCAAGGCCAGACGTTGCAGCAGGTGCGTGATCTGCTCCTCGCCCAGCTTGATAAGGTAAAGAAAGGCGACTTCCCCGAGTGGCTTATCCCGGCCATCGTCAACAATGAGAAGCTGCAGCGTACCAAAAGCTACGAGAGCAACGAGGCCCGCGCCGGTGCTTTTGTGGCGGCTTTTGTGGCCCACGAAGACTGGAAGGATTACCTGAAGCAGTTCGATGATTTTGCCAAAATCACGAAGGACGACGTGCTGCGCGTTGCCAACCAATACTACGGCACCAACTACGCGCTCATCTACAAGCGCACCGGCAAAGACACCAGCACGCCGAAAGTCATCAAACCTGCGATCACGCCGGTACCGGTCAATCGGGATGCTGCTTCGGCTTTTTACAAGCAGGTAACGAGCATGCCGTCGCCGGATTTGCAGCCGGTTTTCGTTGATTATCAGAAGGATATCCAGCAGGCCACGCTGAAATCGGGCATACCGCTGTATTACAGTCAGAACACCGAAAACGGTTTGTTCAACCTGTACTACATCCTGGATATGGGCACGAACAACGATCCCAAACTGGGCTTAGCGGCTGATTATCTGCAATATCTGGGCACCGACAAGTACACAGCGGCGCAGCTGCAACAGGAGTTCTACAAGCTGGGCTGCTCGTTCGGCGTTTTTTCCGGCCAAGACCGGGTGTATGTAAGCCTGAGCGGGCTGGACACCAACTTTGAGCCGGCTTTGCAACTGTTTGAAAGCTTGCTGGCGAGCCCCAAACCAGATGCCAAGGCGCTCAACGACATGGTGGCGGGCATTCTAAAAGCCCGCCAAGACGCCAAGTTGAACAAGCAGGTGATCCTAAGCCAGGCGATGGTGAATTACGCCAAATACGGCCCCAAAAATCCGTTCACCAGCATTCTGCCAGAGAAGGAGCTTCGCGCCTTAAAACCTGCTGACCTCACGGCGCTCACCAAGAAGCTGACTTCTTATCAGCATCGCGTGCTGTATTATGGCCCACGGCCTGCTGAAGTACTTCAGGCAAGACGAGAAGCTGTTCCAGTTGACACGCAAAAAGTGGGGAATATTGTTAAGCGTATTATCGATACGTCCGGAAACCTGCTCCAAGTACTCAACAAATTCCACCAAACACCCGCTAAGCTCACTCCGGTGCCGGCTGATAAGGATTTTGCGGAGCAGCCCATGAAGGACCGCAAGGTCTATTGGGTGGACTACAACATGGTGCAGGCCGAAATCCTGTTTTTAACTAAGGGCGACATTTACAACAAGGAAATTGTGCCCACTGCGAGCCTTTACAACGAATATTTCGGAGGCTCGATGGGCAGCATTGTATTCCAAGAACTACGCGAGTCGAAGGCGCTGGCGTATTCGGCTTCGTCGCGGTACGCCAACGCCGATAAGCTGGGCCGATCCAACTATGTGCTCTCCTACATTGGCACCCAGAGCGACAAGCTCCCCGAGGCGATGGCCGGGATGGAAGCGCTGCTCAACGATATGCCGGTGGCTGAAGCGAACCTGCAAATCGCTAAAAATGCCATTCGCAACAGCATCGCTACGGAGCGCATCACCAAGTCCGACATTCTGTTCAGCTACGAGCGTGCCCGCCGCCTGGGCCTCGATTATGACGTGCGCCGCGACGTGTACGAGAAGACTTATAACATGAGCTTCGACGACCTGAAGAAGTTTCAGGAAGCCAAAATCAAAGGCCAAAGCCAGACGATTTTGGTGATTGGCTCGAAAGACCGCTTGAATTTCAAGGAGTTGGCCAAATACGGACAAGTCCAGCAACTTACGCTGAAGGAGATTTTCGGCTATTAATAACTACTTGTTAATCAAGGGCTTGCAAATTGGCTTGTTTGGCATACTCCGTACGCATCGGAATTAGTTTGCAAGGCCTAACGTGACAACCTGCTTTTACTTAATACAACCCAAAACACCAATAACTGTCAACTAACAACTGACACATTTCAACAATGGCAGAACAGAAAATCACCATTAAAAACGGCAAGCTGACGGTACCCAATACTCCCGTAATCCCTTTCATCGAGGGCGATGGTACAGGTCCGGATATCTGGGCGGCTTCGCAGAAAGTGTTTGACGCAGCGGTGGCCAAAGCATATGGCGGCGCGCGCAAACTGGTGTGGAAAGAAGTGCTGGCCGGCGAGAAATCCTTTAAGCAAACCGGCAACTGGCTGCCAAACGAAACGCTGGACGCGTTCCGCGAATACTTAGTAGGTATCAAAGGCCCCCTGACGACTCCCGTGGGCGGCGGCATTCGGTCGCTGAACGTGGCCCTGCGCCAAGAGCTTGACCTATATGCGTGCGTGCGCCCGGTGCGGTGGTTTGAAGGCGTGCCATCGCCGGTGAAGCAGCCAAACCTGACGGATATGGTGATCTTCCGTGAAAACACCGAAGATATTTATGCCGGTATCGAGTACATGAACGGCACGCCGCAGGCGCAAAAAATGCTCGAATTTTTGCAGGACGAAATGGGCGTGAAGAAAATTCGCTTCCCCGAGACGTCTTCGTTTGGCATCAAGCCGGTTTCGAAGGAAGGCACCGAGCGGTTGGTGCGCGCGGCCATCGATTATGCCATCACGCACAAGAAGCCTTCGGTGACCATCGTGCACAAAGGCAACATCATGAAGTTCACGGAAGGCGCGTTCAAAACCTGGGGCTATGAACTGGCCGAGCGCGAGTTTGGCGACAAGGTGTTCACGTGGGCTCAGTACGACCGCATTGCGGCGAAACAAGGCCAGGACGTTGCCGATGCTCAGCAGAAAGCCGCGCTCGACGGCGGCAAGCTGCTCATTAAGGACAGCATCGCCGACGCCTTCTTACAACAAATTCTACTTCGCCCAGCTGAGTATTCGGTAGTAGCTACCCTCAACCTGAACGGAGACTACATCTCCGACGCGCTGGCAGCTATCGTGGGCGGCATCGGCATCGCGCCCGGCGCCAACATCAATTATATAACTGGCCACGCCATCTTCGAAGCTACCCACGGCACGGCGCCCAAGTATGCAGGCCAAGACAAAGTAAACCCCGGCTCGGTGATCTTGTCCGGCGCCATGATGTTCGAATATTTGGGTTGGCAGGAAGTTGCCGACCTCATCTACAAAGGCCTCGAAGCAGCCATCGCGTCCAAGCGCGTGACCTACGACTTTGAGCGCTTGATGGAAGGCGCTACTTTGCTGAAATGCAGCGAGTTCGGCGAAGAGATCATCAACAGAATGTAATACTTTGGCTAGACCAAAATAAAAACCCACGTTGGCTTTAGCTGGCGTGGGTTTTTATTTTAAAGTTCTGACGCGGCTTATAAAACAACAGAACATCTATAAACTTCCAATAACCCAATTACAGAAAGCAACACTTTAGACAGTGTAACTTGCCGCTTCATTTAGCTTCAGTTTATGCTTGCCACTTTGCTTCGTACTACCCTTGGGCGCTTGCGCATTATTGGTTTTTTGGAAGGTCTTTCGTTTCTGACACTGCTGGGAATCGCTATGCCCCTGAAATACCTGGCGGGCCAACCACAAGCGGTGCGCATCGTGGGCATGGCGCACGGGCTGTTGTTTGTGCTGTACGTCGTGTTGGTGATTCAGGCCAGCATCGAGTACGGCTGGCATTTTCGTAAAGCCTTGCTGGCGTTTTTTGCCTCGGTGATTCCCTTCGGCACCTTTTGGGCTGACAAGAACTTATTCCGGAACGATGCGCGTGAATAGGCAAATTGCCCCCAACTACCGCATCTTCATAATAAGTTAATAATCAAGCATTTATAAAAATAGGCAAATACCCAGCTTTGATTAGATGCTTACTGGGGGTTTGCATTAGCTGAGTAATTGTACTTGGTCGTATCACCGGCGTCTCAGAACAGCCTCTAAGCCAACTACCTAAAACGCCGACGGCTCCTGCATGCAGGAGCCGTCGGCGTTTTAGGTAGTTGGGATACTTACTTCTTCATCGAAATGGTGACCAACGTGGCTGGGCCGCTCACAGTGAACTTACACTCGTCGAAAGCCGGGGCGCTAAACTTGGGGCGGATATTGTTGGAAAAGGCATACGGCTCCGTCGGAATGCCCAGCATGTTCTTGTCCACCAAATCGTTGTCGTTCAAATCCTGCGTCAGTGCGACGGCCCACTCGCCGTTGGTCAACTCGATGGGCAGCGTAATCTGTTTTTGGCCGGCAGGCTTCACGTACTTGAGCAACGTATAGCGGCCACGCTGCAGGAAGTTTTCCTTCACGTTGTAGAAATAAAGTTTCAACGTAGCCTTGGTCGAAGGAAGATCCGTGACGACCACATTTACTGCTGAGGTTGCTACGGGTAGGGTCGCTGTGTGCGGCGTTGCCAAAGGCCCCAGTAAGCTGGCACCAACGGATAAGAAAGCTACTTGAAGAGAAATCATAGACAAAAAGCCAAGTGGTGATTACAAGCTAAGCATAAACCAAGACCTTCGCAAGAAAGCCCCCCTTACGCTAGCTGTCCAACGTGCTGTTGGTCTTCCGCCTAGACGCAACCATTTGCTGTTTAGTTTCCGGCCGCTGCAATTGCCTCACAATAGTTGCAGCCTAGCGTTTGTTTTCAAGCCTGCTTTTCATTGAGCAAAGATTTCCTCCGCGCCTCAGCATAAGTAAGTTAGGCCAAGCCTATTTCGGCATGTAGGTAATAAAGCAGCCGATATTCTCGATTCTAGACAACTCTCTCGTTTTCGGACAATTAGCTGCCTCCTTCAGCGAGTGATTCTGTGCGTTTAGCTGCAAAAAAGGCGCATTAAACGAATAGTACAAGTTGAGGGTGATAAAAAATCTATGTTTGTCAAGGGAAGATGTTTGCCAAGACATGTCTTGATTTTAGACAAAAATATTGCAAGAGCAGGGAAAATAGTTAACGCTGTTAAATGCTCAAGATTTGTACAGTAGCAATCAAGAAATAATATAAATAATCTCATAAAATTTTAAACTTTATATTTATGAATTATATAGTAAGCCTTACTTATTTAATCAAATATGTTACCAAGGGTCATGGATTGCGCCAAAAAATTTTGATTGCCCAATCAGCTTATTATCAACATATTATACATAATATTGCTATGGCAAAAAGAAATGCAGGCCTACGATCTGTAGAAGTCCTAACAGATTAGTTTAAAACATTTCTTCACAAAGTTTCTTGTACTTAAAACCGATGTGCTTCTCTACTTCGTAAGCATGCGGCAACACAGAAGAAATTCCTATAGATTTTTACTCTGCTCGGTATAGTCATATTGTTTGATAATTTGTTTTCTGTTCCTTTTCCATTCCAGGTATTGTTTCTCTGCACTTCACCATCACTGGGTCATATGAAAAAAATCTACTTATTACTTTATCTGTCTGACGAACCTTCTCATCAGCCTATTCAGCAGACTGACCTGGAGCATATCTACCTGCATTAAATTACTGTGAATCAGCACGATAAGCCTTCACTCAGTTTAATACTCGGGTGATCGTGCTTTGCTAAGTTATCGCGGCGTTTGCCTCCCAATACTTCCGTAGCCACAAGGCGTTGCAGATCGCTGCTAGCGCTTTCGAACTACTGTTTTGCCCCTACCGTCCAGTCGGCTCACCTAGCCGATCTCCTTTTGCAACCTTGTTTTACCAGTTTTATGCGTCGGTTTTCATTTCTCTTTCTAGCTCTATTAGCGGGTTGTACGTACGAAAATGCCGAGGAATTGGCGCCTAAAATCCCCTGTACTACGCCCGACGTGGTGTCGTACTCGCTGTCGATTTCGCCGCTGCTCGACCGCAATTGCCGCACCTGCCACAATCCAACGCTGCTCACGGGCGGCGTGAACCTAGAAGATTTTGCGGAGCTTAAGCGCCGGGCCGGTACCGGCCAGCTCATTGGCGTGGTCAGTCACGCGCCCGGATTTGCCCAAATGCCCAAAGACGGCGCCAAGCTTTCGGAGTGTGATATTGAGTTGTTGAGAAAGTGGGTAGATGCTGGAGCGCTTAATAACTAAGTGTGGCCTCTTGCTCTAACCCCATGAAAAACAGCTATTGGTGGTTTTTGCTCATGCTTTTGCTCTGCACCATTTCGGAGGCCGAAGCGCAAAAATACCTCACCCGCAACGGCGTAGTTACCTTCTACTCCACGAGCATCATCGAAGACATTGAGGCGCGCTCCGACCAGATGGCGGCGCTGGTGGATTTGCAGGGCAGTCAACTGGCTTTCACGCTGCCCATCAAGTCGTTTCAGTTCAAGCGCACGCTGATGCAGGAGCACTTCAACGAAAACTACATGGAATCGGGGAAGTACCCGAAATCCTCGTTTTCGGGCCGCATCACCGATCTGGATGCCAACGCCCTGTTTAAGGGTGGCTCACAACGCGTTACGGTAGAAGGCGACCTCACCATTCACGGCGTTACCAAGCACATATCGGTGCCTGGATCGCTCGAAATGCAGCACGGTGCCTTATTGGTACACGCTTATTTCAGCGTCGCGCCGGCCGATTACAACATCGAGATTCCGCTGCTCGTGCGCGAAAACATTGCCAAAGTGGTGGGCATTCGGGTGGCCCTGTCGTGCGACCCGGTTTCGCAGCTCACCCTATCCAAATAACTCCTCATTTCCTCTACCTATGCATCGTTACCTCTACCCATCTTGGGCCCGTTTGGCCTTGCTGTTATTGCTTGCCGGCTTGGGCTGGGCTACTCCAGCGCTCGCCCAAGACGACTTATTAAATCAGCTTGAAAATCAAGAAGCAAAGACAACCACCACGGAGTATGTCGATGCGACTTTCAAGAGCACGCGCCTGATCAGCGGCCACACGGTGCAGACGCCGGGCCAGGGCACCATGGTGTTTTTGATCTCGCACCGCTTCGGCACGCTCAACAGCGGCGCCTACAACTTCTTCGGCCTCGACCAGGCTACGCTGCGCTTAGGCTTTGAATATGGCCTCACCGATCGCCTCACCATGGGCGTGGGACGCAGCTCGCTGGAAAAAACCTTCGACGGATTTCTCAAATACAAAGCCATCCGCCAGAGCACGGGCCTACACGCAATGCCGGTTTCGGTGACGCTGTTTGCGAGCTCGGCCCTGAATTCGCTGAAGTACAACGACGCCTTCGATCACACCTTGCCGCGCCGCATGGCCTACACGTACCAAGCCCTGATTGCCCGCAAGTTCAGCGCCGATCTGTCGCTGCAATTCATGCCGACCTTGGTTCACAGCAACTTAGTAGCCACCACCCAAGACCACAACGATGTGTATGCACTGGGCTTTGGCGGCCGCCAAAAGCTGACGAAGCGCACGTCGATCAATGCCGAATACTACTACCTGCTGCCCGACAGCAAACCCAACGGCGTACGCAACGCCTTAGCGCTGGGCTTCGACATCGAGACTGGTGGCCACGTGTTTCAGCTACACGTGACCAATTCGCAGGGCATGATTGAGAAGTTTTTTGTGGCCAACACGCGGGGCAACTTCTTCAAAGGCGACCTCTACTTCGGCTTCAACGTGAACCGCAACTTCACGATTCGGCCCAAAGGCGAATTCCGCAAGTAAGCATTACCATTCATCTCAAATACAACACATTAATTACCAACAACTTACAAAAAACATGTTTAAAAAGTTTACTTCTGCTGCAGTACTCATCGTCGGCTTAGCTGCTTTCACCGCTTGCGACAAAGACAACAACACTACGCCTGCCAACGACACCGTGCAGCTAACGGCTTCCCTAACCGGTGCGCAGGAGGTACCCGCCAACGCCTCTGCTGGCACGGGCTCGTTTACGGGTTCTTATAACAAGAGCACCCACGTTCTCACGTACACGGTTACATATCAAGGCATTACACCTACCATGGGCCACATCCATGCGGGAGTTGCCGGGCAGAATGGCGATGCCTTCGTGCCCTTCTCAAATGTAGCTTCGTCGCCCATAACGGGCACGGCTACTTTGTCGGATGCTAGCGCCAACAGCCTGCTGTCGGGCGCTTACGTTAACTTCCACTCCTCCGCTTATGCCGGCGGCGAAATCCGGGGCAACATTACAACGAAGTAATCTCCGCAGCCGCGGAGTCTAATCCGGCCTTCTTTTATGCAGCGAAGTTGATTTCAGGCCGAATGTCTGAAACTGGCTTCGCTGTATTTTTAAATCCAACCCTGTCATTTTCTGATGCTTACTTTCACCAGAGGCAAAAGCCTGCTTGTGGTTGTTGTGCTGATTTTGCTCACTTGGGCGAGTTGGGAAGATCCGAGCCTGCATGATTATGTGGAGCCGGTCAGTATCCTTCAACTTCAGATCGATGGCC